>CAVQDO010000009.1:0-192595 GCA_963711255.1 uncultured Gammaproteobacteria bacterium | reverse complement strand
GCGTTTATGATACAGACCCAAAACAACATGCATTTCAAATTGTGTTTGAGCATATAGAAAACACAAATGAGTATTGGTTGGCTTATGAATACATTAGAGAAGGCATTACCCAAATAAGGATAGATGTTCAATCAGGTATTAAAATTAATGAGCCAATTCCATTTGACATTTTTTGGCATAAATCCGGGCGTATGCAAGTTGCTACTTTTACAACAGCACATTTTCCTTATACAAACTTAAAATCTAAAAAACCATTTTTTGCTATAAGCTCTGGCACGGCAAACGTAAACTATGACTATAACGAGGCTTATTGGACAGAAGGTGCACCAAATTAACAAAACGTATAACAAGTCACTGCAGTTGACCAATAATACGCCGCTTCGCTCTGTATTATGGTCAACTGAGTTCAAGCGTTATATGCTTAAAAGATGAAATACTATCCGATCATAATTATATTACTGCTTTCTCCAATCGTTGTTATTGCTGGCACTGGCACAAATGAGAAAATGTGCTTGTCCTTTGTTAAAGAGGGTGATAATTATAAAATCGCAAACAAAAACAAGTATTGTCTAAATGCAGCTAATGCTGGCATTAGTTCTGCTCAATACTCAGTGGGTATGGGTTATGGCTTTAGCGGCAACCAAAAACTAGAGAAAGAGTATTACCGCAAGGCAGCAAATCAAAATAATATTGCAGCATATCTAGCACTCGGGCACACACTTAGAGACGATAATATATGGGAGACTATTTATTGGTATCAGAGATTCGCTGCAACTAAAACTGATGGTTACGGGTTGGCTGCAAATTTATTATCTGAAATATTTACTAAATTAAATGATAAGGAGCAAACTGCATATTGGCTGCAAGTATGTGAGCTATCTCCTTATACTGGGTGCGGTGGTAAGTCGCATATAACAAGTCGTTCGAGAGCGACGGCGCAATAAGCCGCGCCGCCCCTCAACTCGAACGTTATACCTAAAAAAAGGAAAATAATGAAACGCGTACTCACAACTCTACTAATTTGCATAATGTCCGCGCCAGTATTGGCTGACAGTACTTCTCACAGAAAGGTTACAGAAGAAATGCTATTAGCATTAAATATTGACGCCACTATGAAAAGTATGGCTACAAACATTAAAGATATGCAATCTAGACAACTTAAAGCATTAGATCTTCCCGTAGGTTCACAGCCTATTATCGATGAACATCTTAATAAAACCATAGAATTGCTATTTTCTGCCTTTAAGTGGGAGGATATAAAAGATCAGTACATTGATGCTTATGTTAGCGTGTATAGTGAAAGCGAAATCAAAGATTTACTTACATTCTTCAGGTCAAAATCAGGTAAAAAATACATTGAAAAAATGCCAGAGTTGAACGCCTTAGTTTTAAAAATTGCTGAGTCAAAAGTACAAGAAATACAACCACAAATGCAGGCTCTTGGTGAAGAACTTAAAATTAAATTAAGTAATACTACTGGCAATTAGGTATAACAAGTCAATTAACAGCGACCGCAAAAAGCGCGTCGCGTTATATCAAACGTTATAAGCTCAGAACGACACCAAGGAATATATCAATTACTTAACATTTGATTATGGTCAATTTAAAAATGTCATTATTGTTAGCCTTTTCAGCACTCCTAACGGGCTGCACTCATCATATTAAAAATGACTTGGCTTTAGCCATTGGTGATGATGTATATTTACATGAGGTCTATTATGGAAAGCCAGTAAAAATAACCGAGTCAGACCATGGCACTACTCGAAGATATGAAAACAAAAAAACAGGGTGCATCTACGAACTTGATTTAAATAACAGCAATGTCGTGACAAAGTATAGATTTATCTCAAAAGAAGAAATATGTGCTTTACCACTTAATTGGGGCGGCCCATGGTAGTCAACGTTAATTTAAATACTGCTTATAACAAATCAATCAAGTTCGCCAGCAAAATGCGCGGCTGGGACTCGGCAAAAAACGCCGCGCCCCTTATTTCAAACGTTAGAAGAATATTATGGAAAATACAACTGTATTTAAATTCAAACTTAACCTTATCTCTCTAATTAAGCTTTCTGCAATAATTGGGTTTTGTGCCGGCCTGGTTTCAGCTCCAATATTTGTTTTGTTGAATATTAGTGAAGTTGGCATCTCGATAATACCGCTCGCATTTATTGGAACACCTTTAGTATCGTTACTAAATGGTGCATTATTTGGTTTTCTCGGGTATCCATTATATTCATGGTTGCACAATAAAATTGGCATTAATTACAAAGGGTTCTTCACAATTGTTACAGAGTAGCCTTCTAACAAATCGTTTAAGTTGCGACCTCCGCTTCGCTGCGGCCTCTTAGCTTAAACGTTATGTTTTAAAAACTTGATTATACGTACGTTTTGGCGTACGCTTGTGCATGGAGGCTAATAATCATGACAATTTTAAATGCAACCGAGGCAAGATCTAAGCTATATAGCCTTATCGATGAAGCGACTGAAACCCACCAACCTGTTGTAATTACAGGAAAAAGAGGTAATGCTGTTCTAGTCTCCGAAGAAGACTGGAATGCAATTTCAGAAACACTTCATTTATTATCAGTGCCCGGAATGAGAGAGTCTATCCAGGAAGGATTGAAACAAGACCTATCAGAAAGCACCAAGGAGCTTGATTGGTGACCTGGGAGATAGTGTATACAAAACAGGCTCAAAAAGATGCTAGAAAGCTTGCTTCTTCAGGGTTAAAAAACAAAGCCAAATCTCTTTTAGATATAATTCAAATAGACCCTTACCAAAATCCTCCACCCTATGAAAAGTTGGTGGGTGATTTATCTGGTGCATTTTCACGACGCATCAACATACAACATAGGTTGGTATACCAAATATATGAAAAAGAAAAAATTATAAAAGTTATAAGGCTATGGACGCACTATGAATAAGCAGAACATAACAAGTCAATTAACGGCGACCGCAAAAAGCACGTCGCGTTATTTCAAACGTTATGTGTAATAGATGGAAAGTAAAATAATAAAAGGCGGCTGCTACCCTTAATGGTTGATAAATATGGATAAAAAGAAAAATGAGTAATATTACAGATAATATGAATGTCGAAAATATTAATGACGCAATTCAGATGTTAAATACTTACGCAAAGGAAGACAGTTTAAAACCTCTAATATCGATATTAGAATTGTTAAAAGAAGACCCATACAACGAATCTCTTTCAGCCGAACTTACTGAAATATGGAGAAATCTTGGTATATATCAAGGTACAGTTTTAACCTATGTTCCCTATTTCTATACGTTGATACCTGATGATATTTTTGGAGATAATTTGAATTTAAAGAAATAAATGGGTCAGTAATTAAAGAGGGGGGGGTAGAGCCCTTTTTACTAAATGTATTTAAAAACACAAAACAAGTCACTGCAGTTGTCCCAGGTATTCGTCGTTTCGCTTCGTTACACGCCAAATTGCAGGTCAACTGGGTTGAAGCGCTAGCATCACAAAAAGAAACATAGGTATTAAATAATACATGATGGATTTTCTTACTTTTAGAAGCTTTATTAGCACTGAAGTTTTAATAATATTCTATTACATTGGTGCATTTATATTACCAATCGGAATGTGGTTCTTGTTTACGTGGCTCATTGGTAAGTATCAATTTATAAATACCACATATGAAAACGGAAAGGAGTTAATATGGAAATCGTTAAATATAAAGCAACAAACTAAACTTATAGCCTTTTTCATATTCTGCTTTCTATTTATGGAGCTTTTTTGGCGAATGTTCTTTGAATTTTTAATCGCCTATATGCAGATGCGCGACGCATTAGTAAATGCTTAACGGTGAATATATAAATGAAAGCGCTAACAATTAGCTGTAGCGGATGCTTCGCTAAAAACGCTACGCACCGCTGAGCAAGGCCGTTAGCTGAACAAAGATAAAAAATGTAGCTTCGATACATAATTAATATACCTATAACTACCTGGCTGTATATCATGGAGTCAAACTTCATGATCCGGAGCTAGTATGAATTTATAATATCGAGGTGCCTGCCTCCCTGTCTTCGTGTTTTGAACTTTCTGGTACAGGACTTGCCTGATATAGGCTCTAGCTCATGCGTACGTCCGATCTGATTTATTTTCAAGTATTTGTCGTAGCAGACAGTTATAAGCCCCGGGTAAAAAAACAACTATATGAAACAGATAACAACCTCAAAACTCATTGTAATAACGTCGTTATTAATCGTTATTTTTGGCAATATGACGTTTTATACAAACGTTATAGATATTTACCCTCTCAACGTAAAAAACAGTTTGTTCCTGTTGTCATTGTCTGTTGTTTTAGGTGGCTTAACGGTCTTTCTGTTGTCCCTCGTCTGTTATAAACATACTGTTAAGCCGGTATTGATCACTGTTCTATTGCTGTCAGCTTCTGCTGCATATTTCATGGATACCTATAACGTTATTATCGACGAAACAATGATCGATAATATTATAAGCACTGATATTGGTGAGTCACTGGACTTGCTAAGTATTCGCCAGATTTTATATTTACTACTTCTCGGCATTGTGCCTTCACTGCTTATATATAAATCCAGGATTGTTTACGGATCATATAAAGAGTCAGTTTTTTCAAAAGTTAAATTGATTGCGCTTTCTGTAGTAGTGATGGTATCTGCAATTATAGTATTTAGTGACTTTTATGCCTCCTTTTTCAGAGAGCATAAATCATTAAGGTATTACGCAAATCCTGTGTATTATATTTATTCAGCGGCAAAGTATTCCGGAAGGTTTGTTGATAGCGTAGCTCTGCCATTCAAGTTGATTGCCGAGGATGCAAAAATCAAGGAATCAGATGTAGATAGAGAACTTGTTGTTCTTGTTGTTGGTGAAACGGCAAGAGCCGATCATTTCTCTTTAAATGGTTATGAGAAAAAAACCAACCCTGTCCTGGAAAAGAAAGACGTCGTAAGTTTTACCAATTTCTGGGCGTGCGGCACATCGACAGCTGTCTCAGTGCCCTGTATGTTTTCGATATATGACCAGACTGATTATGATGAAGCTGAGGCTAATGCCACAGAAAACATCCTCGATGTTTTGCAGCGTACAGGAGTCAATGTTTTATGGCTGGATAATAATTCGGATTCTAAGGGCGTGGCCGTCAGAGTGCCTTATGAAAGTTACAAGTCATCGGATAAAAATAAAACCTGTGATGTGGAGTGTCGGGATGTGGGGATGTTAGCTGAACTTCAGTCTTACATAAATGACCACCCTACAGGTGATATATTTATTATTCTGCATCAAATGGGTAATCACGGGCCGGCTTATTATAAACGATATCCTGAAGAGTTTAGAAAGTTCACGCCAACCTGTGACACGAATCAACTGGAAGATTGTAGCGCGGAAGAAATCAATAATACCTATGATAATGCCATTTTGTACACTGATTACTTTTTATCGAAAGTGATCGAATTGTTAGAAATGAATGATGAAGGTTTTGAGGCGGCAATGATATATATGAGTGACCATGGTGAATCGTTGGGCGAGAACAATCTATATCTACATGGGTTGCCCTATATGCTTGCGCCAGATGTGCAAAAGAAAGTACCGGTTATTGCCTGGTTTGGCAAAAACTTTCAGCATGAAATCAACTTCGAATTGTTAGATAAAAAAATTCATAATGAATACTCTCATGATAATCTTTTTCATACCCTTTTAGGAATGATGGAAGTAGAAACATCAGTTTATGATCAATCAATGGATTTAATCGATCATGAAGAAGAAGACTAAACATATCTTTATCACGAGCGTTGTTTTACTGCTATCAATAACCCTGTTTGAATACAGCGACCTTGATCTATGGCTGCAGAATTTTTTTTATAATTTTGAGACCGGCCAATGGCTTCTGGACAGGGATGAAGCAATAACGAAGTTTTTATTTTATGACGGAATAAAAAAAGTAATTATTGCGTTCGTTCTGCTGAGCCTCATCGGGTCATTATTGTTCAGGAACTCCCGGTTTGTGAAAAATAATAAAGCGGGACTTTCTATTGTATTTCTTTCAGCAATGATTGTTCCTTTGACTGTAGGTGCTTTGAAGGCTACAACAAATGTACCGTGTCCCAAAGACCTGGAGTATTACGGTGGCAGTTATCCACATATCACTTTACTCACGCCATACCCGGAAAGTTTTTCTCAAACGGAAAATATACGATGCTATCCTGCAGGGCACGCGAGTGGCGGTTTCGCTCTTTTATCTTTAGTGTTTCTCTTCAGAAAGAAAAGGAATAAAGTGATTGCGGCGGTAACTGTATTAAGTGTTGCATGGACTATGGGTGCCTATAAGATGTTAATAGGCGATCATTTTCTAAGCCATACTGTTGTTACCATGATACTGGCATGGCTGATAATTCTTATTATTGCTAAAGGTGTTTACAGGTTTTATGGTGGGCAAAAAAATACGCCTGCAATATAAGTTTAAGAATCAGATAGTTAATTATTCCATTAATAATGGTATAAGTGTTTCGATTAACTGATCAATGTGATTGCTGGAATGTTTCGCTGATAATGTAATTCTTAAGCGCGAAGTGCCTTCAGGGACAGTCGGTGGGCGAATCGCGGTAACCAGAAATCCTTTTTCAAATAGCTGCTCACTAATACTAACTGCTTTTTTATCATCACCAATCAGTAATGGTTGAATGGCGGTCTGGCTGTTTTCGATGTCTACAGCTGACTGTTCGCAACACTGCCTAAAATAGGCAATATTATTATTCAGACTGTTCAGGTGTTCAGGTTCGTTCTGTATGATTTTTAAACTGCAGCGTGTTGCCTGCGCAATAGCTGCAGGCATGGCTGTGGTGTAGATGTAGCTGCGCGCCTGCTGGATGATGGTTTCAACCAGGTCTTCGCTGCCGGCGATAAATGCGCCAGCCGTGCCCATAGCTTTGCCCAGTGTTGCCATATAAATGGGTACGTCTTTATTCGTTAACGAATAGTGTTGCAGGCAGCCTTTACCGGTTTCACCGAGTGTGCCGAAGCCGTGCGCATCATCAACCATTAACCAGCTTTTGCTTGACTGACACAGTGCTGCCAGCGCGGGTATTTCGGCTATGTCACCGTCCATGCTAAAAACGCCATCGGTCAGTACCAGCTGTTCGGCATCGGTATCAGATTTTATCTTTTTTTCCAGACTGGACACATCATTGTGCAGGTAACGCTGCAAACGCGCGCCGCTTATTAATCCACCATCGAGTAGCGAAGCATGGTTCAGGCGATCTTCAAAAACATAATCACCCTTGCCAACTAATGCCTGGCAGATTCCGATATTGGCCATGTAACCGGTAGAAAATAAAATGGCTCGCGGGTAGCCTGTGAATTCGGCGAGTTCTTCTTCAAGCTGGTGATGCGCAGTTGAATGGCCGTTGACCAGGTGAGCAGAGCCGCTGCCGACACCGAAGGCGTTGATGCCATCGATGGCGGCCTGTTTAAGCTGTGGGTGGTTGGCCAGGCCAAGATAGTCATTGCTGCAGAAGCTGATGATATTTTTACCATCAATCTGCATTTCAACCTGTTGTGGACTTTGTGTTATTCGCCGTTTGCGATAACGGTGCTGCTGTTTTCTTTCCCTGAGTGCCTGGCTGAGATCTTTCAAAAGTCGGTGATCGGTTATTTAATGCAGGTTTATAGCGTGCGGTTTATGCACAGGCTTTGCTGCAGATTTTCTCACCGTCTTTTGCAGCAGCGGTGTTAATGCCCAGCTTATTAAATAACTGCAGATCGTGGTTTTCATTCGGGTTTGCAGTGGTCAGTAACTTTTCACCGTAGAAAATCGAATTTGCACCGGCGAGGAAACACAAGGCCTGGGTTTCATCGGACATTTCTGTGCGGCCGGCAGACAAACGCACAAAAGACTGTGGCATTAAAATTCTGGCAACTGCAATGCTGCGGATAAAGTCCAGCGGATCAAGTTCATCGACACCGTGCAGCGGTGTGCCTTCTACCTGTACCAGCATGTTAATCGGCACGCTCTCAGGGTGTTTGGGCAGGTTTGCCAGTTGCTGCAGCAGGGAAACACGGTCACTTTGCTGTTCGCCCATGCCCAGTATGCCGCCGCTGCACACATTGATGCCGGCATCACGTACGTATTGCAGGGTGTCGAGGCGATCGTCATAGGTGCGCGTGGTGATGACATCACCATAATATTCCGGCGAGGTATCCAGGTTATGGTTGTAATAATCCAGGCCGGCTTCTTTCAGGCGCATGCTTTGTGCTTCCGTCAGCATGCCCAGGGTGACACAGGATTCCAGGCCGATATTTTTCACCGCGATAATCATATCAATGACTTTATCGAGGTTTTTATCGGTTGGGTTGCGCCATGCGGCGCCCATACAGAAGCGGCTGGCCCCATTCTGTTTTGCCAGTGTTGCCTGTTCTATGACCTCGTCCAGCGGCAGTAAACGCTCACGCTCCACCTCGGCATTATTTTTTGCGCTTTGCGAGCAGTATCCGCAGTCTTCCGGGCAGGCGCCGGTCTTAATGCTTAACAGGGTGCTGACCTGCACCTCGTTTGGGTCAAAATGCTGACGATGGATGGACTGCGCCTTGAACAGCAGGTCGTTGAAAGGCAGTTCAAACAGGGCTGAAATTTCCTGTTTTGACCAGTTATTGCGTAATTCGACAACAATTTCTTCTGCGGTGCGGGTTTCTGACATGGCTGGTATGTTTCGTTATACTAAAGGTCGTTATATGGATAGCTATCTTACACTACAAGGAAGAGTAGCCAAAATGGAACTTGCATACCGGTTGTTTACCCAGCTGTTTCCTTCACGCTGTCTTTTATGCCAGCAGACAGTGGTCCGCTCGGCGGTACGCCCGAACATCGAACTGTGTGCTGACTGCTATCATGCACAGCCGTTTAATTTGACCTGCTGCGTGCGCTGCGCCCTGCCGCTGGCCGTTGATGTCGACGGCCATTCCGGGAGCGGGGACGGCAGTAAGGCCTTATGCGGCCGATGTATCACCAAGTTACCGGCATTTGATTATTCCGCCAGCCTGTTTCGCTACGAGGATGACATTGTGCGCCTGGTGCACCAGTTAAAATTTGCTGAAAAAATCACCTGCGCACGTACGATTGGCGAGCTGTTTTTATCGGAGCCGCATATCGTCAAAATGATTGAGGCCGAGCGGCCGGATTGCCTGTTGCCGGTGCCGTTGCATGCTTCGCGGTTACGCCAGCGCGGTTTTAACCAGTCGATCGAGATTGCCCGGGTGCTGGCGAAAAAGCTGGCGCTGCCGATAGAGTACAACGCCATTATCCGGCAACGTAAAACCGGAGCACAAACCGGTCTCGATGCCAGGCAGCGGCGTAAAAATATCAAGGGTGCTTTTGCCGTTAAGGAAAAACTGGCTTACAGACGGGTATTGATTATTGATGATGTGGTTACCACCGGCTCTACGGTTAACGAGCTGGCACGATTGTTAAAGCGTCATAAGGTGGAACGGGTGGGTGTGTTGAGTATTGCGCGTGCGCCGATAAAAAACTGAAGTAGATGATTAAGTGATTGATGCAAATTGATAATCTAAAAGTACCCCGGCAAATATCGCCATACCAAAATAGTTATTATTTAGAAATGCCTGAAAACATAATTCACGTTTTCGGTCCTTGATCAGGTATTGCTGGTACACGGCGAAGACTGTGGCCGCCGCCACACCCAGGTAATAAAAACCGCTGAGTTCTGCGCGGTGGCCAATAAGCAGTAAATTTAAAATCAGTAATACCTGGATAGCGCCAATGATTAATTTATCCTGGTTGCCGAACAGGATGGCTGTTGATTTCACGCCGATTTTAATGTCATCGTCATAATCCACCATGGCATACATGGTGTCATAAGCTGTTGCCCATAAAATTGTGGCAAGAAATATCAGCCAGGTAATGATGGTGACTTCATTTGCCTGTGCGGCATAGGCCATTGGTGCAGACCAGCCAAATGCAGCGCCCAGGTGCACCTGTGGCAGGTAATGATAGCGCTTCATAAAGGGGTAACTGACGGCAAGTAAGACCCCAATCAGTGACATGATAATGGTTAGCGTATTCATTAATAACACTAAACTGAAAGCCAGAATACTAAGTGTTGCAAAAACAGCCAGGGTTTCTTTTTCGGTTATTTTTCCGCTCGCCAGTGGCCGTTGGGTAGTGCGCTTTACCTTGCCGTCAATGTCACGGTCAGCATAATCATTGATGGCACATCCTGCTGAGCGCATCAATATCACACCGATGACAAAAACAAATAGAACCATCGGGTCTGGCCAGCCGCCCGCAGCTATCCACAGTGCAATCAGTGTTGGCCATAATAAAAGCAGAATACCGATAGGTTTATCCAGCCGGGTTAGCTGTGCGTAAAGTACGGCTTTTTTGAAAGCAGGCTGCTGTTTTAAAAAAGAATACTGTTGATTAATGAAAAGCTTGAAGCGTGCCACTGAAGCCGGTACTGTTTTAAGCCAGCTTTCCAGTTTGTCCACCAGTGGATGCTGGGCAATGAAATCGATGCCATCATTGAACTGCCGTTTGATGAGAGTCAAAAAACCGGCTAGCGTTTTAATCAGCTGCGTAAAAAAAATACGGGTTTCGCTGATAAAAGTTTGAAACAGAACAGCGCTGCGCCGCCATGTATTTTTAATATACGGCAGAAACTGGTTAATGAGATTGTTCAGGGAAATTTGTGTAGCCATTAGCCGTGATTTTACCTGATTAAGTCTGCTTATAGCTAAAACTGTCTTGTACAATGGTATAGTTTTATTTATTTAAAATTTTATGATTAGAGTGTTAATTATGCGAAATATACGTGCTTTTGAAAATCATACACCACAGCTGGATAAATCGGTCTTTGTTGATGAGAGCGCCGTGGTAACGGGAAATGTAACCATCGGTGAAGATAGTTCGGTGTGGCCGTGCTGCTCGATACGTGGCGATATTCATTCAATATCAATTGCCGCACGAACCAATATTCAGGATGGCAGTATTTTGCATGTTACCCATGACAGCGAGTTTGCTCCGGGCGGTCATTCGTTGACGGTTGGTAGCGATGTTACCGTTGGTCATAACGTGGTGTTGCATGCCTGTACCATTGAAGACCTTTGCCTTATTGGTATGGGCTCTATTGTGCTTGACGGATCGGTCGTGCAGTCTGGTGCCATGGTCGGTGCCGGCAGCCTGGTGCCGCCGAACAAGATTATTGAAGGCGGCTATATGTGGCTGGGCAGTCCGGTAAAAAGAGTGCGCGAGTTAACGACTAAGGAGAAAGAGTTCCTGCTGTATTCAGCGCAGCATTACGTAAAGCTTAAAAATCGTCATTCCAGGTAGGGCTTCCTGCTCATTATATTGGTATATATATAAATTAAATAAATTGATTACGCGGCCGATACTAATAAGGCGATAGTCGCTATTGATTTTACTTTTTTGTGATCAATACCCGACTATTTTACCAGGCTGGTATATACTTGTTTTTCTTAGCTTGTCTAAGTTGTTGATTTTAATTAGATTAAATCCAGAGTTGTTGTGGAAAAAGAAAACACGTCAAACATAATCGATTTAAACCGAAGTCTCCAGCAAAAGGAGAGTGAGATTGATTTCCTGCAAAAAACGTTTACTGAAATAGGCAGTGAGCTTAATTTAGATAAGGTTTTCCAGATTGTGTCCGAACGTGCAAAAACACTGATAAATGCCGAGACACTGCTAATCCCGCTGCTCGATGATAACTGTAAAACTTATACCTACCGGGGCGGAGCCGGTGTCAATGCGGATGAAATAGTGGGTGAATCCCTGCCGCTGGAATTTGGCGTATGCGGCTGGGTATGGAAGCATAAGCGTCCCTGGTGGCAGGGTGTACTGGATGACCTCAGCGACGAGGAAAAAAACAGCTGGGAAAAGGAAGTCGGTAATATGATTCTTGTACCGTTGCAGGGTAAAAGAAGTTTTCTTGGCGGCATAGCCGGTTTAAATAAAGCTGACGGCGGCAGTTTTGATAAAAAAGATTTAAATTTACTGCAGCTTTTTGCCAGTATTGTCTCGGTGGCGATTGAAAATGCAATTGCAGTAAAAGATATGGAAGCCTTTCATAACATCAATGAGGGTTACCGTTTACGCCTGGAGAACCTGAATAAACAGCTGGTAGAAAGCAGTAAAGAGCTGGAATATTTATCACTGTATGATTCGGTAACGGCGTTGCCCAATCGCTCCTTATTTTATGACCGCCTGTCCCGGGATATCTGTGACGCTGATCTCTATGAATGTTCCATCGGTATATTATTGATTGATATCGATGCTTTTAAAGATGTTAATGACGCGCTGGGCCATGACCTTGGTGATGATTTACTCAATAAAATTGCCCGCCGTTTTGAACAGGGAACCAATAACACGGATACCCTGGCAAGACTGGGTGGTGACGAATATATTATCGTGTTGCAAAATCATAATCAGCAGGAAGCTGTTAAGCGAGCCGAACAATTCATCGAAAGTTTGAAAGATCCTTTTGATATATCAGGCAATAATATCGTTGTTGGCGCCAGTATCGGCGTGGCGATTTACCCGGAGCATGGCGATTCGATTAGCAGTTTATTAAGCCATGCAGATTTCGCCATGCATGAAGCGAAAAAGAATAAAGTTGATATCTGCATTTACAATCCAGGTGATGACCATTTTTCTCAGGGTCACCTGGTACTGGTTGCCGATGTGCGTAAGGCTTTAAGTGAAAAGCAATATGAATTGTTTTACCAGCCAAAAATAAATACGGCCAGCGGTAAAGTGGTCGCGGCTGAAGCACTGGCGCGCTGGAACAGTGAGCGACATGGCAGTGTGCCGCCAAATATATTTATTAATGTACTTGAGCAAAATGGCCTGATCGATGAGTTCACTTACTGGGCAATAGAAACAGCACTGGCCCAGGCAATACGATGGAAGGTGGACCATGGTGCAATACGCGTAGCGGTAAACCTGTCGCCACAAACAATTATGCACCCCGATTTTAAGAAAAATATTGACCAGCTAATTAAAAATAAAATGGATGGTGAATTGCTGACTTTTGAAATTACCGAGAATCTGTTTTTATCTGAATACGATCGCCTGGCCGATGTGCTTGAGCATATATGTGCGCTAGGTATTGAGCTTTCAATCGATGATTACGGAACAGGTTACTCATCGTTAAGCCGTTTAAGAAGGCTGCCGGTAAGCGAGTTAAAAATTGATCAGTCTTTTATAAAAGAAATGGCCGGTAATAAAGATGATGAGGCTGTTGTTCACTCAACCATAGAGCTGGCGCATAACCTTGGCTTGAGTGTTGTTGCTGAAGGTGTTGAAAATACGGCAGAGTTTGAGTTACTGAAAATATTAGGCTGTGACACCATTCAGGGTTATTTAATCAGCAGACCAATTCCTGCTGCCGAGTTTGATGCTTTTATTAAAAAGAATAATGCCTGAGTGCTAACATCTGCAATCGAGCCTCTATCCAAAAGTAACACTAACTTTTAATCCGCTGCCATGCTCGGCCTGAGACAGGACTAACTCTGCCTGATGCATTTGTGCGACCCTGTCTACAATAGAAAGCCCTATGCCGCAGCCAGGAGTCTGGTGGTTCTCTACCCGATAAAACCTTTGCATAACGCGTTTCCGGTCCTCTTTGGAAATGCCGGGGCCGCTGTCTTCGATACAAAAGATGACTTTCTGTTTTTGGTTTCTGATACTTATCTTTATGTAGCCATCCTTAGGTGTATAAGAAATAGCATTGCTTAGTAAGTTTCTTACC
Organism: uncultured Gammaproteobacteria bacterium; assembly: GCA_963711255.1. Taxonomy (GTDB): domain Bacteria; phylum Pseudomonadota; class Gammaproteobacteria; order SZUA-229; family SZUA-229. The sequence goes on along the minus strand of CAVQDO010000009.1, from coordinate 178,809 downwards.
AGTAATTGCAGTGATGGTTCGTTTCCATCTATTGTTGAAGAACCTTTTTCATCGAATGATATATCGATGCCCTTATCAATAGCCAGTGGCGATAATAAAGCCGTTTCCTGAATAACCAGTGAGGACAGCTTGACCCTGGTGAAATCTTTAGCCAGTAACTCCGGTTCAAGGCGAGCCAGTGTTAATAGTTGATCAACCAGGTGAGTGCTTCGGTCTACACCGTGTATAACCTGGTTGAGTGATTCATTCTGCTCGTCCCGGGTTTTAGCGTTTTTTGCCAGCTCGGTATGCAGGCGAATTGCTGCCAGCGGTGTTCGTAATTCGTGTGCCGCATCTGAAGTAATTCGTTTTTCGCGAGCCAGCGTTTCTTTTAAGCGGTGCAGGAGTTGATTGAGGGCATTTTTAATAGTAAGGATTTCAGAGTAATTGTAATCGTTAGCGATTAGTTCAAGATTGTCACCGCTACGTCGGTTAATCTGTGCAGCAAGGCGCTGTAATGGTTTCAGGCCACGGTCAATAGACAGGTACATAATTAAGGACAAAGCCGGCACCAGTATGATGAACATGTAAAACAGATCATTGTTTATTTTTACAATAAGATCATTGCGCACATCGACTCTTTCTGCGGTAATGCAGCGATATTGCTTGTTTTGACTGAGAAGACTAAAGGTGCGCCAGTTAAAGTTATTGGCAGTGATGTTATTGTAGCCATTGTCCTGAGTTGTCATGGGCTCTAGCGGTGCATTGTAGGATTTTACTACCAGGTTTCCTTCGTTGTCCCATATTTGAAAAGCTAGTTTTGTTTCATAGATATGGCCATGCTCCGTTTGCTGTTCGTCACTTTGTCCTTCAAAGTCGATATACAGAACTGACAGCCCGTTTTCATCAAGATATTGTTGAATTCGTGAAAAGCTGGAATCACCATACTGGGATTGCGCGATACTGAGAATTAAACGTGCGGAGCGGGCCAGTTGAGCATCGAATAGCTCTCGCGTTTCATGATGTACATCCTCGTAAGCTAACCAGGCGGTGCCGCCAACAAGTAATATAGAAACAATAATTAAACGCAGTAACAGTTGTGTGCGCAACGACATGGCTTACTCTTTAGCGACAATATAGCCAATGCCGCGTACGGTTTTGATTAGTTCGGGGTAAAGCTTTTTGCGAAGATGGTGAATATAAACCTCAATAGTGTTGCTTTCGATTTCGTCGCCCCAGCTATAGAGTTTTTGTTCCAGGTGCTGGCGGGACAGTACACGTGCCTGGTTTGTTAGCAGTTCAACCAGCAGTGCGTATTCTCTGCGTGATAGCTCAACGGTCTGCTTATCGTACTCTACAGTATGTGCCGTAGTGTTAATTATTATGTTTTTATATTGTATGGACTCTGAAGCAGTGCCGCGTATACGCCGGGTTAATGCGCGCAGGCGTGCGCACAGTTCGGTGAACTCGAATGGTTTGACCAGGTAGTCGTCAGCGCCCGCGTCCAGCCCTTTAACCCTGTCGGAGATGTCATCCTGCGCTGTTAAAATTAAAACAGGCGTCGTGTTTGCGGCTTTGCGCATATTTTCAAGCACACTCATGCCGCTTATTTTGGGCAGGCCGAGATCAAGAATGACGCAGTCATATTGCGTTTCCGCGACGGCAGAAAGTGCCATCTCACCATTTTTTACCCAGTCGACCGAGTTGTTTTCGCGTCTTAATCCAGAGCAAACGCCATCACCCAGTAAACTATCGTCTTCTACCAGTAATATTCTCACTATTTTTAACCATTGTTAGCTGCTGATTTTTTTAATGTATATTCCTTAAAAATTCTTAAGGAATTCTTAAAGGCCCGCCCTGTAGAGCCTGTAACTGGCGAATAGTTGATAAGTGTTAAGGATAGTTTAAGAAACGAAGATTACTCTAGCTATCATTATTTATACCTCAATTTATACATTATGAAACAGATATTATCACTTTTTATTTTTACCCTTGTTCTGTTCTCTCAGAGCGGTTATGCAGCACTCAGCGAGGCGCCAGCTATCGATCTTCCCGGAGTATCGGGGAAGGTTCAGCTTGAAAGCCTGAAAGGAAAAGTTGTTTACCTCGATTTCTGGGCATCATGGTGCAAGCCGTGCCAGAAATCATTTCCGTGGATGCATGATATCAAAAAAAGTTATGCCGACCAGGGTTTTGAGGTTGTCGCGGTTAATCTTGATAAAGACAGATCACTTGCAGATAACTTTCTTAAAGACGTTGATGTGAATTTCATGGTGGCTTTTGATGAGAGTGGTAAAAGCGCATCACAATATAAGTTACGAGGTATGCCCAGCAGTTACCTGATTGGGCGTGATGGCAAAGTGTATGCGTCACATGTAGGTTTTAGAGAGAAAGACAAAAAACATTTAGAGCAGGCTATCAAGTCTTTGCTGAAGAAATAACAGGAATTTTGAGAATGAGATTAACTTCACTATTAATAATTGCAGTGCTGTTATCAGGCTGCAGTTCCATGGGTGTTGAACCCTGGGAGCGAGATTTGCTGGCAAAAGATTCGATGAATCTGGTGCCCGATTATTTTGATAATTTTTATGATGAGCATATTTATTTCAGTAAAGAAGCAACCAGTGGCGGCCAGGGTGTCGGTGGCGGAGGTTGCGGATGCAATTAAAAAATATTAAAAGCCGGATCGGTCTGGCGACATGCACACTGTTACAGGTTACAGCTGCCCAGGCCAGTGATTCAGAGTGGGATATTGATACCGCTTTTCTTTATTACAGTGAAGGCGATGGCAGGGTACAGGCTGCTGAGCCAGCAATTTATGCCGGTCGTGATTTAGGCGACGATGAGCGAATTGACCTCAGGCTGGTTGTCGATGTGCTAACCGGGGCAACGCCGACTGGTGCGCATGCCTCATCGGTTGCGCAGACATTTACTACGCCATCAGGTAATTCATCTTATGTTGTCCAGCCTGGTGAAACACCGTTAGAAGACTCATTTAAAGATACACGTGTGGCAACCGGGGTAGACTGGACGCTGCCGGTTAACAGCTCTTCAAGGGTCAAGCTGGGGCTGAATGCATCGGTGGAATACGACTACCTGTCAGTTGGTGTCAGTGGTTCCTTTATGCAGGATCTGAATAATAAAAATACAACCTTGACCGCCGGTATCGCATTTAATAATGATACCTATACACCGGAAGGCGGAATACCGATTGCGTTTAGTCCGATGAGAACGCCGGGCGATACAAATCGCGCAAGTGCTGATGATACAAAAACAGTCACCGATTTTCTTATTGGTGTTACCCAGGTAGTTAATCGACATGCACTTTTTGAAGTTAATTACTCATATGGTATTACCGATGGTTATTTAAACGATCCGTTTAAAATTATAACCGTGGTTGACCCGGTTACAGGGCTGCCGGACAATTCTGTACTTGCTGCAGTTGATGCAACGAATTTGCCTTATGTCTATGAAAAAAGACCGGACTCACGTCAACGCAACAGCCTGTTTTTTAGAACAGCGTACCACCTGACGGAAGATGTTATCCATCTGTCCTACCGTTATTTCTGGGACGACTGGGGTATTACATCGAATACCTTCGATATGAAATATCGCTACGAACTTGGCAATAGTTATCTGCAGCCTCATGTACGCTACTACATGCAGGACGCGGCGGATTTCTATCGACACAACCTGGTACAGGGTACGGATGTTGATGCCAGTGGTAATGTATTGCTGCAAGAAGCGAGCAGTGACTCAAGGCTGTCCAAGTTCACCACCACAACCGTGGGCCTGAAGTATGGTTATGCCTTGAGTAAGAGCAGCGAGATTTCAGTTCGTGGCGAGATGATGTCGCAGGTGTTTGATGACAGTGGTGTTCCAGCAGGCGAAGAAACACCTGAGCTGGATGCGATTATCTTTAATGTCGGTTATTCACTGGCCTGGTAAGTACTGATGGCTTCATTCCCGCAACGGGAGTGAAGCCATCAGCGGATAGCATTGCTCACGTGCTTAATTGTTTAGCAGCAAGTTTCGTATTTGCTGGATAACCGGTTTTGTTTCCGGCCTGACATTGCGCCACAGGTAAAATGATTCTGCCGCCTGTTCTACCAGCATGCCGAGGCCATCAAATACCTGTTTGGCGCCATTCTCTGCTGACCACTTCATAAACGGTGTGGGCTGTGCGGCGTACATCATGTCATAGCTGCAGCTGTCTTCTCGAAAGATTGCGGCAGGCAGTGGCGGTAAATCACCCTGTAAGCTGGCTGAAGTGCCGTTAATAACGATGTCGAATTTGCCATCAATACTGGACGTTTTTATTTCATCCAGGCCGCAGCCGTTGGTATGTCCGATATCTGCAAAATCATAGGCCAGCTGAATGGCCTTCTGACTGGTACGGTTTGCAATTGTCAGTGACGAGGGATCCTGCTCCAGTATGGCTTCGAGTACACCGCGAACTGCACCGCCTGCACCAATGATTAAAACATCCTTATCCTCTATCTGAATGCCGTGATTTTGTACCAGGTCCTGTACCAGTCCCACACCGTCGGTAGTGTCACCAAACAGGGAGCCGTCAGGTTGCAGTATTAATGTATTGACCGCGCCTGCACGTTGAGCTCGGCCGCTTCTGCTACTAGCGCATGACCAGGCCTCTTCCTTGAAAGGTACGGTAATGTTCATGCCTTTGCCATGGTCGGCAATAAAGTTTTTAATGGCCTGTTCGAAGTCGCCTGGCTCGGCGAGTTCGGCGCTGTAGCTAAGCGCCTGTTTTGTCTGTTCGGCAAACAATGTATGTATTTGCGGTGATTTGCTATGTGCTATCGGGTTGCCGAAGACAGCATAGCGGTCGATGTTATTGCTCATGTGAATTTACGTCTGTTTTAACTTTTATCGTTTAGCCATCGGGCAGCTGTTTTAGCGTAATACGTCAAAATGCCATCGGCGCCCGCGCGTTTGAAGCCCAGCAGGCTTTCCATGACTACGGCCTTTTCATCAAGCCAGCCATTTTGTGAGGCTGCTTTTAACATCGCGTATTCCCCACTTACCTGGTACACGTATGTGGGTACTTCAAATGTTTCTTTCACGCGGCGTACAATATCCAGGTAGGGCATGCCGGGTTTAACCATAAACATATCGGCGCCTTCCTGGATATCGAGCTCGACTTCATGCAGGGCTTCATCTGAGTTCGCTGGATCCATCTGGTAACTATACTTGTTGCCGCCACCAGGACCACCTGCAAGATTTTTTGCAGAGCCAACCGCGTCACGAAACGGGCCATAAAAACTGGAAGCGTATTTTGCAGAGTAGGCGAGGATGCGTGTGTGGATATAGTTGTTGGCTTCAAGTGCCTGGCGAATGGCGCCGATGCGGCCATCCATCATGTCAGAGGGTGCAACGATATCAGCGCCGGCCTGTGCATGTGACAGCGCCTGCTTGACCAGCACTTCTACTGTTTCATCGTTTAACACATAGCCGCTATCATCAATTAAACCGTCCTGGCCGTGGCTGGTGAACGGATCCAGTGCAACGTCGGTAATAACACCGAGTTCAGGGTAGTGCTTTTTCAATTCCCTGACAGCCGTTTGTGCGAGTCCGTCAGCATTGTAAGCCTCTGCAGCGTCATCTGATTTTTTGCCCTGTGAAACAACAGGGAACAGTGCAATTGCAGGAATTCCGAGTGCGGTACATTCTTTCGCTTCCTGCAGTAACAGGTCGATGCTGAGACGTTCGACCCCGGGCATGGATTCAACCGCTTCACGCTGGTTGTCGCCTTCAATAATAAACATCGGGTAAATCAGGTCGTTGACAGTCAGATTGTTTTCGCGCATTAATCGACGAGAGAATTCGTCGCGACGCATACGGCGCATGCGTGTCGCTGAATATTTACCGGTATTGGCCACGTTTTGCTCCACTGGGTTTTTCAATAGCGGTATTGTAACAGACCGCAAATTCAATGGCATAATACTGCCATAACTATATAAAAGAGACTACGAAGATGAATATATTAACGAGATTGTTAAATAAATGGGTGATTCTACTGGCCTTAATGCTGCCGGCTTCTTCGCTGATTGCTGTTGAGCAGTCGAGCGCAGTGTTTAGCCTGGAAGTAGAAAAACCGGTTTCGGCTGTATATAAGAATATTTACAAAAGTCTGGAAGATGCCCGGTTTTATGTTGTTTTTGAACCCGATATAGGCGCCAATATTAAACGGTTTTCTGAAAAGTGGGGCGATGAATATAATCGCAATAAGCTTACAGAAATACGCAGCATGGTTTTCTGTAATGGCTGGTACGCAAATAAAGTCAGTAATCTTGATACCGCAATGCTGGGTTTTTGTCCGTTGCATCTAACCCTGATCGAAAAGGATGGACGCACTACGGTGTTGTTTAATCGTCCCGGTTTTGTCGCGCAGAATAGTGCGGCGAGAGAGTTATTGTTACAGATAGAATCAGAGGTTATTGCAGCAATTCGTCTTGGTGTTGAGTAAATCATTAGAGTAATAATACATATAACATTGCCATGTGGAAATGACTTCGGTAAAGACAAATGTGGTTAAGCTGGAACCATAAAAGTCTTTCCTCAAGTGCAAAATTTAAGCGATTTTAGACAAAGCCGGCAAATGCCGGCTTTTTTATTCACATACGAGCCTTATCACAGGGAATTACTGGATTTTTCAGCCGAAATTGCTATATATGTAGATGAAATGAGATCAAATCAGGGTGAATATCGGGTTTTGAGGAACGGGAGCCGGGTATGCACTACTATCGCAGTAATTCAAATATAATAACGATATAGCCTTTTGGGGAAAAGCATGCCAGAAACTGTGACCAGGCAACGTGTCCTACTTGTTGAGGAATCCGCAACGCTGCGGTATATGCTTGGTAAAACGATTCAGAAGCAGGGTTATGATGTCATTAGTGTTGACAGCTTTGAAGCGGCTATTGAATCTCTGCAGGGCTCAAGGCAACAGTTGCAGGCCATATTAGTCGGCTGGCCAAATTATGAACACTTCAAAGACTCAAAGCGGTTACTGGTCATTCTTGATCGCGAACCTTATAGCGAAGTACCGGTAATACTGTTATCTAATGACGCAGAGATCGATCTGCTGAACTGGATGAGCACCCGCCAGCGTACCGCCCTGGTGCCGTGGGAAAACTACCAGGAAGTTGCCTCATCGCTGGAAGCAATGCTGGACCCAGTGACACATGAACCGGTCATTGAGCAGAGAAGAATCTATCGTGATGCTCAAAAAATATCAATTCTGTTTGTTGATGATTCGAAAAGTATTCGTGTCTATTATCAGCGTCTTTTAGCGCGAAACAATTATGAAGTTATTACCGCGAGTTCTGTTGATGAGGCTTTTGAGATTGCTCACCAGCAAAAAATTGATATTGCTATCGTTGATTATTTTATGCCGGGACAAAACGGCTATGTGCTATGCCAGAAGCTGCGTGATGATCCGCATACCTCCGAAATAAGGACAGCGGTAATTACCGGCACCTACCTGGACTCTGTTATACGCGATTGTCTGCAGGCCGGTGCGATCGAATGTATGTTTAAAAATGAAGCGGAAGAATTATTCCTCGCGCGTCTATCTGGTATGCGTCGTTTTATAGAAGTTCAGCGCTCTATCGAAAAACAGCGTGAAAACCTGGCGGCAATTCTGGAGTCAGTTGGCGAAGGCGTTTATGGTGTTGATAAAGAAGGCCGTGTCACTTTTATGAATCCAGCTGCACTGAAAGTGCTGGGGTTGCATGATTTAAAAGCCTTGCTAGGAATGGCTGCTTATGAAGCCTTTCATTCAGACGGGACCAGTGATAAACGCGACATGTTAAAAGATGCGTATTATTCGGGAGAAAAGTTACACGGATGGGAAACGCATTTTCGTCATCAGAGCGGAAAGGATATTCCGGTAGACTGCACACTTTATCCACTAGCGGTAAATGGTAAGCAGGAAGGCAGTGTTATAGCGTTCCGGGATATTTCCGAACGTAAAATGATGGAAGAAAAATTACGATGGCAGGCGACGCATGACCATTTAACAGGATTGTATAACCGGCGCTATTTTGAAAGCTGCCTGGAAAAAGAAATTAATAATGTTTCGCGCTCAGGAATTATGAGTGCAGTTGTTTACCTCGATCTCGATCGTTTTAAATATGTTAACGATACAGCCGGGCACGAAGTTGGTGATCAGCTGTTAATCGACTTGAGTCGTGAAGTAAACAAGCACCTGCGCCGGCACGATATAGCTGCGCGTATCGGTGGTGATGAGTTCGCCATAATTCTTAAAAATGTAGACGAAAGTATAGCGGTGAATCTTGCGGATGAAATAAGATCGTCACTATCAAACCTGCGTGTGCATCATGAAGAAAAAATGTACCACGTGAATGCCAGTTTTGGTGTTGCCTTGATGGATGTAGCTGACATTACTGCAGGCGATGTTATGGCGAATGCTGATATTGCCTGCCATATATCTAAACGGCTTGGAAGAAACCAGACGCACTTATACGAAAAAACCAGCGACGAGCGCAACACCATGGGCAGTGAGTTAGGCTGGTCAACACGTATAAAAGAAGCCCTGGAAAAAAACAAATTTGTTCTGCATTTTCAGCCAATTATGCAAATGAAGGACATCGATATTGTTAATTTGCCTGCACAGGATGGTGTTCTGTGGCAGCGCCATATGAATGATATAGATAAAATATACAGTTATGAAGTTCTGGTGCGTATGATTGGTGACGATGGTGAGTTGCACTATCCGGATAGTTTTATTCCAACCGCAGAGCGTTTTAACCTGATGACAGAAATTGATATGTGGGTGCTTGAAAGGGCAATGCAGCAGGCTGTTGCCACGGGCATTTCGAGCAATGATATTCGTCTGTCAATTAATATTTCCGGTAACACGGTCGATAGCGATGAGTCACTGGAAAGAATAAAGGAATTAATTGAGGCCTACCATGTTAACCCGGGAACTTTAACTTTTGAGGTAACCGAAACATGCGCTATTGCTAACATGGAAGATGCCAATGATTTTATCAGTGAGTTAAGAAAAATCGGCTGCCGTTTCTCACTGGATGATTTTGGTTCTGGTTTCTGTTCGTTCTCGCAATTAAAAAACCTGCCTACCGATTATGTCAAGATTGACGGCCAGTTTGTCAGGAGTATGGCGAGAGGCGCAACTGACCGGGCAATTGTAACCGCAATGAATGATGTGGCGCATTCGCTGGGTCGCTATACCGTTGCTGAATATGTTGAAAGTCCCGAGATTGTCAGGCTGTTAAAAATATGCGGTGTTGATAAAGTGCAGGGTAATTACATTTCTCTGCCATTAACTGAATTACCTAAAAACAATGTCGTCAGTATGCAACGAAATAACGTGCAGTGAAATGATCTGTAATAAAGTCGCATAGTAAGACAAATTTAATATTCAACCCATTCCCTGGGTTTAAGGTAATACTGGTAGAGTTTCTCTTCTGCAGAATTTTTCTCAATCTGCCTGTTGTACTGGAAATGTACTACGGGTGGCAGAGACATTAATATCGACTCAGTTCGGCCGCCGGTTTGCAGACCAAACAAAGTGCCACGATCATAAACCAGGTTGAACTCCACGTAACGGCCACGTCTATAAAGCTGAAAGTCACGCTGTTCATCAGTATAGCTGTCATTTTTTCTGCGCTGCACGACAGGCAGGTAGGCGGGTATGTAATGGTCGCCGACACTTTTCATAAAATCAAAGCTTTTGTTAAAACCCTCTTCATTCAGGTCGTCAAAAAAAAGACCGCCTATGCCGCGCTGTTCATCACGGTGTTTAATATAAAAATAATCATCGCACCATGTTTTATATTTTTTATAGACATGTTCGCCGAAAGGCTGGCAGGCCTTTTTGGCTGTACTATGCCAATGAATACAATCTTCATCATTGCCATAGTAAGGCGTTAAATCGAAGCCGCCGCCAAACCACCAGACTGGATCTTCATTATCTTTTGTTGCGATAAAAAATCTGACATTGGCATGCGAAGTAGGGATCTTCGGGTTTCTCGGGTGTATTACTAACGATACCCCCATCGCCTGGAATTTTCTGCCAGCAAGTTCGGGTCGATGTGCGGTTGCTGATGCGGGCAACTGGTCTCCCGATACATGTGAAAAATTTACCCCGGCCTGTTCAAAGACATTGCCGTCACTCAGTACCCGGGTGATACCGCCGCCATTGCCTGCTTCGCGCTGCCATTCATCGACAATGAAGTCAGCGCCGCCATCCTCTTTGGCGAGTGCCTCGCATATTTTTGATTGCAGCTCGATTAAATATGACTTTACGGCTTCTATATCTGGTTTGTCTTCGGTGTTCATAATTATTATGTATGTGAATTTATTCTCTAAAGATGTAATTATCGCACAGGCGAATAATTTTTGACGGCTGCCCTGGCTGGTACGAGTCTGCAATTAGTATTTTGTCGACTTTGTTCTGGAACAGCTGGTGCAGTTTCATGGCACTAGTGGCAGGTTTTTTTCCAGAAATGTTAGCGCTGGTTGAAATGACTGGATGAGCTAAAGCCTGGCACAATGGATAAATGTTTTTATGTTTACTAATGCGAACAGAAAGGGTGTTGTTGATGCCGACTAGCCAGCGAGGTGCATCCGGACTGGCATCAACCACCCAGCTGGTTGGTTCGGTGTTTTCAGTCAGACGCTTTTCCAGTTGTGGATTTATTTGTATGAGTGGCCGTATTTGTTCGATGTCGCTGGCCAGTAGAATAAACTGTTTATTCAGCGGGCGTTGTTTGATCAGGTTAATTCTTTCTATGGCATCAGGATTGTACGGGTCGCAGCCAAGGCCATAGATGGTGTCCGTTGGATAGGCAATTACGCCACCGTTTCTGATGATATGTGCGGCATGACTGATAGCGAAATCACTAGCCAAGATTGATTACTCGTCGTTAGCTGTTTTTTTCTTAACTGCTTTTTTCTTGACGGACTTTTTCTTTACTGTTTTCTTTTTTACAGCTTTTTTCTTTGCAGTTTTTTTCTTCGCTGTTTTCTTCTTAACGGCTTTTTTCACAACTTTCTTTTTCGCCACTTTTTTCTTTTTGCCGCGACGGAACGGGGCAGCTTCGAGCAGTTCTTCACATTCTTTCTGTGTTAGTGATGATGGCTCTCTGTCTTTGGGGATTTTGGCGTTTTTCATGCCGTCAGTAATGTACGGCCCCCAGCGGCCGTTTAATATTTCTATATCAGTACCGGGGAAGTTTTTGATGTGTTTGTTGGCATCAAATTCTTTTTTCGCCCTGACCAGTTCCATCGCCTGTTCGTGAGTGATGTTGTAAGGGTCTATGCCCTTGTCCTGGTATTCTTTATTGATGGAAACAAACTTGCTGGCATATTTCACGTATGGGCCGAAGCGACCATAGTTGGTCGAAAGTTCTTCGTCTTCATCTGTTTTGCCCAGGTCGCGCGGCAGTTGCAGCAGGAAGTAAACGTCATCCATGGTGATGTCGGCCATCTTCTGGCCGGGGCGCAGGCTGGCAAAACGCGGTTTATCTTCGTCGTCTTTATCGCCTATCTGGACAAACGGACCAAAAGGTCCCATTCGTACTGATATTGGTTTGCCGGTTTCTTCGTCAGTTCCGATGTGACGCGATTGTGCAACGTCGGCGCGGCTGACGTTTTCTTCAATATGGTCGACGGTTTCCTTGAACGGAGACCAGAAATTTTTAAGCAGTGGCACCCAGTCGTGTTCACCGCGTGCGATGCAGTCTAATTCGTCTTCGAGTTCGGCGGTAAATTCATAATCGACATACTTGGTAAAGTACTCGGTGAGAAAGCCGTTAACGATGCGGCCAATATCGGTCGGTGTGAAACGACGGCTTTCCAGTTCAACGTAGTTACGATTAACCAGTGTTGAAATAATGCTGGCGTATGTTGACGGCCGGCCGATGCCATATTCTTCCAGGGTTTTAACCAGGCTGGCTTCAGTGAATCGTGGTGGCGGCTCGGTAAAATGCTGTTCGTTTCTGATTTCCAGCAGGTCAATTTTTTCGCCTTCGGTTAATTCGGGCAATAGCTTTTCATTGCTGTCATCGTTTTTGCCGTCATCACTGCTTTCCATGTATACCGACATGAAACCGGGGAACTTGATGGTTGAGCCGGATGCGCGGAAGCTGTTGCCATCGCCACAGCCTAGTTCTACGCTGACAGTGTCTAACGTGGCGTGAATCATCTGGCATGCCATGGTGCGCTTCCAGATGAGTTCGTAGAGTGCAAACTGGTCGGGGTTGAGCTTATCTTTAATGTCTTCAGGCGCGTGACGAACCGAAGTCGGTCGTATGGCTTCGTGAGCTTCCTGCGCATTTTTGGATTTATTTTTGAAAACACGCGCTTCATCGGGAAGGTTGTTTTTGCCGTAGCGCTCTTCAATTAAACCGCGAATTTCGTCGATGGCTTCACCGGCAAGATGCAGCGAGTCGGTACGCATGTAGGTGATCAGGCCGACGGTCTCGCCGCCAATATCAATACCTTCATACAGGTTTTGCGCAGTTCGCATGGTGCGCTGTGCAGAGAATCGAAGTTTTCTTGCGGCTTCCTGCTGTAATGTCGAGGTGGTAAAAGGTGCAGAAGGGTTACGTTTTCTTTCCTTTTTCTCAACTTTGTCGACATTTAATTTGCCGTTGGCTGCTTTTAGCAGGGTGTCCCTTGCTGCTGTTGCTGTTTCAGTATCAGTGATACTGAACTGTTTCATTTTTTCATTGTTGTATACGTTCAGCTTGCTCTGGAAAGGCTGTTTGCCTTTGCTGACATCGGCTTCAATGGTCCAGTACTCTTTCGGATCAAAGGCTTCAATGGCGAGTTCACGTTCAACGATTAAACGCAGTGCCGGGCTTTGTACGCGTCCGGCAGACAGGCCCCGCTGAACTTTTTTCCATAATAATGGTGACAGGTTGAAGCCAACCAGGTAGTCGAGCGCGCGGCGGGTTTGCTGTGCGTTAATCAGGTCGATGGAAAGCTCACCTGGATTATCTATTGCTTCCTTGATGGCGCGCTTGGTAATCTCGTTGAATGCAACGCGGTGTACCTGTTTATTCTCGAGCAGGTCTTTTTCTTTTAGCAGCTCATACAGGTGCCATGAAATGGCTTCTCCCTCGCGGTCCTGGTCAGTTGCGAGATAGAGCGTTTCCGCTTTTTTTAAAAACTTGATGATTTTATCAACGTGTTTTTCGTTTCGTTCAATGATCTGGTACTTCATTGAAAAATCGTGCTCGGTATCAATGGCCCCTTCTTTGGGGATTAAATCACGCACGTGACCGTATGAAGCCAGGACTTTAAAGTCTTTGCCTAAATACTTTTCGATAGTTTTCGCTTTGGCAGGCGACTCTACGATAACAAGATTTTTGCTCATACAGTTCTAGTCTAGTGCTTTTATCAGGCGGTCAAATAAACGGGATCAATGGATTTGGTCAATTGATTCATCAAAAATAAAATCTTCCATCATGGCGAGAGCATTCTCTTCACCCGGGTGCGAGTGCAGCACAATCATAATGATCCATTTCAGCTGCTCGGAATCCAGTGGATGGCCTAATGCGACTACACGATCCAGTATTAGTTCACGTGTCACCGGGGTAAGGATTCTGGTTTGTTCAAGAAAATTCAAAAACCCAATGCTTTCTACGCCAATCAGTTTTTTCTCTTCCTTGCTATAGATACGTGTACTGGTTTCCTTGATTGGTACAAATTCTTCGTCAGCTTCAATATTTGCCTGTAGCCCGGCGAGGTCTTCCAGCCAGTCAAAGGCCTGGTTTATTTCAGTATTACGAAAACCCATTTCTTCCAGTCTGATCTGGATACTGTCACGCTCATCGGTTACTCGACTGGTCTCACTTAATTCATCATCGCCTAAATAACGTTCAAATAAAAACATTAGAACATCAACGACAGATTGTTTAATTATCATTCAAAAAAGCCCTGCTATTCCTGCTAAGTGGTCTATTGCTCAGGAGTGTAATAAAAAGATTTGTTAACAAATAAACGATTAGCTAACGTTTGTATACCGACCATCCTGGCATATGACGAAGCCTTCAAGCTCCAGAATAAGTAACATTGAAGCGATTTCAGCAGCGGTAAAATTGCTGTTTGTGACCAGCTCATCAATGCTGGCAGGCTCATAAGCGAGGCATTTGAGCAGTTTTTGGTGATCCGGGTCAAGTGTCTTGGGCAGATCTTTCGGATTTTCTTGGGTATTTTTTTCGGATTTTTGTGGGTATGTGCTTGTAAGTTGCGGGGAAATACATAATTCCTCAAGAATATCATCGGCTGTTTCAACCAGTTTTGCACCCTGACGGATGAGCTGATGACAGCCTCGCGTCATGGGATTATGAATTGAACCGGGAATGGCGAAGACTTCTTTGTTTTGTTCAAGCGCAAACCTGGCGGTAATTAATGAACCACTTTTTTTAGCGGCTTCTACCACCAGCGTACCCATGGACAGGGCGCTGATCAGGCGGTTGCGGCGCGGGAACATGCCGCGTGACGGCTGAGTATTAATGGGCATTTCGGAAACAACAGCGCCTTCTTCAGCTATTGCCTGCGCCAGTTGTTGATGGCTGGCGGGATAAATAATGTCCAGCCCATGGGCGACAACGGCAACTGTTCCTGCCAGCCCCTGCAGCGCACCTTCGTGACTGGCACCGTCAATGCCACTGGCCAGGCCGCTAACAATGGTGATGCCGGCATGGGATAAATGTCGGGCAAACTCGCGGGCGGTATTGCGTCCAGCAGCGGTAGGGTGGCGTGTGCCGACCATCGCCAGTTGTGGCTGCCGCAGGTAGTCCGGATCGCCTCTAACATATAATACTGGCGGTGCATCAGGCAGTTCTTTCAACTGCGGTGGGTAAGCGTCATGGTTAAGGCTAATAATGTGGTGGCCAGCAGCGGCTACCCAGTCAAGGTCGGCGCTAATATCAGGCAGGTTTTCATGGGTAATCGCGTTGATTAGCTCGGTTTTGGTCTGTTGCTTGATGTCCAGTGCTGAGAGTTGTGCGTGACTTGCGTTAAATACCGCCCTGGCGCCGCCGAAGGTGTCAAGCAACAGACGAAATACCTTATTGCTTACGCCCGGAGTATGGCGAAGATAGAGCCAGTATTTAAGTGAGCTTTGTTTTTGATCGGAGCTGAAGGCTGCTGCATCCGTTGCAGTATCCAGGTGATTATTGTTCGTCCTTGTATTCATCCGTGAATAATACACTATTATTACCCTGCTGCCAGAGTTGGTCTGTAATTATTTGGACCAGTTCTGGCAGCTCGTAATATAGCGAAGATAGTTCTTTTTTGTTTTTAAAGTCTTGGTCGTTGAACGGCATCGTTTTTATGAATAACGCGCCTGGATTCCAGGGTCAAACCATAACTCACGCGATCGAAGGTTTTAAACAGCATGATCAGTCCGCTGCGCTCGTTAGGCAGTTTCACGAGCTTGCTGCGGCGTTTGTCGTAATTATCACGTACCGTGTCACCCAGTGTGTAGGTGGCAAGCAAATGGCCGACTTCCATACCGTCTCTTTCGCCTTTATTAATAACCACAACCTGGTATTGAGCAACACCAAACATTGCGTCGTAGAGTGAAATAATTTGACCATCTACAATTCTGTCGGGAATGTGCGGGAAGAACAGGTTTTCCAGTTTGCTCTTGTCTTCCGGCAGCAGGCGGTCACCGATCAGGACTTCACGCTCAGTGAAGGTCAGGTCGCCGGTGGCAGGGTCGTCATAGTTAGTAATGTGAACATTGCCGGTATACTTGGCTTCATAGCCCAGAATATCGCCCGAAACGGGATCAATCAGTGCATCACCCGGTCTGAATACCGAAAAGCGTACACGTTCCTTGTCCAGTTCGCCACGAACATAAACCCGGCTGCCCTGGCCCAGAATTAAACGTTTTTCATCACTGGCGATAATACGCGGCGCATCCTCCAGTTCTTCTTTGGTGACGACCCGGGGCTGGCTTAAGAACTGACGAATAGCATCACCCGGAATACTGGGTATGCTTGCCTCCAGGGCCGTTGTGCGCACACTGGGGCTCAATTTCTTAACCGGCAGACCAGTGCTTTCTGACACTTCTCTGTGTTTTGCTTCATTTACCCGTATCTGTGGCTGGCCGCCAACATAAACCAGTGTTAATACATCACCGGGAAAGATCAGGTGAGGATTGGCTATCTGTTCATTTTTTTGCCAGATCTCAGGCCAGTACCAGGGGTCCTGTAAAAAAAGGTTAGAGATGCCCCACAGGGTATCGCCTTTTTTCACAGTATATTGCCTCGGATGTGAAGCCTTTAAAACAATTTCTTTTTCGGGCGCTGCTACCGTTTCTGTTACTACCGGTTCCGGTTCAGCTTCTACCATTGGTTTTGGTGCAGGCGAACTACAGGCAGTTATGCAGGTCAGTAGCCCTGATAGTACGAAAAAGGGTACAATATTGCGCGGCTTGGGAGTATTCGTTTTAGTCATTATTATTTTTATTCCCTGGTATTCTGGCCCTGATTTTTTATTATAATAGGGCATGAGGGCTGGAAGTTTTCTTACTACTCTCAACAGTTTAGTAGGTGAACTTCAATTACAAAAGCAAGTTTTTCATTGAGTGTAGCAGAAATAACGTTATACGCGCTGATTACAGCAACATTTAGACAATATATTAGCAAGCAATTTTATGGCATTACTCGACATACTAAATTATCCCGATAAACGACTTCGTACCGTGGCAAAACCGGTAGCCAAAGTCGATGACACTATCAGAAAACTGGTCGACGATATGTTCGAGACCATGTATACAGCGCCCGGTATCGGTCTTGCGGCCACCCAGGTTGATGTGCATCAGCAGGTTATTGTGATTGACCTTTCTGAAGAGAAGAATCAGCCGCTGTGCCTGATTAACCCGGAAATTATTGCCGAAGAAGGTACCGAGACCTGTGATGAGGGCTGCCTGTCTGTTCCGGATATATATGAAACAGTCGAACGTTCTGAAAAAGTGACCGTGAGGGCGCTGGATCAGAACGGTGAAGAATATACCCTGCAGGCCGATGAAATGCTGGCAGTCTGTATTCAGCATGAAATTGATCACCTGAAAGGTAAGCTGTTTGTTGACTACCTGTCACCATTAAAGCAGCAGCGCCTGAAAAAACGGCTGCTTAAACAACAGCGTGAAGATGCTCGCCGTGTTGCGCTTTAGCATTATACTGGCTCACTGATTCTTTCGCCTTTAACTAACATTAAAACCATAACCGGTCTGACATCGTGAGCAAAGCTTTACGCATAATCTACGCGGGCACGCCAGAATTTTCTGTCGCAGCGTTGCAGGCATTAATTGCCTCGGAGCATGAAATCATTGCGGTGTACACGCAACCTGACCGTCCCGCTGGTCGCGGCCGGGGCATGCTGGCATCACCGGTTAAAGAAAAAGCGCTGGAGCATAATATAACGGTTTTTCAGCCAGAAACCTTAAAAAGTGAGCAGGCGCAACAACAGCTGGCATCGCTCAATGCTGACCTGATGATAGTGACCGCTTACGGCCTGATATTACCGACCGCTGTGCTGCAGGCGCCGCGCCTGGGCTGTATTAATATTCATGCTTCATTGTTGCCGCGCTGGCGAGGGGCGGCACCGATACAGCGGGCTCTGCTGGCAGGTGATGACAAAACCGGTATCACTATCATGCAAATGGACGAAGGCCTTGATACCGGTGATATGCTGGCGGTGGCCGGATGTGATATCTCGGCCAGTGAAACCGGATCAAGTCTTCACGACAGGTTAATGCAGCTTGGTGCTGACACATTAATGGCGGCTTTGCCAGCGATAGCCGCGCAGACGCAGCCGGCGATTAAACAAAATGACGCTGATGCCTGTTACGCTGCAAAATTATCCAAGGCCGAAGCCAGGATCAACTGGCAGCAATCAGCACAGCAAATAGAGCGTGCGGTTCGAGCCTACAATTCATGGCCGGTCGCTTTCTGTCATTACACTAAAAACGGCAAATCACTGAGCTTGCGAATCTGGATGGCCGAAGTCTGCAGTGAAAAAGTTGCAACGGCTAATGCTGTACCCGGCCAGGTGGTGGCTGAATCTGCACAGGGTATAGATGTGCTCACCGCTGAAGGCGCGCTGCGTATTCTTGAGCTGCAGGCAGAGGGTAAGCGCAGAATGACGGTGGCGGATTTCCTTAACGCAAACACATTGCTCGATCAGGTATTAAATTAACTCTGTGAATAAACAACCCCAGGCAGTAAAGAATAAACACGGCAAGACGAATGCGGCTAAGGCAAAAGTCAGTGCCGCAAGGCTGGCTTGCCTGCAGGCGCTGAAACAGGTTTTTAGCGGCCAGTCATTATCGGTGGCGCAAACCCGGACTATCGATTTACTTGAAGACGGGCGTGATCGCGGGCTGGCGAACGAACTGGTTAACGGTGTATTGCGCTGGCGCTGGCAGCTCGAATATTTTGTCTCGCAATTAATGCCAAAACCATTGAAAGCAAAGGATAATGATGTTCAGCTGATTTTGTTGATGGCGATGTATGAATTAAAAGAGTGCCGTACCCCGGATTACGCCATTATTAATGAGTCGGTTGAGCTGGTCAGAAAGTCGGGCAGAAAATGGGCGGCAGGTCTGGTGAATGCAGTATTGCGGCGTTATACCCGTGAACAGGAAAAACTGATTGCATCAATCAAACAGGATCAGGTGAAATATTCGCATCCGGCATGGCTGCTGGAAAAAATCAAAAAAGACTGGCCAGCAGATGGCGCCGCACACGGGGTAGAGCAGGACACTGTTGAAAGCCCTCGCGGCTGGCGTCAAATTGTCGACGCCAATAACCAGCGGCCGGCATTCTGGCTGCGCATTAATCCGGCAAATTACAGTGTTGAGCAGTATAAAAAAATGCTGACTGATGCCGCCGTCGCGTTTAATGACGAAACGGTTTTTTCGGGATCGCTTGATCAGGCCTTAAAGCTTGAGCAGGGTATTGATGTCAGGACTTTACCCGGCTTTGCTGATGGCGCTGTCTCGGTACAGGATGCCGGCGCCCAGCTGGCAGCCGAATTACTGACAGTCTCCGGCAAGCAGCGTGTACTGGACCTGTGTGCAGCGCCGGGTGGTAAAACCTGCCACCTGCTTGAACGTTACCCGGCCGTTGAAAAACTGGTGGCCGTCGAGTTTGATGAACACAGAATGCAGCGTGTAACGGAAAACCTGCAACGCCTCAAGCTTGAGCACAGAGTCGAACTGGTTGTTGCCGATGCTCGCGACTATAAACAATGGTGGCAGGGCGAACAGTTTGACTCGATTTTGATTGATGCGCCCTGTTCGGCCAGCGGCGTAATTCGCCGCCATCCTGATATCAAAACCCTGCGTCGGGAATCGGATATTGAGCCACTGGTTAAACTGCAGTCTGAGATTTTATCAGCGGCCTGGCAGATGCTGGCTGATGGCGGTGAGTTGCTGTATGTCACCTGTTCGATCTTTAAAGATGAGAACCAGAATCAGATCGAAAATTTTCTGTCTTTACATAAAAATGCCAGCGAAATAAAAATTACGGCTGACTGGGGCGAACTATGCGAATATGGCCGCCAGTTATTTCCTGGCGAACAGGATGCCGATGGGTTTTATTTTTGCCGCCTGAAGAAATCTGGTTAAAGATGACAGCTTAACAAAAGCAGTAATGAAAAATACAAAGTAAGAGCGTAAACTTCGCTGCAGGCGTTTGATTATTTTATAAATTTATAGCCAGTCATTTTGAGTCTTAGATAAAAAGTCATGAACATAATTATTTTAGGAGCGGGCCAGGTTGGTTCCAGTGTTGCAGAAAACCTGTCATCGGAAGCCAATGATATAACCCTGGTCGACTCAAACGCAGTTTTGCTGAATGACTTAAGCGACCGGCTCGACATTCAAACCGTTGTCGGTCATGCCTCGCACCCCGATATACTAAGGAAGGCCGGCATCGCTGATGCCGATATGCTGGTTGCAGTCACCAACAGTGACGAAACCAACATCGTAGCCTGCCAGGTTGCCCACAGCCTGTTTCATACACCAACAAAAATTGCCCGGGTCCGTTCCCAGGAATACCTGAAGTACCAGGAGCTGTTTAATAAAAACGACCTGCCGATTGATGTTTTAATTAGCCCCGAGCAATTAATTTCCGAACATATTCAGCGACTAATCGAATACCCCGGTGCCTTGCAGGTGCTGGACTTTGCTGACGGGCGGGCACGTCTGGTTGGTGTCAGGGCTTATTACGGCGGTCCACTGGTTGGCCATGAAATTTCTGATTTAAAAAAGCATATGCCGGGTGTCGATTCACGAGTGGCTGCCATCTTCCGTCGTGGTAAAGGTATTGTCCCGGATGGTCACCAGGTTATCGAGGCCGATGATGAGGTGTTTTTTATTGCCGCCAGTAAAGATATTCGTGCGGTAATGTCCGAGTTGAGAAATCTGGATAAGCCGATCAAGCGTATTATGCTGGCTGGCGGTGGCAATATCGGAAAGCGGCTGGCCCAGTCGCTGGAGACAAGATATAACGTTAAGCTACTGGAACGAGATCCGATACGCGCTGACGAACTTTCCTGTGAGCTGGATAAAACAATCGTGCTGCTGGGTGATACCGCAGACGAAGACCTTTTGCTGGAAGAAAATATTGACCAGATGGATGTCTTCTGTGCGTTAACCAATGACGATGAGGCTAATATTCTGTCCTCAATGCTGGTGAAGCGTTTAGGCGCGCGAAAAGTAATGTCGTTAATTAATCGTCATGCTTACGTCGACCTGATGGAAAGTGAAGGCACTATCGATGTTGCTATTTCACCGCAGCAAATTACCATTAGCGGATTGCTGGCACATGTGCGGCGCGGTGATGTCGTCGCGGTGCATTCATTGCGTCGCGGTGCGGCGGAGGCCATTGAAGCAATAGCGCATGGCACTTCGGCCAATTCAAAAGTCGTGGGTAAAACGGTCGAGCAGGTTAAATTGCCGGAAGGCACAACCATTGGTGCCATCATACGTGGTGATGAAGTGATTATGGCGCACCATGATATCCTCATCGAAAATGAAGACCATCTCATCTTGTTCCTGCTGGATAAGACCAAATTTAATGCCGTCGAAAAACTGTTCCAGGTTGGCGTAACCTTCTTTTAATGCATACAGCGATCATACAACGCATTGTCGGGCAGTTTTTGATGCTGTTTAGCATCACCTTGCTGCCGCCCATTGTGATTGACCTTATCTACCAGGAAGGTGCTGCCCTTGCTTTTTTTGATAGTTACCTGATTTTGCTGGCTGCCGGTTTTATATTATATTTTCCAGTACGAAAACAGAAAAATGATTTGCGTCTGCGAGATGGATTTGTTGTTGTGGTTCTGTTCTGGCTGGTTTTAGGTGTGGCGGGTGCGATACCACTGTATTTAAATGCAGACCTCGATATCAGTATTGTTGATGCGCTGTTTGAATCAATTTCCGGGCTGACAACAACCGGTGCGACCGTTCTGGTCGGACTGGATCATTTACCGCACAGCATTTTATTTTATCGTCAGGAATTACAATGGCTGGGCGGCATGGGTATCATCGTGCTGGCGGTTGCTGTTATGCCGATGCTGGGTATCGGTGGCATGCAGCTTTATAAAGCCGAAGCGCCCGGGCCGGTAAAAGACAATAAGTTAACGCCGCGAATTGCAGAAACAGCGAAAGCGCTCTGGTACATTTACCTGGGCTTAACACTGGCATGTGCTTTTTCTTACTGGCTGGCCGGCATGGATCTGTTTGACTCGGTCGCACATAGTTTTTCTACGGTTGCTATTGGCGGATTTTCTACGCACGACACCAGTATTGGTTATTTCGATAACCGGGCCATTGAGCTGGTGGCCGTGGTGTTTATGTTTCTCGGTGCAATCAATTTTGCTCTGCATTTTTCGGTGGTGCGTACGAAGAGTTTGTGGCCCTATTTGCGTGATGCCGAATTCAGGTTTTACGCCAGTTTATTACTGGTCATTGCTTCGCTAAGTATTTATGTTTTATACAGTCAGTCTGACAGTCACGACCTGCCAACAGCCGTTCGCGAAGCCCTGTTTCAAACCGTGTCAATTGCAACGACTACGGGTTTTGTTACCTCGGACTATGCCAGCTGGCCGATATTTATTCCGGTTATGTTACTGTTTGCCAGTTTCGTTGGTGGTTGTGCGGGATCGACTGGCGGCGGCATGAAAGTGATTCGTGTGTTGCTGCTGTTTAAACAGGGACAGCGGGAAATTATGCGCCTGATTCACCCCAATGCCCGGGTCACGGTTAAGGTTGGTAAGCAGCCGGTAAAAAATTCAATTATTGATGCCGTCTGGGGTTTTTTTGCTGCTTATGTCGCCCTGTTTGCGCTGATTATGATGATCCTGATGTTCAATGGCCTGGACCAGGTGACAGCGTTTTCTGCGGTGGCTGCGACGATCAATAACCTGGGTCCGGGCCTGGGTGAGGTTAGTGCCAATTACGCAAACCTTTCTGACTTCAATAAACTGCTACTGTGTTTTTCCATGTTACTTGGCCGTCTGGAAATATTTACCCTGCTGGTATTGTTAATGCCTGCCTTCTGGCGAAAATAACTTCCGCTTTTTCGTGCAATTATTTATTGATGAAGCATGAGCCATAAAATAAAGAATCAGGATAGATATCGTTTTCGCCTGGTGTTGCTGCATCCGCGATACTGGCTGACCTGGTTTGGCCTGGCGATGTTTTATATTGTTACTCTGTTACCCGCTCCGGTTATTGACTGGTTGGGTGCTCGAGCAGGTCTGCTGGCTGCAGCTAAAAATAAAAAGCGGTTTAATATTGTTAAGACCAATCTTGGTCTGTGTTTCCCGGATAAGGATTCGACTGAGCTGAATAACATGGTCAGGCTGCATTTTCAGTCGCAGTTTCGCAGTCTATTGCATTACGCTATTTTGTGGTGGCGCCCTGTGTCCAGGGTTAGAAAAAGAATCCAGAGAACGGGTTTTGAGCAAATTGAACAATATCGGCTGCAGGGCAAAAATATTATTATTTTGCTGACGCATAATGTCGGGCTGGATTTTGCCGGTGCAGCCATCGCGATGGATTACTCGTCCAGCTCGCCGTACAAGGTGGTGAGGAACCCGGTGATCGACTGGAAGATTGCAAACGGCAGATTACGCTTTGGCAAACATAACGGCAGCCTGTTATTTACCCGTGAAGATGGCCTAAGGCCGTTAATACGTGAAACCCGCGGCGGTAAGGTATTAATTTACCTGGCAGACGAAGACCTGGGTACGGAAAGCTCGGTATTCGCGCCCTTTTTTGGCGTGCAAAAAGCGACTATTCCGGTACTGGGTCGGCTGGCGAAGTCGTGTAATGCGGTGGTGTTACCCTGTGTCAGCTGTTACCGTGAAGAAGACAGGCGTTATCACATTCGTCTTTTCCCTGAAATCGACGCATTGCCCAGTGGTGATGATGCGCAGGATTGTGTCAACATGAACAGTGCTATGGAACAGGCAATTAAATTGTGTCCGTTACAATATTTATGGACACTGCGATATTTTCAAACACGACCGCAAGGTGAGGCCTCGGTGTATGAGTAGTCAGTCTATAACAGTAATGCCGAAGTTCGAGCCGGTTGCAGAAGCGCAACCGAAGAAGTTGTTCAAGCGCCTGAAACATAATGTCGGTGAAGCCATTGTGCAATACAACATGATTGAGCAGGGTGACCGGGTGATGGTGTGTCTGTCGGGCGGCAAAGACAGTTACACCATGCTGGAGATGTTAATGGCGCTGCAGAAAAAAGCACCGATTTCATTTGAACTGGTGGCAGTCAACCTGGACCAGAAACAGCCCGGTTTTCCAGAAGCATATACTGCCGGCTTATTTAGAGAAGCTGGGTGTTGAATACCATATTCTTGAGCAGGATACTTACAGTATCGTGAAAGAGAAAGTGCCGGAAGGTAAAACCACCTGTGGTTTATGTTCACGTTTACGCCGCGGTATTCTGTATTCTTTTGCTGAGCAAACCGGTGCGACTAAAATTGCGCTGGGTCATCACCAGGATGACATCATTGAAACCTTCTTTTTAAATATGTTTTTTAACGGCCAGTTAAAAACCATGCCGCCAAAACTGCTTAGTGATAATGAAAAACACATTGTGATACGTCCGCTGGCACTGGCCAAAGAAAGCGATATTGCGGCCTATGCTGCTATTCAGGAATACCCGATTATTCCCTGTAACCTGTGCGGCTCGCAGGAGAATATGCAGCGTAAGGTAATAAAAGGCATGATCCAGCAGTGGGAGGCAGAAAGTCCGGGGCGTTCAGAAATGATTATGCACAGCCTGCAAAATGTCGTGCCTTCGCATCTTGCTGACCATGAGCTGTACGACTTTCAAGGCTTGCAGTCTATCTTGCAGCGTTAATCAACCACCGAGGGGCTGCCATATGGTAGAGCGAAAGATTTATTATGACGGCAAGCTGGTAGTGACGAAATACAGCGGCAACGTGATTGCCGAGGAACTGATTAGCAGCACGCACTGGATGATCGATAATTTTGATGGCCTGATTCACCCGGGGTTTAGTCAGCTGATAGATGCCCGCGAGGCGAATACTGAAACCGTCGGTGAAAAGGAGTGGCGGCGGGGTTAAGGGGTATTTATGTTTGTTTATGGTCAGAAAGGGGTTACCGCCTCTGTTTTTACAACTTTAGGCAAAAAATTTATCTTGTACCCGTAAGAAATTTACATTAGTGTGGTCTGGGTTAGAAGGGTTACTAATGTAATTATATTGCTAATGGTGGTGAACAGTGGAAAGTGCCAACATTCTTATCGTCGAAGATGACGTACTTCAGGCGGATCATCTTAAACTGGTGTTGCAGCAGGCGGGATATCGGATCGTTGCCGTAGTACCTACCGGCGAGCAGGCGATAGCAACGGCAGCACAGGGTGGCATCGACCTCATGATCATCGATATCATCCTCTCCGGTGTTATCGATGGCATAGAAGCTGTGCGACAGATCAAGGAAAAATATAATATCCCGACGATTTATCTGACCGCCTACAACTATGACGATCTGCTGTTTCGTGCCGAGCAGACACAGCCCTTTGCTTATATCCTCAAGCCCTATCAGCCTGGTGAAATCGAATTCATGGTCAAAATGTGTCTCGCTCGTGCCCGTATAGAGAATGAGTTGGCCGCAGAGAAACTTGCCGTAGATATAGAAAAGGAAAGTCTGCAACGCGAACTCAACCAGGCACACAAGATGCAGGCGCTGGGACAGCTGAGTAGCGGTATCGCCCATGACTTTAACAATATTCTCAACATCATCATGGGTTATATCGATATGTCACTTAAGCGTTACGGTGACAGGGTTCCGGAAAAAATGGTAAAAAATCTCGCAACCGCGCTGCAGGCATCAGAAAGAGCCAGGGATCTTGTGGCCCAGATGATGACTTTTAGCCGTATCGATATCGTCGCTGAGCAGCCGATGCATTTTGCACCAGTGCTGGCAGAAAGTGTAAATATGTTGCGCTCTGTTTTTCCCAGTAGCATCAGTATAGAGCTGCACTGTGAAGAAGAGCTACCGATGATTCTGATGGATCCGGCAAAACTGCAGCAGCTATTGATGAACCTTTGCATCAACGCAAAAGATGCGATGAATGATGTCGGCAAGCTAAAGATCAATTTTGGCTGGCACCGTGATATAAACATGGAGTGTGCCTGCTGTCATAAAGCGGTGAAAGGTGACTGGGTCGAATTATCGGTAATTGATACCGGTAGCGGCATGACGCCTGAAACGCTTGAACATCTGTTCGAGCCTTTTTATACCACCAAGGAAATCGGTAAAGGCACAGGCATGGGTTTGTCGGTATTGCACGGTATCATGACTGGTCATGGTGGCCATGCCCTGGTAGAGACAGCGCCGGGCAAAGGGTCGACCTTTCGGCTGTTATTCTCGCCTGTTGCAAAAACTGTAAAGCAGGTCGCAGACCTGCCTGAAAGCATGCCAGCCGCTACTGATTCAGCTGTCGGTGCAGGCAGGCAGGTACTGGTGCTAGATGATGAGCCGCTGATTGCTGAATACATGGGTGAGATGCTGGCGTTGCATGGTTTCCAGGCGACCATTAAAACCGATAGCAAGGAGCTGTTAAAGCTGTTCCGGAAAAACCCCGGGAAGTTTGATTTGCTGATAACCGACCAGACCATGCCAGGGCTAACTGGCATCGAGCTGATAAAACAGCTGAGAGAAATCCGGCCGGAATTTCCGGTGATCCTGTGTAGTGGTTATAGCGAAGACGTCAATGCGAGTGAGGCTGAAAAGATGGGCATCCGTTACCAGAAAAAGCCCGTCGATTCGGAGAAACTGGTACGGTCAATTGTAGAAATACTGCATTAACTGTAAAGGCCTGCAAACAACAAAGCTTGCTTACGCTGTCATTATTTCGAAGACGGGGATAAAAGTTTATTGGCGACTTTTTTTCGCGAGTTTTACGCAACTTAAATTACAGGCATGTACAGCGGTGTTAATAACATTGATAACTTTGGTGCGAGGAAAAGAAATGCGCCATGCCAGTGCTACTGTACGAGTTGGTGCAGGATTGCTAAAACGTCGGATTGACAGCAATCGCTGAGAATAGGTATGAGCGACAGCCGCGGTGCAAGGTAGCACGGTCACGCCAAGTCCGGAGACTACCATGTGTCGAATTGTTTCCAGTGAACTACCTTCAACAGTATGCGGCATATCACCGATTAGTCCTGGCTTGGGAATGCAGGCGGGACAGGCCTCCAGTACATGATCTCTAAAACAGTGCCCCTGGCCTAGTAACAAAACATTTTCATCTTCGAGCAATTTAGAGCTAATTGTTTTTCGTGCTGTCAGTGGATGTGCGGCAGGCAGCAGTACAACAAAAGGTTCTTCATATAGTGCTTGCGTTACAATGCCCTGCTCTTTAAAAGGCAGTGCAATAATGATGACGTCAAGCTCACCGTGTTTGAGCTTTTCTGTTAAAACAGCAGTATAGTTTTCTTCGACCACCAGCGGCATCTCGGGTGCAGCTTTTCGAAGTAGCGGGATCAGTTCTGGATATAGATACGGACCTATGGTATGAATTGCACCGATGCGTAGTGGTCCCGCAAGCTGGTTCTTTCCATGCTGAGCCAGCTGTTTAATGTTATCTGCCGCCTCCAGTGTCTGTTGTGCCTGCTGTACGATGCGCTCTCCGATGGGGGACAAGGTGACTTCATTGCTGCCGCGTTCAAAAATCGACACACGTAACTCATCCTCCAGTTTTTTGATGGCGACACTCAGCGTGGGCTGACTGACATGGCAGCTTTTTGCAGCGCGGCCAAAGTGGTGCTCACGAGCAACTGCAACGATGTAACGAAGTTCTGTAAGTGTCATAGCGCAAGTTTATTCGATAGCTATTAATAATCAAAGCTATATGATCGTTAGTTTTTATATAAGTGTATTAGTGTTTGGTGATATTAAGTAAAGCTATTGCTGTGATAGTAACAATCAAATACCCATTCTCTTGTTCCGGTAATATAGTATTGAAAATAATGTCTTGAGATGCTGTCCTTATAACGTATGTAAAGGAATGGTATAGCAATTAAAAATCGTTGAATCAAATCATCGAATCAAAAGGAGAAGTTATATGTATACCAAATCAACCGTTGCATTACTTCTGAAAACATCACTACTTTGGGAGAAAATATATGTTTAAAAGAACGATACCCCTGGTCGCTGCCATAGCGATCGCGATTGCGCCGGCGGCACAGTCCGAGAACATGTTCAGTGGCAAGGCCAAACCGAATAGTTTCTGGTGGCCTGACCAGGTAGATCTTGGTCCGCTGCGTGACCATGATGAAAAATCCAATGCCTACGGCGATGACTTCGACTACGCAAAGGCCTTCAACAGTGTCGATCTCAAGACCCTGAAAGCGGACATCGAAAAAACACTGACTACCTCACAGGACTGGTGGCCAGCGGACTGGGGTCACTATGGCGGCCTGATGATCAGGATGGCCTGGCACAGCGCAGGCACCTACCGCATACATGATGGACGCGGTGGTGCCGATGGCGGTCAGCAACGATTCGAGCCACTCAACAGCTGGCCTGATAACGCCAGTCTCGACAAGGCGCGCCGCGTGCTATGGCCGGTCAAACAGAAATACGGGCGTAATGTTTCCTGGGCCGACCTGATGATCCTGGCCGGTAACGTCGCACTGGAATCGATGGGTTTCGAAACCCTGGGTTTTGCCGGCGGCCGGGTGGACGACTGGGAATCTGACCTGGTGTACTGGGGTCCCGAGACCAAGATGCTTGGCAACGACAAGCGTTACAAAAAAGATGGCGAGCTTGAAAAGCCGTTGGCAGCATTACAAATGGGTCTGATTTATGTCAACCCTGAAGGCCCCAGCGGCAATCTTGACCCGGTCTCTGCTGCCCATGACATCCGTCAATCATTCGGCCGTATGGCGATGAACGATGAAGAGATTGTTGCGCTGATCGCCGGTGGACATACCCTGGGCAAGAACCACGGTGCCAGGAAAGCTGACTGCGTAGGCCCGGAGCCTGCCGCCGCTGCCATCGAAGAGCAGGGTTTTGGCTGGAAGAACAAGTGTGGTAAAGGCAATGCTGAAGACACCGTGACCAGCGGCCTGGAAGGTGCCTGGACCCAGACACCAACCGCCTGGTCTATCCTGTATCTCGACAACCTGTTCAGGTTCGACTGGAAACAGCAGAAGACGCCCGCTGGTGCAACCGTGTGGGTGCCTACCGATGAATCAATGCATACAGCAGTACCGGATGCCCACGTCGAGGGCAAACGTAATCCGCCTGTCATGCTGACGACAGACCTTTCACTGAAGGAGGACCCTGGCTTCCGCAAGATCGCCGAGCGTTTCTGGAAGAATCCGAAAGAGTTCGACCAGGCATTCGCCAAAGCCTGGTTCAAACTGACGCATCGTGATCTGGGTCCGCGTACACGCTATGCCGGCAGCGAAATCCCGGAAGAAATATTCGTCTGGCAGGATCCTGTTCCAGCAGCCGATCACAAAATAAGTGATAAAGAGGCCGATACGCTGAAAGCGAGTATCCTGAAATCCGGTCTGACCGTGCCTGAACTGGTAAGAGCAGCCTGGGCATCAGCTTCTACCTATCGCGATTCTGACATGCGCGGTGGTGCCAATGGTGCGCGAGTTCAACTTGCGCCTCAGAAGAACTGGGACGCCAATGATCCGAAAGAACTTGGTAAGGTTCTGAAGAAGCTGGAGACGATAAAAAAAGATGCCGGCATAAATGTTTCCATGGCTGACCTGATCGTACTCGGTGGTGCTGCCGCTATCGAGAAAGCCGCCAGTGATGCAGGTCATAAGGTCAAGGTACCGTTCAAACCGGGTCGCGGTGATGCAACGCAGGCGATGACCGATGTGCATTCGTTCGCGGTACTGGAACCGAAGGCTGATGCTTTCCGTAACTACTACAACGAAGGTGCTTACGGTTCTCCGACTAAAATGCTGGTCGAGAAGGCGGACCTGTTGACTCTGACAGTACCGGAGATGACCGCACTGGTCGGCGGTATGCGTGCAATGGGCGCGAATGCCGGTGGTTCGAAGCATGGCGTGTTCACCAGCGAACCAGGACAGCTGAGCAACGACTTCTTCGTCAACCTGCTGGACATGGCCACCACGTGGGCGCCATCGAAATCAGAGGGCGTGTATGAAGGTCGTGACCGCAAGAGTGGCAAGCTGAAATGGACAGCGACACCAGTTGACCTGGTGTTCGGTTCCAGCTCTGAGCTTAGGGCAGTCGCTGAAGTTTATGCTTCTGACGATGGCGAGAAGACGTTTATCGACGACTTCGTTAAGGCCTGGACCAAGGTGATGAACAGTGACCGCTTCGATATTTGAAGATGAACGGGTTGCCGTGGTGAGCGTTGGACGCTGGCCGTGCCGGGTGATTGCTATCTGTTGATTTTGCCCGGATACAACGGTTGTTAAAGTAACGAGCCCCTCCTGTACAGGAGGGGCTTTTTTATCGGCACTTTTAACGGATCACCATAGAAAGGCTGATTTGTAAATAGACTGAAGGAAGCGGCTGCTGCAGCAAATAGCTAACTACGGGTGTGGTGATGTATAACATGTCGTAGTGAATTATCTATCTGTCCCCGAACTGAACAGACAGTCGGACTCGACCTGGAATCCTGAAGTCTGCGGCTGAATAGCCTGTTATCGCTGCTGCGTTTCATGATCAAAAATATGTAACTGGTGCAGGAAGCCGTGTACGCTGAAAGCTCGATGCGCTTCACTATGGTGAGGTGGGAAGACAATGGCAATGGCTGCCGCACCCAGCAGGCAGGCGATTCCGCACAGCGAAAAGGCCAGTGTAAAGTTGCCCATATCACCAAGCATTCCGCCCAATACAGGGAAGATGATTCCGCCTACGCCATATGATAAAAATACATAAGGATAGTTTTGTCCCACCGTATGATTGCCAAATTCATCAGCGGTAAGCGCAGGAAACAGGGCGAAGTTACCACCGAAATTAAATCCAATCAGTGTGGCGCCCAGATACAACAGATACTCGTTACCAGCCATTACGGTGAATGCCAGTAAAATCATGCCCTGGCTGGCTGCCATAAGCATCACCGAGTGCTTTCGTCCCAGCTTATCGCTCAGGGTTCCCCAGACGATTCTGCCGATACCATTTGCCAGGCTGAAGAATACTGCCATCGCGGTACCTGCAATAGCACTGGCTTCCAGCTCGCTATAACCAGATGCTTGCAGCGCCTCCATGGGATAGATTTTCATCAGGCCGATAGACATTAAGCCGGCGCCTGCACTCACTGCAAAGGTGAAAAAGATCAAATAAAACTGAGGCGTATGCAACATTTCAGCTACGCTGAAATCCTCGCCGCCCGATCCTGAGTTGTTCTGCGCTGGCTGATAAGCTGCTGGACGCCAGCCATGAGGCGGCATTTTCATCCAAAGGCTGCCAATCAGTACCAGTACAGCAAAAGCTATTCCGTAAACGATAAAGGTTTGTGCAAGACCAATGCTGGTAATCAGGTTTCCCCATTCACCTGCCAGTTTGACCCAGGCCATTGCACCAAAACCAAAGCCAGCTACTGCCAGCCCTGTGATCATACCTTTATGGTCGGGGAACCAGTTCATGCCCACGGCGATAGGAACCACATAGCCCAGACCGATACCAGTACCGCCAATCAGACCGACACCCAGTAATACTGGCCAGAATTCAGTTCCACCGCTCAAACCAGCCAGCACATAACCAGCGCATAAGGTCGCTCCACCCGCCATTGCCAGAACACGCGGTCCCCAGGATTTTAGTTTGCGTCCGGCAAATACCATCGTTACGGCAAAAGAAGTCAGACCAGCGGCGAATACAAACTGCGTATCCAGTTTGCTCCATCCTGCTTCTATCAGAGCAGGCGTATATACAGACCACGCATAGATTGATCCAAGGCAGAGTTGAATCATAATTGCGCCAAATACAACGAGCCAGCGGTTCATCGGTTTGTTCATTGCCATGTATGTGGTTCCAGTTAATTAAAAGACGGGGCAATATACATGATAAGTGGGGTCAGATGAAACTTTCTGCCTGAAGGAAATAATCGAATAATTCTGGACAGGCCACGGTTTCTGAGCGGCTGTTTATGGCCGATCTCGGAAGTTCGAGTTGATAATCACTGAAATCTTGGTTGACAGTCTCTTGTCGACCCAAAGCGGACGCTGTATTTTTTAGTAATAATTCATTCTGCATTAATGAGGGTGTAACCTGATAGAAATCGCGCTTTGAAAAGCGCTCCTACGACGGTTTTTTACGACATACCGTATATCCTATACATTCGTCACACCGCCATCCCTGGCTCTTTGTGACATACCGCCCATCCCTGGGCATTCGTCGCTCCTTGCCGTCCATGGCACCGCGACATACCGTATATCCTATCATCGCCGCAACGCCATCCCTGGCTCCTTGCGTCATACCGTCCATTCCCTGACATAAAAAAACCCCAACCGAAGTTGGGGTTTCAGGTCCTTGCTTGGTGATG
Organism: uncultured Gammaproteobacteria bacterium; assembly: GCA_963711255.1. GTDB lineage: Bacteria > Pseudomonadota > Gammaproteobacteria > SZUA-229 > SZUA-229. Next base: position 146,761 of record CAVQDO010000009.1, on the reverse strand, counting down.
AGCCTCGCGCTATAGCTGTTCCGTAGAATTATTTACAAATCCGTGTAAACTTTAACCTTTCCATAGTCCATGTCCATGTTAAATTTCCTAGAGCTATTTATATCCCTATGTCCCTGTTTGGCTCGTTCCCTTTGTCCCTGAGCAACATTATGGAGAAGCAGACTGGCTTTCGCTATCAGGTAAATCTGGAAGCTGTTGTAGGGATTTTCCTACAAAAAGTAATGCTGGTTCCAGAAACAGGTATCGGTTGTATGGCTAATGAAGAGAATAACGCGTGATAGCGCTGTTACAGCGGGTTAAATCGGCTTCGGTTACGGTCGAAGGTGATTGTATTGCCGAGATTCCGCAGGGCTTGCTGGTGCTGCTGGGTGTCGAAAAAAAGGACGACGCCGGTAAAATTGAACGATTAGCGGAAAAAATATTGAAATACCGCGTTTTTGCTGACGCTGAGGATAAGATGAACCTCAGCGTGCTGGATATTCAGGGCTCGGTGTTAATGGTGCCCCAGTTTACCCTGGCAGCTGATACCGAAAAGGGGCTCAGGCCGAGTTTCTCTAATGCGGCCAGTCCGGAAAAAGGATTAGCACTGTTTATGCAACTTATTGATATAATGCGACAGAAAGGCGAATTAATGGCACCCGGCCTGCCGGCGAACTGGTTACAGACGGGGCAGTTTGGTGCTGATATGGCGGTTGAACTAATTAATGATGGGCCAGTTACTTTTAATTTGACCCTGTAAACACTATATATAACTACAAGAAATAGACTTAAGTCGGAGAAATGATGACGCAGCGTCAGGCGAGTGTTGAACGCAATACTCTAGAAACTCAAATTCAGGTGACAATTAACCTGGATGGTAGCGGTGAATGTAATCTTGATACGGGTGTGCCTTTTCTGGAACACATGCTGGATCAAATAGCGCGTCATGGTTTAATCGATCTTGATATTAAGGCTAAAGGTGACCTGCACATTGATGCACATCACACGGTAGAAGATATTGGTATTACTCTCGGCCAGGCATTTAGCAAGGCGATGGGTGATAAAAAAGGCATCGTGCGTTATGGTCATGCTTATGTCCCGCTGGATGAAGCCCTGTCTCGCGTTGTTATTGATTTTTCCGGCCGCCCCGGTATGGAATACAACGTGAAGTTTGCCCGTGCCAGTATTGGTGATTTCGATGTTGACCTGTTTCACGAGTTTTTCCAGGGTTTTATTAATCACGCCAATGTCACCTTGCACATTGATAACCTGAGCGGCACCAATGCGCATCACATTGCCGAGACTATGTTCAAGGCTTTTGGCCGCGCCGTGCGTATGGCTATCGCTGCTGATCCGCGCATGCAAGGTGTCATGCCCAGTACCAAAGGCACGTTATAACCTATCAGCCTTTAGTTTTTAATTTATTAGCATTTAGTCATTACTATGATTCTTCATTTTTCATTTAGCACTTTTCATTCAGACGGCAGGCTGTTATGAGCTCGATTATTGCTGTCGTTGATTACGGCATGGGTAATTTACGCTCGGTATCAAAAGCGATCGAGCACGTGGTAGCCGATGGCCAACAGGTTATTGTCAGTTCAGATGCGACTGAAATTGCCAATGCCGAACGGGTTGTTTTCCCCGGGCAGGGTGCGGCACAGGATTGCATGCAGCAGTTAAAAGATCGAAAGCTCGCTGAAGTAGTTATGCAGTCAGCTGAGGAAAAACCTTTTTTAGGTATTTGTATGGGAATGCAGGTATTAATGGCGCATAGTGAAGAGAATGATGGCATCGATTGCATGAATCTGTATTCGGGAGATGTGCGCGCGTTTGCCGATGATGCCTTGCAGGAACAGATGCAAACCTTAAAAATTCCGCACATGGGATGGAACAGGGTATCGCAAAAGCAGGCGCACCCGCTGTGGCATGATATTGCTGAGAATAGCCGGTTTTATTTTGTGCATAGTTATTATGTTGATCCGGATGATAAAGCATTAGTCGCGGGCACAACGGATTATGGCATTGAGTTTGTTTCTGCCATTGCTAAAGAAAATGTATTTGCAGCACAGTTTCACCCGGAAAAAAGTGCTCACGATGGTTTACAATTATTAAAAAACTTTTGCCTGTGGAATGGGCAAGTATAAATTTAACGAGACAAGATAGATGTTATTAATACCTGCGATTGACTTAAAAAATGGACAATGTGTACGCCTGAGACAGGGTGATATGGATGACAGCACCGTATTTTCTGACGACCCGGTAGCAATGGCCGGGCAATGGGTGGAAGCCGGTGCCAGACGCTTGCACATTGTTGACCTGGATGGTGCTTTTGCCGGTAAACCAAAAAATGCCGATATTATCCATGAAATAGCCTCAACTTATCCGGACCTTAAAATACAGCTCGGCGGCGGGATTCGTGACGAAGACACCATTGCCGGTTATCTCGATGCAGGGGTGGATTACCTGATTGTAGGTACCAAGGCCGTGAAAGAACCACATTTTATTTCTGAAGTTTGCGCAGAATTTCCAACGCATATCATTGTTGGTCTGGATGCAAAAGATGGCAAGGTTGCGATCGATGGCTGGTCAAAATTATCCAAGCATGACGTTATTGATATGGCGAGGCGTTTTCAGGATGAAGGCGTAGAAGCCATCGTTTATACTGATATCTCACGCGATGGCATGATGCAGGGTGTGAATATCGAAGCCACAGTCAAAATGGCACAGGCAATCAATATTCCCGTAATTGCTTCTGGCGGCCTGACATCGATGGACGACGTAAAAGCATTAGCGGCAGTTGCGGATGAAGGCATCATGGGCGCGATTACCGGCCGCGCAATATATGAAGGAACCATTGACCTGGCGAAAGCACAGGCGTGGCTGGATCAACAGTAATTTAAAAAATAACCGCAGAGACGCGGAGGCGCAGAGGAAACCATTATGGTTTTTTGCGCCTACGGCGCTAAATTTTTTCTCTGCGTCTCCGCGCCTCTGCGGTAAAAAGCTTTAAGTTTTTATTTTTAATTGTGAAGTAATTTTAATGGCATTAGCAAAACGAATAATTCCCTGTCTTGATGTTGATAACGGCCGCGTTGTTAAAGGCGTGCAGTTTGTTGATATCCGTGATGCCGGCAACCCGGTTGATGTTGCGCGACGTTACGATGAAGAAGGTGCCGACGAGATTACCTTTCTTGATATCACCGCAAGCTCTGATGATCGCGAGACAATCGTCCATGTGGTTGAAGAAGTCGCCAATGAAGTGTTTATTCCATTAACTGTTGGCGGCGGTATTCGAACTATCGACGATGTTCGCCGTATGCTCAATGCCGGTGCCGATAAAGTTGCCATCAATACAGCAGCGGTATTCAATCCTGATTTCGTGCGCGAAGTTTCTGATAAAATCGGCTCACAATGCATTGTTGTCGCTATCGATGCCAAGCAGGTCAGTGCACAAGGTGAACCGCTACGCTGGGAGATTTTTACCCATGGCGGCAGAAAGCCAACCGGGCTGGATGCTATCGAGTGGGCAAAGAAAATGGTGGACTACGGCGCCGGGGAAATTCTGCTCACCAGTATGGACCGCGATGGAACAAAAATTGGTTTTGACCTGCCGTTAACACGAGCAATTTCTGAAGCGGTAACCGTACCGGTTATTGCCTCGGGCGGTGTCGGCAATCTCGACCACCTGGCAGACGGTGTTACCGAAGGGCTCGCCGATGCCGTGCTGGCAGCCAGTATTTTTCACTTTGCCGAATACACTATCCACGAAGCCAAGCAACATATGGCGGCTCGCGGTATAGAGATGCGCCTGTAATGAGCTGGCTGGACGAAATACGCTTTGACGAAAATGGCCTGATACCCGCTATCGCGCAGGATGCGAGTAATGGGAAAATCCTGATGATGGCATGGATGAATCGCGAATCATTACAGCTGACCGCGGATAAAAAAGAAGCGGTATACTGGTCACGTTCACGCGGCAAGCTCTGGCATAAGGGTGAAGAGTCGGGGCATACTCAGAAGATACGGGAAATCCGCTTTGATTGTGATGAAGACGTTATCCTGCTAAAAGTGGAACAGAATGGCGGTATTGCCTGTCATACCGGGCGCGAGAGCTGTTTTTATCGCCAGCTACAGGGTGATCAGTGGGTTGAGGTTGAGCAGGTAATTAAAGATCCTGACGAAATTTATAATAACAGCGATAAATAAGCGAAAGTATATAAGCGATGAATAATAGCGAGATACTGGAACAACTGGGTGAAATACTGGAGCAGCGCAAAGGTGCTGAACCCGATTCGTCTTATGTCGCCAGCCTGTACTATAAGGGTTTAGATGCTATCCTTAAAAAGGTAGGTGAAGAAGCAACCGAAACGGTGATGGCTGCCAAGGACGTTGCCAATGAAGATAATAAGGATAAACTGGTTTATGAAGTCGCAGACCTCTGGTTTCATACCATGGTGCTGCTGGCAGAGCAGAATTTATCTGCTGATGATGTATTAAAAGAACTGGCTCGCCGTTTTGGCGTATCTGGTCATGATGAGAAGGCAGCGAGAAAATAATATTTTCCGGGTATTTTCCGCTGACAATCATCTGAAAATTAAAGAACATAGAGAGTAAAGATTATGGGTATTAGTATTTGGCAATTGTTGATTGTATTGGCTGTTGTAATTTTAATTTTTGGTACTAAAAAATTAAAAAATGTCGGTGGCGATTTAGGCTCAGCAATCAAAAGTTTCAAAAGTGCCGTTACAGACGGTGGTGATGATAAGGCTCAGCAAAATAAAGTGGCGCAGGAGTCAGAGGAAGAGTCTGCGAATACTGAATCGGTTAAAAAAGAAGATAAGGTGTAATCAAGCCTCAACATCATGTCATCATGCTTGCATGACGTGATGCTGTGCTAACTTTATATCATCAGTCATGTTCGACGTCGGTTTCTGGGAAATTTCACTTATTCTTGTGCTGGCTCTGGTTATTATAGGACCGGAGCGTTTGCCCGGTGCTGCCCGAAAAGCCGGTTATTTTTTCGGTAAGGCGCGCCGCTACATCGAAGGTGTGCGCAGTGAAGTTGAATCTGAGCTCGACGTTAACGAATTTAAGCGCATGCTGCATAACCAGGAAGTGCAGATTAATGAGCTGCAGCAACAGATAAAAGCCGGTGTTGATGAAGTTAAGGCTGACCTGCCCAGTGCAGCTTCAGCAGCTGACATTTTAACCGACACCCCATCACACTCATTTTATGATGAAGCGCCTGCTTCATCGGATACTTCAATCGACGTTTCGGACAGCAAGCAGAAACAAGCTACGACCGCTGCCGATAAAGAAAAGCCTTCAAGTTAATAAATAAATGGCAGAGCAAGAAACGCAAACCGATCTGGAGGAAAAAGAACAGACCCTGATGGATCACCTGATTGAGTTGCGCGATCGGCTGCTGCATATGTTGCTGGCCATACTTATCGTGTTTATTGCGCTGTTCGCTTTTTCTGAAGACATCTTTACTATTGCTGCCAAGCCACTGCTCGCATTAATGCCGGAAGGCACCTCAATGATTGCGACCGGGGTAACCTCGCCGTTTTTAGTGCCATTCAAACTGGTGCTGCTGCTTTCGGTTTTGCTAACCATTCCTTATTTGCTGCATCAAATCTGGGCGTTTATTGCGCCGGGTTTATACCGCCATGAAAAACGCCTGGCAACGCCGCTGCTTATTTCCAGTGTTATTTTATTTTACTGCGGCATTGCCTTTGCCTACTTTGTGATTTTCCCTATCCTGTTTGGTTTCTTTATTGGTATCGCGCCGGAAGGGGTGGCGGTAATGACCGATATTGGCCAGTACCTGGATTTTATTATTGCCATATTCCTGGCTTTTGGTATTGCCTTTGAAGTACCGGTGGCCACATTTTTATTGATTGCAGCCGGTGTTACCACGACCGACAAGCTGGCGGAGAAACGTCCCTACATAATTATCGGTGCGTTTGTTATTGGCATGCTGCTGACGCCGCCCGATGTTATTTCGCAGTCATTGCTGGCTATTCCGATCTGGCTGTTATTCGAACTGGGGCTGATTAGTTCCAGGCTCTTCCTGAAGACAAAGGAAGAAGAGCAGGAAAATGTCATCATGGAGAATGATGACTTTTCCCTGGTTGAAGAGCCCATGCTGACGCAGGAAAGTTACTTTCCGCAAGATGATCACGATGCCGAGGGTAACCCGCTGAGTGATGAAGACATGGAAAAACTGTTTGATGAGGCTGAGCAGGAAGAGAAAGATAATAATCGCGACGATGAGGAAGTTGATAGCGATGATAAGCCTGAAAAGAAATAGTGTGTTGTTAATTGCTGTTGTTTAATAGCAGGGTCATGAGTGTTAGCCAGGGTAACGGTGTTTGCTGCTGCCGGCAATATGTTAATCGATGAAATGCCTGTCATCTATTGTTAACAGCTTTTTATTCGTGAATCCTTTTGCAATAGTGTAAAATCACGCCTCAAATAATATATCTTTAAAGAGAGAAGGGCAGAGAGCTCTAATGGTCGATCGAAGTGTCCCCCGAAGACCCACCCTCCTGATTATTCTGGATGGTTTTGGTGTCAACCCAAGTCGTATAAATAACGCTGTTCAGGAAGCTGATACTCCGCGTTTAGACGAGTATTTTTCAAGAAACTCACACACAACACTGGATGCCTGTGGCAGTTCGGTTGGTTTGCCAGATGGTCAGATGGGTAACTCCGAAGTGGGTCACATGACACTGGGCAGTGGATCGGTGATCCGGCAGGACCTGGTGCGAATTAATGATGAGATTGAAAGCGGTGATTTTTTCACTAACGCTGCCTTAGTGGCTGCGGTTGAAGACGCGGCAGCGAATGATCGCCCGGTGCACCTTGTCGGCTTAACCTCTAATGGCGGTGTGCACAGTCACATCAATCACCTGAAAGCTTTAATCAAACTCTGCGCGGATCATAAGGTCAGGCCGGTAGTACATATGACTACCGATGGCCGCGATACCGCGCAAATGTCAGCACTGGTATTTCTTGCGGAAATAGAGAGTCTGCTGGAAGATTCTAATGGCAGTATCGCAACCATTAGTGGCCGTTATTATTCGATGGATAGAGACAACCGCTGGGATCGAACCGGACTGGCGTGGAATGCCATGGTTAAGGGTGAAGGTGAACGTGCTGAAAATGCGCGTTATGCCATCGAAGCTGCCTATGCCAGTGAAGCCACCGATGAATTTATTCTGCCGACGGTGCTGGATAATGCCGAGCTGATTGAGTCAGGCGACAATGTTATCTTTTTTAATTTCCGTAACGACCGTTCACGTCAACTGACTGCTGCTTTGAGCCAGGAAGACTTTGATGAATTCGATACTGGTGATTTTGAAGGCGCCCTGGTTACCTGTTTAACCGAATATGACCCTGAGTTTTTACTGCCGATTGGTTACGCGCCGGAACGGCCGCAGGCTACCATCGCCTCTGTTGTCAGCCGTGCCGGTTACAGGCAAATGCACTGCGCAGAAACTGAAAAATACGCGCATGTAACCTACTTCTTCAATGGCGGTAAAAAGAAACCGTTTGCCGGTGAAGATCACGTCATGGTGAATTCACCTGATGTTGCTACTTATGACCTGATGCCTGAAATGAGCGCTGCCGGAGTCGCCGATAAAGTCATTGAAGGACTGCATTCCGGTGAGTATGGTTTTATCCTGGTGAATTTTGCCAATGGCGATATGGTTGGACATACCGCAGTGCGCGAAGCAGTGATTAAAGCCGTAGAAGTACTGGACCGGGAAGTTGGCCGTGTTCTGGACGCCGCTAAGGAAGCCGGTTTTTCGGTGATATTAACGGCCGATCATGGTAACTGTGACGAAATGGTTGATCCGGTCACACAGGAGCCGCATACACAGCATACCCTGTATCCTGTGCCCGTTATGGTGATTGATGAGACTAACTGGCATTTGCGCCCCGGCGGCGATTTAAGTGCCGTGGCACCGACTGTCCTGCAATTAATGGGACTGCAGCAGCCACCATCGATGACGGGTAAATCACTGCTGCTGTGTGAGTATTAATTTACTCTGCCGGTATTCAGGCAAGTTTCGCATTTAACATCAGCCAGTCTTTTTTCTGATTCAGGAAATTGGCTTTGAGCTGTTCAACTCTCTCTTTTAAATCGTCAAGATCATAAGCCTCTATTACTGAGGCTTTACTGGCTTCCATCCACAGCTTCTTTGCCCTGGCAAAGGCATTTATTTTGCTTAACAGGGTTTCGTACTCCAGCTGTAAGCGAAGGATTAGTGTGTCTGCGTGAGGCAGCTCCGCCAGTTTGCGTGAGGTTGCGGTTAGCAGCATCTGTGCGCGTAAGGTTTCGATTCTTTCTATGGGTGTGCGATAAAGATTTTTTGCCAGTCCGGCCAGAGCCAGGCTGCGAATCAGCCATTTAGTAGGGTCAAATTGCCACCAGTGTATGCCGTTACGGTAATCACGTTGAAAACAGTGGTGATAATTATGGTAACCCTCGCCCATGGTAAGCAGGGCAAGCACACCGTTATCTCTGGAGGTGTTGCTGTCAGAGTAGGGCTGTTTCCCCCAGATATGAGCGAGTGAGTTAATAAAAAATGTCAGGTGGTGGGAAATTGCCAGACGTGCGGCTCCCACTAGCAACAGCATGCCCAGCAAATCGCCATGCCATAGGCCAAGTAAAACAGGTATACCAAAATTAAGGCCCAGTACCAGTGGCAGGTAGTGGCGATGTTGCCACATAACGATGGGATCGTTTTTCAGGTCCTGGCAGTTCCTGTACTGCGAATCCTTATTTGCATCATAATCGCGAAGCATCCAGCCGATGTGTGAAAACCAGAATCCGCGCTTGGAGCAGTAAGGATCCTGTTCAGCATCGTCTACATGACGGTGATGTCTGCGGTGGTCGGAGGCCCAGTGCAGAATACTGTTCTGCGTCGCAAAAGTACCACCAATGGCAAGTATCATTCTAACCAGCCAGTGGGCCTGGTACGATCGATGCGACCAGAGTCGATGGTAACCGGCAGTAATGGAAATTTCGCAAAATGCGATACCGGCAATCATGGCGGCAATCTGCCAGCCATCAAAGCCGTAAATAAAAGCATAAGCAGGAACCCCGATCAGGGTGACCAGTCCAGTGATACTGAAAACGGAAATATTAAGCCATAAAAGTTCTGGTTTTTGCATGATTAGATTGTTCGTGTAATATGGTGTACAAGTGTACGCTCAAAATACCTTTCTATAAAGGGAATGTCAAATAATTATAATAAATAATTTACACATGTTCGTTTAATTTTTAGCCTGTGTTAAGGTCCGGGTCGGATATAATGGCGAATATGGCAACCAGCAGAGCTCAACAAAAAGAAAAAACCCGTCGCATGATTATTGATGCGGCGTTTAGCCTGTTGAGTCAGGAGCGCAGTTATTCCAGTTTAAGCTTGCGTGAAGTGGCTCGAGAAGCTGGTATTGCGCCGAATTCCTTTTATCGGCATTTTGCTGATATGGAAGAGCTTGGTTTAACGCTGGTGGATGAAGGTGGTGTTGCCTTGCGACAGCTGATGAGGAAAGCGCGTCAGCGTATTAAGGATCAGGGCAGTGTAATTCGCACATCGGTTGAGACCTTTATGGAGTTTATTCAGCGAAGTCCGCATGTGTTTTATTTATTGTTGCGTGAACGTTCGGGAACGTCACTGGCTTTTCGTAAAGCCGTGTCGCGAGAGTTGCAGTACTTTATTGTCGAACTTGCCGATTATATTCAGCAGACGCAGGGTTACCCGACCGATGAGGCAAAAATCCAGTCGGAAGCGATGGTAATACTGGTGTTTAATGCCGGCGCTGAGGCCCTGGATTGTAAACCGGCAGAGTTGAAATCGTTGACAGAAAAAGCCATCACCCAGCTGCGCTTTATCGCCAGGGGAGCCGATGAGTTACTGAAAGGCCGTGGCCCCGGATAAATCACGCCGACACGCGATATCCGTGGGCAGCACGTATCTATCAGCGTTTAAACTATTTATGTGTAGCTTACGCCAGTTCCGCCCAGACCGCAGTAACCACTCGGGTTTTTAGCCAGGTACTGCTGGTGGTATTCTTCGGCGTAATAAAATTCCGGCGCATCCAGAATTTCTGTAGTAATCGCCGGGAAACCGGATTTCGCCAGTTGCTGCTGGAATAAACCACGAGAAACTTCGGCGGCATTACGCTGCTCTTCATTATAAACATAAATGCCTGAGCGGTATTGTGTACCACGGTCATTGCCCTGGCGCATGCCCTGCGTAGGGTTATGCGATTCCCAGAATACCTTGAGCAATTGTTCGGTAGTGATTTTATCCGGGTCATATACCACCAGAACCACTTCATTGTGACCGGTCATGCCGGTGCAGACTTCCTGGTAAGTCGGATTGGGGGTAATGCCGGCAGCATAACCGACGGCGGTGGTATAGACGCCATCAAGTTGCCAGAACTTTCGTTCGGCGCCCCAGAAACAGCCCAGACCGAAAATGATTTGCTGCAGACCATCGCAGAAGGGCGGCTTCAGTACGTTGCCGTTAACGAAGTGTTTGTCAGCAACGGGCATGCGCGCTTCTCTGCCTGGCAATGCCTGTTCTTTTGTAGGTAAGTGATCTAATCCCATAGTTTTTATCTGGTCAGTTTTATTCTAGTATGTGCGATTTCAGAGCTAATGAAAAGTTATAAGTTCCATTTCAATTGTAAGCACAAAGTTAGCAATGTAGAATAATCGGTTCATAGTTTGAAATTAATTAAATTTAATAATGGGTGGTAAAGTCATGCGTCAGTTTCCAGTTCTATTACAATTTTTTGTTCTGGCTTTTTTTGCAGTCAATGTTCAGGCGTCCGACCTGGCGAAAGAGAAACGTTGGGCAGACCAGGTTGTTGATGCCATCATTGATGGCGATGCTGTCTGGTTAAACGACGGCGTGAGTGATTTTTTGAGTATCTATACCGAGGCAGAAGAAAATAAAGGCCGAGCCGCTATCATTATGCATGGTACCGGTGCGCACCCGGACTGGCAGCAGGTAGTGCAGCCTTTACGTGTCGGTTTAACTGCACATAACTGGAATACCCTTTCGATTCAGTTACCGATATTGGCAAATGATGCTGAGCATCTGGAATATGCGCCGCTATACGGTGAGGTTGCACCACGCATCAATGCGGCCATTAAATACCTTAAAGATAACGGTTCAAAACAGATTGTGTTGATCGCACATAGCCAGGGTGCGGTAATGACTGCTTATTATCTTTCATCTGCGCCAGAGAAAGTGCAGGGTTTTGTTGCTATAGGCATGTCTTCCTATGAAGAAGATGTGCGTATGAACAGTGTTAATTCATTGAAGAAAATTCAGCTGCCCGTGCTGGACCTGTTTGGTAGCGAAGATCTGGAAGAGGTTAGATCTACAATCAGCTCTCGGGCGGCTGCTGCAAAAGACGCGGGAAATAAAAATTATAAGCAGACAGAGTTAAAGGGTAATCATTTCTTTGACGGGCAGGATGATGCTCTTGTAGAAACCGTCGCGCAATGGCTGTCGAAAATAAGCAGCCATTAGCCTGACGTTTAATTAGTTTCGATATCCGCATTAATAATGTCGTCATATACCTGCTGTGTCAGGTGCTGAGGTTCATAGCTGAAGTCCTGGGATTCCATGCTGTTTACAAATGCGCGTAAATGATTACGAGAGCCCTTGATCAGGTTTTCATAAACAACACTTATGTCCTGATTGTCGACAACATCATCAATCTGCAGCTGGATATCGATAATATCCATTTCTTCAATAATAGCACCCACGATCAAGCCATCAATTAAAGACGCCGAGCCCTGGGCAACCAGGGTGTCATGCAATTCCTGTAGATACAGGTTTGTAAAAACGCCTACACCATTGGTGCCGACAGGATCAGGGATGCTGTAGCGGACAAGCAGCTGTAACACGGCATCGGTATGTGTTTGCTCACTGTCTGAAATATTACTGAATACCTGCTTGTTCCATTTTGAAAATAAATTAATGTATACATCACGAGCAAGCTTTTCCTCTTCTCGCATGTACTTCAAGCCTTCGATTTCAGCGTCCGTCAGTGCTTCCAGTGGAAGAGCATCTAATGTTTCTGTTAACACGGTTTCATCGACCGAAGTAGAGCCATCTTCATCCGTGGTAGTAATGCTGGTGGGGGGTGAGCTATTATCCGAGCTGCAGCCGATAATTAATAACGGCAGTGTCAGTAATAGAAAAATCAGTGATTTCAAAACAGGCCTGGCATTTCGCATAACGATCTCCTAAAGTCATGGATTAATGCTAATGCCATAAGAGTGTTAATCTCATGATATTTGTCAGGTTGGCTGGAATTAGTATGAAAAAAGCCGCTGTTTTATTTGATAATTATCAAACCAGGTCTTTTAGTGTGATATCACTGGTCTTTTTCTGTAGAGTCTCTTCCAGTGAAGAAATAATGCTTTCTATCTGAGGAGCTGCGTCTACATCATCAGGTCTTAAATTTGAGGTTTCTTCTGCACTACGAGCGGCATTTAAAATCATTTCAACTGTAATATGCTCAAGTGACTGACTGGGCAGATAGTGCTGATTATTTTTACCGGTAGTGGTTATCAGTTTTTCTGCTCGTAGTGCCGAGATAATCATCGTCAGTGCTGCCTCGGAAATATGCGTTTTACTGGCCAGTGATTTAAGGTTCCATGTTTCTTTATTTTGATGAAAACTTGTTGCGATTAGTTGCATAACAGTAAGCGCCAGTTTTTCACGAAGCCGGCAGCTTAAACGAATTATCTGCGATTTGTCGCTGATTCGATCCGGGTTCTGATGATAATAAGATATTGATGCACCGGTTAGAACAATTAGCCAGCTGGTATAAATCCATAACATCAAAATAATCATTATCGCGAAGCCGGAATAAATGGCTGTGTAATTTGTAGAGTCGACGATAAAAGAGGTAAACAGTATGCCGATTAATTTCCATAAAACAGTGGCAACGATGGCACCAGCGAGTGCTGATTTAAAGCGTACCCTGGTGTTGGGTATTAATATATAAATTAGTGTAAAGGAAACAATGGTGAGAATGTATGGAATAATCTCACCAATCAGCAGTAGCATGGTGCCAAATGGTTCCATTGACAGGAACGAATCGACAACAGTCGATGAATTGAAAGAAGCAGTCAGTCCGGCGGCAGTGAATAATAGCAGTGGGCCTATTAAGATGACGCTTAAATAATTGCTGAAACGTTGAAAGATATTGCGTGTAACCGAAATACGCCAGGTGAAATTAAAGGCGCTCTCGATTTTTTTTACCAGGGATAAAACGGTAAAGATAAGAAATAATAAGCCCAGAGAGCCAAGTACGCCGACTTTCATGTTGTCGACAAAAGAAATAATTTGCTGACTGACCTGAATGCCTTTTTCGCCCAGTGGTTCAAGTAAATTAATTAGGGCTGGTTCTAACTGGTTGTGTGCGCCAAATCCCTTGAGAACTGAAAAACTGACAGCAAGTAACGGAACCAGGGATAACAGCGTAGTGTATACCAGGCCCATAGCACGCAGTGATGGCAGGCCACCGCCGATGTCACGGCCGGTAGCATAAAGAATTCTTAGTGCTTTTATTAATAAGGCCTGAAATTTATTAACCTCATTTAGCCTGGTCTGCCATAAAAACTTTGTGAACTGTTCCTGTAATGCTGTAAGTATCATTTTTTCGGACGTTTCCTTTTACTGTTTGATTTCTCGTTGTTTTAAACGCCAGTCCTGATAGTCGGTTGTTTTGTAGCCCTCCTGGTTTACGTAGTCCAGCACTCCCCATAATCGATAAAAGTGGGTAACCGAGTCAACACGTATAATTTCTTCGCCTTCAGCGTCAAAAAATATAATACTGGGGGCATAAAATATTTCCAGCGACTGTGCCCATTCTTTTGCAGTCGTGATTTTCCCCTGTGGTGTTTTAACTGCGGTGTCAGCCCACATGTTCAGCTGAACAACATTCATTTTTTCAATTTCTTCGATGCTCAGATCTTTTGATAGTGGCCCGCCGTGCAACAGGTCACAGGCGTGGCAGTTACCCTGTTCGAAAAATACAGCAGTTGGTTTATTATTTTTGCGCAGGGCTTCCAGGTTGTAAGGTTGCGGCAGAAAGAAGTCGCGTTCGGTTAAACCGCCTAACAGGAAATATTCGCCGGGGTTGGCACGTGCAAAATATTCTGCAAAGCTTTCCTCTTTATAAAAGCCTTCGGCTACAAATTGTAAGGCGGCGCGAAACTTATAGGGCGGGTAAAATCCGCGCAAGCGAAATACCGGTGTGCCATCGGTGTCATAAAATACCAGCGATGGTGTGAAATTGGTTTTATAGTGGATAGACAGATCGCGTTCGGTATATTTTGTGCCATCAGTGTCAATGATGTCGTCTATGCCCCAGATGTCGAATGCATACAGGTCGTAATGTTTCTGCAGGTAATTCTTAATATCGATATCGGACAGGCTGGTTTTGAAAAATTGCTCACAATAGGCGCAGCGTTTCTGGCCAAAATAGGTGATAATGCCTCTTTTGCCAGACTTTTTTGCTTCATCAAGCTCATCGCGGAGATCGCCATTTGAAAGCTGAAACCAGTCCGGGTAGACCAGTTCCTCATCCAGTTGTGAATCATCAAAAACCAGATCGGCATCTGCTGCGGAATAAGCATTAACTGAGAATAGTAATAAGAGTATGGAAACTGCAGTTACTTTTTTGTACATTATCATCCTGCTATTTAAATAGACAACACCACTCGATTATATGACAAAAGGCCAGAAAAAGATCACTTCACCCGGGGTTTTAATGCTAATGGGGCAGCAATGTGCGTATTGTGGGCCAATGATGCAGGTACTGATCGAGATTATGAAATCCGGGGCCATCGGTGAGTTGCGTATCGTCAACATTGAAAAGGACCCTGAACTGGCACAGCAGCATGGCGTACGAAGTGTGCCCTGGTTGCAAATAGGCCCGTTCGAGTTGCTGGGTTCACGTAGCAGGCAGGAGATCGAGTTATGGCTGCAACGCGCATCAGATGCTGATGGTATCAATGAATATATTGCCGAAGTGCTAACTGAGGGCAAGATTGATTCTGCCAGAAAGCTAATAAAAAATGATCCCGCTGTGCTGGAAAATATTATTGAGCTAATGGCGGACGCCGATGCAAAGATTAATGTGCGCCTGGGTGTCGGCGTCATCATTGAAGAAATGGCTGAGTCCAGTGAGTTTGAAGCGGTCTGGCCATTACTCCGGCAGTACTTAAGCAGTGCTGATGCCCGTGTGCGTGGTGATGCCTGTCATTACCTGTCGTTAACAAAAAACACAGATTTTATTCCTGATATTGAAAAACTGCTGACGGATGAAAGTGACGAAGTCAGGGAAATAGCACAGGATAGTCTTGACGATCTGCGCGATATTTCCAGCCGTTAAAGCGCTATTGTGAGTAGCTCGCCTGATGTCAGTATTTTGATGCCGGTATTTAATGCTGAAAGTACTTTAAATGAATGCATCAAAAGTATACTTGGGCAAACATTGCAGTCGATTGAACTGGTTGTTGTTGATGACTTTTCCACTGACCAGTCAATATCCGTTTTACGTTCCTATAATGACCCTCGAATAAAAATTTTCGAAAACCGGGAAAAAGGCATTGTTCCCGCTTTAAATCGGGGCATCGAAAAATGCCGTTCTGAATTTATTGCCCGCATGGATGCGGATGATGTGATGTATCCCGAGCGCCTGCAAAAACAGTATGAATTAATGCGGCATGATAGTGCGCTTACCTTATGTGCAACCCAGGCGCGTAAATTCCCCGAAGCGATTATCAGGGCAGGCTATATTGAATACATGCGCTGGCAGAATGCCTGTTTGAGCCAGCAGGATATAGTTAACCAGATTTATATCGAGTCACCCTTTGCCCATCCTTCGGTGATGTTCAGAAAGTCACGAGTACAGGCACTGGGTTCTTATCGTGATGGTGAATTTCCAGAAGACTATGAGCTGTGGCTGCGGTTGATGCAGGCCGGCGAACGTATGGTGAAGCTTGAACAGGTATTAATTGACTGGCGCGAGTCGGAGCATCGACTGTCGAGAACGTCAAGCCGTTACTCTGAGCTGGCTTTCGATAAATTGCGAGCCGAGTACCTGGCAAAAGAAACACGCCTGGAAAATCGGCAGATAGTATTCTGGGGTGCAGGAAGAAAAACCAGGCAGCGCGCCCAGTGCTTGATTGATAACGGTATTAATCCGCTGGCCTGGATCGATATTGACAGACGAAAAATAGGCCAGTGTTATCATGGCGCAGAAACACATTCGCCTGACTGGTTATATCAGCATGCGAATAAGCCGCAGCATGAAAAACCGTTTGTACTAAATTATGTGAGAAATCACGGTGTGCGGGATAAATGCCGAAAGTTTCTGGATGAGGCTGGTTACATTCTGGGTACGGATTATCTTGATGTCGCCTAGTGTTACTGATTAGTCGAGCCATTCAACAAGGTAATAAATAAACTGTCCTTCAGACGATTTTGACGGGCCGCTCACCCTTGCGGCATAAAGTTTTTTATCTGCATCGGCGTCGTCGAGCGCATCTGCGGCACAGGATTTAATTTCTACACAGTTGGCCGCGAAACGATTGCGGCTGCGTTTGGGAATATAGACAACAGCAAATTCAATGCTTGATGCACCGGACTCCGGATCGGGTGGTACCATGCCGCGCATAATTTTACCCCTAGTGTTTATTCATTTTATCTACGTATGCCATGCCAATGGCAGAAACAACAAACGTTAAATGGATGAGTACGTACCACATCAGTTTATCATTTGGGATGGACTGTGCATTCATGAATGCTTTTAGCAGGTGGATTGAAGAAATGGCAACAATAGAGGCGGCGACTTTCTGCTTTAATGAGCCAGCATCCATTTTTCCAAGCCAGTCAAGTTTTTCACTGCCTTCTTTGAGGTCGATGGTGGAGACAAAATTTTCATAGCCGCTGAGCATGACCATAACAATCAGTCCGCCTACCAGTGAAATGTCGACCAGGCTTAAAATTATTAACACCAGGTCAGCTTCTTTAATTGTAAATACCATTGGTAATACATGGAATACTTCCTGGAAGAACTTGAGGCCAAGAAGTAACAGTCCCAGGCTCAGGCCCAGGTAAATAGGCGCTAGCAGCCAGCGGCTGGCATAAAGGGTTTTTTCTGCAATGCTTTCAATCATAATGTTCAAAATGTGTATAAAAGTGGATGAATTATAATGCTTATTAGCGGCAAATACTAAGTGTGAGTTTCATTCCTCCAGCAATGCCTGTATGTCAGCTTCAAGTCCGCTGCTTAAACCGAATAATACTTTTCTAAGTACGCCCTTTTTGTCAATTAATATGCTGGAAGGCGTGCCCTGCAGTCCGTACATTTCAAAAGTCAGTGCACTGTGAGTCCTGCTTTTTAGATAAGTTTCCGCCTGCTGATAAATCGACTGTTTTTGCTGGTCGCTTAATGTTCCCTGGTGAAAATCTGGAATCTGGCCGAGGATAAACCGGTTAATGCTGGCCTGGTCAATATCAGGTGTGGTCTCAACCAGTTTATCCATGGCCACGCTGAAAGGAATCTTATACGGCAGTTTATTATTCTCGAGAAACCCGGCTTTGCCGAGTTGAAACAGGGGGTCACCGATTAATTCTTCCTGTTGCAGCAGACGCTGCAGATTATTCAATGTATTATGTTCAAAGTGTTCAAAAGCAGTTGCAATGGCAAAAACTTTCAAACCTTGAGTTTCGTAGTTTTCGTGCAGACGAATTGCTTCTGGCAGAGCGTGAACGAAGCAGCCCGGGCAATTGACCTGGATGACTTCGATCAGAATAACCTGGCCGCTTAATTCATTAATCGCCGGTTCATGCCCCTGCACCCAGCATTCTATTTCAGGTTGCGGTGCAGCTTGATTTAATTCGGCTTTATTTGAAAGGGCTGACATAGAGATTACTTTTAAGTGTAAATAATGCAAAAAAATGAAGAACTAAAATCTGATTATACTGATTTAACGCCCGAGACTACACTCGATGCGATCGAATCACTGGGTTATGAAAGCAGTGGCCGTATGCTGGCATTAAACAGTTATGAGAATCGTGTTTATCGTTGTGGGCTTGAGCAGGGTGGCGCCGTTATCGCCAAGTTTTACCGTCCCGGACGCTGGAGTAATGAAGCACTGCAGGAAGAACACGAGTTTGCACTGGAGCTGGCAGCGCAGGAAATTCCTGTGGTCGCACCATTGATAATTCAGGATAAAACCTTATTTCAATATGAAGGTTATCGTTTTTCTCTGTATCCGCTGCGCGGTGGCCGCTGGCCTGATCTGGAAACACGTGAAGATTTAAACTGGGTGGGTCGTTTTATCGCACGCATACACAACGTTGGCCGTACCGCATCGTTTCAGCATCGTCATAAAATAGAGATTCATCGCATGGGCGAACAGTCAGCGGCTTATTTACAGGAAGCGGGTTTTATTCCGGCGCACCTTGAGCTTGCCTACCAGACGCTGGTAGATGATTTGCTTAAAGCGATCAGGGCGGCCTTTGAGCGCTGCGGTAAATATAAAAGCATTCGATTGCATGGTGACTGTCATCGCAGTAATGTACTGTGGACAGATGACGGGCCGCACTTTGTTGATCTGGATGATTGCTGTACCGGTCCGGCAATACAGGATTTATGGATGTTACTGTCTGGTGAGCGCCAGGAAATGACAGAGCAGATGTGTGATTTACTGGAAGGTTACGAGGAGTTTGCCAGCCTTGATTTAAAAGAGCTGAACTTGATAGAGGCGCTGCGTAGTTTACGCATGATGCACTACGCCGCGTGGCTGGCAAGACGCTGGAATGATCCGGCATTTCCACTGGCTTTTCCCTGGTTTAATAGCGACCAGTACTGGGAGCAGCATGTGCTGGAACTACGAGAACAGTTGTCACGATTACAGGAACCTGTACTGGTTGTGTGATTGGGCTGCCCCGCTGCTCGCGATGACCTGTAGCTGGACGAGATGACATATACTAGTGTGCGTTTTTTAAGGCACTCTGTAATTAAAATACATTTAAAATTTTTTAAAGGTTTCAATAATGAAAATAAGCATTATCAGCGGTAGTCACCGTAATCCGTCACAAAGTGAAAAAGTTGCACGTCATCTGGAAAAAACACTGAACAGTGATTTTGATGATATCGAGCCCTGGGTTTATGCACTGGCGGATAATCCGCTGCCATTATGGGACCAGACATTATGGGAAGATAATGAAGAATGGAACCAGCGGCTTGCACCGATTAAGCAGCAGCTGATTGAAAGTGATGCTTTTATTATTATTTCACCGGAGTGGCATGGCCAGGTTCCTGCCGGTTTGAAAAACTTCTTCCTGTTGTTTAACCGTTTTGAGCTGGGGCATAAACCGGCAATGATCGTAACCGTGTCATCAGCCGACGGCGGCGCTTACCCGGTCGCTGAACTACGTATGAGCAGTTATAAAAACAATCGCCTGTGTTATATCCCGGAGCAACTGGTATTGCGTAATGTCGAAAAAATCCTGAATGATAAAGCGGAAGATAATGATGCCGATGCTGATGCTTATTTCAGGGAGCGTATCAGCTGGGCGCTTGGCATACTGCGTGGTTATTCCGTTGCGCTGAAATCAATGCGCGAAACCACCGATATTCACCATGATAAATTCGGTAACGGAATGTAGTGTAGTAAATACAAGTTTAAACAGTGTCGACGGCGTAGCTGGTGTTGCTGCTGTATTTATTGGCCTTGCGCAACATGGCCTCTACCCTTGCCGCATTGATAGTCTGCCGGTTAATAACTTTTGGGTGAAGCGGGTACATTCTATCGACCAGTAAGGCATGTTCACTTGCGTTTTTTTCCAGTATTTCTCGTTGCGGGTCGCGTAAAAAATCCAGAACCAGTAAATAGGGCGATAACCAGCTGATGAATGACTCGACCAGTGAAGCCTTGTTTTCATCCTGCCATTGCTGCTGGATCAGCATTTTAGGAAACAGTCGCGCGGATAGTTCGCGACCGACCAGGCGGGGTCCAGGTTTACCCCTTTCAGGCCTTTGCCGTAACTGAACCGGTCACGGTAAAACCATTGTGCTGAGGGTTTTGTTCATGCCCGCCGGTATTTTGGCGTCAATATATCGATTGCTTTCGGCTTGCCGTGGTGTTTCACTGGTTGTGGGCTATTAGATTTCTTGATTTAGATCCTGAAAACTGATGCAATTTGCGGTGTATGGTACAAAAACCTAAAATAAGTGAGGGATTACAGATGCTACAGGCTGATGATAAAACGATATTACTAAATGTTGCGAAAGTCATCGCAGTGTTGATTGGAATCACGTTCTTGCTGATTATTTTGGCAAGCTACATCGGCAGCCGTTTATAATACTGAGGATTCAATACCCGGTTATCTATGAACAGCTTATTCATGTTCAGGTTGTCCATGTTCAAGTTATAATGGCCTGATCATGGATAAAGTAGCCCTTGCCATAACAGTTTTTGTTGTCTTAATCTGCGGATTAATTGCGTTTTTGCGGGTCTATTTTGGTAACCAGCCCTGGAGCCTGTAACCCCGTTTAGTCCTGCGCAGTGATTTTTACCGCGTTTTCTGCTAGTGTATGTCCCATTTTTTGACTAACTATTCGAGTAGAGGCTCTCTGGTACTATGCAAATTCAAGCCAATTCAGTTGTAACATTACACTACACACTTAAAGATAATGACGGCAATGTCATCGATCAGTCTGACGATGGTAGCTTTCTGTATCTGCATGGTGCCATGAATATTATCCCTGGTCTGGAAAATGCCCTTGCCGGTAAATCTTCCGGTGATGAATTCGAGGTAAAGGTTTCTCCGGAAGAAGGTTATGGCCATAAAGATGAGCAGCGTATCCAGGAAGTGCCAAAAGAGATGTTTGATAATGCCGCAGAAATCAAGCCAGGTGTGCAGTTTCATGCACAAAGCCCGGATGGCCAGGCGGTTGTTGTTACCGTAGTTGAAGTTAAGGACGAGGCGGTAGTTATCGATGGTAACCATGCATTAGCCGGTATGGATTTAAATTTTGCGGTTAAAGTGGTTGATGTCAGAGAAGCATCTGAAGAAGAAATATCACATGGCCACGTGCATGGTCCAGGTGGCCACCAGCACTAAATTTTTTGTCTGTGTGCAGCAATAGTATATTTAATGCCTGTTTTTATCTGGGTGCTATAACATAATTAAGGCTCCTTCATTTATAGTGCGGCTGTATTTTTTTACATGATAAAATATCGCAGAGTATTTTTACTTTAAATGACTTTGAAATAGATACACAGGTAATACATATGTTGTCAGATGAGCAATTGCACGAGTTGTTTTATACCAAGGAGTCAGGTATCCACGGTAGCGGATTATTTGCACGTGAGAAAATTAAAGAGGGCGACTATATGGGTGAGTACGATGGCCCTGTCGTAAGTGAAAATAGTTCGCATGTGCTTTGGGTTGAGAAGTATGATGATGTATGGGTTGGTCGTGACGGAAAGAACCTGCTGCGTTATATAAACCACAGTGCGCAACCACATGCTGAGTTTATTGGTTTTGAATTATATGCAGTACGTGATATCCACCCGGGTGAAGAAATCACTATTGACTATGGCGAAGAGCCCTAGTTGTTGATTTCTATCGTAGCTGAAAATTATAGGGCTGAGTTTTAATTTTTGCTATGCTGTTTAAATTTCAGCGTCTGCTTGCAGTATTTGCAAGAATATTTAAACCGGCGTTTAGTGATTCTGTTGTGCCTGATTGTTGATAACTGGTGTTCCCGGCAGTTGCAGCTATAGGTGAATAAAGACTGTTTTTTAACAGGTATACCGGACAGGTCATAATTTGCAGTAACGCTGGCATCGGCAGAAAAGGCCTGCATCACTGTTTTCCATTCTTTTCCATGCGGCTTTATATTTTTCAAACCATAGATTAAATCGCTTACATAGTGAGCGACTTCGTGGGGTATGGTGGTATTAAAGTTATCGTCAAAATACTTTGAAAAAATATACGGGTTATAGCGAATTTCTCTTTTTTCTTTTCTAAACAGGCTGTTTGAACCGCTGACTTTATACATGCCTGCAGCACGGCCTTTCAGGTTGAAAACAATATCAACAGGACGGTTTTTCATGTTAAATAAATCGCTCGCCTGTTTGATATATTTATGTGTTTGCTCAATAACCCGTTGCTGCTGGCTTGCAGATAGTGGCTGAATGATGGATGCGGGCAGGTTCATTGAAACGATACTGTTATGAATTCAGGTGATTGCTAGGCTCTGGAAATAAATTCGCGAGTTTCAGTGTTGATTTTTATCAGTTCACCAGGTGTCAGGTATTCTGGAACCTGTACTACCAGGCCAGTGGTTAAGGTCGCCGGTTTGGTTCTAGCTGATGAGGATGCGGCCTTCATCGCCGGTGCGCATTCAGTAATTTCCAGTGCCATGGTGTTGGGTAGTTCAATACCGAGTAGTTCGCCTTCACTAATTAATGCGCTCAGGTCTTCCAGCCCATCGTAAAGAAACAGGGCTTCGTCTTCCAGTGCGTCGGCAGCTAACATAAACTGTTCGTAGTTTTCACTGTCCATAAAGGTGTACGAGTCACCATCGTGGAAAAGCAGCTGAACAGAATGACGTGAGACATCAAGCGGTGTAACCACTTCGTCACCTTTATAGCGGCGTTCAAATTTTTGTCCGCTGCTGATATCGCTACCGGTTATTTTGTACAGGGTGCTGCCGCTTCGAGAAGAGGGTGATTGCACGACAACGTGTTTGATCAGTATTTTTTTGTTATCCTGATCAATGACAAGGCCTTTCTTTATTTCGTTAGCTTTCATTAGATTTAGGTTTTTGTGGATTAAGTTATTGCGGTGTAATTATGGGCAATTATGAGTGATTTTTGATGCGGGTTAAACATTTAATTATTCCGGATGATGAAATTGTGATGACAGCGGTGCGTTCACAGGGAGCGGGTGGACAGAATGTGAATAAAGTGTCGACAGCAATTCATTTGAAATTTGATATTGTTTCATCCAGTTTGCCGGCGGTGGTAAAACAGCGTTTGTTAATGCTGGAGGATCAGCGAGTGACAAACAATGGTGTTTTTATCATTAAATCTCAGGAAACTCGGAGCCAGTTAAAAAATAAAGAAATTGCATTGTCACGATTACAGTCATTTATAGCGCAGGCTCTGGTGACAAGAAAAGTCAGAAAGAAGACTCGTCCGACAAAGGCATCGCAACAAAGAAGATTAAACAGTAAAACTAAACGCGGAAAGCTGAAAAAAAACCGGCAAATAGATTATTAAGCGGATAACGTCAGCATTACCATTAGCAGGGGTCGTTGATGAAAAGAGCTGGCTTAGTTACCGTGACACCAGGGATGAGCCCAGGTAATCTGTTTCATAGAGGTGTTTAGGTATTTTATCTTTGATTGAGTCATGCAATTCGGGCAGTCGAGACCAGTGAACACCCTGTTTATAATGATGCGCGGTATGGTAGCCCAGGTTGCCGGTTAGCAGGTTATATATAGGGCTGATATTGTTATAGGAAGCTTCGAACACGTTATCAACATCGAGGCCGGCATGGTGAGAATGGGTGACCCATGCAGTAAATATCAGGCTGCTTATCATCGGTAGTATGAAACAGAAAATGGCGGGTAAAGGACGATACCAGGTTAATGCGGCAACAATAGCGAACGTGACCAATGTTGAAATCAGGAAGATTTTCATTGGGCGCGGATGTGTTTTTCCCACTTTGTAGCCACGGTAATAAGCCGTTAGTGCGACATTCAGGGTGTATTCAATACGTCCCATTGGTTTGCCGCTCTTTCGTTTCCAGCGGCTTTCATCCTTATCCTGGTCCATATAATTGTGGTGATGCCCCAGCACGTGGTGCAGTACCCAGAGTTTTGCCGTTACACCAGTGTGTAATGCATATATTAATTCAAGAATTCGGTTTGGTAGAGCATGTCTGAATGTCGGTGTATGCTGGTGATGGTGGTTCCAGGCGCAGATAATGCCTTTCGGCCAGATCATTAATAACCAGTAGGCCGCTAATAGCCAGATATTGTCCAGCAGTAGATAGGCAATAATATCAAGAGAAAAAAACAGGCTGATAACGAATACCGGTGCCCGATCTTCGCGGTGTCTAAATAATGTAATCATGGAAGCTTCTGGTTTTCTGTGGGCAACTCAGTACTGCTGAAACGAGGCAGGGAGTATAGCAGACTTTTAGTTTGGGTTAAGTTCTGTTAAATGATGGATTATGCTCTGATTTCCGTGTAAGTCCCGGAATGTTGTTAATGGCGTCATATATTTTCTGCTTTGCTGTTTTTAGCTGTGTTTCACTATAGGTAACAGGCTTGACGGCGCCCCATACAGGCGATGGCCAGCAGGCATCGCTGGTAAATCTTGCAATATGATGAACGTGCAGCTGTGGAACAATATTTCCAATTGCGGCGATATTGAGTTTGTCAGGCTGAAAAGCCTGTTCAAGGCAACGGCTGAAGAAACTGGATTCGGTCATTAATAGCTGTTGATCCTCGCTGCGTAGCTGGTGGATTTCTCTTATGCCTTCCCTTTTGGGGACGAGGATAAACCAGGGATAATTGGCATCGTTTAGTAATAGCAGGGTGCATAACTCGAAGTCGCCAAGGATAATGCAGTCTTTTTCCAGTTGTGGATGTAGTTTTATCATATGTGTGGTTATTTATTGGCTGAAGCCATTTAGCATAGTGTGCACAGTTTAAGATAGTTTGAATGATAGAGACAATGGTGGTGATATGGCTGACTGGTTAAGCGGTAAGGTAGTAAACAAAATTCAGTGGAACGAGCGATTGTTTTCACTGCAGATAGAAGCTGAGTTTAATGATTTTTTGCCGGGGCAATTTGTCCGGGTTGCGCTGGATATTGATGATGAACGTGTTGCCAGACCTTATTCACTGGTGAATCAGCCTGGTGAAGGCCTGCTAGAGATCTATTTTAATATTGTAGACGAAGGGCCGCTGACACCGAAGCTGGCCGCGCTGGAAGCAGGTGATGAGATATTTGTTACTGACCGGGCTAACGGTTTTTTAACGATTGATGAGGTGCCGGATTGCCGACATCTTTGGATGCTGGCCACGGGCACGGGAGTTGGTCCTTTTCTGTCTATCTTGAAAGGTGAAAAAGTCTGGCAGCGATTTGAAAAAGTCGTGCTGGGGTATTCGGTGCGAGATGTCTCTGAGTTGTCTTATCAGGATCAAATTTCGGCTATTAGTGAGCAGCATGCCGAGCAGTTTTGTTTCGTGCCGTTTGTCACCCGCGAAGAAGTCGATGCGGCGATTCAGCAGAGAATGACAGAAAGTTTTGAGGATGGATCGTTTGAACAAAGAGCGGGTATCAAGGTCAGTGCTGATGATTCACATGTCATGATGTGCGGTAACTCGGCTATGATCAGCAGCGTCACCGAGCTTCTGCAGCAGCGTGGTTTAAGAAAGCATCGCCGCAGAGAACCGGGCCATCTGACAACAGAGAAGTACCACTGAGATCCGGCATAGCGAAAAACATAAAACAGTAAAGTGCTGGCTAAAAATCATCGCTATTCACAGCTCTTCACAGGTTCTTATCAAGATAACTTTTATAGTTGAGTGTATCAATGATCAGGATGCTGTCACTGTCTCACTACATTCTGAGAATACACTGAACATACATAATGGTCTTGTTGGGTAAATAATACTCTTCTATAGTCCGTCACTTTCCCGGGAGTGTCACCGGGTTCCCGCTGTTCTGTTTTTGTGGTATCCATAGCGCATTCAAAATGATGTTAAAATTTATTGTTGTTTGCTTATATTTCAGTTATTTGGACGACACAATATGCTGAATATTGATGGTGTACCCTATAATTTGTCTATAATAACCATCACTAATGACAATTTATTGAATTTACCGCCTTAATAATTCCGAGACGTGTGATAATAGACGTAACTATTTGATTATTTTGGCTTAACTGGTAGTAAATATTATGTATGAAGAGTTTTACGGTTTCAAGGAAAAACCGTTTTCTATGTTGCCGGATCCCGGTTTTTTATATCTAAGTAAAAAACATCAGGCCGCGTTAGCATTACTTGAGTATGGGGTGCTTAATCACGTTGGATTTTGTGTTATCAGCGGCGAAGCAGGTGCTGGAAAAACGACTGTCCTTCGAGCGCTGCTGGAACGTGTTTCTGATGATGTAACGGTGGGTTTAATTACTAACACTCACCAGTCTTTTGGTGGTTTGCTGGACTGGGTGCTGTCAGCGTTTGATCTGCACCGCCCTAATTTATCACAGGTCGAAATGCATCAGATATTCATGGAATACCTGATCGAAGAGTACGGTAAAAATCGCAGCGTATTGCTCATTGTTGATGAGGCGCAAAACATGAATATAGATGCGCTTGAAGAATTGCGCATGCTATCAAATGTGAATTCTGAAAAAGACCAGCTCATGCAGGTGGTTCTGTCAGGCCAGCCTGCGTTGAAAGAAACCTTGAGAAAACCGGAATTGATGCAGTTTGCACAGCGTATTGCAGTCGATTATCACCTTGAGCCATTAAGTCATGAAGAAACCTGCGGCTATATTCAGCATCGGCTGGTTACGGCTGGCGCACAAACTGACGTTTTTACACCGGCGGCCTGTGAGCGCATTCATAATTATAGCGGCGGAACGCCTCGCCTGATCAACCTGTTGTGTGAAACAGTGCTGGTTTATGGTTATGCAGACCAGCGTGAACTGATTGATGTTGACCTGGTTGACGAGATGGTTCTGGAGCGTATGAAGGATAGTGTGGTGCCTATCGTTAACCGGGATATCGCGCAGCAGAAGACTAAGACTAATGAAGAGCTGGAAAAAGATTTCCCCTGGATACGACCTGAGGGTGGTACCCAGGGTTTGAAACCAGAGCATGACGACCATGATAGTGTGAATCGTGGTAAGCCAAAGCCGTTAAAAAAGAATAAAAGCCGGAAAACGGATAGCAGAAAACAGCATGCTGCCAGTGAAAAAGTCACTGAAAAAGCGGCTGTCGCTGCGGTGGAAGTGGCGGTAGAGGTGGCGGAGGAGCCTGAAAGTGAAACCACGGCTAATGAAACGTCCGGTAATGAACAGGCGGCTGAGCCGGTAGCTAAAGTCGCAGAGCCAGTTAAACCGACAGTAATCCCCGCCGCTGATGCAGGTGGGTCTCGGGGTAAACTGGCTAAGTACAGCATTATTAGTGCTGTGATAGCTTTGCTAGTGATTGCTCTGTATGTTGTCGCTTCAGGTGAAAAGCTGGAGACAGCAAGCGTCGAAAAAAATGTAGCAGAAGATGCCTTGCAGATAAATAAGCAGCGTGAGCAGGAAGCGGCGAGAGTGCTGGAGCTGGAAAAGCAGGCTGAAATTTTGCAAAAGGAGCGCGAAGCAGCCCTGGCGAAGGCTGAGGCTGAAGCGCTTGCCAGGAAGCAGGCAGAAAAGCTTGCAGAAGAAAAAGCGGCGCTTGTGCTTAAAGCAAAAGAGGAAAAGCGCAAAGCAGAAGAAAAAAAACGCCTGGCAGAAGCAAAAGAGAGGGAACGCCGGATAAAAAAGCGGGAAGCTGAGGCCAAACTGGAAAGTGAAAGGATTCAACGTGAGGCGGCTCAGCTAGAAAAAGAAAAACTTGAAATGCAACTGCGTCTGGAAGAAGAGCTGCGTTTAAAACAGGAGCAGGAAGCGCGTCGATTAGAGCTTGAGTGGCAGGAAAAACAACGCCAGGCAATTCTGGATGCAGAGATTAAAGCTAAACAGGAAGCGGCTTATGCTATTGAGCAGAAAGCGATTCAGGAAGCGATTAATAATAAAGTTAAAAGCAAATCTGTCGAGTGCACCGGACCTACCGCACGTTTTAAAGCAGGCTGTCGTTAGTCGGACGCAGGCAGGCAGTGAGATCGCGCCTGAAGCTGCCATGTATTAGTTTTTATGATTAAAGGTTTCACCGGTATTTTCAGCTGGATTTTGCACGGTCTCTTCATCGGCAAACAATATCTTTAAATCAGCCATCGATAAGCTGTCACCTTTTTCATCGTAGCGCTGCCAGATTATCTCCCAGCGTTCATCACTAAAATAAAAGCCAGTGGGCAACAGGCAAACCACTTTCTAATTAAGGTCGGTTTTTACTTTGGGCTCAATTAATTTAGCTGACATCGCTGGTGACCTTGATAGGGTAATTCGATAGTATACAAAGACTTTATTTTAACGGACTTCATCAGCCTTATGTCGAGCAGTAACAAGATTTTATTATCCATCATAGAAATAGGTGGTTATCCGGATTTTACAGCGCTCTACCAGCAGGCGGGTTACCAGGTAGTGCAAACCGACAGCGTTCGCAAGGCGGTTAAACTGATTCGTCAGCACCGGCCTGAGGTGATCGTTGCGGAATTCAACTTCCAGTCCGATTTTCGAGATCGTACCAGCAGCCTTGAAACCGTATTATCGAGTATCCAGGGTGTTTCAGCATCAAGTGTGATTGTTTTCTACGAAAAAGAGTTTGAACCGCAGTACCAGCGATTTTTAAATAGTTTCGATGTCGCCGCATCACTGACCTTTCCTGTTGATAAAGACCAGTTAAATGCAGCTTTAGCGGATATATCTCGTTAGATAGGTTGATAGGATTGGTATTACCCTGCATATTGCGTGTTTCCATTGTTGTTAAAATGCTGTAAAAAGTGCAGTCAATTTTCAAGAAATAACGGTTTCCGTCATGACAGGTAAAAAACAGCTCGATGATTTGCTGATAGACAGCTCAACACCCGATCAGTCCAAAGAAGATATTCAGAAGTACCTGGATAAAAAACAGGCCGCCTATGATGCATTAGAAGCAAGCGCATCACCGATAGACCGTGCTCGGCTGCAACTTGACGTTGCTGAAGCGCTGGTTGGTATGGGTCGTGCTGATGAATCCTGGGAAAAAGCACGTTCAGCCATGGACACCTTTATTGAGCTGGAGCAATGGCAGGATGCGGTTGAAAGCTGTGATGTGCTGTATCAAAGCGCTCAGCCTGCATCCCTGGTTGCGCTCGCGCACGGAGTCTGGTTATCGGTGACTTACCCGGTAGATCCGCAATTGACCGTTAATATGCTGGGTTACGTGGTTGATGAGACCCCGGGCAAAGCCGATGGGGCTGCCGTTGCGGCCGTTGCGGCACATTATGTCGCCGATGTTCGTTCCGAAGGTGATCAGCATAAAAGCCTGACATTTTTAACCAAGCAAATGCTGGCAAATGTGGCTAAAGAGCATTCTGGAGTAGAGGATCAGGAAGGGTTGTCTGCCTGGATGGAGCGTCTTGAGCTGCTCGACCCGGATGTATTTCTGCCTCGCCTGTCACTGGTTCTGGGTGCTATCGTACCGGCGGAAGACTGGTGGTTTGACCGGGATGCGCTGCGCGCGAAAATTCCACAGCAATAGATCCTTCAGGTGTTGTGCTTCAGAAATGGATGGCAGTAATTAAACTAGTCGTCCAGTGAAAGTTCGCTGGTATCAGGAATTTTTGCTTTTACTTTCGGTTTCGGGTTTTCGATTATATCGGCACCTGCTTCGGCTAGCGTAAGATCAGAGATATCGTCGATTTTCTGCGGTGTGACCTGTTCATGATGCAGCAGTACATCAGCGCCGGGTTCAGCCATGCTGATGTCGCTAATATCAGCAATTTTCTGCGGTTTGACCTTAACCGGGTTTTCAATAACATCAACACCGGCTTCAGCCATGGAGATATTACTGATATCGTCAATTTCCTGTACCGGTTTTTCTTCTGGATGTTCAATGACATCGGCGCCAACAGGTGCAACGCTCAAGTCTGCGGTATCAATATCGGCGGATTGTTTCTGTGACTGTGGTGCTGTGTTTTCTGAGCCATCAGGCTGTTCTTGTTGCCCGCTTTCGCAGGGCTCAATATTGACCACAAGACCAACATTTTCCAGGGCCGCCTTGTATTTTTCAGCGGTAGCTGCGTTAACCTTGCCCTTGATAACCTTGCGCCCGCCAGCAAAGTAGGGCGCCAGTTTACCGGCTTCTGTTTTAAACAGCTGAGCCATGTTTTGCATGACGCTTTCCTTGTCTTTGCCTGTTTGCAGGATGCCGAAAAAAACGACATCAAACAGCTGATCACTCATTATCTATACCTGTTGTGTTCGATACTATGAGTGTAGACGAAAAGTGCGCTATGTTCCTGCCTGGGATAATGTTTTGCCGGGACCGACAGAGTTTGAGTCAGTCTTTATCTTTATCTTTTGCTTTGGTAAATTGCACAACCTGCGAGGTTTTTGGTTCGTCAGCATAGCGTGGGCGTGCGTCCATGGAACTGCCGCCCGCTTCTTCAATAATTTCTTTTTCTCGCGAGGTTATCAGCATAAAACAATGCTTTAAGTCTTCGCTGGTTTTCGGGTTCAATGGGCTGGGGCGGCCATTGCGCGGTGTCGTATCTCGAACCACAGCAGATAGTACTTTGCGAACAGTGCTTAATATCTGGTGTTCTTTGGAGTGGTATTCTGTACTCATAATGTGATGTTTTCGTGGGTCAGTGCTAGCGGTATAATAACGGCAATTGTAGAGCCGTACCGCCGACGTTATTGTCGAGCAGGGACTTTATTACGCTGTCCAGTGCCTGTGTACTGGTCAAGTTTACCAAATCTGGCGAAAGATTGAGACAGGATTAAATTATGCCTTATTATGTATTTAAAATGAGCTCTCCGGAAGGAATGGAGCTGGTAAAAAATCTTGAACTGATTGATGACTTTGAAACATTCCGAGAGGCGAAAAATTTCGCCAAGAGCCAGCGTGCCGAGCTGGATAAGGGCGACACGGCGCAGATAAAAGTGATGTTTGCCGAAAATCAGCTGATGGCTGAAGAGCAGCTGATGGCGTATCGTGAGAAGCCGATTGTCATGGAACATGAGAAATAAAGCCGGTTGGCTTACCGGCTGTATTGATAAGCAGTGGAAGAAGGCGAATATAAGTCGACTTATAATAAGCTGGCGTCGGTTCGCTGTCGATTTGAGAAAGCGTTAACAAATCACCAGGCCAGGTGTTCCCAGGCGAAACATTTTTGCCTGGCTGACCGTGAAGGTTATTCCTGTGAAGATGCCGAGTCTTCAGAGAAATGCGACGAACTTCTGGTAAAGTTACGAGAAAAATCGCTATTTGTGTTGAAGTTGCGAGAAATCGAAGGGCCTTTGCCGCACAATATGGAAATTCGCGTGCAGGCAGGCGGTATTATAGGCCTGTCAAAACTGCTTGCGGATAAGATGCAAACAGAAGGCAAAGTTGATGATATTAGCGCTGTTATTGACCAGGTGATAAAACAGTTCGGTTCACTGGATAAATTGCCTTACGGTGAAATAATGCAGTCCATTGTTCAGTTTCAGGGCAGAAAACGCCGCAAACGTTAGATACAATATATGGCTTTGCTGGAACAGCACCACGAGTCACTGGTGCCATTTCGTTATCTGTTAAAACGTATTAATGAAACCCATAATAAAGGCCTCGAGCTGAAAGAGTCTGAATAACACGGTTCGCTGCGCAGGCGATCTGTCTCACCGACAAAAAAGATTAACTGACGATAATATGTGGACACGGATGTTTGAAATGATTTATTGTCTATTGAGTTGTTAGTCGATATTGAATTACAGGAAAGCAGGCGGTAGCGCTATGTCATCTTCAGAAGATCAGTTTCAATTAAAGCAGAAAACAGATGCGCAATTGCATGAATGGATCGTTGCCAACAAACCGGGGTCTCCGGAATATAACGCGGGTATTTATGAATCCATGCGACGTGTCGCGATCATGGAAGCGTTATTGGAAAAAAAGGAAGCACCGGTTAGAAAACGTGAGTTTATCGCCATTATTATAGCGCTAATGTCTCTGGCGGTGGCTATCGCCGTCATCATCATGACCGATCAATAAACGCTGCAATAAATGAGCCGTATTAACGCTAAATTACGTTTATCAGTGGTTTTCACTAGCGCAAATTAATCCTGCCCTGTTATCAGGATTGCCGGTAGCGGTGAGTCATAATGACGAAGGCGCTAATCTTCCCCCGCTCGATGTTAAAAGTTACGCACAGTTTGTTCGACCTGCCTGTGGATAACTTGGTGGATAAAAAGTCACTAACCGTTTGTAGATTTTTGAGCTGCGTTCACAGGTATTTATTTGCGTGAATTACTGAATTTATAATATTCTTTATATTCAATAGCTTGCGCAACCTACCTTATGTCGAAGCTAATAACTTTACACTTAACTTGCTGTTTAATGGAAGGGTCACTATATATTGTGTCTTGTGTATAACTTAGGCACTAGGGTGATTATTGGAGTAGCGTTTATAAGCATCTGGGTGCATCTTATCTTTGCTGCATTTGTCAAAATACCGGCGTTTGAAATGGCTTATTGCTCAGATAACCCGGCCTGTCATTAGTCAATAATAAGCCGGAGCGTTACTATGCAGCGGATTTATTTTATTGAGTTACAGGCTTCTTCTTTAGAAACAGCGCTATAGGGTGTTTCCCGGATTTTATCGTGCACCTGCATGCGGTATTTCACAAAATCGGCGGCCTCGTCAAAATGCAGGAAAGGATTGCCCTGGCACTGTATTTCCATCGTTGATGTCGGTGCCTGCGGGGCGTAATTGTGTCCCGGGTGCAGTACCGTTGATTCGGGTAGCTCGGTTTTCATTTTTTTCAGGGTTTGAAACATTTCTTCCGGGTCGCCGCCGGCAAGATCGCAGCGTCCACAACCGAAAACAAACAGTGTGTCACCGGCAATCAGATCGTTGCCAATATGGTAACAGGCGGAGCCGGGTGTGTGACCGGGCGTGTGCAGGACGTTGATCTGGCTCTCGCCCAGCTGTATCTGATCAGCGCCATGATGTAATACCGGTTTGCTCAGGTTTTCGCCCCAGAACTGAGCCTCCGGTTTTAACAGGTGAACCCTGGCATCGCTGTGTTCCAGTGTTTGCTGCAAGCCATTGATGTGGTCATGGTGACTGTGGGTGAGCAGGATATCGGTAATCTTAATATCCTGGCTGTCCGCAAAATTTAACATTTCATCGACTTCCCAGGCCGGGTCAATAATAGCAGCGGTATTACTTGCGTGGTCGTGAATAAGGTAAACGAAGTTTTCCATTGGCCCCAGCTCTTTACTGTAAATGCTGTAGCGGCTGTTATTTTCCTTCATCATTGTCTCCCCCCAGGTCTGCGGCCTGTTTTCATTTTTGTATCAATAGTAGAAACATGGTTATAATCAACATGATTTTAAAGTATACCGCTTTGGTGTAACTTTTTGAGCTTAAGTTCACCGGTGAATGTTTGACTAATGATCAATACAGGCCAGGCGACCGATTAAATGATATTAAACCGATTAAAGAATGAAAGAACAAATGACGTCGCAGACTATCCCACACGATAAGTTATTGTTGTCTCGATTACAGTTATTCAGAAATGTCGATATGGATAATCCGGCACTGCTGGATCTGCTTGATTTATGCGAGTACCGAACGCTGGCAGCGGACGATATCATTCTTTCTACCACGGAAGAGAATCATTACTTATACATATTAATGAAAGGCCGGCTCGTTATTCAGTTGAGTGAACATGATGATATTCCTCTGGCGACGGTTGAGCCGGGTGAATGTGTGGGTGAAATGTCAATCATTGATAGCCGTGTACCTTCTGCACAGGTTAAAGCGTCTGAAGAAACCACAACGCTGGTTATCGAGCAGGATACCTTATGGCGCATGGTCAGTGTTTCGCATGAGATAGCAAGAAACTTGCTGTACATTATGTCTGAACGGGTGCGTTACAGTAACCTGGTCATTGCAGACAGCCTTGAAATGCAGCGTAAATATCAGCGTTTCGCTACAACTGATGCATTAACCGGATTGCATAACCGTGGCTGGCTTGATGATGCGTTTGATCGAGAAATAAAACGCAGCGAACGCGACCAGCTGCCATTATCATTAATAATGATTGATGTAGATAACTTCAAAACCTACAACGATGAGTATGGACACCTTGCGGGTGACCAGGTGCTGATTGCTGTAGCCGAAGCGATACGTAGTCCGCTTCGGCCGAATGACCTTGTGGCAAGATTCGGCGGTGAAGAGTTTGCGGTATTGCTGCCAGAGACCACACTTAATAATGCCGTCGTTATTGCCGAGCGATTGCGTGAGCATGTTTCTAAACTGGAACCGGGTAAGCTGGATGGTAATCCCATGCCAAAAGTCACCATCTCGCTTGGCATAGCCGGACGCCAGCCGGGTTATGAGCTGGATATGATGATTGCAGCTGCTGACGTGGCCATGTACCACGCAAAACGCAACGGTAAAAATCGCGTTGAAATAGCGGCCGATGTCGCTATCGAAGACGAAGCATAAAAACACAGATCGAAAAACCAGTCCTATCTTTATGTCTATCAATAAAAAATCACGGCCTGTCGTTGGTGTCGGTGTTTTAGTCTGGCGTGAGCGCGAGTTATTGCTCGGCAGGCGAATTAGTGAAAATCAACAAAGCTGCTGGCAGTTCCCTGGCGGCTGCCTGGAAGCAGATGAAACGGTGATTGAATGTGCTGCGCGTGAAGTGCTGGAAGAAACCGGATTAAATGTCATCGGCTTGCGGCACCTGGGTTTTACTAACGAATCGTTTGAGGTGGGTCAGAAACAGTATATTTCACTGCTGGCTTCCTGTGATTATTACGCGGGCGAAGTAGAAAACCGGGAGCCGGATAAGTGCGAACAATGGCAATGGTTTGATTATCAGCAATTACCATCACCACTGTTCAAGCCGATAACACTGTTTACTGCACAACAGGGTGACTTATATGAGCTGCATCGTGTTTCACCTGTACTGTAGGGTACTCCAGTAATCGCGCATAGATAAAGTCGGCTATTCCAGGGTCTATTTTTTCGCTGGCCGCAAGAAAATTACGCGCAATGGTGGCCAGGTCGTTTCGGTCGCATGCACAGACTAATAACGGTGTTTGTTTGTATTGGTCAGGGTAAGTTTCACCGTCATCAACCTGGTAAAGATGAAACTCTCGCTGAAAGTCCCAGCTGATGGCCTGCTCATTGCTGCATTTGTTAAAGCACAGCTGGAATCGAACCGGTACGTTTTTTCGGAACCAGACAAATAAGTCCATGTCACGGCTGTTAAACCAGCGTTTAACCAGGCTGCGATTTGCCTGCCTTAAGTGTGATATTTCGTGCAACATAATATTGATTTATGCTCCGCTGTTGTTAAATAGCAATAATTAATCGTTGATCTGAATTTTTTTGCCCGTTTGAGCTAATAATATGGTTGAAAACAGATAACTTCTGTGAACTGCTTCTACAATTAAAATGACCAAAATAGAAAAGGTGTGAAATGGCTCAAATAAATAAAACAGGCATGTCAGAACTGTGGGACAGTTCAACATTCTATGGCGAGAATGCTGTCTGGCTTGAGTCAATGTATGAAATATACCTTGCCAGTCCCGATAAGCTGGAAGCGAAATGGCGAGCCTATTTTGACAGTGTTCCCCGTAGCAACGGCAATGGACACGATTCTACCGATGTTCCTGCCACAGAAGTATCGCCGCGGGAAATGCACGATTACTTTCTTGATTACGCACAGCAAAAGCATACCCGCGGTTTTGAAGCTGAAACCAATTTTGATCATGAAAGAAAACAGGTGCAGGTTCTGCAGCTGATTAATGCTTATCGTTTTCGTGGGCACCAGATCGCCAACATAAATCCACTGAATGGTCGTCGCGAAATTGACGTTGATGAACTGACGCTGGAGTATCACGAATTATCAAAAAATGATTATGATACCGTCTTTGAAACCGGTTCACTGGCTGCGGCTGAGCACCTGTCGCTACGTGAAATACAGAAGATAGTTCAGGACGCCTACTGTGGAACTATCGGCACAGAGTATATGCACATTATGGAGACAGCTGAAAAACGCTGGATTCAGCAGCGCCTGGAAACTGCGCGTGGTAACGCCAATTTAAACGAAATAGAAAAAATTAATATCCTGCAGCAACTGACTGATGCAGAGGGTCTGGAGCGTTACCTGCATTCGAAATATGTCGGCCAGAAACGCTTTTCTCTTGAAGGCGGTGAATCACTGATACCGCTGCTGGATGAGTTGGTGCAATTTGGCGGCGCTCATAAAATCAAAGAAGTCGTTATCGGCATGGCGCATCGCGGCCGATTAAATGTACTGGTTAATATTCTGGGTAAAACACCAAATGAATTATTCAGTGAATTTGAAGGCACTAAAGAAATTAACGAGCTTACTGGCGATGTGAAATATCACCTGGGATTCAATTCCGATATGGATTCGCTCGGTGGCCCGGTTCATCTGACGCTGGCCTTTAATCCCTCACACCTGGAGATTGTTGGACCGGTGGTTGAGGGTTCGGTTCGTGCCCGGCAATGGCGTCGGGGTGACAGGGAAGGCAATGAAGTTGTGCCTGTGCAGATTCATGGTGACGCTGCGTTCTCCGGACAGGGCGTGGTGATGGAAACATTACAGATGTCACAGTCACGCGGTTATTTAACGCATGGCACAATTCATATCATCGTTAATAATCAAATCGGTTTTACCACCAGTGCGCAGCAGGATGCACGCTCGACCTACTATTGTACGGATATTGCAAAAATGGTCGGGGCGCCCATTTTTCATGTTAATGCGGATGATCCTGAAGCGGTCGTAATGGTTACGCGTATCGCGCTGGCATTTCGCAACAAGTTTAAAAAAGATGTGGTTATCGATATGGTGTGTTATCGCCGTCATGGCCACAATGAAGCGGATGAGCCCTCTGCAACGCAGCCCATGATGTATAAGAAAATTCGTGCGCTTGACAGTACGCGAGCAATTTATGCGAAGCGAATCATTGAGGCCAATGTTTTAACACAGGAGCAATGCGATACCATGGCTCACAGTGTGCGCAGGATTCTGGAGTCGGGTGAATGTGTAGTGCCGCATAAACTTCCCGGGGACAAAGCAGACTCGTCGACCCATGTAGACTGGTCCAGGTACTTGACAGATTCTATATTGGACGAGGTTGATACCAGTGTGTCGCTGGAGAAAATACGTGAAGTGGCCAAAGCTATTACCGCAGTGCCAGAGGGCTTCCAGCTGCAGTCGCGTGTAGAAAAGATTATGTCTGATCGAAATAAAATGACTGCCGGCGCTTTATCAATTGACTGGGGTTATGCCGAACTGATGGCTTATGGCACTCTGTTGACAGAAGGGTATTCGATACGTCTGTCTGGACAGGACAGCGGCAGAGGTACATTTTTTCATCGCCACGCAGTGCTGCACAACCAGATTGACGGTTCGTCGCATGTACCACTAAGAGCGCTGGGATCTGACGGCAGCAACTTCAGGGTTTTTGATTCCCTGTTATCTGAACTGGCAGTGCTGGGTTTTGAATATGGTTTTTCTACCACCGAACCTGAAACCCTGGTTTTGTGGGAAGCGCAGTTTGGTGACTTTGCAAATGGTGCGCAGGTGGTGATTGATCAGTTTATTTCAGCCGGAGAGCACAAGTGGGGCCGTGCGAGCGGCCTGGTAATGTTGTTGCCGCATGGTTATGAGGGCCAGGGCGCAGAGCATTCATCGGCAAGACTGGAAAGGTATCTGCAGTTATGTGCAGTGCATAATATGCAGGTGTGTGTGCCAAGCACGCCTGCCCAGCTGTTTCATATGCTTCGTCGCCAGATGATACGGAATTGCCGTAAACCATTAATCGTGATGACGCCAAAAAGTTTACTCCGTCATAAACTATGCGTTAGTACACTGGAAGATTTTACGAATGGCCAGTTTTCATGGGTACTGCCTGAAATCGATGAGATGAAAGCAGAGGAAGTTAAGCGGGTCATTATCTGCAGCGGTAAAATATATTATGAATTACTGGAAGCCAGGCGGGTAAACCGGATACACGACATCGCCATTTTAAGAATTGAACAGATTTATCCCTTTCCTGGTGAGCAGCTTGATGCACTGTTATCGCAGTATACTAATACTAATGAGCTTTACTGGTGCCAGGAAGAACCCAAGAACCAGGGAGCATGGGATTTTAGCAAGGTGCGTATGCCGGCATTTTTAAACAGCCGCTGGCAGCTTTATTATGCAGGAAGAGAGCCGTCGTCAGCACCGGCGGTTGGCTCGGCAAAGCTACACGCAAAAGAACAAATGAAAATATTAAATACTGCGCTGGATATACCGGAAGAATAATATGAGCATAGAAATAAAAGTACCCGAGTTGCCCGAGTCTGTGGCCGACGCCGTTATTGCGAACTGGTATAAGCAGGTTGGTGATGCAATCAGTGCCGATGAAGTGTTAGTGGATCTTGAAACGGACAAGGTTATACTGGAAGTGCCATCGATTAAATCGGGCGTGGTAAAGGATATTCTGTTTTCGGTTGGCGACACGGTGACAGCGGGGCAGCTGCTGGCTGTAATTGACGTTGTAGAACAGGACGGCAAGAAGTCGGCAGGCAGCGATAAGGATAATGCACCTGGTAGTGCTGCAAGCAGTGCGGCAGGCAGCGCAATGAGTCCGTCAGTTAGAAAAATGATTGCAGAAAATGATATCGATGAATCCCGACTGACCGGTACCGGCAAAGGTGGCCGGATTATAAAGCAGGACGTAGAAGCCTATCTTATAGAAAAGGTGAAGCAGGAAAATAATATACCTGAAACGCAGCAGCAGAATGCACCGGTTGAAAAAGTAGCGCAGGCGGAATCAGGTGAGCGCCTTGAGCGACGTGTACCGATGACCCGTTTACGGGCGCGCATTGCAGAACGTTTATTGCAGTCACAAAGCCAGTCCGCAATTTTGACAACTTTTAATGAAGTTAACATGAAGCCGGTAATGGAGCTGCGCTCGCGTTATAAAGAAAGCTTTGAGAAAAAATACGGCGTGCGCCTGGGTTTTATGTCGTTCTTTGTGCAGGCCAGTGTCGAAGCATTAAAGCGCTTCCCTGAAATCAATGCATCGATTGATGGTAACGATATTGTCTACCATGGCTTTTATGATATCGGGGTAGCTGTATCAGGGCCAAACGGACTGGTTGTGCCGATATTGCATGATGTTGATATTATGACCATCGCTGAAATCGAACAGTCGATTATAAAATATGCCAATAAAGCAATGGAAAATAATCTGGCCATCGAAGATATTACCGGCGGTACTTTTACTATTTCTAATGGCGGTGTTTTTGGTTCCATGTTATCAACACCTATCATTAATCCACCGCAAAGCGCAATTTTAGGTATGCATAGTATTACCGAGCGTGCCATGGTTGTTGATGGTGAAATTAAGGCGTTGCCGGTTATGTACCTTGCGCTGTCATATGATCATCGTTTAATTGATGGCAAAAGTGCAGTGCAGTTTCTGGTAACTATCAAACAGCTATTAGAAGATCCATCACGTATGTTATTAGGGGTTTAGATTATGTCATCCAGTAAATCAACACCCTGGGACGTTGCAGTAATCGGTGCAGGTCCGGCCGGTTATGTTGCAGCTATACGCTGCGCCCAGTTAGGAATGAAAACCGTATGTATTGATGAGTGGCTGGACCATAGCGGCGAGTCATCATTGGGCGGAACCTGTCTGAATGTGGGCTGTATTCCATCGAAAGCATTGCTGGAATCCTCTTATTTATATACGCAGGCAAAATCAGATCTGGCCAGGCATGGCATTTCAGCTACATCGGTCGCAATGGACCTGAAAGTGATGCAGGACCGTAAAAAACAGGTGGTAGCTGACCTGACTGGTGGTATACAAACTTTATTCAGTGTTAATGGTGTTTCGTTAATTCATGGACGTGCAAAAATTACCGCGGTCGACACAATTAAAATTTTCTGTCGAAAGTCACGCAAAAAAATCGAAAAGATAAAAGCCAGGCATATCATTATCGCGGCTGGTTCATCCCCTGTGCGATTACCACAGGTCAATATTGAGGATGATTACATTCTTGATTCAGCCGCTGCCCTGGAACTTGAAAAGGTGCCCGGGCGGCTGGGTATAATCGGTGCCGGTGCTATTGGTCTGGAGCTGGGCAGTGTCTGGTCGCGGCTGGGCTCAGAGGTTGTTATTTTAGAGGCAATGAAAGATTTTCTACCAATGGCCGATAGCAAGCTGGCAAATCTTGCCAAACGTAGCCTGACTAAACAGGGGCTGGAAATACGGCTAAATGCCAGGCTGATATCCGCCGTAGTAAAAAATAAAAAAGTTGAAGTGGTTTATGAAGATAAAAACGGGGAACAAAAAGAAGTTTTTGATAAATTGATTATTGCAGTCGGTCGTAAGCCAAACAGTGATCGACTCTTTGGTGAAGAGCTTGGTATTGAAAAAGATGAGCGAGGTTTTGTGCTTGTTAAAAAGAAATGCACGACCAGTGTGCCAAATATTTATGCGATTGGAGATGTAGTTGGTGGCGCAATGCTTGCACATAAAGCATCTGAAGAAGGTGTCATGGTGGCGGAACTTATAGCCGGTAACCATGCTGAAGTTAATTACGACGTTATACCCTCCGTTATTTACACGCATCCTGAACTGGCATGGGCAGGGAAAACCGAAGAGGAATGTAAAGCGGCGGGCATTAAAACAAAAACAGGCAGTTTTCCTTTTGTTGCCAACGGACGCGCACGAGCGATGGGCGAAACTGAGGGTGTGGTGAAAATAATTGCTGATGCAGAATCCGACCGGGTACTGGGCGTGCATATTTTTTCTGCGCAGGCATCAGAGTTAATCGCACAGGCCGTTCTAATGATGGCAATGCAGGCAACGGCAGAAGATATGGCGTTAACAGTGTTTGCACATCCGACATTATCCGAATCACTGCACGAGGCAGCGCTATCGGTTAATAAGCAGGCTATACATATAAAGAATTAAGGCTTCACCACAGAGACACGAGGCACAGAGGAAAACATTAAAATTGTTACTACAGAATGCCGTGGCAACAATTAGCAAGAGGCTTTTCTCTGTGCCTCTGTGGTAAAAAAGTTTTATAAGTATTTTGTCAGTGTGATTAAATACACATCAAAGATATTATCTAACGAATGAGATAACAATGAATTTACACGAATATCAGGCAAAGCAGGTATTTGCTCAATACGGTATGCCGGTACCGAATAACCAGGTGGTCAAAACAGTTGACGCTGTGCCTGATGCGCTGGCTAAACTTGCCGGTGATCGCTGGGTGGTCAAGGCGCAGGTACATGCCGGCGGCCGCGGTAAGGCAGGCGGTGTAAAACTGCTGGGTTCTGCAGCGGAGGTTAGCCAGGCAGTGGGCGAAATGCTGGGTACTAACCTGGTGACTTACCAGACCAATGAACAAGGGCAGCCGATAAACCAGGTGTTGATTGAAGAGATCAGTAACATCGACCGTGAGCTTTACCTGGGTGCAGTTATCGATCGTGCGACACAGCGTGTTGTTATCATGGCCTCGACTGAAGGCGGTATGGAAATAGAAAAAGTTGCCGCTGAAACACCCGAAAAAATATTAAAAGCTGTTATTGATCCGTTGACCGGCTTGCAGCCTTTTCAGTCCCGCGAACTGGCGTTTGGGCTTGGTCTTGAAGGCGACCAGATAAAACAGTTTTCTGCTTTATTGCATGGCTTTGCAAAAATGTTTGTCGAGAAAGACTTAAGCCTGGTCGAGATAAATCCTTTGGTGGTTACCAAAGAAGGGCAGTTGATTTGTCTCGATGGAAAAATAAATATTGATGATAATGCTTTATACCGTCAAAAAGATATTGTTGCTATGCGTGATGAGACGCAGGAAGATGAACGTGAAAACCGCGCTAAAGAATGGGATTTAAATTATATTTCTCTGGATGGCGATATTGGCTGCATGGTTAATGGTGCGGGCCTGGCAATGGCAACCATGGATTTAATCAAGCTGTGCGGCGGCGAACCGGCAAATTTTCTTGATGTTGGCGGCGGCGCAACTAAAGAGCGTGTTAGTGAAGCGTTCAAGATTATTTTATCTGACAGTAATGTCAAAGGTATCCTGGTAAATATCTTTGGTGGCAT
The DNA here is from genome assembly GCA_963711255.1 of uncultured Gammaproteobacteria bacterium. Classification (GTDB taxonomy): domain Bacteria; phylum Pseudomonadota; class Gammaproteobacteria; order SZUA-229; family SZUA-229. Next base: position 104,680 of record CAVQDO010000009.1, on the reverse strand, counting down.
TGTTCGTTGTGACCTGATTGCAGAAGGTATTATTGGCGCTGTAGAAGAGGTTCACGTTGATGTGCCCGTGGTTGTCCGGCTTGAAGGTAATAATGCCGAACGTGGCAGTAAGCTTTTATCCGAAAGTGGTGTCAATATTATTGCGGCGAGCGGCTTGACCGATGCGGCTGAGAAAATTGTTTCAGAAGTGCAGAAAAATAAATTATAAAACAACGTCATTGCGAGGAATGAAGCAATCTACTTTTGGCCAACGAGTCGCTGAAAGAGATTGCCGCGCTTCGCTCGCAATGACGGAAATCAAAAAGTGAACAGACAATGAGTGTATTAATAAATAAAGATACAAAAGTGATCTGCCAGGGCTTTACCGGAAAGCAGGGCAGCTTCCATTCTGAGCAGGCGATCGCTTATGGTACGAATATGGTCGGCGGCGTAACACCGGGAAAAGGTGGTCAGAAACATCTTGAATTGCCGGTATTTAATACAGTAAAGCAGGCCGTTAACGAAACCGGTGCTAACGCAACGGTTATCTATGTGCCTGCGCCGTTCTGTAAAGATTCAATGCTGGAAGCGATCGATGCGGGGATTGAGTTAATTGTCTGTATTACTGAAGGTATCCCTACGCTGGATATGCTGCAGGTGAAAATTGCCGCCGATAATGCATGCGCACGTATCATCGGCCCAAACTGCCCCGGAATTATTACACCGGGTGAATGTAAAATTGGCATTATGCCGGGTGAGATTCATCTGCCGGGTAAAGTTGGCGTGGTTTCACGTTCAGGTACGCTGACCTATGAAGCGGTGAAGCAAACCAGTGATCCCGGTTTTGGCCAGAGTACCTGTATCGGTATCGGCGGTGACCCGATACCGGGCACCAGTTTTATTGATTGCCTGGAACTGTTTGAAAACGATCCGCAAACCGAAGCCATATTAATGGTCGGTGAAATCGGCGGCAGCGCCGAAGAAGAAGCGGCGGAATTTATTCAGTCCGAAGTGAGTAAACCGGTTACTGCTTTTATTGCCGGCGGGACAGCACCAAAAGGCAAACGCATGGGTCATGCCGGTGCAATTATTGCAGGTGGTAAAGGTACTGCAGCAGAAAAGTTTGCCGCCCTGGAAAAGGTCGGTGTGCATACGGTTCGCTCCCCTGCCGATCTGGGTAAAGGTGTGGCGGAAGCGACTGGTTGGTAATTAAGTTCTTCACCGCAGAGACGCAGAGGCGCAGAGAAAACCTGTTTCACTAGTTGCGCCAACGGCGCAACATAGTAACTTGTTGAGTGTCTTTCTCTGCGCCTCTGCGTCTCCGCGGTAAAATCTTCTAAGATTTTGTTTTTAACCAATCAACTATCTTCTCGGCAACATCTCCACTGGCTTGCCGGTTAGAAAGCAGGTGATCGGTATTTGCAACACTGATTACTTTTGTCCCACCCTTAACCCAGCGATTTATTTCTGTTGCGTTACCAGCATTCACCAGTGCATCATTTTCAATGTTAAATATCAGTACGGGTTTATCCAGTTTAGATAAACACGATTGCATATCAATGCTGCGAACATTATCAACAAATTCAGGTTCTATTTCATAAAACTCGCCAGCCACTTCAAAGCTGGCAGGGCTGCCCTGTTCGAGCAAGGTAAGTGCGTGGCCAAAATGATGCAGTACATGATCTGGCGAACTGGGTGACGCAACAGTGACAACACCTTTAATAAAATCATATTCCTGCGCAACCGAGAGTGATGTGGTTCCGCCCAGACTATGCCCCATGAGAAATTCAGGTGGCTGATAATTATCAACGAGAAAAGCAATTGCACTGCGTAAGTCGTCCTGCGTGGATGCAAACGTAGTGGCAGAAAAATCGCCTTCACTAGTGCCTAGCCCGGTAAAATCAAAACGTAAAACGGCGTAACCTTTTTCAGCAAGCAGTCGACTTAGTCTAAAAGTGGTAATGGTTTCTTTGGTGCAGGTGAAACAGTGACAAAAAATTACAAACTTTGTCCTGTTATCGTTTTCAAAATCGGCGGGCAGGTCTAGCCGGGCATCCAGGGTATAGCCGCGTGAATTTTTAAAATTACATTTAATCGTATGGGTTTTCATGTTATTTTGAATAAAAAAAACGGGTAACCACTGTGTCAGATATTAATGAAGTTCCAGATTGCTTGCCGAAAAATCGCATACCCGCCATCCGGGTTCCCGCGCGGCCGGCAGATCAAAACCAGGGCGGCAGTATTTTCGGTGGCTGGATTATGTCACAAGTTGATATCGCTGGCAGTATTCCTGCGCTGGACCGTGTTCGCGGGCCGATTGTGACGCGTGCGGTAGATTCTTTCGAGTTTAAACGGCCGGTATTTGTCGGTGATCTGATCAGCTGTTATGCCGATATTATTTCAGAAGGCAGAACATCGTTGAAGGTTAAGGTGGAGGTTTATGCCGAGCGTATGCGGGATGGCGAAAAGTCCTGCATAAAAGTCACCGAAGCGACGCTAACTTACGTTGCCATCGACGAGAATCGGCGGCCCAGGAAGCTGCCTGACAAATAGTACTCGAAATATTTAGATCCATTACTATTTTATTAAAATTAGTCTATAAAACCAGTATATTAGTAAACGCTGTTTTGAGAATGATGAAAGCTGGCGTAATATCAAGAGCGATTCAATAATAACTATAAGGTACATATTCGAATGAATAAAATTTTAAAGCATTCTTTTTCGAAAACACTGCTTGCCGCTGGTATTGCAAGTGTTGCGACAGTAACACAGGCCTCATCTTTTGCATTAATTGAACAAAGTGCGAGCGGGCAGGGTGCATCATATGCCGGTGCCGCTGCTATTGGTGAAGATGCGAGTACGATTTATTTTAATCCGGCTGCTATGACACGCTTGTCGGGTAGCCAAATTGTTGTTGCCGGGCATATTATTGTACCGGATGCAAAATTCACCAATAATGGTTCGACAACATTTGCCAGTTCACCAATATCGGGTGCCGATTCAGAAACGGGTGATGCCGCTTTTGTTCCTAACTTTTATTATGCCACTGAATTAGATAATGGCATTCATGTCGGTGTAGGTGTGAATGTGCCTTTTGGCCTGTCTACAGAATATGATAATGGCTGGGTAGGTCGTTATCATGCTTTACGCAGCGAAATCGCTACTATTAATATCAACCCTTCGATTGCATGGAAAGCGACAAATGACATATCTGTTGGTTTTGGTATCAGCATACAATATGCTGATCTCGAATTGACGAATAATATTGATTCATTTGCCGCATGTGCAAATCTTGAAGCAGCAGCTATGATGCCACTCGGATGTGATTATACAATTCCGTCAAATGCTGCGCGAGACAGCAGTGTAAAACTGGACGGTGATTCGACTGAAATGGGCTGGAATGCCGGTATATTAATAGACCTGGACGATAAAAGCCGCATAGGTGTCGCCTATCGTTCTGCGGTCAAACATGAAGTTTCCGGTAATGCCACATACAACCTGGATGGTACTTTAAATACAGTAGCAGGTATTGCAACCACTGCTTTTGGCGCAAACGTCCTTCAAAATACAACATTAGAAGCGACAGCTGAAATGCCCGATACTTTTTCAGTTAGTTATGTGCGTGATCTCGATGCTAAATGGACCGTACTGGCAGACTGGAGCTGGACCGGCTGGAGTAGCCTGGATACGATCACTATCGTACAAGCGGGTGGTATTCCGGGGCAGGAGCCTACACTGGATTTAGCTTATGCGAACAGTAACCGTTATTCTGTTGGTGTTCATTTCAAACCAGATAGTCAGTGGATATATCGTGCTGGTCTGGCGTTGGATGAAACCCCGATTCGTTCACCTGAATCGACTTCTGCGAGAATCCCTGGTAATGACCGCACCTGGTTAAGTTTTGGACTAGGTTATGCACCTGCTTCAGACTGGTCACTTGATTTCGGCTATTCGCATCTGTTTATAAGTGATACAGATATTAATAATGGGCCGTCTTCATCATCATCTGGTGCAGTCCTGACTGGTTCTTACGAATCATCTGTTGATATTTTAAGTGCACAGGCAACATTTAACTTCTAATAATAAATTAACAATAATAATAAGAGTAAGGCCCTCTCCGGAGGGCCTTTTTTATGTACAGGATGTACGGTATATCGCGGTGCCATGGATGGCAAGGAGCGATGCATGCCCATGGATGGACGGTATATCGCGGTGCCATGGATGGCAAGGAGCGATGCATTTACAGGACAGGTACTTGCTGGTTTCTGAAGTGCGGTGAGGGTACTTAACGTAGCACTTAAATCACTGGCGTGGTTTCCAGCTTGGCTGTCCATCTGGATTGATAACATGATTTGTTGCTAACCATTCAAAGGCATCCTCCGCATCCTGTTCAAACCAGGCTTTTGCTGAGCCCAGGCGAAACGAATATCCCCAGGCATCCATGTCATCGAGCATACGTTGCTGTTTCATTTCTGCTATAAAATCAGACAGAATTATTTGCATGTAACATACCGCATCTTCTTCTGCGTAATCGCCGCCTGCATTGGTGTCGAGATTATCTCTTCGTTGAGCATCCATGCAAATATAATGACAGGCTTCGTGCAGTGCTGAATGCACCGGCGTATCGTTTCGAATATAAAGGGTGTTACCGATTAAGCCGGCTTCAGGCGGTTGCCAGAAACTACCGGGTATATCTTCATTCTCGCCGATAGTTTTAACGGTCATGTGATAGCGGCTCAGCAAGGTATGTAGCTGGTCAATATTAATGTCACTGCAAAGTAGAACGGTCATGAATTAAGTTGGAAACATATCTGTGAATAGCGCAAAAAAGTTTTTGAATATTCCGTCATTGCGAGCGAAGCGCGGCAATCTCCTTTAGACGAAACCGCTGCTGATAGAGATTGCCGCGCTTCGCTCGCAATGACATTAAAAAATTTCCGTTGCTATGAATTCGGGGTTGATAATTATATGTATTGATGTTTTTTAAACTCTTCAAGCATGGCGTTCAGTGCAATCGAGCGATGGCTTAAGGTGTTTTTAATGTCCAGTGGCAGTTCGCCGCCAGAACAGTTATGCGTTGGTACATAAAATATTGGATCATAGCCAAAACCGCCATCGCCCTGAGGTGCTTCAAGTATCCGGCCTTCCCAGCTGCCCTGGCTAATAAGAGGAACAGGGTCGGTATGTGAGCGCATGAAAACAATTAAACACTGGTAACGTGCCGTGCGATCTGCTTCGGCTACACCTTCCAGTTCTTTTAGCATTAAACTATTGTTGTCTTCATCGCTGGCACCCGCGCCTGCGTAACGCGCAGAATAAACGCCGGGACGAGCATCCAGCGCATCCACTTCAATGCCTGAGTCGTCTGATATAGCTGGCAGGCCGGTGCACTCTGCTGCGTGACGCGCCTTGATAATGGCATTCTCAACAAACGTGGTACCGGTTTCAGGGACGTCGGGGACATCAAATTCAGACTGAGGAACCACTTCGATGCCACTACCGGCAAACAGCTTGTTGATTTCTCGAACTTTGCCAGCGTTACCGCTTGCCAGGACAATTTTTTTGATCGGCTTCATGTTTTTATCTCGTGAAAATATCGTTTTTAGTTGTAGCGATGCCAATTAGCTGTTGATCGCTGCCTGCTGAGCGGCAAATAACTCGGTGATGCCTTTTTCGGCCAGTGCCAGCATGTTGTTGAGTTCGTCTTTGCTGTAAGGATGTCCTTCGGCGGTGCCCTGAACTTCAATGAAACCGTTATCACTGTTCATCACAACATTCATGTCGGTTTCGGCATTGGAGTCTTCAGCATAATCCAGGTCAAGCACCGGTGTGCCATTATAAATACCGACAGAAACCGAAGCGATTTGATGATGCAGCGGATTCTTCTTGATGACTTTTTTATCAAGCAGGTGCTGTACAGCATCATTCAACGCAACCCACGCACCCGTTATGCTGGCTGTGCGTGTTCCGCCATCAGCCTGAATGACATCACAGTCCAGGTTGATGGTGTTTTCACCCAGCACCTTAAGGTCAATACCGGCACGCAGGGCGCGGCCGATTAAACGCTGTATTTCCATGGTGCGGCCACCCTGTTTGCCATGGGATGCCTCGCGGCGCATACGTAAACCGGTTGAGCGCGGCAGCATGCCGTATTCTGCGGTGACCCAGCCCTGACCTTTGCCGCGTAAAAAGCCGGGTACTCGTTCTTCGACACTGGCCGTGCAGATGACTTTGGTGTCTCCAAATTCAACGAGCACAGAACCTTCTGCATGTTTCGTGTAATTACGGGTGATGCGTATGCTGCGCATCTCATCGGCCTGGCGGTTGCTTGGTCGCATGGGCATGGCTCTCTTATTTTATCGTGCGCGTATTATACATGCCAGATTTGTCTACATGCTAGACTTGCACAATAACCGGTATAACTGACGAGGATAAAAGGCATGACTAAAAGCATGACGGCATTTGCACGCTGGCAGCAAACTCTGGATGAAGGCGAGCTGATCTGGGAGCTTCGCAGTGTCAATCATCGTTACCTGGAGCTGCACTTCAAATTGCCGGATGATTTACGCGCCAGTGAAACCCGCTTCCGGGAGATATTACAGCAGCGCCTGGCACGCGGAAAAGTTGAATGCTTTTTGCGCTTCAATCCGAGCGCCAATCAAGCAGGTGCGATTACCATTAATCATGAACATGCCAAATCTGTACTCGCTGCCTGTCATGAAATAACCAATAAGCTGCACCAGTCTTCAGAAGTTGACGCAATTAAAGTGCTGCAATGGCCCGGCGTGGTGCAGGAAAGCAGACCCGATATGAAGCCGGTGATTGATGCCAGTGAATCCGGCTTAATTGCCGCGTTAGACGACCTGGTCGCTAACCGTGAACGCGAAGGTGAACGCATGCGTGATTTGCTGTTGCAGCGTGTTGAATCGATACAGCAGATTGTTGACCAAAGCCGTGAAAACTACCCCGAAATTCAGCAGCGCTATCAGAAAAAACTGCAGGACCGGCTGGATGCCCTGCAGCTGGAAGTGAATAATGAGCGGCTGGAACAGGAACTGGTTTACCTGGCACAGAAGATGGACGTTGACGAAGAACTGGATCGCCTTGATAGCCACCTGAAAGAAATGCGTGATATTTTGAGCCGTGATGAAGCGGTTGGCCGCCGGCTGGATTTCCTGATGCAGGAACTCAATCGTGAAGCCAATACCCTGGGATCCAAATCAGCGGACATTTCCAGCACCAATGCTTCAGTCGAGTTGAAGGTGCTGATTGAGCAGATGCGTGAGCAGATCCAGAATATAGAGTAACTGTTTGTTAATAAAAAATTGTTAATAAAAAAGCCCGGTTACAGTAAAGCTGCAGCCGGGCTTTTTTATGCGAGAAAAGAAAAAATTATTCTTTAATACTCAGCAGCTCAATCTCGAAAATCAGGGTTGAGTTCGCTTCGATTAATTCGCTGCGTTTAGTCGCGCCGTAGGCCAGGTCAGACGGAATAAATAGCTGCCACTTGTCGCCAACCTTCATCAACTGCAGGGCTTCTGTCCAGCCTTTGATTACGCCATTAACCGGGAAAGATGCTGGCTTGTCACGTTTGTAAGAGCTGTCAAATTCACGGCCGTCGATTAAAGTGCCCTTATAGTGTGTGGTTACCGTGTCGGTTGCTGTCGGCTGCTTGCCGTCACCGCTGGCCAGAACTTTATACTGCAGACCGCTTTCGGTAGTGACTACGCCTTCTTTCTTCGCGTTGGCTTCCAGGAAGGCTTTACCTTCGGCTATGTTCTTCGCTGAAATATCAGCCTGTTTTTTAACCAGCTGGTCACGCAGCTCAGCCTGAAAACTGGTTTTGGCCTGCAGACGATCTTCATCACTTAACGCAAGCTCAGCACCATTATAGGCGTCAGAGATACCGCTATTGAGTGCCTGTACGTCGAGTTCTATGCCCTGCTGTTTTAAGCGCGTAGCTACGTCCACACCATAGCTGTAGCTGGCTTTTTGTTTCAGAGTTTCCAGTGTTGACTGGTTGTTGCCCTCGTTACTGCAGCCATAGAGGCCGGTTGTCAGTAAGATGAAGCCGGTTAAGCGGGTGATATTTCGCATGGTTTTTCCTTAATCAATAATATTGGTGGCAAAATGTATCAGCTCAACTGCTTAACTTCAAGTCAATATGGCAGCGCTACTTGTGCTTGAGCAATGCTGTCCCTATATTATCGAGGTGAACTATGTATTATGCTGTTTGTCTATCTGATACTTTTTTATGTTAAGGAGTAGTTATGTTTTCGTTTAGACCGATTATATTAACCGCAACAATCACTATCGCGCTATTAGCATCACTAACGGGTACGGTGGCAAGCGCCGCTATTCCTGCTTATGTTGAGGGCCAGCCCATCCCGAGCCTGGCGCCGATGATCGAAAAAACACGGCCTGCCGTGGTTAATATCGCGACCCGTGGTTCGGTCGATGTGCAAAATCATCCTTTATTGAATGACCCGCTGTTTAAACGGTTTTTTAAAGGTTTTGAAAACATGCCGCAGCGTAAGGAAGTTAAAAGCCTGGGATCCGGCGTGATTATTGATGCGGATGCCGGTTACATTGTGACCAACCATCACGTTATTGATGGTGCTGATGAAATAGCAGTGACCCTGCACGATGGCCAGCAGCTGGAGGCCACCATTGTTGGTTCCGATTCGGAAGCAGACGTTGCCATATTAAAAGTCGAACATAAAGACCTGGTGCATATCCCTTTTGCTGATTCATCAAGCATTCGTGTTGGTGATTTTGCAGTAGCGATTGGTAATCCATTTGGACTGGGTCAGACGGTGACATCCGGCATTATCAGTGCACTGGGAAGAACCGGGCTGGGTATTGAAGGTTATGAAGATTTTATCCAGACGGATGCGTCGATTAATCCAGGCAATTCGGGTGGTGCCCTGGTGAATTTACGCGGTGAATTAATTGGTATAAACACCGCTATTCTGGCCTCGGGCGGTGCTGGTAATGTCGGTATTGGTTTTGCTATTCCGATCAATATGGTGCGTAAACTGACGGATCAGTTAATCGAATACGGTGAAGTCAGGCGTGGCATGCTGGGCGTGATTATGCAGAACCTGACGCCCGAGCTGGCTCGCGCATTCGGCATGGACCTGCACCAGGGTGTAGTGATCTCGCAGGTGGTGGAAAATTCCGCTGCCAGCAAGGCGGGTTTAAAAGCCGGTGACGTGGTTTCGGCCATTAATGGTGTTTCGGTTAAAAGTGCTTCGGCTATGCGTAATATGGTCGGGCTGATGCGTGTCGGCGCAAAAATGGATATTACCGTGATACGCGAAGGTGAGAAGAAAAAACTGACGGCTTATATCGAAGATGAAATTGAGCAGTCGATTGCCGGTGAAAAGCTGAATCCTAAACTGACCGGCGCAATCATTGAAAGTCACGATGAAGGTGGTAGTCAGTACCTGCTGGTTGCTGACGTAGCGCGCGGCAGTCCGGCGTGGAATGCGCGATTGCGTAAAGACGATTTAATTTTGTCGGTTAATCGTGCGCCGGTAAAAACACTGAGTGATATAAAGAAAATGGTGAAATTCAGTGATGATCAGATATTGTTTAATGTTCAGCGCGGACAGACGGCCCTGTTTATATTACTGCAATAGCGGGTGCTCTCGTAGCTGATACTTAAATAGCTGGAAAACGGTGAATAGAGAATAGTTGAAAAAAAGGCATTGCCCGAATCATCATTCTCTATTTACTGATCATTATGCACCCAGCGTTCGCCCTCTTTGGTGACTTCCTTTTTCCAGAAGGGCGCGTTGCTTTTAAGCTCTTCCATTAAAAAACGGCAGGCATCAAACGCCGGTGCGCGGTGAGCCGACCAGGCGGCGGTTAATACGATGGGTTCGCCGGGGAGGATGTCACCGAAGCGGTGGATAACCAGGCAGTCATCCAGTTGGAAGCGTTCATTGGCCTGCTGACATAGCCTGTCGAGATAGTGCTGTGTCATTTGCGGGTAGTGCTCCAGCGTCATGTGGCTGATGGACTCGTTGATATTAAAATCACGCATGGTGCCGACAAATGTGGCCGTAGCGCCGTAATGCCCCGCCGTCAGATTATCCTGCTGAAAACGCTGCAGTTCATCCCAGGGGTTAAAAACTGTGTTAAGTAAGAGTGCTGGCATGGTACTGGACTGACTAACCGCCGGTGACCGGTGGGAAGAACGCTACCTCATCGCCATCACTAACGATGGCCTCGGGCTTAACGTATTCCAGGTTAATGGCGCAGAGCGTGTTTGCCGGCAGATCCAGTCCGCCGCTAGCCTGTGACCAGATAGCGTGAACCGTTGTCTCTTCACTGAAATCCAGCGTGGCCTGCTGTTTGCCCAGCAATTCCCGTAAACTGGCAAAAAATTGTACATTGATGCTCATGCTTTGATTTTAACGGTTTATGCGCAATGCGTCAGTCTCAATATTGCCTGCCTGCAGGGTGGCAGAAATACGGCGACTTAAATGGCATAATAAGCACTATCATTAGCATTACGGTTAGCCACTATGACAGACGATCAACTTAATCACTTTAACCAGCGTGGCGAAGCGCATATGGTTGATGTCGGTGATAAAGCAGTAACAAAGCGAAAAGCCGTTGCCGAAGGGACCATCCAGATGCAGGCAGAAACCTTGCAGCGAATTATTCAGGGAGAGAATAAGAAAGGGGATGTGCTTGGCGTGGCGCGAGTTGCGGGCGTGATGGCGGCAAAAAAAACCTCCGACCTGGTGCCACTGTGTCATCCGCTGCAACTGACACATGTTGATATTCAGCTGACGGTTGATGAGAAAATGCAAACCGTGCACTGTGTTGCAGAGGTCGAAACGTCGGGTCAGACAGGTGTGGAAATGGAAGCCCTGACTGCAGTACAAATCACCCTGTTAACCATTTATGATATGTGTAAAGCCATGGATCGCGGTATGGTGATGAACAATATCGGTGTTGTCAGCAAAGCGGGTGGTAAGTCGGGCCTGTGGCAAAAAAACAGTTTTACTGCCGCTGATTAGCCGGTCGTTTTATTTGTTGTCTCAATCATTGCAAGTATAGCTATAAAAAATAACAGGAATTAAGTCATGAATAACATTGGTCGTTTAATTAAATATTTTTTAATTTTTTTAGTCGTGGTATTTATCGCGATAATAGCGTTTGTCGCCACCTTTGATGCGAACAATTACAAGCCGCAAATTATTGAACAGGTTGAAAATGCGACGGGGCGAGACTTCAGCATTGATGGTGATATTAATTTATCGGTATTTCCCTGGGTTGGTTTAAAAGTCGATGATGTAGCCCTGGGTAACGAAAAAGGCTTTAAGGCAAAACAGTTTGCCGCGATTAAGCAGCTGGATATCAAGGTGAACGTGCTGCCCCTGCTTAAAAAAGAAGTGCAGATTAATACCATTCGCCTGCACGGCTTAAACGTTTCGCTGGAAGTGGCGAAAAACAGCAGTAATAACTGGTCAGGCTTAACTGAGCCAAAAGCAGGCGCTGAGGCACCGGTTACAGACAAGGCCGCGGATAAAAAAGTCGCCGATGAAAAAGCAGCTGGCGATAAAGCCGCAGACAAGATGGACGCAGATGACGGCGCCTCACCTCTAGAGTCATTAAAAGTTGAAGGCTTTGAGTTTGTTGATGCGTCGATTCATTATGATGATCGCAGCAGCGGTATGCAGGCAACCGTTTCGGAATTAAACCTGACCACCAGTGCCATTGAATTTGATCAGCCGGTTACTGTTGAATTTGGTGCGCGTGTCGAAAACAATCAGCCTGTTATTGATAGCCGTCTTAAGCTAACGACTGATCTGACCTTTAATAAAGAGTTTACAAAAATAAACTTGTCTGACTTTGTCTTTACACTACTGGCAGAAGCGAATGAATTTATTAAACAGAATGAAGAGATAACAATTGCATCCAGCATTGATGTGTTGATGGACGAGCAGCGCATTAGTCTGAAGAATACAAAAATAATGGCACTGGGCACAACCACACAGGCTGATATCAATGTATCACAATTTTTGAAAACGCCGCTTGTTCAGGGCAGTGTTGAAGTACAGCCGTTTAATGCGCGAAAAGTCGCCGGGCGTGTCGGGGTTGCACTGCCTGAAATGGCAAAACCCGATGCGCTGCAGCAGGTTGGCTTGAGTACCAATATTAAACTGCAGGGTGAAAAATTCCAGGCTGATGATTTTGTTCTCAAACTGGATGGCAGTACCTTAAGCGGCTGGGTGCACCTGGTTAATATCAGCAAGCAGCAGTTACGTTACGAGCTGGCGTTTGATGCATTAAATGTGAATGATTATCTGCCGCCGGTTGCTGAAAGTGTCGATAAAAAGAAAGTCGTGGCTAAAGCACCGGCAAATACACCGGCAAGTGCACGGTAGCAGGCGAGGGTGCTGTGCCTGCCGCCAGCGGTGATGAAAAAATTGAACTGCCGCTGGAACTTATGCGTTCACTGGACATACAGGGTGATTTTCGTATCGCTACCTTAACGGCACTGGAATACGAAATTAAGCAGTTGCTGATGACGGTCAAAGCAGAAAAGGGCGAGATCAATATCAAACCGCTTTCGTTGCAGGTACTGCAGGGCCAGGTTAATTCAGCCGTGAAAGTTAATGTACAGAAAGCACTGCCGGCTTATGGCATAAACCTCGATGTAAACCAGGTGCAGGTGGGGCCGGTTGCTAACCCGTTCCTTGATGGCCTGATGGGCGATAAACCGCTAAAAATGGAAGGCGCGGTTAATCTCAGTATGGACGTAAAGACAAGCGGCGATAGTGTCAATCAACTGAAAAAAGCCAGTAAAGGCCAGATCGTTCTGGATATGAAAAAAACCCGGGTTGATGGGTTTGATCCGGAATTCTACATGCGCTCTTCGATCGCAGACTACCTGCACGACAAGGGCTTTGGCTTATCAAAAACCATTATGGGCGACTATCAGCCGCGTGATGTTACGGTGTTCGATAAAATTCACAGCACGGTTAAGCTGGCTGATGGCAAGGCGCGTACGGATGATTTCATCATGGATTCCAAGCGCGTGCAGGTCGGTGCCAAAGGTTACGCCGACATCATGGTGAATAAAATGGATGTGATGTCATCGGTACGCCTGCCGCGCGGCAAAACCGCTCTGGAAAAAGTGCTGGATGAACCGGTCTATGTCAGAATTCATGGGCCTTTTGAGGCGCTGCAGTTCGAACTCGATAAAGATCGCCTGAAAAAATCCACCAGTGATGTTCTGGAGAATGAAGCAAAAGCCAAAGCCAAGGAAAAAATCGACGAGGAAAAACAGCGATTGCAAGAAAAGGTGGATGCTGAGAAAAAACGTGCAGAAGAAAAAGTAGAAGCCGAGAAAAAACGTGCGGAAGAAAAACTGAAAGATAAACTGAAAGATAAACTTAAAAACTTATTTTAGTGCGAGACGGTAATGCGGGTATTTGCTGAGCGTTTATTAGACTGGTATCGCGAGTACGGGCGGCATGATTTGCCCTGGCAAAAAGAACGCTCGTATTATCATGTCTGGGTGTCCGAAATTATGCTGCAGCAAACGCAGGTGGCTACGGTCATTCCTTATTTCGAACGCTTCATGAATCACTTTCCCGATATTGCCAGCCTGGCCGCGGCGACACAGGATGATGTGCTGCTGCACTGGGCAGGACTGGGTTATTACAGCCGCGCCAGGAACCTGCATAAAAGCGCGCAGATTATTGCACTACAACATAACGGGCAGTTTCCACTGGACTATGATGAGGTTCTGGCATTACCCGGCATCGGGCCATCCACCGCAGGCGCTATCCTTGCGCAGGCAGGCGGTCAACGGCATGCCATACTTGATGGTAATGTAAAACGGGTACTGGCTCGATATTGCGCGATAGAAGGCTGGTACGGCCAGTCAGCGGTAGCGAAGCAACTCTGGCAACGGGCGGAAAGCTATACCCCCGAGACAGAACTGGCCGATTATACGCAGGCGATTATGGACCTGGGGGCAACCGTCTGTACGCGTTCTTCCGCTAAATGCGAGGTGTGCCCGTTGAGTGAAGACTGTGAAGCATTACGCCTCGGGAAAGTTTCCGAACTGCCGGGGAAAAAACCTAAAAAAGTTATCCCCGTGCGGCAAAAGCGATTTCTCATCATTCGTAATGAGCAGGGTGATCTGCTCATGGAAAAACGACCACCGGCGGGTATCTGGGGCGGTTTGTGGAGTCTGCCCGAACTATCCATGGAACAGGCGATTGATGCAGCCGTTGCGCAAAACTGGCAGCTAACGGTGAGCCGCAGCAGCGATCTGCCGGTATTTCGTCATACCTTCAGCCATTTTCACCTGGATATAACCCCCTGTGAAGTTGATGTTAAGCCGGGTTATGCGCTGATTTCAGATGGCGACCGTTTCCAGTGGCAGGCCGATATCAGCAAACTGGCACTGGCCGCGCCGGTGAGTAACCTTATTCTTGCAAAATAATCGCTGGAAAAGTGCTGAATGAACTTGACTCAGGCGCGGGTAGTCGATTAAATACGCATCCTTTGAGCCGCACCGCTCCTGGTTAGATATCAGGCAGTTTCGGGCTCAGGAAAATAGTCATCTCAGACATGGCCGAATAGCTCAGTTGGTAGAGCAGCGGATTGAAAATCCGCGTGTCCCTGGTTCAATTCCAGGTTCGGCCACCATTTTCTCTTCCCTTGAATTACCACTTACTTGCTAAATAGTGCAGTGCTATTCTGTGGCGAATTGAACCAGCTGGTTAAATTACTCCGCACATCCATGTGCTGCGCCCTGCGGGTTCGCCCTAAAAGACAGGGCTCATGAAAAATTGTTCCCAGACAATTTTTTCCAGGTTTGGCCACCATTTTCTCTTCCCTTGAATTACCACTTACTTGCTAAATAGTGCAGTGCTATTCTGTGGCGAATTGAACCAGCTGGTTAAATTACTCCGCACATCCATGTGCTGCGCCCTGCGGGTTCGCCCTAAAAGACAGGGCTCATGAAAAATTGTTCCCAACAATTTTTTATTCGGCGCGTCCATGCGCCTCACCTTTCAGGCTCGCCCTGGAAAACAGGGCTCATGAAAAATCGTTCCTGACGATTTTTTCCAGGTTCGGCCATCATTTCTTCTCCCTTAATTAACAGCTTCAGGCTGTCTTTAATAATACGGTCACTGTGCAGTTTTTTTCGTCCACGCTATACTTCATAGCAGTTCAACCTGGAGTATTTTGAAGAATGAAACATATTGATGTATTTAATGGTGATGCCGATGGTATTTGTGCGCTGCACCAGCTGCGCCTGGCTAACCCGGTCGAAAGCACGCTGATTACGGGTGTGAAAAGAGACATCAGCCTGGTGAAGCAGGTCAGGGCGAATGCCGGTGACCGGGTAACGGTGCTGGATATATCACTGGACAAAAATCGCGATGAGCTGGTCAGGGTGCTTGATGAAGGTGCCAGTGTGATTTATTTCGATCATCATTTTGCCGGTGAGATCCCGCAGCGCGATACACTGGAGGTTCACATCGATATGGATGCCAATGTCTGCAGCAGCTTGCTGGTGAACCAGTACCTGGACAACCAGTACCTGCCCTGGGCGGTGACTGCCGCGTTTGGCGACAACCTTTTTACATCAGCGGAAAAAGCCGCGGAGCCACTCGGTCTTAACCGGGAGCAGCTGGAAGCGCTGAAACTACTCGGTACCTGTATTAATTACAATGGTTACGGCTCTTCGCTGGATGATCTGATTTTTGCACCGGCAGATCTATACCGGTTGATCAGCCAGTACGAAGACCCGTTTGATTTCATCGAAAACGAACCCGGTTACCAGACCCTGCTCAATGGTTATCGCGAAGATATGGCTAAAGCCTCCGGGCTGCAGGCAAGTTACAGCGATGATGGTCATGCGCTTTATATACTGCCCAATGAAAAGTGGGCGCGTCGAGTGAGTGGTATTTATGCTAATGATTTGGCGCAGCAGTTTCCGGATCGTGGCCATGCAATGCTGACGCAAAAAGCCGATGGTGCTTACCTGGTGAGTGTGCGCGCGCCGATGAATAATAAAACCGGTGCCGATGAATTATGCCGTCAGTTTGACACCGGCGGTGGTCGCAAGGCGGCAGCGGGCATCAATCACCTGGCAGACGATCAGTACCAGCGTTTTGTCGATCTGTTCAAGCAGGCATTCTGAAGCGTTACACGTAAATCTCACGAAGAATCCGGCTGTATTCCCGGTGCCGGCGGAAGTTTGGTTAGTTGCTTCGATCAATTGAACTCAACACCCATAACAAACGTTCATAAATTATGGGTTAGAAAGGGTGTTTATATTTCCTGTACTTTTATTATTTTTCCTTAGAACATAGAAAAGCCGGCACATTGGGAATGCCGGCCTTTTTAATCAGTCTGTTTATTTTTACACCTGGCGGCTATGATCGAAATCGTACGTGGTAGAAATTAACAGATTTTTTTATCTATACCCAATTAAACCAGATGAATATCTTTTCGTGTTTTATAAGCGTAGACCTTTTTAACAACTATTAGCTAAACAAGCCTGGCATCTGAGATTTAGGAATTGGGTTTCAAGCTTTTGTGGCTAAACTTATTTAGCTACTGTAGCTGGAGTTTCCTGAGCAAGTGCTGCTTGTGGAGCTGGAGCATAACCGTATGGAGCGTTGTTATAACGGTTATAACCGTTATAACCGTTATAACCATTCTGACCGTTGTAGTAACCGTTACCATGACCTTGTCCACGACCTTTAGCTTTCATGCCGAAAGAGAAAGAGCTATCGAATTCGCCCTCGCGAGAACTGCTAACGTTACTGTTGTTGTTCCAGTTAGAGTTATTAGAGTTGTAACCGTTGTTGCCGTCACCAAAGAAAGGCATATCCCAATCAGCAGAAACAGCAGTAGAAGTTGTTAAGATAGTTGCAGCAGCAATAGTTTGTAATGTTTTCATTTATAAACTCTAAAAGTTTGTTTAACAGCAATATTAAAATTAAGCTCACGCGCTTGTGGCTGCGTTCGACCAGTAATGTAACTATATAGTGAATACCTAATATAAGCAAACTCTAATTGATATTTATCAATGATAATATTTTAACTAAAAGTCAGATTTGTTTGTACTAAGAGTCCGTTCGTGGCCGGATGCAGACCCTGGTTTTAATCTATCTTATGTTTTTCTCAGTGAGCTCTGCGCCTCGACAGTAGCTCCTGCATTGTTCTACTTACGGGCGTCCTGCCCTAATCTGCGGTGAATAGTTTTTAAGTCTGTTGCTGGTTGAAAGCAGGCACTCAAGCATTTTATAGAAGCTGATATAAAGGAAGTTTGATGGCGCGTCCATAAGCCATCACCTAACTGCTTCGTCCGTTATTTCCTTTTCCCTGTTTGGCTATAATCGCCTTCCGGCGTTAAACTCATATTTTATTTATGGTAATTAGCGATGCACTGTCTGTAAAATCAGGGTCTTATGCAAACCACAACCGCCACAATGCCCAAGGTCATCGTTCAGTCCGGCCGACCTTCCAGTAAAATCACGCTTAGTGCGGAAGCGCAGCGGGATGTGCAGCAGGCGTTCCTGGTGTCCATGCGTCAGCGGCTTAAAACTGAAATTAATCGTCTGACCCGTGGCGATATGCTGGCCATGTTAAAAAACAGCTCATCGGGGGCTGCAGATGCAGACGAGCTTGCTTTTCTGATGAGCTACGTCTATGCCTGGAACTGGTTGAAGCAAAACCTGCATGTTGATTACCAGCAGGCAGCACTTGAGGCTTTCGCCACTGGCCCGCAGGCTTTTTTAATGACCATGCTGCTGCAAAGTCAAAGCAGCGCCGAGTTTATTCAATCGTATATTCGTCACTGGCAGAATTACCAGGGGCAGCCGCAGTTGCAACAGCAACATTTGTTACAGCTATTGCAGAAAAAAGGCAGCGCTGAAGCGCTGGCAGACTATGTCGAGTCGGTGTGGGATTCGCTTAATCTATTTCAGCCAGTCTTTTGCTGTTGGCTATAAAGACCTGGCGAAGCAGGAAAAAGACCGTTACGCCGATATGCTGGCAGCGGAAGATATTGAGCGCCTGGCGCTGGTGGACCAGTTGCCTGATACCGAAGCGCTTTCGCCTTACAGCAAGCTGGGTATTATTCCGGCCATGGGCTGTCCGCAAACCTGCCGCCACTGCATGTTTATTTTCCGGCCGTTAATGAAAAACACTGAAGACCCGGCAAGGCTTTATCAAATGGTCGATGAGCTGACGACGTCGGTGCTGTTTACCGGTGGTGATTTAACAAAGCAGCTTGAGCATTTTTATAATGCGATTAGCAGTATGCAGCATGTCACGACTTTTGCCATTTTGCTCAATGGCGATTTTGCTGACAGCCGCGAAGTTACCCAGAGTGTGATGAATAAAATGGCGGCAGCAATTCGTCGCCGCTCTGTTACCTGGGCGAAAGCAAAAGTAATGCTGCAGATCAGTTTTGATGAGTTTCACCAGGAGGTCGTGGTCGATCGCAAGGGGCAGTTAAATGAGCGCATACCGGTAACAAAAATTGCCAATATTGTCGAAGCTGCGCCTAAGTTTAAAGATGAAATTCAGCTGTGTTTACTGCATAAGCAGGGCCATCTGAACTTTTCCATGGATCTGTTTCAGAAGGGCGTTTTTGCCCGCCTGGTTAAAGAGCTGGGCCGTCGCGGCCAGCAGGTGCAGGTGCTTTCTTCCGCGCCTTCTTCGCGTTTAAAGCGTAACCCGCTAAATCCAGAAAAGCCGGCTCCATTAATCAGGGACGCGACTTTTGTATTAAGTAAATATCCTGAGGTACACATGTTGTTAACCAGTACCACGATCGATGCTTATGGCCGTGCCAACATGATGGAGCTGCACGAGGCGGTTAACGAACGCGACCTGCTGCAGCAAATGCTGGCCGGCGAGGGAACGGGTGGTGAAACTTTTGATAAAGATTTAATGCTCTGGTTTAACGGCTGGGCGACCTTGTTTTCTGCGGTGCATATGTGCCTGGGTAATTTTTATGAAGAAGGGCTGGAGGTGATACGCAGGCGTCAGTTGAAAGACCCGTTGAGTAATGCGTTGAATCGATTTGATTTGCGCCTGCTGGATTTTTA
Source organism: uncultured Gammaproteobacteria bacterium (assembly GCA_963711255.1). Classification (GTDB taxonomy): domain Bacteria; phylum Pseudomonadota; class Gammaproteobacteria; order SZUA-229; family SZUA-229. The sequence goes on along the minus strand of CAVQDO010000009.1, from coordinate 85,589 downwards.
TCGCGAGAAGCGTGATGACCTTGACGATATTATTGAGAAATCAACCAGCCCGCATCACCTGTTTCATACTATCACTGAAGAGGGTGAGTTGCGCCTGCACATGACCCGGCGCCTGATAGAAGCTGGCTAGTAGTGTTACTTCACTGTTATAAGCTGTCGCGATGATCCGCTGCCAGGCAATACCGGTTAATCTGCTGCTATTGTTTTGCAAGGAAATTAATTTCCCAGTCCCACGCGGTTTTAACTATCTGTTCAAGGTCGGCAAATTTTGGCTGCCAGTTCAGTTCTTCATGTGCCAGCGTGGCATCGGCTACCAGTTCGGCAGGGTCACCCGCGCGGCGTGGTTCGATGCTGACTTTAAAGTCATTGCCGGAAACCTGTTTGGCGACATCAATCACCTGTTTTACGGAAAAGCCTTTACCATTGCCAAGGTTGTAACGCGCACTCTGATCCTTTTCTATCATGCATTGCAGTGCCAGTGAGTGTGCTTCACACAAATCATTGATATGAATGTAGTCACGAACACAGGTGCCATCATCGGTGGGGTAGTCATCACCAAATACTTTTATGTCTTCGCGTCTGCCGGATGCCGCCTGCAGGATGAGCGGGATTAAATGGGTCTCGGGCACATGGCGCTCGCCCAGTTCACCATCAGGATCCGCGCCGGCGGCGTTAAAGTAACGCAGGCAGGTCGAGCGCAGGCCGTAGGCTTTATCATAATCATCCAGTACCTGTTCAATCATTAACTTTGAATGGCCGTAGGGGTTGATGGGTTGTTTGCTGTGTTTTTCATCGATGGGGGTGTAGTCGGGCTCGCCGAAAATGGCAGCAGTTGATGAAAATATAAAATTTTTGATGTTATGGCGCAACATGGCGTCAAGCAGAATATGTGTGTTGACGACATTGTTGTGGTAGTACATGGAAGGTTTAATGACGGACTCGCCAACCTGTATAAAACCGGCAAAATGCATCACGGCATCGACATCACCGGCCTGGAAAATCTTATCAAGTACCTTGTTATCACCGAGATCGCCCTCGATAAATTCACCGTACTTGACGGCATCACGATAACCGTAACTGAGGTTGTCCAGGGTAATAACGTTATGATTGGCCTGGGCCAGTTGTTTAACCATGTGTGAGCCGATATAACCGGCGCCACCAACGACGAGTATTTTCATGTTTTCATTCAGGGTAGTTTAGTGACGGCTTGCGCGCACAATTAATATTGCGGCTTATTCTACTTCGATTATGGTGTTTCCGCCTGCAATTTGTTTATGCAGTGTTATTTGCATGCCTTCTGCGGCGCAATAACTTTTATTATTGTCATAATGTCTGTTTGAAATAATCTTCATTTTCAATCTGGATTTCATCCAGTTCTGCATCACTACGGTCGGGGTCGTGGTGAAAAAGTACCAGGGTTTTAACCCCTGCATCGATCGCCAGCTGCCTGACCTGTGAAATTAATGAATGTCCCCAGCCATGTTTGTGCGGCATATCATCTTCAGTATATTGCGCGTCATGGATTAAAACATCGACACCTGAACAAAAATCGACCCATTCATCATAGCGGGTATTGACCTTGTACGGCGGGTCAAGCTCATTGTCTGTGACATAAGCGCAGCTGACGCCATCGTCTTCAATACGGTAGGCGCTGCCACCGCCCGGATGGTTGAGCGCTTTTTTTAAGATATGTATGTTTTTTTCGTGCAGTACGGTTTCGGCACTTTTGAAAATACATTCGCTGTTGGATGGCAGTTCTTCATATTTTAGAGGAAAGTTAAAGCCATCCATCTGGTCGAACAATGAACACAGCAGCTTGTGGCCACCCTTGTCGCTGGTGAAAACGCTAATCTGCCTTTCGGGCTGATGTATCGGTGCGAAGAACGGGTAACCCTGTATGTGGTCCCAGTGACCATGAGATAACAGAATGTTGATACCGTGCGAGTCTTTTAACAGTCGCTGTCCCAGGGCGCGTATGCCGGTGCCAGAGTCCAGGATTAGATGTTGTCCGCTGTTGAGCTCGACCAGTACACAGGAAGTGTTGCCACCGTATTTTACTGTTGATGGGCCCGGCGCTGGTGTTGAGCCGCGGACGCCGTAAAAGGTTATTCTCATGCGTTATCCGTTTCTTATTATTTTATTATGCAACACTACAATGTATAACAGTGCTGGACAAGTCAATTACAAATTTTTACACCTTAAAAATATTTTTCATGCTATAACTTAGTCATGATTAGCGAAGTTAATCATGTTTAACATTATTTTTTTATTATTAAAATCAAGGGATTGCATTAATAGGTGGAAAAAATGCTTCCAAAATTTCTTTATGAGTCTTTGCCTTACCTGTATTTGTGTTTGGCGGTCAGCAGCAGCCTGATGTTTAACACACCCATTGTTTTTTTAGCTTCAGTTTTATTGATGTTGACCGGTGTGCTGGTCATTACCATGCGCATCAATTACCGGCGTGATATCCGTCGTTCCCGGTATCTGCATTTATAGCCAGATCCATTTATAGCTAAGACTGGACCCTGCTAGCAGTAATGCAGGCAGGGTAAGCGGTTACTCACTTAGATATTGTGACCAGTCGCGGCTGTTGTCACCAAAGACGAAGAAAAACGGGTTAAGCAAACTATCCTTGGTGTTGTATTCAAGCGGTGTCATATCTGTTTTGGTGAGATAGCCGCCAGCCTGTTCAACAATGCAGTGTGCCGCCGCAGTATCCCATTCGGAAGTAGGGCCCAGTCGAGGGTAGAGGTCAGCACGGCCTTCGGCAACCAGGCAGAATTTTAAAGAACTGCCCATGCTCAGTGTTTCCACGTCGCCCAGTTTTTCCATGTATTGCTGCATCATTTCTGAACCGTGAGAGCGACTTCCGGCAACCGTCAGTTGCGAGCTTTCAGTGTTATCCAGTTTTTTCACGGAAATTTTCTGAGCTTCCCCTTTTTGTTCGGATTTATAGCAGCCGCCATCTTCCCAGGCGTAATAATCGATATCGAGAACAGGCACGTTAATGACACCTATAATGCTTTTATGCTGGTGAATGAGGGCAATGTTGACGGTGAATTCGCCATTTCGCTTAACAAATTCACGGGTGCCATCCAGTGGATCAACCAGCCAGTAGGTTTCCCAGCTCGAACGTTCGGCATAAGGCAGCTTATCTGACTCTTCAGACAGGACTGGAATGTCGGGTGTCAGTTCACCGAGGCGCTGCAGAATCAGCTTATGTGAGGCCAGGTCTGCATCCGTTAAGGGCGAATTGTCGTCTTTTACCTGAACATTAAAACCCGCATCATAAATGCTTAAAATAGAAGCGCCGGCATCACGTGCGATATCGACACATTCAAGACAAAGTTTTCTCAAATCCAGTGAGTGACTCATAATAATATTCGTTTTAAGGTTTAATTTACCAGGGTAAATTCACACAGCCGCGACACGAACATGCGAAGGCTTCACATTGTATAATACACAGACTATGACTATAAACGCAGATAACGAAAATTTCACCAATAAATTCCCTCGGTGGCAGGACATCGAAACCGTGCTACTGGATATGGATGGTACCTTGCTGGATTTGCATTTTGATAATCATTTCTGGTTGCAGCATGTGCCTCTGTGTTACGCCGAAAAGCATGAATTGCCGCATGATGAAGCGCATCAGCAGTTAATGCAGCGGTATACGGCGGTGCGTGGCAGTCTTGACTGGTATTGTGTGGATTTCTGGACGAAAGAGCTGTCGCTGGATATCGAGCAGTTAAAGCATGATACTGCCGAAAAAATATCACTGCGTCCTGAAGTGATCGAGTTTTTGTCCTGGCTGAATGAAAACAATAAACGCGTGGTGCTGGTGACTAATGCACATCCGGCGAGTTTAAATTTGAAAATGGATAAAACTAATCTGCACGTGCATTTTGACAAGATAGTCAACGCGCATGATATTGGTTTGGCAAAGGAAAGTGAAGGCTTCTGGGATAAGCTGCAGGATTATGAAGCGTATAACAGGGAAAAAACCATGCTAATTGATGATAACCTGGAAGTGCTTGAGTGTGCCCATGAGTATGGCATTCAATACTGTTACGGTATCTTGCAGCCGGACAGCCAGGGTAGTGAAATCAAAGGGGATAAGTTTTACGCGATTAACAGTTTCAAAGAAATATTACCGTAATTAATTGCGGCAATATTTGAGTGAGAACACTTATTTGTCCCAGCCCTTGAAGCGTTTTTTACAGTACTTTAATAAATCAAAATAGTTTTCGAAATACAGTTCGAAACCGTCTTCCGATGGCGCGTCATATTCACAGTAGTCATTAGTGTGCTCACGGCATATTTCAGGACGGTCTTCGTATATTCCGCAGTCACCATTAAGCTGTAAATGCTGGCACTTGCCATCAACCAGTAAAGTCCAGCCATCGTCATCCTTGTATATCTTTACGTTCTGGTGAGATACCTGCCAGAGCAACTGGCGAAAGTCTTCTTTTGAACGTGGGGTGTCCAGGTGTTGTGTTACATAGGTGCAGCAGATGGAGCCAGTACAAAACGAGCACTTATTTTCGCTGGTAACTTTTATGCCGTTAATATGTTGTGTCATGAGAAAGCCTTTGATCAATTCTATATAAGTTGTATGTTATTTATTTACGATTGTCTGATGTTACGTTCGTTGTCGGCAGAAATAAACCGTTGATATTACATTAGTCCAATTTGATTGAGAGAGCCGGAGTTTGTTATCAGGTAATCGCCATTAGCCTGTCTTTTTGCAAACATCCCCAGGCTTTGCTTAATATTATTGCTCGCTGTTGCAGTCGGCGATAATTTCAGCTTTAGTAAGTAATCTGCTTCTGGAACCAGTTCAGCGGTGCCGCTTATTGTAAGGTCGCCACCCTGGTTTTCTATATCGGCATTAAGTAACTGCTTCTCCGATTCGCCCAGAATAATATTAACATTGCCCAGGGACGCTTTTTCAGCAACGGTAACCGCGGCATTGTTCCAGTTGATTTCACCAGATGCCAGAGGCAGTTCGCCCTGTTTCCAATGCGCGTGTTCAATATTCAGTATTATCAGCCCGGATAACTGTGCCAAAGGTATTTCTGCTAATTGCGCTATGTCATTAGCATTTATCCGGGCATTTAGATGGTTAACAAAAAAACGTCCCAGGAATGATGAGCCCAGTTCGCCTTCAATAGTGTTGTTCTGATAATTTGTGTTCACATTAAGTGCAACTTTACCGATTAAAAGTTTCCAGGCGTTAAGCGACCATTGGCTGTCTTGCAGTTGTATCGAGTTGTTTATGTTGATGACGTAAGCTTCGCCCTGCCATACGGTGCCATGTACCCCTTTTATTGTTAGCTGGTTATTTTCCAGCAGACCGGTTACCAGGCTTGCCGGTATGGTTGCTATTAACAATACAAGGTAGGCCGTGATGGCAGTTAATACGTAATATTTTATTTTCATGTATAACCGGAGAATCTATGGCTAGTCAGGGTGGAGTTGGTAGTCAGTAAGTTAGTAGTCAGCAATCAGGGTCGTTCAAAAGTAAGGCGGGCATTTACTCGGCCGGGCTTTTCACCGCGTTCGATATTCGCGCTGACTGCCTGAATGCCATTATAAGTTGTTAATGTGTTTAACCAGACAATTACCTGGTTAAAAGAAGCTTCACTTAAAATTACTCTTGCGCTGTTATTACCTGAGGATTCTATTTTGCTGACCGATGATTTCAAGCCTGCATTAGTAATGGCCTGTTCAATGACAAGTGTCACGGGCTTGTTGCTGTCACGTACCGTGCTTCGGTTACCGCTGGATTTTAGTTTACGGGCTTCTACCGCAGCCTGCTGCATCCAGAGCATGACTTTTTGCTGGGACTGCTGTTTCTGTCGCTCAGTTTCAAGACCGTTGTGGACAGGTTCCCAGATGGCGACGTAGAACAGGGTGATGATGATCAGGGCTCCGGTACCGGAAACAAGCCACTGTTCCTTGACAGGCAGGGTATTAAACCATTGCTTTATTTGTTGCAGCTGTTGCATTAGCTTCGACCCTCAATGCGAAGGTTGCCTTTCACCTTGTCTTTTTCGGAAGATGACGAGACTATCTCTGACTTTATTTTTTTGTTTTTGTTTAGTTTGCTGTTCAGGGTTTCAATTGACTGCAGGTCAGAGCTTTGTAGACCTATATCCATTCGACTATTTCTGAAATTTAAAGATTGTAAGGTGATGTTTTCCTTATCCATAGCAAGTGTGCCAAATGATTCAGCGAGTAAAAATATAAATCCATTTTCACTGTTGCCAGAGCCACCTTTAAGCTCATTCAGTTTTTGTTCCATTTGTACCCGTGGATTGACTATTTTCCTGCTTTCAGGGAATGATTTTTTATAAATATTCTCGATTTTTGCTTTTGTAATATTGTTCTGTTTGCTTATTTCTGCAAATTGAAACCCGGTTAATCCGAGATTAAGTGTGAGCCAGATAACAGCCAGCGAAGCGGCAAGTTTCCAGTGTTGCCAGTAGCCTGACGATTTACTTTTAGGTTTAAAGCTGCGTTGTAACAGGTTGAGTGGTAATGCCTGTTTATAGTGGCCGCAAAAAACAACCAGTGGATGCGTGTTATAGGCAATGTTTATTTGTTCAATATTGTCATGTTCGGCAAGTGTTTCACTGATCAGCTGATCGAATACATTTGCTTTATCCTGTTCACTGAATAATAGAATTTTTTCAGGTGGCGTTTGTGTTTCATCCTGTAACTTGCTGTTGACGATGTAAGGCAGCATGTTATGTGAAAAAAGCATGCCGCTGTTTTTTCCTGTTTGCAGGTAAGTATTATCCTCATAATGCAAACATGCCCACTGTTTGCTGTTTTCGTCAGCTGCCAGGCATAATGCATCCGGTATAATTTTTTCAACGCTGATATTGGCATCGTTGAATATGCTCACGATATTCTTCAACGTAGTCTTATCGATACCGACTACTGCAGTTGTTTTGTCGTGTTTGTTGTTTGAAATTACAAAATGAAAGTTCTCAATGTCTTCAGCAATGAATTCCTCAATAGCATAGGGAACTGCCTTTAACATCTTTTGCAGGTTTTGCGTGGGCAGGGTCAGCTGGTTAATGTGTAGACACTGGCTATTCAATAAAACAACGGCGGGCCGTTTTATTTCGGCGGCACTGAGTTCTTCAAGTGTACCGGTGCTGATTTTACCGGTTAGTTCACCTTCGTCATTGCAGGTAGACCAGGTGGCCTGCTGTGCATCTTCGATATTGTAATGGATGAGTAGTGTTTCACTCATTGTTTAATTCTCAATCTGTGTGGTTATAATCTATCTGCTATCAAACAATTATATGCCAGTATTGTTACAGGGTTCGCTGTGTGCGAGAAATGATTTCTGTTTTACCTTCACCATCCCTGAAAATGACGCTGTACATAATTTTGTTGGCCTGGCCAATGACTGCCTGCGTTCTCAGTAAAAAGTAATCACTGCTGGTAGACAGATCTTCAGTGTTCTTGATTATAGTGCCTAGCTTGGCAAAACTGGTGAACTCACCAATGTCATTGAAGGGTTCTTCCTCGCGCCTGTCTAAAATATCTTTTGCCAGGGTATCTGTCATATCTGCAGACAGGGATTGTAGCACTTCAGCGCTGGCCGTGTTGACGTTGATCGGGGTCTCGGCGCTTATGCCATAGGCGCATAAATGCTTCTTCACGCGTTGATATGCTTCGCCGTCTTCAAAGCCTTTGATCAGGCGTAATTCAGTTACGCTATACAGTGGAGAGTTCGCCGTGCGGTAAGGCTTTTCAAGGTTGAGGTAATGGCCGTCTTCAGCGCCGCCCGGGCTGGTTGTTTCCAGGTTGTTATCAATCCAGTCGATGATGGCAGGGACTGGATTACCTTCGACCTCGAAGTTTTTAAACAGCTGTGATAGCCGTTCCTGCAACACAGCATTAACCGTGCTGTCTTTAACCAGTGTATTAATATTGAGGCAGGCATGCAGGTCGGTCAATGTTCCCTGGATAGAGCCGCCATCAACGGGAATAGGTGGTAGCTCGACGGCCCAGTTTTCGTTAAGAGCATCAATAGTGCTGTCTTCCTTGTCCTGGCGCAATATTCTTTGCGACCATTCTTCTGCTGCCAGCAGGTAAAATTGCGCCTGGTCCAGCGCGATCAGGTTGCCGGTGCGTCGTACATCCAGCTGTAGCCGGGTGCTGATGGAAATGCTGATAGTGGTCGCGATAGTAACGATCAGCAAGGCTGTAATAATGGCGACACCTTTTTGCCTGCGCAATGGTTTGCCGTGACGCATGCATGCATTCGGTTTTGTTGATTTTGAAAAATGAATTCTGGACTGATACATGTTTAACACTATTAATTCATCGCATAGAGGCGTCGGATATCGCCCCAGTCCTGTAATTCCAGTACTACTTCAATAGCAAATAGTTCTGTTACCTCACCGTCTGCCGGGCTCACTGTATTTAATGGTGGCCATTGCTCCTGCCATTTGCCGTCCTGATCAAGAAAGCGCACGGTGACACTTTCAATATTATCCAGCAGTGTTGTTTTCCTGGCTTCTATTTCCTGGGTTCGATCCATTTGCGGCCATTGCAGACGAATGAGTTTTTCATCTTCAAACTGGTAGGCAACACGCAGCAGAGAACTGCGTAACAGGTTTGCCGGGTTGACGCGGCCGCCGCGTGAGAACTCGACCAGTTGATCAATGTTTTCGCCGGCGCTTAGATAGGGCTGTGTATTGCCGTACTCATCACGAATAGCACGTTTTAATATTTGTGAAAAATCCCGATCTAGCACCAGTATGCTTTTCTGTACCTGTTGCAAACGTGTTAGTGCCTGCTGGGAAGCCTGGCTATTGTCGATGACGTTATCCAGCCCGCCATAGGCCATGAGTGCCATGACGGCAAAAATAACACTGGCAATGAGCAGTTCCAGCAAGGTAAACCCCTGTTGCTGAATGATGCTGTGTTTGTTATTAACGCGTGGCATAACCGGTCAGTGAGGTCAGGTTGTTTTCGTAGTCTTTGTCTGAAAACAGTTTGAAGGTAACCTGCCGAGCATCTTTGTCTTCAGTTTCCTTGGTGGTGCGGCTCCAGTACCATTCATTGCCGGCCATTGTTGTGCTGCCTTTTTTATCGCCAATATCGGGAAACTCCTTTGCTACTCGCAGCTGTGTGAGTTCGTTTGTGGCAACCCAGTGCGCCAGTGTTTTCTGTTTTAGGTAGCCGGCGCTATTAGCCTGCGTGCCAGAGCTGCTGAGCAGTGCGCCAAGTGATATCGCGATAATGGTCAGCGCGACCATGACCTCGATCAGGGTGAAGCCGGTTTGTGTCGTCGTGTTTTTCATCTTGTGCTGGCAGTAATCGATACGCTATAAATCACTGAGTTCGGTTTCGAGGCGGCCATCAAAATAGCCTTTGACCAGGTAACTCGCCTCGACGCCTAATATATAAAAACGTATATCAAATTCTGGTGTAATTTCACCACTGGATAATAAAAATATTTGCGGTTGGGCTTTGGTTTCATCCTCTTCTTCCGCAGTACTGTCGTCATCGGTATAAGCCTCCGTATCCGAATCGTTATTAAAGTCCAGCATATCTTTGGACATTAAATCCGAGCCCGGGTTTATGATGATTTCTGTATCTTCCAGCCGCATGTCCAGTTCCATGTCATTAGGTAACTCGCGTTGACGAAGGATTTTGTCCTGTTCAAGCGGCAGCCACTGGTTGTCGACAAAGTGCAGAAAGCGGTAACTGTGCTGGTTAATTTCCATGGCGTATTCTTCGCCGCGCAGAACGGACTCTTCAAGGGCCAGTTCAACCAGTTTTTCCAGCCGGTGAGCCTCCTCTTTAATCAGGTCTTCCGGGGAGTTGCCACGAATCGCCAGCGTGGTATAGGTGAATAAAATGGCGACGATAACAATGACAATGAGCAGCTCGAACAGGGTAAAACCCCGTGCTCGTCCGGGCTGCTGCACGGGAAACTGTAAAGCCATCATGTGTTATGCGGCTTGCTTTGGTGTTGTGCGTTAAATCCTGATTCTAACCGGGGTCCCATGAGCCAATGTCTGCATTTGGTCCTTCTCCATCCGGTGCATTGTCTGCACCCAACGAGTAAATGTCGATTTCGCCGTACTCACCCGGGTTCAGGTACAGGTAATCATAACCCCAGGGATCCTTGTTCAGCTTTTTAATGTAGCCGCCCTGTTTCCAGTTTGGTGGCTCAGGCGCGGAAGTGGGCTGGCTGACCAGCGACTCAAGCCCCTGGTCTGTTGTTGGATAGACATAATTGTCCAGGCGATAAATATCGAGAGCACTTTCCAGTGCCCGAATATCGTTTTTGGCTTTGGCAACACGTGCTTTATCGGGATTATCCATAATACGCGGTACAACAACACTGGCTAAAATACCAATGATGACCACAACCACCATGATCTCAATCAGGGTGAAGCCAGACTGTTTTGTTAATTTCGCCGGGACTGACTTTACAGTTGATTTTGACTCTTTAATTTTATAAAACACAAAAAACTCCATTAACTCCATTATTAAGTGCCGAACTATTAAGCTAAGCACGGTTTAAACAGTTTAAACTTGAACTATCTTTCGGCCTGTAGCGAAATTAGTCAATACAATCGCAAAATAATATCAAATGAAGGGCTTACTGCCTACGATAATGACAGCATCCAGACAATTAAAGTTTCAATATAAATTTCATGCCAGCCATATTCTCTGGCTGATTCTATTTTTTACATCATTTATCTTACAGGCGTTTGACTGGGTGGATAGCTGGCGTTTTAAGCGGGAACTGGTTGAGCACGGCGAGCTGTGGCTGATGCTGAGCGGGCATATTGTACATTTGAACTGGTCACACTGGTTCCTCAATATGGCCGGGCTTGCGATAGTGGCTTTTTTCTTTAGTGCCTATGCCAGTGTCTGGCTTTGGATTAGCGTGATCCTGGTTTCTATTTTCATAATTAATACAGGGCTCTGGTGGTGGCTGACGGATGTGCGTTCCTATGTCGGCCTGTCGGGTGTACTGCATGGCCTGTTTTTATTTGGCGCCCTGCGAGAAATACGGCATTATCCGGCCAGTGGTTATGTGCTGGTGGTAGTACTGCTAGGTAAACTGGCCTGGGAGTTTTTCAATGGCGCCTTGCCCGGATCAGAAGAGATGGCGGGCGGTCGGGTGCTGACAGAAGCGCATTTACTGGGCGCTATTGGCGGTATTATTGTGTGGTTTGTGGCGGAGCTTGTTGCCCGCTTTAAAGCCATCAAGTGAAGCTTTTTCAGTAAAAGCGCTGCTGATCAGGGTGAAATAACTCAGGAATTATTTTCAGCCAGTGTTTCATTGATCAGTTTTTCGAGTAGCTCAGCAAATTGTTGCGTGCGCCCGCTCATGGCCAGTTGATCGTAGCCTTTTAATGCGGCGGCAAGCAGTCCAGGCCGGGTGTTTGCAGTCAATTGTCACCTTTTTATGAGTTAATGCCTGATTAAGTAACTGGTTGATAAGAATCAGGTTGTCATTATGAATATAGTCGCTGAGTATGGCATTAAGCCTGCTATCGAGTGTGTTCTGCTTATAACTGCCAGTGGTTTCATTGATAGCCCTGACGTTATTTAATGCGTTATTAAATTCAGCGGTGGTAATGCCGGTTAATATGTACTGGATGTCAACGCCGATCTCAGTGAGTTTTTCCAGCTGATCAATCGGTGCGTTTCCCTTCTCCATCCAGTTGTATATCGTATTTCGTGATTTGTTGAGATGACTGGCTGCCTCGGTAACACCGCCTTTCAGCTTCTCTATTTCTTCCTTTAATCGACCTGTTAGTTTATTTTCACACATTGTGTTGACTTGTTAATTAAATTGAGCAAAAATGTTAAAAATAACTGAAACGCTCAATTTATTGAGCGCCAATATTAGTGTTTTGTCTAAAAAAGATAACATGGGCATACTTAGCGGGCATCATAGCAAAACTCCTGAAAAAATGGGTGGTCATCTGCCCCTTTAGCCGGCTTTAGATGTTAAAAACCAGTTGTGCGATGTTTAATGTGGTAACAGGCGGGGTGTAATAATTCATTAAGGTGAGATTCTCAGGCAGGGGCAAGTGAGTATATGAGCCAGAGTGAAATGTAGCCAGTGATAGTGATTAGCGCCCGCAGCTTATGGGAGCGGAAAAGGAATGCAGCAAATGGAAAAAGGGAAAACAATCATTTTGTCCGGGGCAACACGTAACCCGTATGTATTTACTATTTACCCCTGGGGGACACCACTGATTTCCTATGGTGCTATTTATACGGTTCTTCGCCGTGACCGGATTGGTTATTCAATATTGTATATTGGCCGCACTGGGGAACTGAGTCCGCATTTATGCAGTCACCCGTTGTTACCGGCTTTTGAGCGCGCAGGTAAAACACACATCGGGGTACATATTGAGCCGGTTATTGCCAGGCGCTATGCAAAACAGATGGACTTGATCGTTAATTTTTCGCCTGCGCTAAATATGAAGTGATGCCATTCATGAGTCATCATTAATTCTTCTGTCTCTTTAATGTTCAGTCGACACCTTAAATAAGTTAATATCTCTTCTAATATTTGCCTGTTCATGGTCTGTCAGTTCATGACCTAAGCAGTGGTTATAGATTGCATCTTTGAAGTGCACAAATTACACTGCGACTAATGATAATCACGATTCAAACCCACTTATTAAAAATACATGCCTGAAACCATAGCAGACGATTCTGTTGGAATTGTTGAAACGAAAGTAGCCCATTTTTCAGAAGCATTAACGCTGGAATGCAAAAAGACGCTATCGCAATATGATATTGCGTATGAAACTTATGGTGAGCTTAATGCGGATGCCAGTAATGCCATCTTAATCTGCCATGCTTTATCGGGCGATCAGCACGCAGCCGGCTACTATTCGATGGATGATAAAAAGCCGGGCTGGTGGGAAAGTGCGATAGGCCCGGGCAAACCGTTTGATACGCGTCAATTTTTCGTGGTTTCAATTAATAACCTGGGCGGCTGTAAAGGTTCTAGCGGCCCGAATACCATTAACCCTGAAACAGGAAAATACTGGGGGCCCGATTTCCCTATTGTTACGGTGAAAGACTGGGTGGAATGTCAGTACCGGTTCATGCGCTGGCTGAATATTTCACAATGGTGCGCTGTTATTGGCGGCAGTCTTGGTGGTATGCAGGTGCTGCAATGGTCTATCGATTACCCCGATACCCTGAAGCACGCAGTCGTTATCGCCGCGGCCCCTAAACTGTCTGCACAGAACATAGCCTTTAATGAAGTGGCGCGGCAGTCCATTATGTCTGACCCTGATTTTTGTGAAGGGCATTACCTGGAAAAAAATACAGTGCCGCGACGTGGCCTGATGCTGGCGAGGATGCTGGGTCACATTACCTATTTATCTGATGATGCGATGCGGCACAAGTTTGGCCGCGAGCTGAGAGAAGGCAAACTCAACTTTGGTTTTGATGTGGATTTCCAGGTGGAAAGTTATTTGCGATACCAGGGCAGTTCCTTTGTTGACCGTTTTGATGCAAACACCTACCTGTTGATGACCAAGTCGCTGGACTATTTTGACCCGGCTGGTGAATTCGATGATGATCTTTCGCTTGCGCTGAAACAGACCAGCGCTGATTTTTTCGTGGTGTCGTTTACCTCGGACTGGCGGTTTGCCCCTGAACGCTCACGGGAAATAGTAAAAGCATTATTGCAGGCTGAAAAGCAGGTCAGTTATGTCGAAATAGAAGCAAACCAGGGGCATGATGCTTTTTTGATTCCAATACCGCATTATATGAATGTCCTGACTTCGCACATGAAAAACATTGCTGAGGAATTAACGTGAGCCATCATTTTCAACCGCCACCCGTTGTTCAGGACGGCAAATTGCGTGCAGATCTGGCCATTATTGCAAAGTGGATAAAGGCCGATGCCCGGGTTCTTGACCTGGGTTGCGGTGACGGTACCCTGCTTGCCTATTTACGTGATAATCGAAATGTTCGCGGTTATGGGCTTGAAATTAACGCGTTTAATATTGAAGACTGCGTAAAGAATAAAATTAACGTTATTCAGGCAGATTTGAATGACGGCCTGAAGGCCTACTTTGCCGATAATAGCTTTGATTACGTAATAATGAGTCAAACCCTGCAGGCGACAGAGCAGCCTGATTTACTGATCGGGGAAATGTTGCGTGTTGCGGGTGAAGGCATTGTTACTTTTCCAAACATGGCGCACTGGAGTGCCCGTCTGCAGTTAGGTATTAAAGGCATAATGCCGGTGACAAAAAACCTGCCTAACCAGTGGTTCAATACGCCTAATGTGCATTTATGTACGCTAAATGATTTTGAAGTGCTGTGTGAAAACCACGGCATACAGATATTACAGCGTACGGTTGTTGATCACAGTCATAAGCAGGGAAGCTGGTTGATGAGCCTGTTTCCCAATTTGCTCGGTGAAATCGCGATATATCGTTTTTGCCGTAGCCCGCTGTAATTCCTCTACTATTAATATGAACAGGTAGTTACTGGCAGCAGACAGTAAATCAGGCAATTACTGGCGAAAATTGTCACAATTTCGAGTAATTCATATAATTAGTCAGCAACGCAAGCGAGAGACTGCTAGAATTTGCCTTATCTGATGTTTAAAGAAAATGTTTCTAAATAATGGCTAACACACTGATTACACAACTAAACAACCCGGTTGTGATAAGGCAATTAAACCGTCGGCTTGCGACCATCGCAAGCCTGCTGCTGATCATCGCCTGTGCCTATTTACTGGTTGAAATAACCTGGCTTTTTTTTCCTCAGGAAGAGGCGGTAACACCTGTTCAGCAGAAGCGCCCGCTAATCAGCAAATCCGCTCAGCAAAATAACGTTAATAAACTGACCGCAGCCAATGTTTTTGGTACTAGCCAGTCAGCTGCCGTGTCAGAACCTAGCAATGTGCCAGAAACAAAATTAAACCTGACACTTAAGGGAGTACTCGCGGCAACCCCGATGAAACTTGCCAGCGCTATTATTGCCAAAGGCAAGTCGGGGAATGAAGATATTTACAGCATCGGTGATACATTGCCCGGTGGTGTGGAGATAAAGGAAATACATCCGGAGTTTGTTGTACTGGAACGTAATGGCCGCCTTGAAACATTGAGATTACCGAAAGATAATGGTGTTGATGGCTTAAGCAGTAACAACGGCAGGCAGTCTACAGGAAGCTTTGGCCGTGGTGCGGGTTCGGCCACACCGGGAGCGGCATTAAAGCAAATCAGAGAGAACATTATAAAAAACCCGACCTCATTTGGTGAATACGCCCTGCCGGTTGTGGTTAAAGAAAGAGGGAAACAAATTGGCTACCGTTTGAAACCGCAGCAAAAAGGCGAGTTACTGGCAGAATTAGGTGTTGAGACCGGTGACGTAATTACAGAAATCAATGGGGTAAAGCTCAATAACCAGAGAAATGGTATTAATGCTTTACGTCAATTAAGTACAGCAAAGAGTTTTAATATTGTGGTTAAACGTAATGGTGCGGATGTACCGCTTAGTATTACTTTGCCATAGCAAAGTAGATTATCAGGAATTTTGCATGAACATGGTTCGATTCTTAACGAATAAAAAAGAAAGCAGGGCGGCAGGGAAGATAAAGCTGGCTTTGCAACAGTTATTGATGGCTTTGCTGTTGACGTTGTTTGTATCTGCGCAGGCCAGTGCGGATGAAATTACGCTGAATCTGAAAGATGCGGATATTCGGGCGTTAATCAGTACGGTTTCAAAATTCACCGGTAAAAACTTCATCATCGATCCGCGTGTGAAAGCAAAAGTTACCGTTATTTCAGCGAATACATTAACACCCGAAGCTGTCTACGAAGTATTCCTTTCTATTTTGCAGGTACATGGATACGCTGCGGTGCCCACCGGTTCGGTTATTAAAATTGTGCCGGAAGTTAATGCCAAGCAGGGACCGCTGCCATTGTCGGGTAATAATGACAACTATGCTGATGATGAGCTGATTACCAAAATTATTCGACTGGATCATGTGCCTGCATCTCAGCTGGTTCCGATCCTGCGCCCATTGGTACCGCAGCAGGGGCATCTGGCCGCTTATAACCCGACTAACACATTAATCATTACCGACCACTCCGGAAATATTCAGCGCCTGCTAAAAATTATTAGAGGCGTTGACCGTCCGGACAGTGATGAACTGGAAATTATTCCATTAAAACATGCATCGGCATCTGAGCTGGTCAGGATTTTAAATTCGTTAAATACGGTCAACGCTAAAGATGCTGCAAATGCCATAAAACTGGCCGCGGATGATCGAACCAATAGTATCCTGGTTACGGGTGACCGTACCTCCCGCCTTAAAATAAGAGCCACTGTCGGCTACCTTGATACGCCGCTGGAAGATGGCAGTGGTAATACGCATGTTATTTATTTGAAATATGCAAAAGCAGAGAATCTATCAAAAATATTAACCGGTTTGAAAGATCAGGGTAAGCAATCTACCGCTAAAGCCAAGTCGGCAGCAGCGAAAGCTTCTGTAACCAGCCCGATTAGCCAGAATGCAATTATCCTGGCTGACGAAGAAACCAATGCCTTAATTATTACTGCAGATCAAAATACCGTTAAAAACCTAAAAGCTGTTATTCGGCAGCTGGATATACGCCGTGCGCAGGTACTTATTGAAGCAATTATTGCCGAAATTACGACCAACAATAATAAGGAGATTGGTGTAGGTTTTGCGGTTGATGGCACACAGAAGAGTGATGGTGCATTGCCCGTCGGTGTCAGTAACTTTGCGGGCGTCGGTGATTTATTGTTATCTTCAATTGGTGGCACTGCGCCGACGGCGCTGCCGTCCGGTCTGTCATTTGCACTCGGCGGTGAAAATAGTTCTGGTGTTCGTTACGGGGCATTGTTGCGAGCACTGCAAACCGATACCAACACTAATATTTTATCAACGCCGAATATTGTAACGCTGGACAATGAAGAGGCCGAGTTGATCGTTGGCCAGAATCTACCGTTTGTAACCGGCAGTTTTACCGGTACGGGAAGCACTAATCCGCAAAATCCATTCCAGACCATTGAGCGGCAGGATGTGGGTCTTACCTTAAAGGTAACACCGCAAATTAATGAAGGTGACACCGTAAAACTGGACCTTGAGCAGGAAACATCCAGTGTTATTCCAGGAACCCTGGAGCAGGGAATCGCTACCCGTAAACGCTCTATTAAAACCAGTGTGCTGGTGGATGATGGTGGAATTCTGATATTAGGCGGATTGATCCAGGAAGAAGTCACTGATACAGAAAGTAAAATCCCGTTGCTGGGTGATATTCCAATAATAGGTTTTTTATTCCGATCAGAAAGCACCACCAAGAACAAGGCTAACCTGATGGTTTTCCTGCGGCCAAGTATTTTGCGTGACCATAAAGATGCTTCTTTTGTTACCAATGAAAAATATAACTATCTTCGTGGTATTGAGAGTGGTGCATATAACAAAGAAGATGGCAGTTTTGGTTTGTTGAAAGATGCCGCGCCACGATTACCGCCGATAGAAGAGATCGACCGTTCAAAACAGACCACAGAGAAGTCCAAGGTTACTCTTGATTCTGCTGATGACTTACTTTCAGATGACTGGGATGATGAAGATGATGGATTCATCTAGCATAAATGAGCTGGCCGGTGACATAGGTGATAAATCGGCCGGTGATATTTTACAGCAGGACGCTTTTAAATCATTAGTGCCATTAAGCGCGCAGATATTGCCTTATGCCTTTGCCAAGCGGCATGGTGTATTGATTGGCCAGATTGATGATGATGCTATAAACCTGCTATACCGGGACGAGCCTGATCCTGTGGTGCTTGCAGAAGTAAGCCGTATTACACGGCGGAATATTTCCTTAAGTCCAACCACGGAAGAGCAGTTCGCTGCCTTGTTGGCACAGACCTATGAGCAGGGCAGTGACCAGGCAATGGCCATGATGGAAGGTGTCGGCGACGAACTCGACCTCGATGAGCTGGCGGAAACGCTCGAGCCTGAAGATCTCATGGAAGCGGATGATGATGCGCCGATCATTCGTTTAATCAATGCGCTGTTAAGCGAAGCGATAAAGATTAACGCCTCTGATGTGCATATAGAACCGTTTGAAAACCGCATGCGAATTCGTTTTCGTGTTGACGGTATGTTGCGTGAAATCTTGAAGCCGCCCGGTAATATTGCGCCGCTGGTTATCTCGCGTATTAAAGTAATGTCTAAAATGGACATTGCCGAGAAACGTTTGCCGCAGGATGGGCGTATTTCCCTGCGCGTGGCCGGTCGCGCGGTTGATGTTCGTGTTTCTACCCTGCCATCCGGCCACGGTGAACGAGTCGTAATGCGTTTGCTCGATAAACAGGCGGGCCGCCTTGATCTCGAACAGCTGGGCATGTCAGATCAGGTATTTGACAGTTTTCACCACCTGCTGCATAAACCGCACGGCATTATTCTGGTAACCGGCCCTACCGGTTCAGGTAAAACAACAACACTGTATGCCGGTTTGAGTGAACTCAATGTTAAAACGAGAAATATTCTCACGGTGGAAGACCCGATTGAGTATTACATTGACGGTATTGGTCAGACCCAGGTGAACGCCAAGGTTGATATGACCTTTGCGCGCGGCTTGCGTTCGATCTTACGTCAGGATCCGGACGTGGTTATGATTGGTGAGATTCGTGACCTGGAAACAGCCTCGATCGCGGTACAGGCAAGTTTAACCGGTCACCTGGTATTGTCCACGTTACATACCAATAGTGCGATTGGCGCTATTACCCGTTTACGTGATATGGGTGTTGAGCCGTTCCTGCTGGCATCCAGTTTGATCGGTGTCATGGCGCAGCGCCTGGTCAGAAACCTCTGTCCGCACTGTAAGCATCCGCATACCATTACCGAAAAAGAGCGTGAATGGCTGGGCATGAAAGACGATGACCTGACTGTTATTTATAGTGCCGGCAGCTGTGTCAAGTGTAACCAGCTGGGTTATATTGGCCGAAGCGGTCTATATGAGTTCATTCCTATTGATCACAAATTGCACAGTATGATTCATGAAGGTGACGGTGAGCAGGCAATGGAAGATTATGCCAGAACCGTGACGCGAAGTTTAAGCCAGGATGGAAAACGTATGATTCTTAAAGGCCGGACATCGCTGGAAGAAGTGCTGCGTGTAAGCAGAGATGATTGAGTCGTTGAGAATAACAAATAGTGAATGGTGAATTTTGAATAACGCACAAACAAAACTGATCAATAGTGAAGATAAAATAAAAGCCTTACCCCGGCTTTTATCTATCCACTATTCACAGTCCGCTATTCACTGATTTTCAATGGCCGCTTTTGATTACATTGCACTGGATGCAAAAGGTAAAGAACTAAAAGGTGTGGTTGAGGGCGACACCGCGCGACAGGTGCGCCAGATGTTGCGCGACCGCTCGTTGATGCCACTTGAAATTACCGAAAACAATAAAAAGACGCAAGGTACACGCAGTGAAAAAAAAGCTGGTGGCTTTGGGGTTTCCCGATATTTTCAGCGCAGTATCAGCACCACAGAACTGGCCCTGTTAACACGCCAGCTGGCGACCCTGATCCAGGCCGCATTGCCACTGGATGAAACCCTGTCAGCCGTTGCTAACCAGGCAGAAAAACAGCGTATTAAAAGTATGCTGTATGCGATTCGATCGCGTGTGCTTGAAGGCCACTCACTTGCAGCCGGTTTATCCGACTATCCGAAAGTTTTTCCTGAGCTTTACCGTGCGACGGTTGATGCCGGTGAACAGTCGGGGCACCTTGATACCGTACTGGAACGGCTTGCTGATTATACTGAGAGCCGGCAGGAAATTCAGGGCAAGGTCAGGCAGGCTTTAATTTACCCGGCGTTTTTATCGTTATTCGCCGTTGCAATTGTTATTTTTATGATGACCAGCATTGTGCCGCAGGTGGTGTCTGTGTTTTCTGATACCGGGCAGGAACTGCCAGGTCTGACCATTTCATTAATCGCCATGAGTGATTTTGTGGTGGATTATGGCATGGTGATGTTCCTGTTTATTATTGCGCTTATCGTTGGTTTTCAGCTGTTATTAAAGCGTCCGGCGTTTGTCATGAAGTACCATTCCTTCTTATTCAAAATGCCGCTGATTCAGCGTCTGGTGCGCGGCTTGAACGCAGCACTGTTTACCAGGACGTTTAGTATTCTTACCGGCAGCGGGGTAACGGTGATTGAGGCAATGAAGATATCTGCCAAAGTTGTTGCTAATCTGCCGATGCGTGAAGCAATACTGCAGGCCACTGACCGTGTGCGTGAAGGCAGTGGCATTAAAAATTCACTGGAACACAGCAAACTATTTCCACCAATGACATTGCAGTTAATCGCCAGTGGTGAAAATAGCGGTAAGCTGGAAGAAATGCTGGAGCGAGCATCGATTCAGCTGGAACGTGAGCAGGTTACTTTAATCGCCTATATTGTTGGTATTTTAGAGCCGGTTATTATTCTTGCGATGGGGCTTATGGTGTTGCTTATTGTGCTGGGTATTTTGCTGCCGATCTTTGATCTGAACTCTTTGGTTAAGTAAAGCAGTTTTTACCACAGAGACACAGAGTATTAAAATGTTACAGCGCCTGCGGCGCATAATTAAAAAGAAGTGTTTTTCTCTGTGCCCTCTGTGTCTCTGTGGTAGAAGTTTTTATTTGTTTTTGTTTATAAAACCTGAAACAAAGATAAAACCAGTCGTTTAATAAACATCAAACCAATCAGTCCGACCAGTGTCGACAGGTCGATTCCGCCGATGGGTGGTATGCGTTTCTGTAGTGGCCGCAGTATGGGGTAGGTCAGGTTTCGTAACAGGCTGCTTACCGGGTTATAAGGGTCGGGATTAACCCAGCTTAAAATTGCCTGTATAAATAAGGCAACGATAAATATATCGAAAGTCAGTGAAATCAGGTCATAAAATCCTTTTACCAGTAATTTTGAGATATCGACAGGGAAGCCGGCGATACTGTAAAGCAGTATTAATTTCAGCAGAATCAAAGCCAGTACCAGAACCAGGGAAGCGGTATCGATTTTTTTGATGCTGGGAATAAAACGTCGTGCAATGCCAACCAGAGGCTGTGTCGCTTTGACTATAAACTGGGAAATGGGGTTATAAAAATCCGCACCAACCTGTTGCAGTATAAAACGCAGCAACATGATAGCAATATAGATACTAAATAAGGTATCAATTAAAAAGATAAACGGATTTTCGTTGCCCATAGTGTAACCTGCGTATTTTATATTCGAATGATTTATATAAAGTGGATTTTAGTTCGAACCCAGTTCTTCAGCCAGTGAAATCGAACGGTCATTGGCTGCCTGCAGCGCATCGAGTACAACTTGCTGAAAATTAGCCGATTGAAAACTTAATATTGCCTGCTCAGTGGTGCCGCCTTTAGAGGTGACTCGCTGGCGCAGTTCTGCGGGAGACAGGTCGCTTTCTGTCGCCATTCGCGCCGCGCCCAGTGCCGTATGCAACACCAGTTGTTGTGCTACATCACTGCTTAGACCCAGCTTTTCACCAGCCTGCTGCATGGCTTCCATCATTAAAAAGAAATAAGCCGGACCACTGCCGGAAACGGCGGTAACTGCGTTTAGTTGTTCTTCGGTGTTCACCCATAGTGCTATGCCTACGGCCTGCATGATTTGCTCTGCCAGCTGTTTTTGAGTGTCACTGACCTGGGCATTGGCAAACAGCCCTGTGGCACCGCATTGCAGCAAGGACGGTGTGTTTGGCATGCAGCGTACGATGGCCTGCGCCTGCTGTTCCCGGTTTGGTCCCAGCCAGCGTCCAATATCCGTACTTTTTATGCCGGCAGCAATTGAGACAAACAGTGAGCCGCTGTTGTTGCTACAGTCCAGTTGCTGGCAAACCGCTTTAAGGATTTGTGGTTTAACAGCAAGAACAATGACATCACAATTGATAACAGCATTGTTATCTGTTGATACCTGGACCTTAAACCGTTCTTTCAGCGATTGTAATAGTGTCTTATCCGGCTCTGTAACCGTAATGCTGGATGCTGCGTAACCGGCATTGATTAATCCGCCGATAAGGCTGCTGGCCATATTGCCTCCGCCGATAAATCCGATTGTGCTCATTGTTGCTCCAGGTATTGTCTGGTCATGTTGCGGGGAATATTAGCATACTCATTTAGTGTTCCTGTGAATGCGGGGCGTAAGTAAAAAAAATTGATCAAATAGTCGTGGAATACAGGAAGAAAACGGAATTTTAGCTATAAATAGGAGAGTCATTATAAGAATTTAAAATCAGAGAGGCTTTGCGCGAAATATATTCAGCCTGCAAAGCTCGTTACAAACCAGGGGATTTTGATGGATATCGCTCAGTTACTTGCATTTAGCGTTAAAAATGGGGCATCAGATTTACACTTGTCGGCAGGCCTGCCGCCAATGATTCGTGTTGACGGTGATGTGCGCCGGATTAACGTCGACCCAATGGACCATGAGTCAGTCCACGGCATGGTGTATGACATCATGAATGATAAGCAGCGTAAAACCTATGAGGAATACCTGGAAACAGATTTTTCTTTTGAAATACCCGGGCTTGCCCGTTTTCGTGTTAATGCGTTCAACCATAATCGTGGTGCAGGCGCGGTATTTCGGACCATTCCATCTAAAATTCTGACCCTGGAGGATTTAGGCGCGCCGAAAATTTTTGAGGATATCTCAAATACACCTCGCGGTATTGTACTGGTGACCGGGCCAACCGGTTCGGGAAAATCAACAACACTTGCCGGTATGGTTAACTACGTCAACGAAAACCATTACGGCCATATCCTGACCATTGAAGATCCTATTGAATTTGTTCACGAAAGTAAAAAGTCACTGATTAACCAGCGAGAGGTACATCGAGATACCCTGGGCTTTAGTGAAGCACTGCGCTCGGCGTTGCGTGAAGACCCCGATGTGATCCTGGTGGGTGAGATGCGTGACCTTGAAACTATTCGACTGGCTTTGTCTGCCGCTGAAACCGGTCACCTGGTATTCGGTACGTTGCATACCAGTTCGGCGGCAAAAACAGTGGATCGTATCGTGGATGTGTTCCCGGCAGCAGAAAAAGAAATGGTGCGTGCCATGATGTCGGAGTCGCTGCGTGCGGTTATTTCGCAAACACTGTTGAAGAAAATTGGTGGTGGCCGGGTCGCGGCGCATGAAATAATGATTGGCACCTCCGCGATTAAAAACCTGATTCGAGAAAACAAAATTGCACAAATGTTCTCTGCCATACAAACCGGGCAGGCGATCGGCATGCAGACGCTCGACCAGAATTTGCAGGAACTGCTGGCCCGCGGTCTGATTAGTAAAGATGAAGCGCGTAAGAAGGCCGCTAATCGAGACCTGTTTTAGAAAAGCGATTATTAGTAAAGCGATAAAATATCAGAGTGAGTTTTTATGTGTATAACAGATAAGTATAGAGGGAAATAAATTGGATCGCGATAAGGCAATAAAATACATGCACGATCTTCTTCGTACCATGGTGAAGAAGGATGGCTCTGACCTGTTTATCACTGCCGGTGCTGTGCCGTCTATGAAAGTTGATGGGGCTATGAAGCCTTTGTCTAACCAGGCGTTAAGTCCGCAGCATACGCAGGTGCTGGTAGGTTCGATAATGAACGACAAACAGCGAGCCGAGTTTGAGCAGACGCAGGAATGTAACTTTGCCATCAGTCTTCCGGGGGTATCACGTTTTCGTGTAAATGCATTCACTCAGCGAGGTTCGGTAGGTGTTGTATTGCGTGTAATCCGTTCGGAAATACCAAACTTTGATGATTTGAATCTGCCACCAATTCTAAAAGATATTTCCATGACCAAACGTGGCCTGGTGATTTTTGTCGGTGCTACCGGCTCTGGTAAATCGACATCGCTGGCAGCGATGGTTGGTCACCGAAACCAGCATAGTCACGGACATATTATTACCATTGAAGACCCGATAGAATTTATTCACAATCATAAAAACTGTATTGTGACGCAGCGTGAGGTGGGTGTCGATACGGAAAATTATGAAGTTGCACTGAAAAACACCCTGCGCCAGGCGCCCGATGTTATTTTGATCGGCGAGATTCGTGACCGGGAAACCATGGAGCATGCGATTGCATTCGCAGAGACAGGGCACCTTTGTTTGTCTACATTGCACGCCAATAGTACCAACCAGGCACTCGATCGTATTATTAACTTTTTCCCTGAAGATCGTCGTCAGCAGTTGCTGATGGATCTGTCATTGAATCTGAAAAGCCTGATATCACAGCGATTAATTCCAACAGTGTCGGGTAATGGTCGTATGGCTGCGATTGAAATCATGATCAATACACCCTTAATGTCAGACCTGATTTTCAAGGGTAATGTCCATGACATGAAAGATCTTATCGCTAAATCGAATGAGCTGGGTATGATGACCTTCGACCAGGCATTATTTAATTTATATGAAGCCGGACAGATTAAATATGAAGATGCATTAAGAAATGCAGATTCGGTTAATGATTTACGTTTGCGTATTAAGCTGGAAGGCAAGGACTCTAGTAACAATGATCTAATGGAAGGACTGGATAGTATTTCTATGGAAGATCATGATGACAAGTCACGTATTCGTTAACGGCATACCGCAAAGCATAAAGTTGAAGCGTAAAGTGAAGCAAAAAACGATTAAGCCGAGCAACGGGAAACCTGTATGAACCTGCAACCGTATTTAAAGTTAATGTCAGAACAACAGGCTTCTGATATGTATTTCACTACAGGTGCACCGGTTAGTGTGCGTATTGAAGGCAGTATGCGCCCTGTTGGTAAAAGTATGCTTAACCCCGGCATGACGAAAAAGCTGGCATACGATTTGCTCACTCCCATGCAAATCAGCGACTTTGAAAAAAACCTCGAATTGAACCTGGGCGTTTCTTATACCGATCTGGGACGGTTCCGCATTAATATTTATATGCAGCGTGGCGAGGTCTCAATGGTTATTCGTTATATCAAATCGGATATTCCGACCCTTGATGAACTTGAATTGCCCGATATTTACAAAACCATGGTGATGCGTAAAAAAGGCCTGGTGCTTGTCGTCGGTGCGACAGGTATGGGCAAGTCTACATCACTGGCTTCAATGCTGGATTACCGTAATATGACCGAATCCGGCCATATACTGACCATTGAAGATCCGATTGAGTTTATGTTTCGACATAAAAAATGTATCGTTGGTCAGCGTGAAGTCGGGCTCGATACCCTGTCATTTGACAATGCATTACGCGAAGCCATGCGAGAAGCGCCGGATGTGATTATGATTGGTGAAGCGCGTGACCGTGACGCGATGGAAGCGGCTTTGCGCTATGCGGATACCGGCCATTTATGTTTAACCACACTGCATGCGACGAATGCTAACCAGACACTTGATCGCCTGTTAAATTTCTTTCCCAGCGATGCGCACAACCAGGTGCTGATGGATTTATCGTTAAACCTTAACTGTATCCTGGCGCAACGGCTCATTAAAACGGAAAAAGGCACTCGAACCGTGGCAGTAGAGGTTCTGGTGAATACGCCTTACATTAGTAAATTGATCCGTGAAGGCAACTTCCATGAGATTAAGGAGATAATGGCTAAGGGTAGTGAATCAGGTATGAAAACATTTGATCAGGCTTTGTTTGATCTGTTTAAAGAACGTAAAATCGATTTGCAGGCAGCTCTTGCTAATGCGGATTCAAGCAGTGACCTGGAGTGGAAAATCAACTTTGGTGGCGGCGTAAAAGGATTGCATGGTAATGATAACAGTCCAGAGCCTCTGCAGTTTCCCAGTGATTCAATCGATTCGTAACCCGGCTTTATCTTTTATCGCGACAGAACGCTTAGCATTTAAGCGCCCACGTTAATCACTGAATAGTAATTTACCATTGACCAGTGTGTGTTTAACCCGACCCTGCAAATTCCAGCCGGTGAACGGTGTGTTTTTTCCCTTACTGTAAATAACGCTTTGTTCTAGCTGCCAGTCTTCGTTCTCATCAAAAATACAAATGTCTGCGTCTGCACCAGGCGACAGTGTTCCCGCATTAATGCCTAAAATTGCGGCAGGTGAGCTCGTGACTTTATTAATGATATCCCCAAGATTAAGCGAGGATTGCTGATTTAGCCGTAAACACAAAGGCAATAATGTTTCCAGTGATGAGATGCCGGCTTCGGTGCTGGCAAAAGGCGCCTGCTTGGCATCGGCATCATGTGGCTGATGATCAGAGCAAATAGCATCAATGGTGCCGTTTGCGACAGCCATTTGCAGGGCTTCCTGGTCACGCTGCGTTCTTAATGGCGGAATAACATGGCATGTACTGTTAAAGCTGCTGATATCCAGTTCGGTGAGATGCAGTTGATGCGCGCTGACGTCGGCTGTTACCGGCAGCTGTTCATTTTTTGCACGGGCAATCATTTCCGCACCGTTTGCACTTGAAAGTCGGCCAAAGTGTGCGCGCACCCCGGTTTCTGCAATAATCTCCAGGGCGCGGGCAATAGCTATGGTTTCCGCTGACACCGGAATACCTTTAAGTCCGAGCCGCGCAGCAATTTTGCCTTCGTGTGCGCAACCGCCAATGCTTAGCCAGTGTTCATCCGGTTCGATGAACACGCACATGTCAAAGGTGGCTGCATAGGCAAGTGCACGTTTAAGTATGAGTGAATTTTCGATCGGGTGACGGCAGTTGCTAAGACCGACACAGCCGGCCTGCTGCAGTGCATAGATCTCACTTAAATGTTCACCGCGTAAGCCAGCGGTCAAAGCACCCAGGGTCACAACCTTACTGTGCGCGGTAATTCTTGTTTTGCGATTGATTAATTCGACAACGGCAGGTTCGTCAATCACCGGGTCGGTATCAGGCGGGCAGCATAAAGTGGTAATGCCGGCTCTAGTTGCCGCTATGGTCTCGCTGTTTATTGTGGCTTTATATTCGAGTCCCGGTTCACGCAGGCGCGCGCAGCAGTCGACCAGGCCGGGTACAACGGTTAGATTGCGTGCATCAATCGTCTGTGTGTTTTCATTGGCAGGTATACTGCCGGCGTTGCCAATGGTGGTGATTTTACCGTCGTTTATTTCGATATCGGCGGCCTGGTTGATATTATTTGCCGGGTCAATCAGGTGGCCGTTTTGTATGATGACGCGGCTCATGACTGATTTCCTGATAGTTTGTTATCAGTGGGTGTTGAGCTGCTATCTTCCGCTTCGGGCTGTCTGCCCAAGGTCATGGTCATAACAGCCATTCGCACCGATATGCCATAGGAAACCTGGTCGAGAATTACTGAGCGCGGACCATCGGCAACACTGGAGTCGATTTCAACGCCACGGTTTATTGGCCCCGGGTGCATCACGATGGCATCGCTTTTTGCTGCCAGCAAGCGCTTTTCGGTGAGGCCGTAAAGTTGAAAATATTCCTGTTCACTGGGTAATAAAGCGCCCTGCATACGTTCTTTTTGCAGGCGCAGCATGATGACTACATCAGCGTCTTTAATGCCTGCTTCCATGTCATGGAAAACATTCACTCCCATGTCTTCGATATTTACCGGTAACAGGGTTTTTGGTGCAATGACACGGACGTCGCCGGTATTTAAGGTATTGAGTGCATGAATTTGTGAACGTGCCACGCGCGAGTGCAATATGTCACCAACAATGGCGACCCGCAGGTTGCCAAAATTTTCGCCCTTGTTGCGGCGAATGGTAAACATGTCCAGCATGGCCTGAGTCGGATGGGCATGGCTGCCGTCACCGGCATTAATGACGCTTATATTTGGTGCGACATGATTAGCAATATAGTGTGCTGCGCCTGAATCACTGTGACGAACGACGAACATATCACAGTGCATTGCCTGTATGTTCTGCAGGGTGTCGAGCAGTGTCTCTCCCTTGGAGGTCGCTGAAGTGCTGATATTGATGTTGAGTACATCGGCAGAAAGTCGTTTTGCCGCCAGCTCAAATGTTGTGCGCGTTCGTGTGCTGGCTTCAAAAAATAAATTAACAATGGTTTTGCCGCGAAGCAGCGGTACTTTCTTCACTTTCTTTTCATTAATATCGGCGAAGCTTTCGGCGGTATCAAGAATTTGAGTCAGGATGTCGCTGCCCAGGCCTTCGGTGGTAAGAAAATGTTTTAACTGACCATTTTTATCTAATTGAATATTCCAGTCATCGTGACCGATCAAAGCGTCAGTGGGTTTTGTTGCCTTGTTAACCATTGGTTCCGTTTTGCGCAGTTATTTTCTGGAGTTCAAATTTAAGGGGCTCAGGACCGGTGAGTTTGATATGCTCGCCGTCGGCCAATGCGACATGATCGCCGACTATGTCTGCCTGCAGCGGCAGCTCCCGCCCGCTGCGGTCTATTAAGCAAACCAGGGTAATGCTGGCAGGGCGTCCGTAATCAAACAGCTCATTCATTGCTGCCCTGATAGTACGGCCGGTATGTAATACATCATCGACCAGAATAATGTGGCGATCATCCATATCAGTCGGCAGTTTGGATGGTTTTACTTTCGGGTTCATGCCGATGCGTGAAAAATCATCGCGGTAGAAGCTAATATCCAGCGTTGCCAGTGGTTCATGAAAAGTTGTTTCTGACTGGTTTAACTGTTGATGAAGTCTTGTCGCAACCCAGACGCCGCCGGTCTGTATGCCTATCATCAAAGGATTATCGATTGCTTTGTCTTCAAGCAATTGCCGAATTTGCGTTGCCAGTTTGGCCAGAAGTTCATCTGGTGTGGCTAGTGGTTGCATAAGTATCCGTTGTCGTTTTTTGTCGCCGATAGTTAGGCGGTATGCGTTACCGTTTTTTAGTTTTGCTGGTCTAGCCAGCTCTGAACGATGACAGCGGCTGCCATTCTATCAATCTCGTGTTTATTCTGCCTGTTTATTTTCGTGTTTTTTTTCAGCATTTCCTCTGCCTGGTATGAACTCAGGGCTTCATTAACTTCAAACACGGGCAGTTTAAATCGTTTTTCCAGTTCATAACAAAACTGCCTGACGGCAGCGGTCATTTTGTTATCGCTGCCATCGGTGTGGTAAGGCATGCCGACAATTAGTGCCTGTGGTTTGTATTGACTGATTTCTGTTTCGATAGCCTGCCAGTCCGGGTTGCCATCAACCTGGTTAATCGTTTTACCGGGCGTAGCCGAGTTGGTTATGGTCTGGCCGCTGGCAATGCCAATGCGTTTTTTTCCGTAATCGAAACCCAGGACATTGCTGATCTGGCTGGCAGGCATGTCTGTCAGGCGTGGCCTGCATCATTGCTGAGTAATGATAAGTCAACGCCAATCAGGCTGGCAGCTGCTTTCCAGCGCTGCTCTATGGGCGTCTTAAAAATAATCTGTTCATCTGCCGGGCAGCTTAGCCAGGTATTTCGGGCAATTTCATCGTCCAGCTGGCCAGCTGCCCAGCCAGCGTAACCCAGGGCAATAATATTATCTTCAGGGCCTTCATTTTTAACAATGGCCTGCAGAATGTCTTTAGATGTGGTTAGGGCAACGCTGTCATTAATTTTCAGGCTGGATTGCCAGTTACCGGTTGGGCGATGCAGTATGAAGCCGCGGCCCTGATCTACCGGGCCACCAATAAACACGGATTGTTGCTGGTCGGCAGCGTCATCAATACTGATTTGCATCTCTTTTGCTATCTGTTTCAATGTGATATCGGTTCGCTGGTTAATGATAATGCCAAAACTGCCGCTTTCGTCATGCTCACAGATATAGGTAACAGCCTGGTTGAAAAAACCATCATTAAGTGACGGCATGGCTATCAGGAAATGGCCGGTCAGGTGGCTGCTATTTTCACTAGTGGCTGAGTTGTTTGAGTCTGTCATTTATACCCGGTAATAATTAATGCGTCCGTATGCTGCTATTATTTAAAAATTCCCAGCTACGCGTAATATGTATGACATCAGCTTCCTGTTTAAGTTTTTTCGGGAAGGCTGAGAAAGGTGCGGCCAGCTTGACGATACGTCTGGCTGCATCATCCAGGATCTGGTGCCCGGACGACTGGCGTAAATCTGTTTTCAAGAGTTTTCCATCAGCATTAATAACCACATCAAGAATGAGAGTGCCGCTCAGTTTCTTGCGCCGCGCCTGGTCAGGGTAGTTAAGGTTACCGATACGTTCTACCCGGTCAATCCAGTCACGCATATATTTTGCCGGGGTAAATTCCCTGGTACTGGAATTCAGGTACCGGGTTCTATCGATGCTGGCCTGTTCTTCCAGGGTATAACTTATTTCTGCGGCCAGTCTCGCAGTTTGCCTGTTTTCGCTGGTATTGGTTTCATCCAGCGTGGTGTCATCATCGGCTTTTACCGGATTTTTATCAGTGTTGATGGCGTACTCGGCATCAGCTTGTGTGAGTAGTGCAAGTTCTTCATTTTGCTTCTGTTTCTTAACCTGCTGTACACTGGTCTGCCGGGCAATGCCAGGTGTGCTGGATAAGGTGGGAGCACTGAATAACTCCCTGGGACGGGCTTTTTCATCCGCGTTTCCGCCGCCCTGCTGTGAAACCTGCGCCAGGTAATCGGCATCATCGACTTCAACCGGTGATTTGGTCTGTACCAGAATGATATCGAGCGCCGGTGAGGTTTTACTGTCTGCGAGTGGCGATACGGTAAAGGTTACACCCAGAATTACCATGCCATGAAAAATGGTGGCAAGGAAAAAAGTCATACCGAAACGGTCGTTATCGGAAACACTGGTTTGAATTGTTCTGCGTTTGCTCATTTATTATTCAATTTGCCCAGACTCAAGCATGTTTTTAGCATGTCGTTGTTATATTGTTAAATCTTAGTGGATTATTATAGTTCTTCGCTCACAATAATGTGCGAAGTGGGTGATTTATTTAGAAATTTTATGCGTTTTTTTAGCTCGGGGGTGAGGTGTATGTCGCCATTGTTATCGATCAGCATGACATGCTTAATCCCCATCTTTTTTGCTATTGCCTGCCAGTTTTCACTGCCCGCAACAAACAGAGCCGTTGCAGCTGCATCAGCCCGTGCAGCGTCCTGATGAATGACAGTGACAGATTGTGCGCCATCCGCCGGGTAACCTGTTACCGGGTTAAGGATGTGGTGGTAGCGCCGTTCATTGTATATATAAAATCGTTCGTAATCACCAGAGGTAAATACGCTTTCGTTATTTTTTACTTCTATGCTGGCCAGGATGCGGTCATCTCGCGGGTGCCGTATGCCGATGTTCCAGGCGCGCTCACCGTGCTGACCGATGACACTTAAATCGCCGCCGGCATTGATCACGGCATTGTTGATCTTTAGTTTTTTCAGGTAGTCAATTTCCAGTGCAATGGCATAACCCTTGGCAAAGGCGCCGAAATTAAGTGAGATTGCCGGATTATGGTTAATTAACTGGTCTTTATCGTTAAACGATAAATCGCTCATTTGCGGGTTTTGCTCAACCAGCTTCCGGATAAGGTGATCGTCAGGCGGCCGGATGTCTTTATCTTCATACTTATGGAACTGCCAGAGATTAATCAGTCGACCAATCGTTGGGTTGTAATAATTATTGCTTTGCCGGCTGAGTTCAAACGAGGCTCTGATTAACGGAATAATGTGAGCAGGTACGCTGACCGGAGCTGTGTCACTCAATTGTGTGTTCAATTTTGCCAGGGCCCCGGTGGTCCAGGGTGACCAGTCCTGATGGTACTGCTCGAAGTGTTGCTGCAGCTGTTCAAATGCTGTATCTGCCTGATTCTTATCGACATCATAAAGTGTAACGTCGATTAAGGTGCCAAAAGCAAAAATACTGTAATCGTATTGTGTAACCGGTTTTTCGCAGCTGCTGAGCAATGCTGCGGCGAGCAGCAGTACCGCGAGTATCGCTATTTTCGGTTTTAAGCGTTGATATGTTTTTCTATGCATCGCATTAAATCACCGGCGATATCCAGTGAATAAATCTGGTCCAGCTCTCGAATACAGGTCGGACTGGTGATGTTGATTTCGGTCAGGTAATCGCCAATAATGTCGATGCCTGCAAATAAAATCCCCTGTTGCTTTAAGGTGGGTCCAACCTGCTGGCAGATCCAGTGGTCACGTTCGCTTAGCTCTACACCAACACCGGTTCCGCCAGCCGCCAGGTTGCCCCGTGTTTCGCCCGAAGCAGGAATTCGTGCCAGCGCATAAGGAACCGCTTCACCGTCGATCAATAAAACCCGTTTATCGCCAGCGCTTATTTCGGGAATAAACTGTTGCGCCATTACTGTCCGTGTTTCGTTTTCGGAAACGGTTTCCAGGATGACAGACAGGTTGGGGTCCTGCGGGTTAACGCGATAAATTGAGGTGCCGCCCATGCCGTCAAGAGGTTTCAGGATGACATCCTGTTGCTCGGCGTCAAACCGGCGAATAACAAAATCACGCAAACGGCTTTTGTTTCTGCTGACCATGAAGGGAGTGCAGCATTGCGGAAATTGAGTGATAAACATTTTCTCATTGTTATCCCTCAAGCTGGCAGGCTTATTGACGATCAGGCTTCCTTTTTTCTCGGCCAGCTCCAGGATGTAGCTGGAAGTAATATATTCGATGTCAAATGGCGGGTCTTTGCGCATTAGAATCGCATCAAGTGAGTCCAGCTTGATGTCCTGCTCCGAGGTGAACTGGTACCACTGATCCGGGTTGTCTTCAACTTGCGCGATGCGGCTCCAGGTTCTGGCGGTTTCATTTTCGGTGTAGAGATCACCCTGGTAAATAATATGAATTTCCCAGCCCAGTCGCTGGGCTGCAAGCATCATGGCAAAACTGCTGTCTTTCTTAATATTTATGGACGATATTGGATCCATAACTATGCCTATTTTTATGCTCATTACCGGCCTCTGGCTTCTTTTAGATAATAACTTTTGATGAATTCTAACAGTAAATGGGGAAAGAGATTAACGGGAAAAAGAAGCGTTATTTATGGCATTGCAAATTCTTGGCCAATATTGATTTCAGTTTTGATTAATTGTTGGCAAACCTCAGAATGTGGTCTACATTCATTCTATCTAAGACTTTTTTGGGAAGTCTTTATTTGGGGTCGTCTACCAGAGACGCTTAACGATGGTACAGCAATGGCTGATGAGAATGTGTAATGAGTGACCTAAAAGTAATGGTCATTGATGACAGTAAAACAATAAGAAGAACGGCAGAAAATCTACTTAAAAAGGAAGGTTGTGAAGTGGTGACTGCGGTAGATGGTTTTGAGGCTTTATCAAAGATCGCAGAAAATAAGCCGGACATCATTTTTGTCGATATTATGATGCCCAGACTGGATGGATATCAAACATGCGCCCTGATAAAAAATAACAAAACCTTCAAGAATACGCCTGTCATCATGTTATCAAGTAAAGATAGTATCTTTGACCGGGCGCGAGGTCGAATTGTGGGTTCTACACAGTATTTGACTAAACCGTTTACCAAGGAAGATTTAATTGGAGCAATTAAAGAACATGCTCCGACAGTTGAATGAAATTTTCTACAAGACACCGTAATTTATAAAGGTGTTTTTATAATGAAACATAACAATGAAAGAGCGTGTAGCTCATTTATTGATTAATAATAAAGTGGTGAGTAAGTATGGCAAAAGTAATGATAGTTGATGATTCGCCGACAGAGGTTCATGTGTTACAGACCATGTTGACAAAAAATGGTCATGAGGTGGTAATTGCCACGTCAGGTGAGCAAGGTGTAGATATGGCAATTTCCGAAATGCCTGATTTGATTTTAATGGACGTTGTAATGCCGGGCATGAATGGCTTTCAGGCAACACGTCAAATTTCCAAAAACACTGAAACTTCATCTATCCCTGTCATTATGGTGACAACCAAGGACCAGGAAACAGACAAGGTATGGGCTATGCGCCAGGGCGCTAAAGATTATATTGTGAAACCAGTGCAGGAAAAGGCACTGATTGAACACGTGAATATGGTGCTGTCTGGTTAAGATGAATGAGCAAAACTAGATAAAGTTAGAGTATGTCTCTTTTAAATTATAAGAATAATAAATGAATACAAGTGACCCATTTGATTTACTGCTGGATCTTGAACAACGAACTATAAAGGGTTCCGCGGGCCTGCCTACGCTCGATCGGGTCGCAAGTGAATGGGTTGGCGTTGGTTTCAGGATTGGTGATTCAAAATTGATCGCGCCAATGTCAGAAGTAAAAGAAATTCTTGATTTACCTGAATACACAACAGTTCCCGGTGTTAAGTCCTGGATAGTTGGTGTCGCAAATGTTCGCGGAAGCTTGTTGCCAATTATGGATATGAAAGGTTATTTGCTGGGCGAGGATATCAAACAGAGGCACAAAGGCAGGGTCATTGTTATTGACTATAAAGGTTTTAATACCGGACTGGTTGTAGAAGAAGTTTATGGCTTGCGTCATTTCAGGGAGAGCGATGTGACTACAGAAACTCCTGATGTTCATGAAAGCATATCACCCTATATAGAAAGGACCTTTGCACAGGATGATGAGCGTTGGCCGGTAATAGATTTTAATGAAATGACACAGGACGAACGTTTTGCACATGCGTCACTGTGATGATGGAATAACAATAATTAACCGGGCGTATTAGCCTGGAGAAATGCTGATTACGTCAACAAGAGAAATGGCGAATCAAGTTGATTGGAGAAATACCTTATGAGCGCAGTACGAAAAAATATCGCAATTGGAAAGCCACTGATCATAATCGGTCTGTTACTTTCGGTGTTTATTTTCCTTATGTTGGGTAGCCTTGTATACGTTGGAGATAAACGAGCAAGTTTGCAGCGTCATGTGGAATTATCATCTGATCAGTTATTGCTTTCTCAGCAGATGGCAACCTATTCACTAAGCGCATCTTCAGGTAGTGAAGTTGCTTTCGATGATTTACTTAAATCACGTCTTAGCTTTGATAATATTTTAGATACCCTGCGTTCTGGTGACGTTGTGACAGCGGCTTTACCAGAAGCTCTGTTACCTGAACTTGATGTGGTTGAGGTTGACTGGCTTGAATACAGAAATAATATTGAGGTAATTCTAAATGGCCGTCAGGCGATTACTGAGGTAAGAGAGCTTTACCAGGTAATTGAAAGCTTTATCCCACAAATGCTGACATACTCTGATGAGGTTGTTGGTGTGTTAATCAAAAAGAATTCATCGCCACGTCAGGTTTACCTGGCAACGCGCCAGATGATGTTGTCTCAACGTATTAAAAACAACCTGAACCAGGTGCTTGCCGGTGGTGAAGCGGCGGCGGCAGCAGCAGACAGGTTTGGTCGCGATGCTGCATTATTTGGCCGCGTACTTGAAGGCCTGTTAAAAGGCTCCGAAGGTTTGCGGATTGATAAAGTTACCGACAAAGAAGCTGTTGCCAAGTTACGCGAAGTGGCCATGCTGATTAGTGCCGTTAGTGACAACATTGCGGGTATTCTTGAGCTTTCTCCAGAACTGTTTGAAGTAAAAGATGCTGCGGGTCTCGTTAGTGCCGGTTCTGCACAGATGCTGGTGTCACTTGACGCATTACAGGAAAGTATTATTGCACAGGGCCAGTTGCTTGATTTGATTCAGTTAGTCGGTATTGGTTTTGGTGGTGTTGCGGTACTGCTTATTATTATTGGCGGTATCCTGTTGCTTAAAGAGGCGAGAAAACGTGAGGAAAATGCGTTAGAAAATAACCGACGGAATCAGCGCGCGATTTTACGACTACTTGATGAAATGGCTAACCTTGCGGATGGTGACCTGACTGTTCACGCGACAGTCACAGAAGAGATTACCGGTGCGATTGCTGATTCGGTTAACTTTACCATCGATGCGTTACGCACACTGGTAACAACAATTAACAAAACTGCATCAGAAGTATCACGATCAACCGAGAAAACGCAGAAAACTGCGATGGAACTTGCGCAGGCATCTAATAAGCAGGCACGTGAGATTGCATCGGCCAGTGCTGCGGTAACCGATATGGCTGAATCCATGTCAGCAGTATCCAACGAAGCCGATAACTCGGCACAGGTGGCACAACAGTCGGTGGAAATTGCGCAGAAAGGTGCGCAGGTGGTACGTAGCACGATTGGTTCTATGGAAAACATTCGAGAAACCATTCAGGAAACATCAAAACGTATTAAACGACTGGGTGAATCATCACAGGAAATTGGCGATATCGTGGGGCTGATTACTGAGATTGCTGACCAGACAAACATTCTGGCGTTGAACGCCGCGATTCAGGCGTCTACCGCAGGTGATGCCGGACGTGGTTTTGCGGTGGTAGCGGATGAGGTGCAGCGCCTGGCGGAACGTGCAGGTAACGCAACCAAGCAGATCGAGGGACTGGTAAATACCATTCAGGCGGATACCAATGAAGCCGTTAAATCCATGGAAATGAGTACTGCAGGTGTGGTAAGTGGTGCTTCGATGGCCGAGGATGCGGGTGTTGCACTGAAAGAGATTGAGTCAGTAAATACGGAACTGTCTAACCTGATTAAGGGTATTTCCGACTCTACTAACCAGCAGTCCAAAGTTGCGTTATCGGTATCTGATTCGATGAACGTGATTCAGGAGATTACGCTGCAGACATCTGAAGGTACAGATGAAACATCAGCTTCGTTATCTGCACTGAATGAACTATCAGGTGAGCTGGGTCGGTCAGTATCAGGCTTTAAACTGCCATCTACTGATGCTGAGGATAACATTGATACTGTCATCCTTGAGAGTCAGGCATAAGGTTAATCCGAGCCGGGTAAAAGGATATGAATCCAGATAATACTGTTGAATACAATTCTCTCAGTTGGGTGAAAACGCAACTGGATGATGTTATCTCTGATGCGCAGTCCAGCCTTAATGAATATATTGAAAATCAAACAGATGGTGAGCTGGAAAACTGTATTGAACATTTGCAGTTAATATTCGGTACGCTGCAAATGGTCGAGGTATATGGTGCCTCGATGCTTGCAGAAGAAATGCAGCTAACCACATCAGCATTACTGAAAGGTGATGTCGATCGCAAAGAAGACGCTTATGATGTTTTAATGCGGGCAATGCTGCAATTGCCCGATTATCTAGAAAGTATACAGGCTGGAAAAAAAGACTCACCTATAAGCCTGATGCCGCTGATAAATGATTTGCGCGCAGCACGAAAAGAAGGATTGCTCACAGAAAGTGTTTTATTTGCGCCAGACCTGGAAAGCGCTGAATTAGTTTCAAACTCTTATAATGCCGATGAAATTCAAACTGGCAAGCTGCAGGATGAAGCCAGACGTCTACGCACACATTACCAGCTAGGCCTGCTGGACTATATACGTAACAATAAAGAACGCGCTGGTTTGCAAAGAATCAAGGCGGTATTGCATTCGCTGGAAAAGGTTTCAAGCAAAGCAGAAGTACGTCGCATATGGATGGTTGTCACCGCACTGGTAGAAGGTCTGTTAAAGCAGGGCATAGACACTAACCTGAGTATTAAAATGTTGCTGGCGGCAGTTGACCGACAGTTGAAACTGATCCTTGATGTTGGTGAAGAAAAATTTGCGGAGCAGTATTCAAAAGAGCTGGTTAAAAATGTTCTATATTATGTTGGCTCCAGTACTGTTGATACTAAAGCGATTAATGCGGTTAAGGAGGCATATCAGCTTTCAGCCCTGATTCCGCAGGAAGATGCTGATGCTGCTGTTGGTGGTTTAAATGCTGACCTCTTTGATACGGTATCCGCAGGAATAACAGAGGATCTGGTCCAGGTTAAAGATGTACTTGAACTGTTCATGTTCAGCAGTGATCATGATGTCCAGCAATTGATACCGGTCGCAGAGCAATTAGGGAAAATTGCAGATACATACGGCATGCTTGGCATGGGAGCAACGCGTCAGTCAATCATGGACCAGCGCGTGGTGCTGCAAGGTATCATTGACGGTGAAACGGAGGTTAGTGAGCAGCTCGTATTAAATATTGCATCTGAGTTATTGAAAGCAGAATCTGAGCTGAAAGATTATATAGACTCGCGCTCTGGTTTTGTTGATATGAACAGGACAGAAGACGGCGATAATGAATCAGCTATACCCGCTTCAGAATACCGCCAGGTGGTACATACAGTAGTTGCCGAAGGTCTTAAGAACTTCAGTCAGGCAAAAGAAGCAATATTATCTTACGTCTCAGGTATAGGCGATAAAGAACAGCTCGACATTATCCTGAACAGGCTGGAAGAAGTTCGTGGTGTATCCATGATGCTACCGCTTGGACGTGTTGAGTCACTAATTGAAAAGCTGCAGAGGTTTATTCGTGTAGCACTGCAGCAGAATAACTATAAGGTAAGTGATGATGAGCAGAATACGGTTGCTGATGTAGTAACTGCTATTGAATACTTTTTTGAAGCTTTATCAGAAGGGCGGCCAGGTGTTGAGCAGGGCTTGAACGCAGGTGATGTGGCAGCATCAAAACTGGATAGTATTGTAGAGTCTTATGGCGACACACCCCAGGTAATTATTGAAGAGTTGGATGTACAGGATGCTTCGGCAGAAATTGAAGAAGAAAATAATCTTGTAGAGCATGAGCTGGAGATTGATGATAAAGATCTTGAAGATATCAGTTTCGAACCAGAGGATATTGATACAACTGCTTCAGTAGCATCAGTTTCGTCGCAGGAAATAGGCCAATACGCGATTCTTGATGATGATGCCGATGAAGAGATTGTTGAAATATTTGTTGAAGAAGCAGTAGAGGTTCTGGGTGAGTTGCATGAATATTTGCCCCAGTGGAGGGCAGATACAAATAACGAAGAAGCACTTGCTGTAGTTCGACGAAGCTTCCATACCTTAAAAGGCAGTGGGCGATTGCTAGGCGCAGAAATGATTGGCGAATTTTCATGGAAATTTGAAAATATGCTTAATCGCGTGATAGATAAAAAAATAAATGTTTCTGATGATCTGTTTAATGCCATGGAAGAAGCCGTGGCTGTATTACCGCAATTAATCGAACAGCTTAAAGGTAATCGTGAGCCTATTGAAAATATCTCACAGCTAATGCAAACGGCTGATGCAATAGCGGAAGGCAGGGAAGTGGTTGTGCAGGAAATTGCACCGGAAGCTGAAGAGTTATTAGAAGAGCCGCCTGTTGAAGATGAAAGTGAGGCAGGTCTAACGTTATCTATTGTAGAAGATACGCCTACCGAAGAAAAATTTGTTGAAGAGCCTGTTGAAAAAGAATCCGCAATCGAGCGTGAGGAGACTGAAGTTGAAGAGACTCCTGGCGATGAATTTGATATCGCGCTGGAGGAAGCCGCTGTTGATGATCTGTCAGAAGAAGACATCGACATTATGGAAGAGCCAGCGGTTAATGAATTCGATGTTGCAGATGCAGTTAAAACTGATGAGCTCATTATTAATGAAGACAACAATGGTGACCGGGAAATTAATGTAGTAGCTCCCGAAGATACTTTGGTAATTGATGAGACGGCTGCGATTGAAACGGAATCATCTGATACAGCGGAAGATGAGGAATTAACAGAAACGATTGATTTTGATTCGGATCTGCTCGAAGACACTTCTTATGATAAGGGTGCTTCTGTCTATGAAATAGAGATCGATGAAGATGTTGTCGGTATGTCTGATGACTTTTTAGATATCGATCCGATGTTGCTAAAGATTTATTACGATGAAAGCCAGGGGCATATCGAAAACATCAGGGCTCTTTTAGACAGTTCGATTTCCGAAGGCAAAGAGTTAAAGGCTGATAAGGGATTGATACGTGCTTTCCATACTTTGTATGGCAGTGCACGGACAGCTGAAGTTGAATCTATCGCGGATTTAAGCGGTTCGGCTGAAAGGTATGTGAAAGTCCGCCAGGAAGGCGGTGAAGAAAATATTCCAAAAGATGCGATAGTTGTGCTTAAAGAAATTGAGCAGGCAATCACTGAAATGTTATCCATGGTAAATGACGGTCGTATGCCATCAGGTAACAAGCCATTGCAGGAAAAGATTAACAGGGTTGTTCAGCAGGAAATTCAATCACAGTTACAAAAGTCGTGGCAGGATAAGTCTTCATCGGAAGACGATGAAGAAATAATAGATATTATTGATATATTAGAAGATGACATTACGAGTGATCAAGCCAGTGATCTGTCTATTAATATCGAAGAGCTGTCCGCAGACGCGACTGATAAAGTTGATGTAACTGATGCAACTGAAGAACTCGAAACATCGGAGATTGATAAAGATGTTGAAGAAGTAGCGTTTAGCGATGCCGAACGAGATAGCGGTGTGCCGAGCGCCGAGGAAACAGTAATATTATCTTACGGTGAGATTGATGATGAATTAATCGATATATTTCTGGAAGAAGCTGAAGAGTTACTGGAAAGCTGTGAAGGTACGCTTAACGCAATAAAATCGGCACCAAATGCAACTGAACATGTTCATCAGCTACAAAGAAATATGCACACCCTGAAAGGTGGTGCACGTATGGCTGACCTGAGCCCTGTCGGGGACCTGACGCATAATCTTGAGTCACTCGTGGTTATGGTCAATGAGCATAAAGTTAACGTTGATAAACCGTTGTTTGACTTGTTGCATGATTCGCTGGACGCGTTGACGAATATGTTGGCCAGCGTCAAGAATCGTGAGCCTCTACAATCAGATAATGAGTTGAATAACCGCATTCAAATGATGATGCGGGGTGAGATAGAAGAGAAACGTTCAATCGAAAGGTTTGATGTTGAGTTGAGTGAGCTTGCAGCTGACCATGATGAAGAGCTGGAAGAAATTGATATATCTTCATTGCTGCCAATAGATGACAGTAATGAAGAACAGAAAGATGTAACGCCTGTAACAGACCAAAGAAAAAGTGTGCGGGACGCGGATGACAGGCCGCACTGGGGTGAGCGTGCCACTGATGTTAACTTTAAAGACTCCCAGGAGCAGGTTCGTGTCCGATCTGACTTATTGAACAACCTTGTTAACTATGCGGGTGAGGTTAATATTTACCATGCGCGTATGGGTAAGCAGGTAACAGATTTTAGTTTCAACCTTTCTGAATTAACCCAGACTGTTGTACGTTTGAAAGAGCAGTTAAGAAACCTGGAAATTGAAACCGAGATACAGATTCGTTCAGGTTATGAGAAAGAAGAAGAGTATTTCGATGCAGATTTTGATCCGCTGGAAATGGATCAGTACTCTACGTTGCAGCAATTAACGCGAAGTTTAAGTGAAACCGCAGGTGACGTAGAAAGTATTAAAGAAATTCTGACTGATATAACGCGTGATTCAGAAACACTATTGTTGCAGGAATCCCGCGTAAGTACTGACCTGCAGGAAGGTTTGATGCGAACCCGAATGGTGCGTTTTGGCGGGTTATCATCAAGGCTGCGTAGAATTGTCCGCCAGGTCTCTCGTGAACTTGGTAAAGAAGTTGATCTGCAAATAATTGGTGAAGAAAGCGAAGTGGATCGCACGGTACTGGATCGTATCATTGCACCACTTGAGCATATGTTACGTAATGCTGTTGCCCATGGTATTGAAAAACCTGACATTCGAAAAGAAAAAGGCAAGAATGAAACGGGTAAGATATTAATTGATGTCGGTCGTGAAGGTACTGATGTTGTCATTAATATAAAAGATGACGGCGCTGGTATAAATGCTGCAAAGGTCAGAGAAAAAGCAATCAGGCAGGGCCTTATTACTGAAGAGACAGATGTATCAGATCGTGATGTGTTGCAGTTTATTTTGCAGTCAGGTTTTAGTACTGCGGATGAAGTTACTCAGGTAGCAGGTCGCGGTGTAGGCATGGATGTGGTTGATAGCGAGATTAAGCAGCTTGGCGGCGTACTTGATATAGATACCGAAGAGGGCGAAGGTACAGAATTTACAATTCGCCTGCCATTAACTCTTGCGATTAACCAGGCATTACTGGTTAGTGTTTCCGATGATATATTTGCTGTACCGCTTGCCAGTATTGAAGGTGTTGTGCGAATGACTGGCCTTGAATTGCAACGTTTCTATGATAGTGATAATAGTTATTACGATTTCAATGGCGTTGAATATGAATTAAAACATCTGGGTGGTTTGTTAAACGGAAACCAGTCGGATTATTCCAAACAATTACAATTGTTCCCCGTGTTACTTGTACGAGTAGGCGATAAGCATTTTGCTCTGCATGTTGATGATATGCTGGGCAGGCGTGAAATCGTTGTTAAACCGGTAGGATTACAAATAGGTGCGGTGCGCGGTATTGCTGGCGCAACTATTCTTGCTGATGGACGCGTTGTGTTAATTCTGGAAATGTCAGCTCTTGTTGTCGCAGAAAGTCTCTTCAGACAGAATAAATCGATAGAGGTGGTCGAGCCTGTTATTGATGACAAGAAAACCATTATGGTTGTTGATGACTCAATTACTATTCGTAAGATTACTGAGCGTATGCTCAAACGTTACGGTATTGATGTGGTTCTGGCCAAAGACGGCGTTGATGCAACCAATATTCTACAGGACAGCATACCTGACCTGATGTTGCTCGATATAGAAATGCCGCGGATGGATGGTTTTGAGGTGGCAAGCTATGTTAGAAACGATGAGCGCCTGAAAGATATTCCTATTATTATGATCACTTCAAGGACGGGGGCAAAACATAAGGAAAAAGCCATGGAGATCGGTGTTGATGAATATTTAGGTAAGCCATTCCAGGAAGATGAGCTGGTTAAAGACATTAATAAAATTTTAAAGACAAATTT
Source organism: uncultured Gammaproteobacteria bacterium (assembly GCA_963711255.1). GTDB lineage: Bacteria > Pseudomonadota > Gammaproteobacteria > SZUA-229 > SZUA-229. Next base: position 42,878 of record CAVQDO010000009.1, on the reverse strand, counting down.
CTAACTCGTAATACTAGTCGATAGTCTGAAGAATAAAAAAGAGAAGAAATAATGGCCCAGGATACACAGTTAATTAAATGCGTCATTCTTACTTTACGTAAGGAGAATGTGATTGTACCTAATGCACTGGTTGCGGAAATCATTTCTGTTAAAGATATTAAAGAAAATAATAGTGGCCCAGACTGGTTGCTAGGGACAATGAGCTGGCGTGGAGAAGAAGTACCTTTGTTGTCTTTCGAAGCTGCTAATGGCGATAAGGATGTATCCAGGGTAAATCTTAATACACAGGCTGTTGTTTTATACGCGGTGGGCAAAAATGGTGAATTAAAAGACCACCCGTATCTGGGTCTGGTTATGTCTGGCGTACCGCATGTCAGTCGCTTTACTCGTGATCAGATAGTTACAGACAGCGAAGCTCTTGAAGAACATCCGATGATTGCAGAGAAGGTTAGAATCAATGGTGCAAGAGTTAGCATACTGGATGTGGATGCCATGGTAAGCATGGTCGCTGAGCTGGCTGCCTGACACATGCTTTAGGCGCGTCACCAAATTGTAGCCTGCAAGGCTATTTTAAATATCTCCCCATAACGTTTGCAGTGCACTGATAACAGCAGGCCCCGCTGTCTCTGTTCGCAGTATTCGTGGGCCAAAACTTGTGCCAGTAAATCCAGACTCATCCAGGAAGTTAATTTCTTCTTTATTAAGCCCGCCTTCCGGTCCTACAAGGATTTCAATATTGAGATTATTAGAATCAATTGTCTTTAAAGATGTAGTTGCTTCTGGATTCAAATAGAGTTTTAGCGCATTTGCATTAAGGCTTTTAGCGAAGTCGTTAAATGTACCGATATCGCTTACCTGTGGAATAACACTGCGACCGGATTGCTCGCATGCACTGATGGCCACATTACGCCAGTGTTCCAGCTTTTTAGCCTGTTTATCTTTTGTTAAGCGAGTATTTGAGCGCTGGCAAAGTAACGGGATAATTTTACTGACCCCTAGCTCTACTGCTTTTTGAATGCTGGTTTCCATCCTGTCCTGCCGGGAAAGCCCCTGTATCAGAGTTATAGACAGGTTTGACTCGGTGCTTGTTTCTGACCTGGATTCTATTGATAGCAATGTTTTTTTAACGTTGTCATCTTGTGTAATACAGTGATAATCATAGCCATCACCATTAAATAAAATAACCGGTGTTCCCGTTCTGCTACGTAATACACGTATCAGGTGATTAGACGTTTTATTATCCAGGCGTATGCTCTCACCACTGTGTAGTTCGGCTGAATGATATAAACGTGTTATTCGCACAGTACTGGTTGTTTAATTTATAGTGAAAGATTCTTCCAGATAGCATTTACGCTATTTGATTGATTCAAAGTATAAAAATGCAGGCCTGGAGCTCCCTGATCTAAAAGCTGATTGCATAGTTTGCTAACAACATCGACGCCAAACGATTGAAGACTTTCTTTGTCGCCAGCATAGGCTTCAAGTTGTTTTCTTATCCAGCGAGGTATTTCTGCGCCGCAGGTATCTGAAAAACGTGTCAGGCTTTCAAAGTTGGTAATCGGCATTATGCCCGGTGTTACCGGTATTGAAATATTTTCACGCTGGCAATTATCCATGAAGCGAGAGTAAGCATCTATATTATAAAAATATTGAGTTATCGCTCCGTTTGCACCGGCAGACACTTTTTCCTTGAAGTGTTCGAAGTCACTTTGTGGAGAAACAGACTCCGGGTGGTACTCGGGATAGGCTGCCACTTCGATAGTAAAGTGATCGTCAGACCTTTCGCGAATAAAAGATACCAGTTCACTGGCGTGTGATAACTCCCCCGTGCTGTCACCCGTATCAGGGATGTCTCCACGCAGAGTCACCAAACGGGTAACGCCAATGGTTTTATAGTTATCAAGTAATTCGCTAATCTGCTGTTTACTCGAACCAATGCATGAAATATGCGGCGCTACACTTATCTTCCTTTCGGATAACAGCTTAACAATTTCTAGCGTACTGTCACGTGTGGTGCCGCCGGCACCAAAAGTGACAGAGTAATATTCCGGGTTCATCGCATCATTTAAAGCCTGCTGCGTTAACAGCAGTTTTTCCGCGCCTGCCTCCGTTCGTGGCGGGAAAAACTCACAGCTAAAGCTTGTACTTTGTGCTTTTGAACGTTTATCTGCGTTCATTATATAAACTCATTTTGTTCTAACCTGAATAATACTATTAGTAACGGTAGTGTTCAGGCTTGAATGGGCCGTCAACAGGTACATTAATATAATCCGCCTGTTGCTGTGTTAAAGCGGTTAGTGATGCACCGACTTTACTCAGGTGTAAGCGAGCGACTTTCTCATCAAGCTTTTTAGGCAGAATGTAAACCTTGTTGTCGTAATTTTCACTGTTCTTATAAAACTCTATTTGAGCCATAACCTGGTTAGTGAACGAAGCAGACATAACGAAACTTGGGTGACCAGTTGCACAGCCCAGGTTTACCAGTCGACCTTTTGCGAGGATGATAATGCGTTTACCGTCAGGGAAAATTACATGGTCAACCTGAGGTTTAATCTCGACCCACTCGTATTTTTCCAGAGATGCGATATTAATTTCAGAATCGAAATGACCTATGTTACATACGATAGCTTCATTTTTCATGGCAGCCATATGGTCGTGATCAATTACATTGACGTTACCGGTAGTGGTGACAAAAATATCACCCATTGCCGCTGCACTATCCATTTCAACGACACGATAGCCTTCCATTGCTGCCTGTAGTGCGCAAATTGGGTCAATTTCTGTTACCCATACTGTTGCACCCATGCCGCGAAATGCCTGTGCGCAGCCTTTACCCACATCGCCGTAACCCAGTACCACGCAGATCTTACCGGCAATCATTACATCGGTTGCGCGCTTGATACTGTCGATTAACGATTCACGGCAGCCATAAAGATTATCGAATTTTGATTTAGTTGCCGAATCGTTTACATTCATCGCAGGGAATAACAGAGAGTTGCTTTCCTGCATTTCGTAAAGACGGTGTACGCCAGTAGTCGTTTCTTCTGTCACACCTTTAATGCTGGCAGCAATGTCCTGCCAGGTGTTTACGCCCGGTTTGATGGTGCGGCGCAGAACGTCGAGAATAGCTTTGTATTCTTCGTTGTCATCTTCTTTAGTTGCTGGAATCGCACCGGCTTTTTCGAACTCAACGCCTTTGTGTACCAGCAAGGTAGCATCGCCGCCATCATCAAGAATCATATTAGGCAGTTTGCCGTCAGGCCATAATAGAGCCTGCTCGGTACACCACCAGTATTCTTCAATGGTTTCACCCTTCCAGGCGAAGACAGGAATGCCCTGATCAGCAATAGCAGCTGCGGCGTGGTCCTGTGTTGAGAAAATGTTGCAGGATACCCAGCGAACTTCTGCGCCAAGAGCTACAAGGGTTTCAATCAGCACAGCTGTTTGAATGGTCATGTGGATGCTGCCCATAATGCGGCAGCCAGCGAGAGGTTGCTCGGCACCAAACTCTTCACGCAAGGCCATCAGGCCAGGCATTTCAGTTTCAGCAATACGGATTTCTTTGTGGCCCCATTCGGCCAGGGATATATCGGCGACTTTATAGTCGTTATGTTGTGTATCTACGACGGCATTCATGCTCATCTCCTAATAAAAAATTTAAGAAATGAGCGCCGTTGTTAATAAAGATACCCGATAAACAGGATTCTTCTTTCTGAGCCTGACAGACCTGGCTTATAAGCTATGGCTGTTGCAGCGCTCCTCAGAAATAGTGTATGAATTATAGCCCAGCAGCGTCCCTTAATGCATCTGCTTTATCGGTTTTTTCCCAACTAAAGTCGCTTTCTTCACGTCCAAAGTGACCATATGCGGCAGTTTTACTGTAAATAGGGCGTAACAGGTCCAGCATTTCAACAATACCGCGAGGTTTCAGAGTGAAGTGTTCACGAATAAGTTCAACGATTTTATCATCCGGAATGTTGCCGGTGCCAAAAGTTTGTATCGAGATAGAAGTTGGTTCAGCAACACCAATGGCATAAGAAATCTGGATTTCGCATTTATCGGCAAGTCCGGCGGCTACCACATTTTTCGCCACATAGCGCCCTGCGTAAGCCGCTGAGCGGTCTACTTTTGACGGATCTTTGCCAGAAAATGCGCCACCACCATGACGGGCCATGCCGCCGTAAGTGTCGACAATGATTTTACGGCCGGTTAAACCGCAATCGCCAACCGGACCGCCGATAACAAAGATACCGGTCGGGTTAACGTGGAATTGAGTATCCTTGCTGATCCATTCTTTCGGTAATTCGTGTGTAATAATTTCATCGATTACCGCTTCTCGCAGCGTTTCATATTTGATATCAGGATCGTGCTGGGTTGATAGCACTACTGCATCAATAGCAACTGGCTTGTCGTCTTCATAACGGAATGTTACCTGGCTCTTTGCGTCTGGACGTAACCAGGGAAGGGTGCCATTTTTACGCAGTTCAGCCTGGCGTTTTACCAGTCGGTGTGCATAGGTTATAGGCGCTGGCATTAATACATCGGTTTCGTTGCTGGCATAGCCAAACATTAACCCCTGATCACCGGCGCCCTGTTCATGGTCTGAAGATTCATCTACGCCGGCGGCAATATCAGCAGACTGCTTGTCGATTGAAGTAATGACTGCGCAGGAGGCGTAATCAAAACCCATTTCAGAGCTGTTGTAACCAATTTCCTTAATGGTGTTTCTAACCACTTCCTGCATATCTACCCAGGCAGTGGTGGTTATTTCGCCGGCGATAACGACCATGCCGGTATTAATCATGGTTTCACAGGCAACACGAGCTTTATTATCCTGCTGAAAAATAGCGTCAAGTATGGCGTCTGAAATCTGGTCTGCAACCTTGTCCGGATGGCCTTCTGAAACGGATTCTGATGTAAATAAATAGTTGCTCATGTTTAACCTTCTTGTTTTAATCTTGATTGGTGTGTAAAAAATATTTCGGGCGTAGTCGCACTGTCATTCATGGCTGCTTGCTGCATACCGCCCATCCCTGGGCATTCGCAGCACCGCCGTCCATGGCTCCTTGCTGCATACCGCCCATCCCTGGGCATAAAAAAACCCGCATCAGCTTTGCGGCTAATGCGGGTTTTCGATGTTCTGTGTCGAAGCTCGCTTTAGCAAAATTTATATAGCGCCTGCAATCTGAGACAAATTGGCGCTGATGTGAAGTATTATCCAGCAAATGCCGGGTATGTCAATAGTTATTTGGTACAGAGTTCCATGTACTCTTTTTGTTCTTCCTCGCTAAGTGGCGGGTCATTTTTCAGCTTATACTCGAAATACTCATACCTGTCATCAATTGCAAGGCGCTCAATAAGTTTGCAATAGACCTCGGTAATATTGTCGGTATTCTCCGTTTCCGGTGTTTGTATCATAGACAGGATATTTAGTGCTTTTTCATTTTCACTGTCACGAAAGCGTTCCAGCAGTGCTGCTGGAGAAATATCACTATTGGATTCTATGGTTTTTTGTAATTCATAAAGTAAGGGCAGACCTTTGGTAAATGCATTCTGAAAACCGTCCGGTACCTTGCACTGGTTTGCCAGCATTGGATTTTGTAAAAGTAACGCTATGGCAATTCGTGTCTTATTGTTCTGTACCTGCTGCCCCCTAACAGGTGCTACTTTTTTGGGTTGCACTCTTTTCTGTTCACTTTCGGCTGAAATTTTATCCTCCAGGTGCTGCTGGCTTAATCCGACAAGAGAGGAGAGTTCTTCGATTAACAAATCTTTAAACAGACTGTTGTGCATTTTTTTGATTAATGCGTTTGCCTTGCTTGCCAGTTGTGCCTTGCCCTCATTACTTGAGATGTCTGATTGCGCCTTTAGTGTGGCGAATAAAAAGTCTGATAGCGTAGTTGCATTTTGGACTCGTAGTTCAAATGCCTCTTTGCCTTCTTTTCGTACCATGGTGTCCGGATCTTCTTTCTCGGGAAGAAAAAGAAATTTGGCAACCATGCCATCACGAATAACAGTTAGTGTGTTTTCTAATGCACGCCATGCTGCTTTTTTACCAGCATTGTCACCGTCATAACAAAAAACAATTTCGTGAGTGGTGCGGAAGGTTTTTTGAATCTGATCGGTAGTGGTTGCTGTGCCCAATGATGCAACGGCATAGTTGATGCCACTTTGTGCCAATGCAACGACATCCATATAACCTTCTACAACGATAATGCGGTCTATTTTTCTTAGAGCCTGTTTGGTTTCATACAGTCCGTAGAGTTCGTAGCCTTTATGAAAAACCGCATTCTCCGGTGAGTTTAAATACTTGGGTTCACCCTGGTCGAGTATGCGTCCACCAAACCCGATAATACGTCCACGCTGATCCGTTATAGGGAACATGATGCGGTCACGAAAACGGTCATAGGTTTTATTGCTATCCTTGGTTACGATCATGCCGGTTTTGCTCAGGCAGGATAAACCTTCGCTGCTCTGTCCCAGCCGTTTGATAAGAAAGTCCCAGCCATCCGGTGCATAACCGATCTTAAACTGTTTGGCAATTTCCCCGGAAAGGCCGCGCTGCTTTAAATACTCAATCGCTCGCTCAGATTCCTTCAGCTGTTTCTGGAATAACTCACTTGCCTTGTTTAATACGTCGTATAAAGGCTGTTTGTCTTCTTTGTTTTTACTGGCAAAGCCGCCGTCTTCATGAGGCACATCAAGATGCGCATCGGCAGCAAGCGACTCTATTGCATCGATGTAACTGAGATGTTCGTAGTCCATTAAAAAGCCGATAACGTTGCCCTTGGCGTGACAGCCGAAACAGTAATAAAACTGTTTTACTTCACTTACCGTGAAGGATGGTGTCTTCTCATTATGAAAAGGGCAGCAGGCGCTGTATTCTTTACCTTTTCTTTTTAGTGGTACGCGAGAGTTGATGACTTCGACGATATCACTTCGTGCAATCAGATCATCAATAAAATTTTGCGGAATGCGACCAGCCACGGCAGTTTTATGGGATCAAGTTGCTAAAGGACAACTGGCGGGGATTAAATATTCTTTCATATTCAACAATGGCATAGCGGTCAGTCATGCCGGCTATGTAATCGGAAATACCGCGTGCCAGTCCGAGTTCGCCATGCTTTTCCTGAAGTATATGGCAGTGCGTCAGCGCTTCAGTGGGCAGTATTTTCAGGTCTTCCATAAAGGCGTTAAACAGTGCTTCGATTACCACTGCTGCTTTTTTGCTCATACGATGTACACGGTAATGCTGGTACAGGTTTTTTCGCAGGAATGTTTTGAGCTCGAGTTTTTTATCGCTCATTTCCTGACTAAATGCCATCAGGCGTGTGTTTTGATTGCGCACATCATTGACTGATTTCAGGTTGTTGTCTTCGATTGCCCGGGCAATGTTTTGCCGGGATGTGTCGATCAGGTCAACGACCATGACATTAATCATTCGACGTATGATTTCATGGATGAGTTTTTTATCATCAAGGCCAGAGTATTTTTTACTGACAATATCGTGCTGGGTGCGAAATAATTCGATTTTTAATAATTCGTCAATACTGATCAGGCCGTAACGAATGCCATCATCAATGTCGTGATTATTGTAGGCGGTTTCGTCTGAATAATCGGTTAGCTGCGCTTCAAGCGAAGGCTGTTTTTTTTCAATAAAGCGTGTGCCAACATCACCCAGGTTCTTTGCATTGTTTAAGGAGCAGTGCTTTAGAATACCTTCTCTTGTTTCAAAGGTTAAATTAAGACCATCAAAGTCGGCATACTTCTGCTCAAGCTTATCGACGACGCGCAGCGATTGAATATTATGCTCAAAGCCCCCAAGGCCTTTCATACAATTATTTAATGCGGTCTGTCCGGCGTGTCCAAACGGTGTGTGTCCAAGATCGTGCGCCAGCGCAATGGCTTCAGTTAAATCTTCGTGCAGTCCAAGTTCACGGGCAACACTGCGGGCAATTTGTGCGACTTCCAGTGAGTGGGTTAAGCGGGTGCGGAACAGGTCGCCCTCGTGGTTTACAAAAACCTGCGTTTTGTATTCAAGCCGTCTGAATGCCGCGGAATGGATGATACGGTCGCGGTCACGTTGATATTCATTTCGATAGGTCGGGTGTGTTTCATCGAAACGACGGCCAATAGAGTCAGTATCATTACATGCGTATGAAACCAGGTGTCCGTTATAACTACTATTCATGGTAGGTCCCGTTTCGGTTGTCAGGTCAGGCCTGGATAACTGCATCAGCCGTTGATCGTTCAATAGCTTTGCTTAATTCTTCTTCCTTGTACGCATCGGTAACCAGTGATTTGCCAATACCCTTCATCAGTACCAGCCGCAATACACCATCGAGAACTTTTTTATCTACTGACATCAGTTCAAGAAACTGCTCAGCAGACATTGATGACGGGGCTTTTGTCGGCAGCTTTGCCTGGGCAACGAGATTGATGGTTCTTTGCAGTTCATCATTATTCATCCATCCCATTTGTTGAGACATGACAGCGGCCATGCACATGCCGGCAGCTACTGCTTCACCGTGCAGCCACTCGCCATAACCCATACCATTTTCAATAGCATGGCCAAATGTATGGCCCAGGTTGAGTAAAGCGCGTTTGCCGCTCTCACGTTCGTCGGCGGCTACGACTTCGGCCTTGGTTTTGCAGGAGACTTCTATCGCGTAGCTGAGTGCTTTTTTATCGCGTTTTAATAATGCCTGGATATTGTTTTCCAGCCAGCTGAAAAAGTCGGCGTTACAAATTAAGCCGTATTTAATGACTTCTGCAATGCCCGCGCTCAACTCCCTGTCGGGCAGGGTGTCGAGTGTGTCAGTGTCGGCAATTACGGCTCTGGGTTGATAAAAGGCGCCGATCATATTTTTTCCAAGGGCGTGGTTAACCCCGGTTTTGCCACCGACCGATGAATCCACCTGGGAGAGCAGGGTAGTGGGGATTTGTATCAGGTGTACACCGCGTTGATAGCTGGCCGCGGCAAAACCCGCCATATCGCCAACCACGCCGCCTCCGAGGGCGATTACGGTAGTATTTCGGTCAAATCGATTACGCAGCAGGCTGTCATAAATCTGGTTTAGCACTTCAAGATTCTTATATTTTTCGCCATCGGGAAGAATAACAGCTTCATGCTTGAGTCCGGATAGCATGGCCTGGGTTTTCTTCAGGTAAAGCGGTGCAACGGTCTCATTGCTGACAATCAGAGTGCTTTTCCCCGGAATGTGCTGCTGTATCAGCTGCTGTTGTCCGAGCAGGGCATTATCGATATAAATTGGGTAACTTCGCTCGCCGAGGTCAACGGTTAGTGTTGTCATTAGATTATTCTGTTTTTTATAACAAGTAGCTATTTAAGGGACTTAATAATAGCCTGTATTACGTTGTGAATCGAGTTGTTTGCAGTGTCGATGACAAAATCTGCTGTTTCCTCATAAAGCGGACCGCGTTGTTCAAGCAGGCGTGTGAGGATGGTTTCAACAGGTTCATCGGCATGTAACAGGGGGCGGTTTTTATCTTTGCTGGTGCGTTCGATTAGTGTTTTCAGGTTACTTTTGAGGTAAAAAACAGTGCCACGGTTAATCAGGTGGTTTCTGTTTTCCGCATCAAGTACGGCGCCGCCACCCGTGGCCAGGATGATATTGTTTTTTTGTGTCAGTTCATCAATGACAGCTGTTTCGCGTTTACGAAAGCCAGCTTCGCCCTCTTTTTCAAAAATCAGGGGAATGTCGGCGCCGGTGCGTTCCTCTACCACGCGGTCGCTGTCGTAAAAAGTCCGGTTTAAACGGCGCGCAAGCTGTTTGCCGACAGTGGTTTTGCCGGTACCCATTAAGCCAATCAGGAATATGTTATTTTTGTTAAGCATAAAAAAAGCGACCTCGCTTTAATTTAATAAAAGCGCAGGTCGCTTAGGATATCAAATTTATAAAGGTGGTGTTACAGGTGCGTCCATTGTTAATTGTACATCGCCCCATACATATATGCTTTTTTGAGTTGTGCTACAGAGTGAACTATGAGTACAGCTCGTACCATTGTAAAAGGTATCGCCGATATCGTGAGCACCATTTACGCCGGTCGGATCATTACCATTGATCACATCTATAATGGGCTCGCCACTATCATAAACCCCATTCCGGTTACTGTCGACAAATGGCTCTTCCCTATCGGTGAATGTGGTATCAGCATCATCAAAAACTGAGTTGCCATTAGTGTCGATAAATGACTCTTCGCCAACAGCGTAAGCCGTAATTGTGTTTTTGCGGTCGGCAGGAGCGCTGTTGCCATCTGAGGTTTTCCAGTCAACACTGCACTCACCGTTTTCAGTAACACACGAGGATTCAATCAAGCCCCACTCGGTTCTGAAAAAGATAGTATGTTCATCAGTCAGCACTCGATTATCTTTATCGCCAATTTCTACGGTTATTTTTACAGTTGTTGCGACCCAGGTGTTAGAAGCCGGATCCGGAAAAATAGGCGGGTTTAAATCCTCAGCCAGTACGGAAAAGTTAGCCTGTGAAATTGCACCAGAATTTGTTACAACATCGGTGTTTGGTGTAGTAAACGTACTATTGTCTTCACTACAGCCAATAGCTAATACTGCAAATGCAGCAATGCTATATATTTTTAAAAAACGATTATTCATGTCTATTACTTCCTTACCTTATTTTCTGGTAATTCTCTAAAGTGAAAGTGCATCTTTAAGAATTTTAGGTGTTACAAAGATTAGTAGTTCTCGTCTTTCATCACTTTCCAGTGTATGTCTGAAGAAGTAACCGATTAATGGCAGGTCACCCAGGAAAGGTACTTTATCAACTTCGTCACGTTTAATTTGTTCGTAAATACCACCGAGAACAACGGTATCGCCGTTATTGACCAGTACCTGGGTAGTGACCTCGCGGGTATCAATACTTGGTATTCCCGCAAAGATATCACCAACGGTATCGTTATTTACAGACAGGTCCATAATAACGCGATCATCAGGCGTGATTTGCGGTGTTACTTCGATACTAAGCACGGCTTTTTTGAACTCAACCTGTGTTGCACCGCTTGATGATGCTGACAGGTAAGGTATTTCTACACCCTGTTCAATCCGAGCTTCGTGCCGGTCTGCTGTGACAACACGCGGACTGGAAATAACTTCGCCTTTATTTTCAGCCTGTAATGCGGAGATTTCAAGGTCAATCAGTGTGCTTCCTGTCAGTACTGCAAATGCCAGGCTACCCGCAGCGGATGCAGTGCCGAGGTTAACGTTCAAGCGATCTGCCGCATTGATGCCCTCAGGGAAATCAAATGGCGTTGCTGTGCCGGTGTCGGCAATGTTATTTATGCCGCTTGATGAAATGGTGTCTGCACCTTCAAAGGTACCCGTCGTTACCCCGAAACCATTAGAGTTGGTTTTTGCGCTGCTAACGCCAAAACGTGATCCCAGTTCTTTGGTGAACTCATCGGTCGCAATAACAATGCGTGATGAAATCATTACCTGGCGAATAGGAATATCTAGCTTTTTCAGTGTGCGGCGTACTTCCGAGATAACTTCTTCGGTATCCTTAATAATGAGCGTATTGGTGCGTTCATCTACGATTGCACTGCCGCGTGGGCTTAGTATGCCGGTAGAGACAACACCGCTAGCACCTTCTTCACCGTCTTCGCCACCACCGACGCTGCTGCCAGAAAAGAGTGCGGCAAGTTCAGTAACTTTTGCAAAGTTAATGGTAAAAAACGCGCTTCTTATCGGTGCCAGTTCAGTAATTGATTGTTGTGCTTCCAGGTCTATTTTTTCCTGGGCTGCGATTTCTTCACTTGGCGCGATCATCATGACTGTGCCTGACTCGCGTTTTGATAAACCTTTGGCTTTCAGAATAATATCTAGCGCCTGATCCCAGGGAACGTTCTTCAGTCGTAGCGTCAGATTGCCGTCAACAGAGTCACTAACCACAACATTCAGGCTGGTGAAGTCTGCTATTAACTGCAGTACGGCGCGAACAGGGATGTCCTGGAAGTTAAGAGACAGACGTTCGCCGGTATAGCCGAATTTTTCTTTTTTAACTTCTTCAAGTTCATCTTTGCTGATGGGTCTGAGCTCAATGGTAAAGATATTGTTTGCCTGGTACGCGACGTGCTCGTAGTTACTGCTCACCGGTTCAATTTCAACTCTTACGTCGTCGTCTTCTTCAAAACTGCTGATTGATTTTACCGGTGTGGCAAAATCCAGTACATCCAGTGTCTGGCGAAACTCATCGGGTAGCTTTATACCGAGGAATTTCACGATCACTTTACCGAATTCTTCGCTGATATCCATTGGGATATTGGCTTCAGACAGGTTGATAACAACACGGCCTTCGCCTTCTTCGCCACGTCTAAAATCAATATTTTCTATGCCGCGAGGTTTATCGGTGAAGCGTGGTGCGCCTTCTGGCGTCATACCAACACTTGCGCCGGCAGCTGCAAATGCTGCGCCTGTGGCTTCACTGTCGAGTGTGATATAGACAGATTTCCCCTGTGTGGTTACCTGGTAGGGAACCACTTCTGATAAATTTAAAATCACACGGGTTTTTGTCTTTGTTGAAATCGTTGTAACAGACTGTGCAACACCAATGCCAATTGGTTGCGGGCGTTTAGGTAACGAACTGCCGGTATCAGCAAAGTCAAAAGCGATGCGTGCCGGGTTGTCGATGGTAAAGCTTAGCGGTTCTACCGCCATTTTGCTTAGCTCAAGACTGATCTGCAGCCGGTTGCCCGGCAGAGTGGCAAACTGTATGTCACTAATAACATTTCCCGGATTTTCCTGTTCTGTGGCAGCATTGGCAAGGCCAAAAGTGCATAATAAACAGAGCAGTGCGAATGTCTGTGTGAGGTACCTGGTCAGGGGTGAAAAGTTCATGTATAGCCCATCCAATTGATTATTTTTTATTATATTTAACATGTTGCTCTCCGCGCATCCGCAATCTCAGTATTGCTCAGACTGTAATAATGACTGATCATTGTTATTGACCACCAATTGCGATTGATGCGTCTCTTTCTATATATCCACCTATACCATCAGGCACAATTTCGACAAGTGAAATGGCTGACTCATCGATTTCAATAATTCTGCCTTCATTTTGCCCCATGTAATTGCCTACCTGGACACGATGCACAATGTTTTGCGGGTCTTTAATCAGGCCCCACAAATCACTATTCTGTTCCAGAATGCCAACCATGCTGAGAGTATCTAAAGGAAATACTTCAAGAGGCTGTTTAGGACGTGTTGAATCGGGGTTGAGTAAACTTGTTTTAGTGGTATCGTCTTCCTCAAGATTAACATTGGCAACAAACGGGTCACGCAGCTCCGCCGCAGAATAGCTAAAGCTTTCATACGGTTTAAACTGTGGTATTGGCTGTACACTGCCAACATGGGCGGACTTGGTCTGTGATATAAATGTCTGCAAATCGGATATGTCCTGACTGCAGGCAGTCAGCGTTAATGCGCTGGCGCAAACGAGCGAAGCGGTTAAAACTCTCATTCTGCAGCCTCCTCTGATGATTCATCGAGGTACTGATAGGTTATTGCGGTTAGTTCCATGCTTAATTTCACGCCGCCTTTGGGGTCGGCTGGTACAATTTCGATATCCTGCACGGTAACAATACGAGGCAGTGCTGCTACACCACTGATGAACTCAGCGAATTCATGGTAGCGGCCTGTCACTTTCAGTTTAATCGGGTATTCGGAATAAAATTCCTTGGGGCGCAAACCTTCGGGTTTAAAAAAGTCAATTTCAAGACCTGAAGAAATACCTGTTTGTGAAATATCAGTCAGCAGAGTTTCAATTTCTGTTTCATTGGGTAATTGTCGCAATAATGTGCCAAACGATGTACGCATTTCTTCCAGTTGCTGTTTATAAGCTTCCAGGTTAGCGGCTTTAGCCTGTTTTCCGGAGAAAATCTGGCGTAACTTTGCTTCCTCTGCAACGACTTTATCGAGCTCTGTTGTTTGTTTAGTGGTGTCCAGGAAATAACCGGCAATTAGAAGCGCAACGCACAATACAGCAATAATTGCTATTTTTATTGGTAATGGTGCGGTACCGATCTTCTTAAGATCTTCTACATCCAGGTCCTGTAAATTAATCTCGGAGAGATCCATTAGCTGTCATCCCCTTTATTTTTTTTGTTATCGGGCCGTGCCTGAGACGTTATAAGCTCAAAGCTACTGCTTCTTAATGTGCCTTTCTTGGTTTCTATTACTTTCAACTTTGGTGTTGCCATCCACTCCGAGGCATCAATGTTTCTCATGTAGGCAGATACACGTCCATTCGATTCGGCTACACCCTTTATAGTGAGTTGTTCAGCATTTTGCTTTATCGAGGTAAGGAAGATGCCTTCTGGTACGGTGCGAACAAAATCGTCAAACAAATGTACGATTTGTGGACGTTGCTGCTGTAAGGACTGAATGACATCCATACGTGCAAGTAGTTGTTCCTTGGTGCTTTCCAGTGTATCAATTTGTTCTAATGATGCGTCCAGAGTTTCGATTTCAGTCTGCAACATTTTATTGCGCAGCTTCTGGTGTTCAATCTGGTTGTTAAATGCAACATGTACAACGAATATTATGGCAGCTGTTAATGCCATTGATAACACGGTTACCGTGGCAAACTGTCGTGTCTGTTCCTGTCGCTGTTCTTCGCGCCAGGGTAATAAGTTAATGTGTGCCATTAATCAAAACTCCTCATGGCCAGTCCGCAGGCTATCATTAGCGAGGGCGCGTCATTGCTCAGAGCTTGCGGATTTACCTGCGGTGCCAGCGACATTTGTGCAAACGGGTTGGCGATCACGGTTTTGGTGTCCAGCCTGGACTCTACCAGCTCGTCAATACCGGGAATTGAGGCGCAGCCACCGGCGAGAACGATCATATCTACCGCATTGTGCTGCCCTGAGGTATAAAAGAACTGCAGGAAGCGACTTACCTGCTGGGCAATCGTTTCCTTAAAGGGTTCTAGCACTTCAGGGATGTAATTATCTGGCAGGCCGCCTTCTTTTTTCAGTCGGCCCGCTTCATCATAGGCCAGGCCATAACGACGCATAATTTCTTCCGTTAACTGTTTTCCGCCAAAGCTTTGTTCGCGGGTGTAAATAAGGTGATTGTTTTCCACGACATTAAGACTGGTCATGGTAGCGCCGATATCAATCAGTGCGATCACTTTGTCTTCGCTGTCTTCATTCATCTGATACGTGATCAGTTTGGAGGAATGTTCAATGGTATAAGCTTCCACGTCGACAATTTTAGGTGTTAACCCGCCAAGAGATAGTGCCGCAGATCGTAATTCAATATTTTCACTGCGTGACGCAGCCAGCAATACATCGACTGTTTCCGGGTTATTTTCACTGGGGCCAAGAACTTCAAAATCCAGGTTAATTTCTTCTAAAGGGTAAGGAATGTACTGGTCGGCTTCCATTTCAATCTGAATTTCCAGTTCATCATCGCTCATACCGATTGGCATAGTAATAATTTTGGTGATAACGGCTGAGCCGGCAACCGCTACAGCCGCATTTTTGGCTTTGGTACCAGAGCGTTTAACCGCTTTTTGAATGGTGTCGCCTACAGCTTGCACATCCTGAATGTTTTTATCGACCACAGCATTATCCGGCAAAGGCTCCACAGCGAGACTCTGTACCCGATATTTATCACCGTCTTGTGTTAGTTCGAGCAATTTTACCGACGTCGAGCTGATATCCAGACCTAATATGGTCGGTTTTTTGCGTTTTAGCAGGCCCACGCTGTTCCCCTTATTTATATATTTTAAAGGTAGTTATAGAATATATTATGATTTTTGCATTAAATATTAGCTGTAAGTGTTGAAAAATACTAGGTAGTTATGAACAATGTCGTAAAATTGTTGTTAAACCTATATACTTTCCCGCCTCAACTAATAATCCGTCACAGGTAATGGAACAGTGCGTTTATTAAACATATTCAAATTATTTATTATCATCACATTTGTGATGGTTCTTCTTGCCGCGGTAATAGCTACCGGCGGTTATTTCTACCTGAACCCCAAACTGCCTTCTATTGAAGGACTAAGTAATGTACAACTTCAGGTTCCACTCCGTATATATAGCAGTGATGGCGCATTAATGGGTGAATTTGGTGAGAAACGAAGGACACCAAAAAAGCTCGAAGAAATACCCGAGAAAATGCGGCAGGCATTTTTATCGGCAGAAGATGACCGCTTTTTTGAACATCCGGGGGTTGATTACCAGGGTATTCTGCGCGCGGTCGTTAATCTTGTCATGACTGGTGAGCGCGGCCAGGGCGGAAGTACCATTACCATGCAGCTGGCGCGTAACTTTTATCTGTCCAGTGAAAAAACCTATCTGCGTAAATTAAATGAAATATTACTGGCACTAAAAATTGAGCGTGAGCTTGATAAGGAAAAAATTCTTGAGCTGTACTTAAATAAAATATACCTGGGTAATCGATCATACGGTGTTGCTGCCGCGGCGCAAATTTATTATGGGGTTGATCTGGACGAGTTATCTCTGGCACAGATCGCAATGATTGCCGGACTGCCTAAAGCGCCTTCAACTTATAATCCTATTGTTAATCCGGAACGTGCCATTATCCGACGTGATTATGTTTTGTCACGCATGCTTAAGCTTGGATTTATCAGTGCCGATGAATATAAGACGGAAAAAGCAGCGCAAGTGACCGCGAAACGTCATCGCAGTGCTATCGGTGTATATGCACCTTATGTTAATGAAATGGCGAGGGCTGAAATCGTTAAACAGTTTGGTGATGAGGCTTATGTACGAGGTCTGAATGTTTATACAACCATTAATAAGCGTTTGCAGCAGGCGGCAAATGACAGTATCTGGAAGGGTCTGGTGGACTATGATCATCGTCATGGTTATCGCGGAGTAGTTCGGCACATTGATTTAAATGCAGCGAAAGATTCATCTGTTGACGGTGAAGCGGTTAATGGCGATATGTCAGACCTGACTTCATTCCTAAAAGATGATGAAAATTACGGCCGATTTGTGCCCGCACTTATCTTGTCGGTTAATGACGATATATCTATTGATCAAAATGCTGTGTCGAAAGCGGATAAGGCTGTTGTGTCGGAAGATAATCGCTCAGCAATTGCGCTATTAAAAGACGGTAACCAGGTTCGTATACCCTGGAGTGGTATTAACTGGGCGCGCGAATATATCAGTGTTAACCGCATAGGTGATGAGTTAAAAACTGTCTCCGAGGTGATAAAAGCGGGCGACGTGGTCTGGCTTGCTCAGGATCCGGTGGCGGGCTGGAGTCTGGCGCAAATTCCAGAGGTGCAGGGTGCGCTGGTTTCAGTGAATCCAAATAGTGGTGCAATACAGGCGTTAAATGGCGGTTTTGATTTTGAGCACAGTAAATTTAACCGGGTGGTGCAGGCAAAAAGACAGGCGGGTTCAGGCTTTAAGCCCATCGTGTATGCTGCTGCGCTGGACAAAAAATACACCCCGGCCAGCTTAATTAATGATGCCCCTGTGGTATTTGAAGACGATGCGCTGGAAGGTTCCTGGCGTCCGGAAAATTATAGCGGCAAAACCTTTGGTCCAACGCGGCTGCGCATGGCTTTGTACAAATCGCGTAACCTGGTATCCATTCGAATACTGCGTGCGATTGGTATTAAACACGCAACGCAATATGCCAGAAATTTTGGTCTTGATAGCAAAGAGTTGCCTTATGATTTATCGCTGGCTTTGGGTAGTGCCGAATTAAGTCCATTGCAAATGGCCAGGGTATATTCAGTTTTTGCGAACGGTGGTTATTTAACCGAGCCGTATTTAATACAGCGTATTGAGGATGCCGACGGCAGTATATTGTATGAAGCCGATCCTGCGGTAGCATGTACCTCCTGTGTTATAGCTGAACAGAAATGGTCTTCCAAAATAGTATCAGATGGTGCGCTTACCAAATTACCGAAGCAGGCAGAGCGTACACTGGAGCCAAGGCTGGCTTTTCAAATGAACTCTATCTTGCAGGATGTGGTTTTGCGTGGCACAGGTCGCCGTGCTATGGCATTGGGCAGGAATGACCTGGCGGGTAAAACCGGTACCACTAATGATCAGCGTGATGCCTGGTTTAATGGTTATAACACCCAGCTGGTTACTACGACCTGGGTTGGTTTTGACCAGTTAAAACCTCTCGGCAATAAAGAGTTTGCCTCGCAGGCAGCACTACCTGTGTGGATTGATTTCATGAAAGTAGCGCTGGCGGGAAAACCTGAAAAGCAACTAACGCGGCCTGATGGTCTGGTTACCATGAAGATTAATGCGGAAACAGGTCAGGCGGCTACTGATGCAGATACTAATACGGTCTTTGAAATTTTCCGTAAGGAAAAAGCACCGGGTGTTAGCGGCACATCGCCAGCCGCGACTCCTGGTAATGGTGAAGGCTCATCTGCGATACCAGAGCAGTTATTTTAAGCTGACTAGCAGCATGCGATTAGCTGCTGTTAGTCGTAGATGAAGGTTTGTCCGAGATTAAAATAGAGTGCCGTGTCACCTTTATCTGTGGCACCAATAGACAGGTATACAGGTCCGATAAAGGTCTCGGCACCGATAAAAATACTGCCAGCTAAAATAGTGTTGTCTGAACTAATATCATCATATCGATCCCAGACATTACCCGCCTCCAGTGAGAAGCCTGAATATATTGGCAGGAAGGTGATGTTCCCCAGACGGCGGTAAAATGCCGACTCGATAAGTCCAAAATGCTGTCCGGCCAGTTCTCGATCAAGAGTGCCGGATAATTCCAGAAAACCTCCATGCCTATGCAGTGCATTAAATGGTGCGTTTTCATCGATTGTGGCTTCAAGGATTGCACGACTAAATATGGTGTAGCGTTTATAGGTTCCGGCACCGCTCAATATCATTTGTACCTGCTCGAACTCACTGTCTGCGCCAAGCTCATCCCTGTTTGCACTGATACTAAGGCCGCCAAAAAAACCGGTGTTGGGAAAACTCAGGTTGTCCAGAGAGTCGTGGAATAATCCTGCATAGTAGTAGCCTTCCTGAAAATCGCCGTCACTGTTTGGTGGCGTGCCGCTAATGGCGACCGTTCGGCCATTATTATGGCGAATGCCTAGCTTAACCTGGCTTGTTTGTTTGAAGATTTTCCCCGCCGAGAGATCGATATATCTTCGTTGAAAACGAAGTATGGAATCAATAGTGTTGCTTTCAACAATGGGGAATATAGTTGTTTCGCTACCGATTTCTGCCGACACAAAAGTATCCAATGCGACATTTAATGGCTGGTAGACTTCAGCTCTGAGTGATGGCTCACTGCCTAGTCCGGCGGTTGCTCTAAACTCGCCAGCCAGGCTGTTCAAATCGCTTTTGACATATGCAGCATTAATGTTGGTAAATGACCCAATGTCGGCTTCAGTTTTTATTGACAGGCCAAATTGTAAATGGCTATGGGCCCAGTCGCGATCCCTTATATATATAATCAGCCCGGTTTTATCGTCGCGTGTTTCAATGGAGTAAACCACCGAGCTGGAATGATCCAGTCCGTATATGTACGATAAATCCTCTTCCAGCTGCGCAATATTTAGCACTTCACCTGTTTTTTGATGAATACGTATATCCATCACTTCATCTTTCAACTTAGTGTTGTTTTTTATTTCAACAAAATCGATGACCGGGTTTCTCCTGGCAACATCAGGTAGCGATGCTTTGTATTGGGCATAAGCATTATCTGCCAGTGAAATTTTTTGAAGTTTGCCCTGCTGTTTACTGGCAGCGTCGTAGCCAGCCTCAATTAGTTCGGGGTAGCGGATAAAATCTGAAGAAGATATGTCGTTCTGACCGGGTACTATAAGTACATCGGTTTTATTGAGAGAGTTTAATTGTATATCGGCGATACGACGGGTAAGGATAGTGGTTAACTGTCCGGTTACATCAACGCTGGATTTAA
Source organism: uncultured Gammaproteobacteria bacterium (assembly GCA_963711255.1). Lineage (GTDB taxonomy): Bacteria > Pseudomonadota > Gammaproteobacteria > SZUA-229 > SZUA-229. The sequence continues at coordinate 22,951 of CAVQDO010000009.1, read as the reverse complement.
GTTTGTCCTTCTGATCCAGAGGTGCGCTTACATCGACTACGATAACAATATCAGCGCCCATTTCTCGTACAGTATCGATGGGAATATTATTAGCGATGCCGCCATCAACAAGTAAGGTGCCGTTAATCGTGATAGGTGGTAATACACCCGGTATGGACATGCTGGCGCGCATGGCGCGAGCAATGTTGCCTTCAGCAATAACAATAGATTCACCATTCTCAAGATTGGTTGCTATTGCGCGGTAAGGAATTCTTAACTTGTCATAATCATTGATGTGGAAACCGGGGTAGGCGAGCCGATCCAGCGCAATTTCAATTTGCTGGCCTTCAATCAGTCCCGGTGAAAGCTGGATGCCTTCATTATTAATACCTATGCGGTGTATATTGAAAAAATCAAAGTCGTCTCTTTTATGCCGATAGGTTCGGTAGTCGCGTATGGCGAAATCGGTAAACACTTTGTCCCATGCAATGCTCGCTACCCCCTGCTCAATTTCTACAGGGCTTAAGCCTATGGCATAAAGTCCACCAACGATGGAGCCCATGCTGGTGCCGACAATATAATCGATCGGTATATTATTAGCTTCCAGTACTTTTAATGCGCCGATGTGTGCAAAGCCACGCGCACCGCCACCGCTTAATACCAGGCCGATTTTTGGTCGTGTTGATGCGCTTTTATTTTCATCAGCTTGCGGCTGGTTCTGGGCAAAGACTATCTCGGAAAGACTAAATAGTGTTAGTACGAAGAAGAGCGTTTTGAATAAATGGTATCGGCGAAAAGTCATAGGATTGCATATGGCAGGCAAATCGTAGCAGCAGTATAGCGAAACTTTTGTCGCTAGAGGAGTAAATGTTATTGTTGCGAACCGGCTTGCGATTCAGGCCGTGAACCGGGCTGAATCGCAAGGGTATCATGCGCAGTATGAGCCTGGTTTTTTGCTAGTCGTGGTACTGTGCACTTATATCGTGCACCGCATCAACCAGCGCGGCAACATTGTCGGGTGTGATGTTAGGTGTAATGCCGTGACCGAGATTAAATACATGGCCGTTGCCATGGCCAAATTCAGCCAGAATGCGGCCGGCTTCCTGTTTAATAACTTCAGGGTTAGTCGCCATAATCGCAGGATCCATATTTCCCTGCAGTGCTACCCTGTCACCAATTTTCTGGCGAGCAGTTCTGATATCAACAGACCAGTCCAGGCCAACTGCGTCACATCCGGTGTTGGCTATATCATCAAGCCACATACCGCCGCCCTTGGTAAACAAGACAACGGGAATTTTTTCGCCATCTTTACTGCGTGTCAGCTGGTCAACAATGCGTTGCATGTAAGCCAGTGAGAATTCTTTGTAATGTGCGGTTGTTAAGGCACCGCCCCAGCTGTCAAAAACCATTACAGCCTGTGCGCCAGCTTCGATTTGTGCATTTAAATAGAGTGCTACGGAATCAGCCAGCTTGCCCATAAGTGTATGAGCGGATGCCGGGTCTTCAAACAACATGGCTTTTACTTTTGAGAAAGTTTTACTGCTGCCGCCTTCAACCATATAGGTTGCCAGTGTCCACGGGCTGCCGGCAAATCCGATTAATGGCAGCCGACCGTCAAGCTCTTTGCGGATTAAGGAAACCGCATCGGTTACGTATGATAATTTATCGGCCGGATCAGGGATGATCAGGTTTTTTACGTCGCTTGCCGAATCGATTGTTTTTTCAAATTTCGGGCCTTCACCTTCGGAGAAATACAGGCCCAGGCCCATCGCGTCGGGAATAGTCAGAATATCTGAAAACAGGATGGCGGCGTCAAGTTCAAAACGGCGCAACGGCTGCAGGGTAACTTCGCAGGCCAGTTCCGGCGTGCTGCATAAAGTCATAAAGTCACCGGCTTTTGCTCGTACTTCACGGTATTCAGGTAAATACCGGCCAGCCTGCCGCATAATCCATACAGGAGTGCGATCTACCGGTTGACGGAGTAGGGCTTTTAAAAATCGATCGCTTTTGACTATGCTCATTTACTTTAAATAATGTGTGCCACTATTATGGCGGGATTATACTGAACAGTTTCCCAAAAAGAACTGCTGCCGCGAGCTAGCTGGTGCTTAGCATCGATTTTATACGGCCACTAACTTCGCCCATGTCGGCACGGCCGATAATCTGTGGTCTTACCAGCCCCATTACTTTACCCATATCTTTAATTGAGCTGGCACTGGTCTGGCTAATTGCCTGGTTCACAATTTCATCTACTTCTTCTTCGCTTAATGCCTGCGGTAAGAATTCCTGGATAATATCAATTTCGTAGCTTTCCTGTTTTACCAGGTCATCGCGTCCTGCGGTTTTGAATTGTGAAATAGATTCGCGACGCTGCTTGACCATTTTATCAAGAATGGCAATGATCCTGGCATCGTCCAGCTCTATACGTTCATCTACTTCTATTTGCTTCATTGCTGACGTCATCAGGCGGATGATTGCCAGGCGTTCTTTTTCGCCAGCTTTCATTGCACGGATTACAGCGTCCTGTATCTGCTTTTTAAGGTCACTCATTATGTTCTTTGGTATATACCGGATCACGAAGCCGTCTTATAAAGTGTTACTAATAAGCTGACTTTGTGACTAATTTGGCCCTAAATTGATTTCAAATAAATAGAAATGTTAATGAATATTAACGACGGCGCTGATGAGGTGAACGAGTAAACTTGTTGCGTTCTTTAGACAGTTTTTTCAGGTGGCGTTTTACCGCTGCTGCTGCTTTACGCTTACGTTCAGTCGTTGGCTTTTCATAAGCTTCACGTTTGCGAATTTCGGTTAAAACACCGGCTTTCTCACATGAGCGTTTGAAGCGGCGCAGCGCCACATCAAATGGTTCGTTTTCTTTAACTCTTATTGCAGGCATAGTGCTCTCTTAATAAAATAAAATAAATACATCCTCACACCGCCATCCATGACTCTCATTTATGGCTCCTTGTGAGATACCGTTCATCCATGAACATAAAAAATCCGCAAAGTATGCGGTGAAACCACGTATTATATCCCACTTTTAGTCAAATCTAAAAGCAGAATTAGAAAAATTAATTACTTAGCCATAAAAGCAGGTCGAAAATTAACCCGATATGGCCTGTTGAAGCGAGATTTTACACTGATTTTACCGAGATTATATGATTGTTTTAGGTATTGAAAGCTCCTGTGACGAGACCGGAATTGCGCTGTATGACAGCGAGAAAGGGCTGCTAGCGCATACTCTGCACAGCCAGATTGAGGTGCACGCGGAATATGGCGGGGTTGTGCCCGAGCTGGCATCCAGAGATCATATCCGCTACCTGGTGCCGCTGCTGACAAAGGCGCTGGATCAGGCAGGGCTGGAAAAATCAGCAATAGACGGTATTGCCTATACTGCGGGTCCTGGATTAATTGGTGCATTAATGTCGGGCGCCTCTGTTGGCCGTTCCCTGGCGTGGGCACTGGCTATACCTGCGGTTGAAGTGCATCACATGGAGGGCCATTTGCTGGCACCCATGCTGGAAGATAATGCACCTGAATTTCCCTTCGTCGCTCTGCTGGTATCCGGCGGGCATACCTTGCTGGCCTATGTGAAAGGTATTGGTCAGTACCAGCTGCTGGGGCAAAGTCTTGATGATGCCGCGGGTGAAGCGTTTGATAAAACAGCAAAACTGCTTGGTCTGGGCTATCCGGGCGGGCCTGCACTGGCGAAAATGGCGGAACAGGGGATTTCCGGGCGTTATCGATTTCCCCGGCCAATGATCGACCGTCCGGGACTGGATTTTAGTTTTAGCGGTTTAAAAACCTTTGCTTTAAATACTATGCAGGCCGCTGCGCATGAAGGTGAGCAAGATGGCCAGTTAAGGCAACAGGATAAGGCAGATATCTCCAGGGCCTTTGAAGAAGCGGTGGTCGATACCCTGAAAATTAAATGTCGTCGTGCACTGGAGCAGATGCAATGCCAGACACTGGTAATAGCGGGTGGTGTTGGTGCGAATAAGCATTTACGCACCGAGCTTGCGGAAATGATCAGGCAGGCTGGCGGCCAGCTGTTTTATCCTCGAGTAGAATTTTGTACGGATAATGGCGCCATGATCGCACAGGCTGGTTGCCTGCGTATGATGGCCGGTGAAACTCAGGGGCTGGAAATCGATGCTCGTGCGCGCTGGTCAATGCAGGATTTGAAAGCGATCTAGTTATTTTTCCTTTGTGCCGATTTTCGCTTCACTGCCCTGAAGCAGGGATTTAATATTGCTTTTGTGACGCCAGAAAATCAGCACGCACATGAATGCCGCAGCCGCTGTCAGTTCAATGGATTGAGAGAAATACCAGAGTATAAAAGGTGTAAGCAAGATTGAAACCAGTGCGGACAATGACGAGATTTTTACAATAGCCGCTACCAGCAGCCATATCGCCAGCGCAATAAGGCCGACTAACCAGTTAATGCCGAGAATAACACCATAAAAAGTAGCAACACCTTTGCCGCCGCTGAAACCATAATAGACAGGAAAGATATGCCCCAGCAGGGCAAAAAGTGCGACCAGCGCGATGCTTAAGTGTTCAGGTTGAAAGTGGCTGATGGCTAAAACCGGAATTAAGCCCTTCAACATGTCGCCTAATAAGGTGATAATGGCGGCCTTTTTACCGCCATGGCGCAATACATTTGTGGCGCCTGGGTTTTTTGAACCGGTTTTACGCGGGTCTTCAATAGCTAAAATTTTGCAGGTGATTATGGCGCTTGAAATGGAGCCAATAAGGTAAGCGAGTAGCGCAAATATGATGATGTTGAAATTAAAATCCATGAATACAATACTGGTTACTGGAGTTGCCGGACAAGCTTACCTCAGGCTTATGATAAAAGCTTTGGAAATTTTTATCTGTATTCCTGTATATCCTGTCCAGGTAGAGAAATATGCAGCAGTCCGTTAGTTGTGTATTTGTTCACGGCTGGGCGATGAACAGCGCTGTCTGGGATGAGTGTATTGCGCAGCTGCCCGACTGGATCCATGTCACCGTGGTTGACTTGCCTGGTCATGGAACCATGGCGGATGTTGATTTTCATTCACTTGATGGTTGTGTGCAGACACTGGCTTCCCTGGTTCATCACCCCATCATATGGGTCGGCTGGTCTATGGGCGGGCTGGCAGTGCTGCGACTGGCCGAATTATATCCGCAGCGTGTTGCAGCGGCATTACTGGTTGCGACAAACCCCTGCTTCGTTCGCCAGAGGGACTGGGGCTGTGCTGTCGAACAAAAGATATTTCAGCAATTTTCCGATGAACTGAATAACAACCAGGAAAAAACCATACGCCGTTTCCTGGCTTTGCAGGTCAAGGGCGTTGCTGATGCAATGCGAGTCGTCAGGCAACTGCAGCAAAGCATGGTTTCCAGGGGGCAGGCTTCTGTACAGGCGTTGTCGTCTGGCCTGGACGTGTTGCTTCATAGTGACATGCGCGCAGCATTGAAAACCATTAAGAGTCCCCTGCACTGGGCACTGGGTGCTAAAGATAGTCTTGTTCCGGCTGAACTGGCACAGGTTTTACAGCTGCAGTATGGCCAGCAGAATGTGACCCAGTATCCGCAGGCGGGCCATGCGCCCTTTATTTCACACAGTGAAGACTTTGTGCGGCAGCTTATTGCCATTGCCGAACAGTGTCGTGCGCAGAAATCGCAGTACCGATAAGCCAATAATACAGTTTACTATGAAGCAAAATACACCAGCAGCGCAACCACAGATGCAACAGTTTGACCAGGAAAAGGTACGCCGTGCCTTTGATCGTGCGGCGGAGCAATACCAGCAATACGCGGTATTGCAGAATGAAGTTTGCAATCGCCTGCTGGAAAAACTGGAAATCGTAAAAATTAAACCGCAGATGATTCTCGATGCGGGTGCGGGTACCGGTTCGGCGTTACCTGCGTTGTTTGAGCGCTATAAAAAAGCACAGCTGGTTGCGCTCGACCTGTCGGAAAACATGTTGAAGCAAAGTGCACAGCAGGGCAGTTTTTTTCGTTCGCCACACCTGGTTTGTGCAGATATGGCACAACTGCCTTTTGCCGATAATTCTTTTGACCTGGTTTTCTCCAGCTTAAGCATGCAATGGTGTAATGACCTTAATGCGGTACTGCTCGATGTAAAACGGGTGCTGAAACCGGGCGGGCTATTTGTGTTTTCTACCTTCGGTCCGGACACTTTAAAAGAATTGCGCAGCAGCTGGGCTTCGGTTGACCAGGGTAGCCATGTTAATCAGTTTATCGATATGCATGACATCGGTGATGCTTTGCTTAGCGATGGTTACGCCGAGCCGGTTATGGAAGCCGAGATATTAACGCTAACATACAATAGTGTTGAAGAAATAATGCATGATCTTAAGGCGATTGGCGCCAATGTCACTGCAAATAAATCGCCACAGAAATCAGCGGCGAGGGGTTTGTGTGGCAAGTCGGTATTGCAGCGCGTACGCCAGAGCTACGAGCAGTTTCGAGATAATGGCGTGCTACCCGCCAGTTATGAAATTATTTATGGTCACGCATGGAAGGCTGACCCGGCAAATGTTAAAAAAACGGAAACAAGGCAGCAATTTGTTGGTTTTGAGCGCTGATTATTGCCCTGAAAACCGGCTGTATAACGACCGGCCATCCCCCTGGTTGCAAAAATACACTGAAATCAATCTATTGACCTTCTGTTAACTGTTGCACATAATTTAAGGCAATCTGAGGTATAAGTAGTTATTATTGGTGAATTGTCTGTAAATGATCGGATTAATCACTAGAATAATTAATGTTGTAGCAACATGCTGCCAATAAATTGCTACTAAATAAAATTAACGAGAGCTGCTATGCAACTATCTTATGAGTACGGGCGGGAATCCAGTCATTCAATATCTTGTAGCGGTGTCTTCAAGCGGCTGCTGATCGCTTTATTGTTGCTTTCAACACTGGTTACGCTAAGCGCCTGTTCGCGTGACGGTGATCCCGTTGTTGATAAAACCGTAAAAGCTAACCAGCCCAATAATTTTGCTGCCTTTATAAACCCGATTAATGAACTGGCTTCCGGTGACTATGTTATCGAGGCCAATGTTGATGATGCTGGTTCTGCAGGCGACTTCACCCTGAGTGTTACTTACGATGATGGCTTAACGGAAGAGTTCAGCGGCAGCTGGACCACGGACGAAGGTACGCGCAGGTTTAATATTACCTTGTTTACCGCGGGCGGCATTAATATCACGCTGCAATCGGCTGTAGAAAACAATCTACGATTGTTGAACGCAAATGATTTTGAGATAGCCAAACGTGGTGCAGGCAAAACGGGTGATTCAGTTATTTCACTGTCATATTCACGTATCGACACAGCTAAGTATGGCGCGGCTTACTATAAAGCGATAGATCCGAATAACGAAAAAGATACCCTGGAAAAATGGAAAACGGCTAATGGTTTCTATCAAGCAGAAGCCGCAGGCCGTGTAGTACAGCCCAGGTTTCGCGATACCAAAGACCTGGGTTATGGCCGTGGCATGCGAATGTGGACCAAAGCTGACGGCAGTGTGTATTTTTTTGTAGAAAACTTTCAGGTTCGCAGTATTCCCGGACAGGAATACACTTCGCTAAATCTTGATTCACTGCTGAAAGACAAACGTAAGCATCATTTTGGCAGCAACGCGATTGAATTCAGTACTTATCCTTATGGTGCGGGTGAGCCCAGCGATAACGGCAGCACGCATAAGTTCGCCAAGTTTTATACTTTTGATGCGACCAAAGGCAATCAGGCGGCCAAAGATCACGCGAATGAAGTCCGACTGGATAAGGTGAACCTCGATGGCCGCGGAGGGAAGGCCATGCCGGGCGCCTGTGTTTATTGTCACGGTGGAACCTTAAGGCCGCTGCGCGATGGCGAGTTTCGAGATAATTCGCTGGATGGCAACACCGGCAATGGATTAAAGGGTGATACCGATTCCAAGATGCAGCTTCTTGAAGTGCCCACTTTCGAATACGGTAATTTTTCACCTTATACCAGGGCTGATCAGGAGCCAATAATTAAACAGGTGAACATGGCAATTTATTGTACTTATCCCAATTTACCGGCGGAAGGTGTTCAAAAAGCCTGTGCACAATACTGTGTCGACCCTGCGAATACGGCTGATTGTGATGGCAACGGTAACGATATTTTAACGATTTTTAGTACTGCAACCGGTGCTGGTGAGTGGACTGGCGACTTCGCGACTGAGATGACAGAAGGCTGGTATGATGACCCGAATGTAGCGGGAATGTTTGATCGCGCTACCTTTAACGAAGATTATGTGCCGCCTTCCTGGCGTCATGACAGCAGTGATAACATGCCGCCAGCGGGATCTGAGCAGTTATTTCTGGAAGTTGTTCAGCCGGTCTGTTTTGTCTGTCATTCACGCCGCGGAACGACGCTTGGCAGTGTTGATACGCGTACCGACGGAAAAGACATTGATTTTGCCAGTTATGAGAAATTTATCAGTCATGCCGAACAGGTTAAACAATATGTTTACGACCGTGGTGTTATGCCATTATCACTGCGCGGCTATGATGCATTCTGGAACGAAAACAGTAATGCTCCAGAAGTGCTGGCGGCGCACCTGAATGGCGTTCTCTCTGAAGAAAACCAGATTGTATTGAACAGTGAAAATAAAGTCGATCAACCGGGGCAGCCGATTGCCGATGCCGGGCCTGATCGAACCACGACTTCTCCGGTAAGGCTGTTTGGCTCAAATAGTCGCTTTGTCGATCGTTTCAGCTGGAGTCTGAGTAGTGAACCTGCTGGCAGTGATGCCGTGTTAACGGACAGTAATTCAGCGCGGCCATTGCTAACAACGTCCGTCGACGGCGATTATGAAATCACGCTGGTTGCTGCCTATGAGAATAATGTGGTCAGTGATACGGTGAATATTAAAATTGATAATGGTCTATCGTCTATTTCAACGCCGCCTGACCCAAAAACGATTACTTTTGATACGCACATAAAACCGGTCTTTTCTACGGCTGGCGGTTCCGATGCGCGTGAATGCAGTCACTGTCATTCGGTCGCTGGCGGTGGTGGAACGCCCGAAGCGGGTGTCCCGGTTTTCTGGAATGATATCGATCAGACTGATGATCAGTTTTATGATGAAGTGCTGTCCAGGGTTGATTTTAAAGATCCTGAAAATAGCCTGATATTGAAAAAGCCGAGTAATAATCATCACTTTGGTGGTTTACGCGGTGGTTTTGAAATTGATAATCCTGCAAACAGGCATAACTATGATTTGTTTTTAAACTGGATTCTTGAAGGTGCGCCAAAGAATTAAGCGCTGAGTTCGGCATGCTGGTTAGTTCAACCAGCAGTACCGCTGTGAACAGCCTGTCATGTTGGGAATTTCAATTTAAATTAAAGAATTCTGCGGCATAAAAAAAGACCTGATAAACAGGTCTTTTTTTATTGATACGTTGAGTTGAATTATCAGGCTTCGAAAGCAACACGCATTTTATTCAGCGCATTTTTTTCAATCTGGCGAATACGTTCAGCAGAAACCTGGTATTCATCAGCCAGTTCATGCAGGGTCGCCTTGTCATCACTTAACCAGCGGCGCTGAATAATATCCTGGCTGCGATCATCAAGTGTTTTCAATGAGTGTTGCATCAGGCCCAGTTCCTGTGAGCGGCTATCATCGTGCTCCAGTAAATGTGCCGGATCCATGCCATCATCACTAAGATAAGCAGCTGGTGTGAAATGCTGTTCATCATCGTTGTCATTGGTTGGTGGATCAAATGTTACATCACCACCACTCAAACGCGACTCCATTTCAAGAACAGTTTCAGCTTTTACGCCCAGTGTTTCTGCGACATCCTTAACTTCGTCAGCGGTGAACCAGCCCAGGCGTTTCTTGGAGCTGCGTAATTTAAAGAACAGTTTACGCTGTGGTTTGGTTGTCGCAATTTTTACAATGCGCCAGTTGCGTAAAACATATTCATGAATTTCTGATTTTATCCAGTGCACGGCATAGGAGATCAGGCGAACTTCATGGCTGGCTGAAAAACGCTTAACAGCTTTCATCAGTCCTATATTGCCTTCCTGGATCAGGTCGTTCAGGGGCAGGCCATAACCGGTGTATCCGCGTGCAATCTTAATGACGAAGCGAAGATTAGACATAATGAGCTGCTGCGCTGCAGCCAGGTCATTATGATGTTCTAGGCGTAACGCCAGCTCGCGTTCCTCTTCGGCGCTCAACACAGGGATATTGTGAATTTGTCGAATATAAGAATCCAGGGTACCAGCACTTAGCGGGGTATTCTGAATTGCAGGAATCAATGCGGTTGTCATATTAACTTCTCTCATGATTGTATTTTAGCAGTCGACGAGTAGGAGTGCTAATTATACGAAAAGTTCAGTGAAAAGCCAGTGATTTGGCATTTCAGCAGTAAAATGAGCGCATAAAGGCGGCCAGAATGAGATTTTAACTGCTTGAAATGTAAGGTTATTTGATTGGTTGTCAGTTATTAGCTGGGCTCAATTTCTTTCAGGTGGCGGCTCACTGCAATCCATGAGCCTGCCAGTCCTAGAAAGCCGCTAAAGAGGATAAGTAGCAGGGTGTTGCCTGGCCCCAGTCCGCTTAGGCGAAACTCGCTGTGGTAGAGCAGGGCCAGTTTGTGTATGGGGTCTTCCATTAAAACTAATGAAATTAGCGTGATAGACCATGCCAGCAGACCCCCGATCAGCCCGTACCAGGCGCCGGTGTATAAGAATGGCCTGCGAATGAAGGCGTCCGAGGCACCAATCAGCTTGGAGACCTCAATCTCCTCACGGCGGTTCTGTATATCCAGCCGAATGGTATTTCCAACAATTAACAAAACCGCAACAGCCAGCATGGTACTGATTACCCAGATGCTTCTATTCGCTATTTCCAGCAGGGTGTATAGCCGTTTTACCCACTGAATATCTAACTGAGCAAGATCAACCTGCTTGATCTTGCCCAGCTCGGCTAACAGTGATGTGGTTTTATCCGGCTGGTCAAGCATGGTTTTTGGCTGTACGACCAGAACGATGGGCAGCGGGTTGTCGTCCAGGTATTTCAGTGCGTCACCAAATCCCGATAACTCCTTGAACTGCTGCAGGCCTTTATCCTTGCCAATCATTTCGACTTCCCTGATATGCTTGTGCTTTTGCAGTCGGCGCATCAGTTTTTCGGCTTCAGCTTTGTTGATTTCGGTTTTAAGAAACAATGAAATTTGTGTGCTGCCATCCCAGTCGCTGCTTAACTTGCCAACATTATCCAGCGCAATATACAGGCCTACCGGCAATGCTAAAGCGATTGCGATAACCGCAGTTGTCATCAGTGTGGCGACCGGCTGTGCATAGAGCCGGCCCAGGCTGGCAATGCTGACACGCAGGTGATTGCCAAAGTAGGAACGCAGCCGGCTTTTTCTGTAAGGGCTATTACGCATCTCAGTCCTTAATGCTGCCGGTAAAGGGCAGGCCATTGTGAGCAACGCTGCCATCGTGCAGGCTAATCATTGGCGAGCCCATCTGTTTGATTAGATCCAGGTCATGGCTGGCAATTAATACCGTGGTGCCAACCTGGTTGAAACGGGCGAACAGCTGCATTATTTCCCAGGAAAGCTCCGGGTCAAGGTTGCCGGTGGGCTCATCGGCAAGCAGTAACAGGGGTTTGTGTACGATGGCGCGAGCAATGCCCACGCGCTGCTGTTCACCACCGGAGAGGGTGATGGGGGCAGATTTTTCCTTGCTTAATAAACCCACCTGGTTAAGCGCAGCGCGTACCCGTTTATGTATTTCCTGGCGACGGTAGCCCTGAATAATCAGAGGCATGGCGACATTATCAAACACCGGTCTGTCGTATAGCAGGTGATGGTTTTGAAAAATAATTCCTATGTTTCGACGGATGTATGGAATTTTTCGGTTGCTGATATTGTTCAGGTTGACGCCATCAAGAAATATCTGGCCTCGTGTTGGCCGTTCAATCATGGCAATCAGTTTGAGCAGGGTGCTTTTGCCGGCACCTGAATGACCGGTTAAAAATGCCATCTCGCCTTTAGGCACGCGCAGGTTGATGCGGCTTAGTGCCTCGTGCCCACCGGGGTAACGTTTACTGATGTTGTCGAAGTGGATCATGTGTTAGGTCGTACCAGTTGAAAAATGAGCATCATCAAACATTACAGCGGTTGGCTTTTCATTTTTCATTGTTGTTCTTACTCCAAAAGTGCATCAACAAACTCCGCCGCATCAAAAGGCCGCAGGTCATTGATGCCTTCGCCGACACCGATAAAACGAACCGGCAGGTTCAGCGTGTTGGCGATGGAAAATAGAATACCACCCTTCGCCGTTCCGTCCAGCTTGGTAACGGCCAGGCCGGTGAGGCCAATGCTGTCGTGAAATTGCTGTACCTGGTGTAATGCATTCTGGCCAAAGCCGGCATCCATCACGATCAGTGTTTCATGCGGAGCAGTAACATCGAGCTTGCCCAGAACACGCTTTATTTTAGCCAGTTCTTCCATCAGGTTGTCCTGTGTATGCAGGCGTCCTGCGGTATCAGCAATAATGATATCAATATTTTTTGAACTTGCTGACTGTACGGCGTCAAAGATTACCGATGCCGGGTCAGCGCCCGTACCCTGGGAAATAACCGGGACATTGTTACGTTGACCCCATTGCTGGAGCTGTTCAACGGCAGCGGCGCGGAAGGTATCGCCGGCTGCTAACATAACGGATTTGCCCTGTTGTATGAAATGATGTGCGAGTTTACCGATACTGGTGGTTTTACCTGCACCGTTGATGCCAACAACGAGTATGACAAAGGGTTTGGCAGACGATGCATCGATGACTGCATTTAGCGGTTGCTGGCATGGTTGCAATATGGCCTTCATGATTTCAGCCAGTTTTAGATGCAGTGACTCGGTATCGTTAATGACTTTACGGGAAATATTGCTTTGCAGTTCGTCGATAATAGTTGTGGTAGCATCTATGCCGACATCAGCACTTAGTAAACGTGTTTCCAGTTCCTCAAGAAGTGAACTGTCGATACTTTTTTTGCCCAGAAAGAAATCGGCCATGCCGTCGGAGAAACTGCGTTTTGTTTTCTCTAGCGACTGGCTTAAGTCAGCGCTGCTGTCTTCTGCAGGGGCCTGTTCTGCTGGGGGTTCTGCAGACGATACCGCAGATGCCTCGGCAATTACCGGAGCGTCAGTAGCAGAAGGTGAGTTATCAGGAGCTTTTTTTTGTTTGCGTTTAATAAAGCCAAACATGATGATTCGTGCAATAAAATTAATTGGGGTATCCTATCACCACTTGGCCTGATAGTAGATAGAAATAATAAAAGAAGATTTGAGTTTGTAAAGAGTAAGAAATAATGAATATGAAGTCAGTTGCAGGTTTACTTGTTGTTTCGACTGTGGTTCTGGGCGGGATTCTGTATTTAAATCAGGAGTCTGAGCCAGCGCAAAGTGATGAAGCTGTGCAGTCGTACGTTTTATCGAATGGCATGAAAGTCCTGGTTATCGAAAACCATCGTGCCCCCGTGGTGGTGTCCCAGGTCTGGTATAAGGTCGGGGCCAGTTATGAGCATGATGGTATTACCGGGGTCTCACACGTGCTGGAGCACATGATGTTCAAAGGTACAGAAAAGCACCCTGCCGGTGAGTTTTCTGAAATTGTGGCTGCCAATGGCGGTGAGGAAAATGCCTTTACCGGGCAGGATTACACCGCTTATTTTCAGAAAATAGCCAATGATCGTCTTGAGTTGTGCCTGGAGCTGGAAGCTGACCGTATGCGCAATCTTGTATTTGACGAGAAGGAGTTTGTTAAAGAACTTGAAGTGGTTAAAGAGGAGCGCCGCTTGCGTACCGATGATAAACCTGCCTCGCTTACCTATGAGCGCTTTAATGCGGTTGCCTATACTAACAGCCCTTACCGGCGGCCCATTATTGGCTGGATGGAAGATCTTGATACCCTGACCGTTGCTGATGCGCAGCAATGGTATAACACCTGGTATGCACCTAATAATGCAACCCTGGTGGTCGCTGGTGATGTTCAGGCAAGGGAAGTCTTTCAACTGGCAAAACATTATTTTGGCCAGTTGCCAACGTCGAAAATACCCGAGTTGAAACCCAGAAATGAAGCCCGTCAGTATGGCACGCAGCGAGTGACGGTTGAAGTGCCGGCAAAAATACCGTACCTGGTTATGGGTTATAAAGTACCGGTTCTGAAACGGATGGAACAGGAGCGCGAGACTGACTGGGAAGTGTATGCACTTGAAGTGCTGGCAGGTGTGCTTGATGGCGGCAGCAGTGCACGGCTGAGCAATAATCTTGTGCGCGGGCAGCAAATTGCTAACAGTGCGAGCGCCGGTTACAGTATGTCAGCAATGTACGATACCTTATTTACCCTGTCCGCTGTTCCCAATGATGATGTGGCCATCGAAGTACTGGAATTTGCCCTGCGTGAAGAAGTTAATACCATTAAAACGCAGCTGCCAGATGAAAAAGAGCTGGACCGTGTGAAAGCCCAGGTGGTTGCGGCGCAGGTATATAAACAGGATTCAATATTTTACCAGGCCATGGAAGTCGGAATGCTGGATACCATCGGTCTGCCCTGGCAGATCAAGGATGACTATGTGCAGAATATTCTCGCGGTAAGCGCGGAGCAGGTACAGCAGGTAGCCAATAAATATTTAATTGATGAGCATCTTACAGTTGCGGTACTTGATCCGCTGCCGATTGAAAATGGTGCCACCAGTGACAAGGCGGTGCCGTCAGCGGGAGTGAGCCATGATTAGTCAAAGATGCCAACGATCTGCCCGTAGCCAGGCTGTTAACATTATGAAGAAAGTGGGCGCATTATTATGTGTAATGCTGCTATCTCCATTAGTGAACGCGGCTCCCAATATAGAAACATGGCAAACAGAAAACGGTGCAAAAGTTTTGTTTGTCGCAGCTAAGGAAATCCCCATGCTGGATTTGCGTATCGTTTTTGATGCGGGTAGTGCAAGAGATGCAGGCATTAGTGGCCTGGCGGTATTAACGAACGGTCTGTTAACAGAAGGTGCAGCGGGTAAAAATTCCAAAGAAATTGCCGAAGCATTTGAATCTGTGGGTGCGCAGGTTGAACTGGATGCCGCGCGTGATATGGCGTTGGTGGGGGTTCGGACATTAACCGAATCACGTTATTTATCTGCGTCAATAGAAAACCTGAGGCTGGTGTTAACGCAGCCAGATTTTCCAGAGGACGCTTATCAGCGTGAACTGAATCGAATGAAGGTAGCGGTCAAGGCGCGAGCGCAGTCACCATCAGCACTGGCCGGTGAGGCATTTAATAAAGCCGTATTTGGCGACCACCCTTACGCCACGCCGACATCTGGCACCATGCAAAGTCTGCAGGCAATTACGCTGGAGGCTGTGCGTGCGTTTTATAAACAGTATTATGTGGCGAAGAATGCCACCATTGTCATCGTAGGTAATGTTGAGCGCTGGCAGGCAGAAGAGATTGTTAAAACTTTAGTGTCTTCATTACCCGCTGGTGAAAAAGCACCGGCTCTGCCCGAGGTTAAGGAACTGACAGAAGCGAAAGAAATTGTTATTGATTTCCCTTCGGCGCAAACGCATATTTTTGTCGGCCAGCCTGGCATCAAGCGTGGCGATAAAGATTACCTGAGTTTATATGTCGCTAACCACCCTTTTGGCGGCAGTGGTTTTTCCTCACGCCTGGTTGAAGTGGTTCGTGAAGAACAGGGCCTGGCATATAGTGTGTACAGTTATTTTTCTCCAATGCGGGAAGCCGGTGCATTTACCATGGGTATGCAGACCAAAACCGAGCAGACGCAACAGGCGTTATCCCTGCTTAAACAGGAACTGAAAAAATATGTCAGTGAAGGGCCGGGAAAAGATGAGCTGGCCGCAAGTCTGAGTAATATTACCGGCAGTTTTCCATTGAAAATTGATAGTAATGGCAAGCTGCTGGAATATATCGCCATGATCGGTTTCTACGATCTACCTATCCACTATCTCGACCATTTTATCGATAGTATGAATTCGGTTAAGGTGGCTGATATTAATGATGCACTGTCACGCCGGATTCATCCGGATAAGATGGTGACTGTTGTTGTTGGCAAGCAACAGCAAAATGAAGAATGAAGAAAACTATCCGAGGTTTGCGTGGTCGGCGCTGCTAAACGCGGGGTTTGCCGGATAATTGGGGGTAAGTGGCGTGGGCGCGGTATCAGCTTTGATGATGCTGAAGGCCTGAGACCTACCACTGATCGTATTCGGGAAACGGTTTTTAACTGGTTACAGCCTTATCTTCATAATAGTCATTGCCTGGATTTGTTTGCTGGTAGCGGTGTTCTGGGTTTCGAGGCGCTTTCCCGGGGTGCTGAGGAACTCGTGTTTGTGGAAAAAAACCCGCACACGGTGAAGAATCTGAAAGAAAATATCAAACGGCTGCAAGCGGTTAATGCAAAGGTATTTCAACAGGATGCATTAAGCTGGCTGCGAAACGGGCAGCAGCCATTTAACCTGGTTTTTCTTGACCCGCCATTTCACACCGATTTACTGGAAAAAAGCTGTGTTTTGCTGGCTGAAAGTGGCGTTTTGACTGACGATGCCATAATCTATGTGGAGCACGCTGTTGATACAGCTGTAACAATTCCTGATCACTGGCTTTGTATTAAGCAAAAAAGCGCAGGGCAGGTGACGTATAAATTATTTGAGAATAATGCGGCGGCATAAAGCACGCATTTTCCAGTCGAGGCCGATATGTCTGTAGTCGCTGTTTACCCGGGAACCTTTGATCCCATCACTAATGGTCATTCAGACCTGGTGGAACGTGCTGCCGGGCTGTTTGATCGAGTCATTGTGGCAATAGCAGCAAACCCGGGAAAAACACCATTATTTGATCTGGGACAGCGCGTGGCTATGGCAGAGCAGATATTGTCGCGCTTCGACAATGTTGAAGTTTGCGGGTTTTCCGACCTGCTGGTTGATTTTGTTAAGCAGAGAGAGGCAAAAGTTATATTACGTGGCTTGCGTGCGGTATCTGATTTTGAGTATGAAATGCAGCTGGCAAGTATGAATCGTCACCTGGATGATTCACTGGAAACAGTGTTTATGACGCCAAGCGAGGAAACCAGTTTTATTTCAGCGTCGCTGGTTAAAGAAATAGCCCTGCACGGAGGCGATGTTTCACCATTTGTCCATAGGGATGTTGTGGAAGCATTGACTTCGATGAAGAATAAAATGTCGAATTTATCAGTATAAGTTTAAATTTGATAATGTTGAGTTGTATATTATGGCCTTGATGATTACCGATGAGTGTATTAATTGCGATGTTTGCGAGCCAGAGTGCCCAAATGAGGCAATTAGTCCGGGTGATGAAATTTACGAGATTGACCCGGATTTATGTACCGAATGTGTCGGTCATTACGAAACATCACAGTGTGTAGAAGTGTGTCCGGTAGACTGTATCCCGTTCGATCCAGAGCGTCGTGAGACACAGGAAGAATTGATGGAAAAATACAAAGCACTGACAGGCAACCAGTAAGCTTTGATGATTTAATCGTTTTGTCTTATAGTGTCTGGTAAACCGGGTGCCACTTATCTACTCATAGACGCAATATATGAACAAATTTGCAAACAAAATTTGTTTTTTACATTTCATACTTTTATTTTCGTTTCAGCTTTGCGCTCAGAGCGGAGCGGTTGAGGCGGAATCGTCCGCAGCGATTGCCAGTGCACATCCGCTGGCTACCCAGGCTGGTATTGAGGTTTTAGCGCAGGGCGGTAATGCCTTTGATGCTGCTATTGCTGTCAGCTCTGTACTCGCGGTAGTGGAGCCTTACTCTTCCGGTATTGGCGGCGGTGGTTTTTATCTGCTGCATCAGGCCGATAAAGACCGCTATGTAATGCTGGATGCCCGCGAAAAAGCACCTTTGCGCGCGCATAAAGATTTATACCTCGATGAAGAAGGGCAGGTGATACCGGGTGCATCAATCACCGGTGCGCTGTCCGCAGGTATTCCCGGTATACCCGCAGCACTGGTTCACCTGGCTGAACATTACGGTAAGGTGCCGCTGTCACAGTCACTGGCGCCAGCAATTTTACATGCACAGCAGGGCTTTCCTGTTGATGCTTATTACCAGCGGATGGCTGGTTTTCGCCTTTCCGCGCTGCAGAAAAACAAAGCGGCGAGTGATATATTTTTGCAGCAGGGCGAAGTGCCTGCGCTGGATTACCTTATTATCCAAAAAGACCTGGCGGCGACACTGCAGCGGATAGCCGAATCTGGAATGGCCGGCTTTTACAGCAATGAGCTGGCCTGGAAAATGGTTAAAACAGTGCGGCGTGACGGCGGTATCTGGACCATGAAAGATCTCGCCACCTATGACATTGTTGAACGCGCGCCTGATGTCAGCGTGTATAAAGGCATGAAAGTAACCTCTGCTACATTGCCTTCCTCCGGCGGCCTGGTATTGTCAGAAATTTTTCGTATGCTGGCTGACTTGAACATTGAACAGGTTGATGAGTCTCAGCGTGTGCACTTTATCGTAGAAGCGATGCGACGCGCTTACAGGGACCGTGCAGAATACATGGGTGATCCGGATTTCATCGAAGTGCCGGTGGATTACCTGGTTTCAGACGTTCATATAAAACAGTTACTGGAAGAACTGCATAGTGATCGTGCCACCCCCAGCTCTTCGCTTAAGGCTGTTGCACAACCCGGTGGTAATGGCACTGATACAACCCATTTTTCAATTATCGACCATGATGGCAATAAGGTGTCAGCTACCCTGTCGATCAATTACCCATTTGGTTCCTGTTATGTCGCCGAAGGTACCGGCGTATTGCTTAATGACGAAATGGATGATTTTGTTTCCAAGCCGGGTGTGCCAAATGTTTACGGCCTGGTAGGTTCACACGCCAATGCGATAGAGCCGGCTAAACGTATGCTCTCAAGCATGACCCCGAGTATTGCTGAAACTGGCGATCGTATAGCAGTTATTGGTACACCGGGCGGCAGCCGTATTATTACCATGGTCCTGCTTGGTATTCTCGATTTTTACCAGGGTAAAGCCGCCGATGAAATTGTTAATGCAGGCCGCTTTCATCACCAGTATCTGCCTGATGAAATTTATTATGAACCGGAAGTTTTTGATGAGGCCATGATTGCAGCATTGAATAAATTAGGGCATAAGACGAAAGAACTTGATAGTGACTACGGTAATATGCAGGTAATTATTAAGAATAAACAAACGGGTAGCCTGGATGCCGCATCTGACAACAGAGGTGTTGGCAGCGCTACCGTTGTTCACTAAAGGCGGCTTTTATATTACTCCAGCCCGAAGGGATCTCTTCCTCTTCCAGCGGTAAATGATTCGGCATCCTTGGCTTTCTCAATGAGTCGAATCAGGCGGGTTTTTTCCTGTTCAGACATGCCGTGGTTAATATATCGGTCGGTGGCCTGCAATATTTCTTCCAGGTATTTAATTCTATAATTGTGACTTAACAGGGCTTTGGCGATGTAAAAAGGGTCAATCTTTTTATCGCGCATCTGCGCGGCCATTTTTAACGCGGTTTCTAACTCTTCTTCGCTGGGTTTTGACATGTTTTTTTCATTTATTGGATAACATCCTTAACTTATATTCTATTTTAGATATTTATCAAGTGTTACTTTAAGGGTTTCCATATTTACCGGCTTGGTTAGCTGGTCGTTCATGCCGGCATTCAGGCATTTTATTTTCTTTTCCGGAAAGGCGTCAGCAGTCAGGGCGATAATAGGCAGTTCATGGTTACCTCTTTCCCTGATGGTTCTTGCCAGTGTGTAGCCATCAATTAACGGCATGTTGCAGTCGGTTAGAAGAAGCTGGTAGTTGTTTGATGTGATTTTGTTTAATGCCTCCTTGCCATCTGTGGCCAATTCTGCATTAAAACCAAGGGCTTCCAGCTGGCTTAGTATCAGGTTCTGGTTGGTCGGGTTATCTTCAGCAACCAGTATGTTTTTGCCTGATGCTGGCTGGTTAGCGATTGCGGGTGTTTGCTGAACAGCTTTGCTTTCATTGCTTACCACAGTGGCAATGTCCAGGCTGCCTGCCAGCTCTATCCAGAATTCACTACCTTCATTAGTACTGCTTATGACGCCAATAGTGCCATCCATCATTTCTACCAGTTGTTTGCTGATGGATAGCCCGATGCCAGTTCCTTCAATCGCAGTAGATGCATCCAGGCGATTGAAAGCCTGAAAAATATCCGACTGTAATTCGTCAGATATACCCTGTCCGGTATCAATGATGCTGATGCGTAAAGTGGTGCTGTCCTTTTGAATAACTTTTAGACTGACTGAGCCATGTTTGCTGTTATATTTAATCGCATTGCTCAGCAAGTTCAGCATCACCTGCTTTAGCCTGGTGTAGTCTGCAACAACATAACCGTTCATTTCAGTATTAATGTTGAGTGTAAGATGATTTTTTTCGATTAGTGGCATAATCATTGACTGGCATTCTTTGAATACATGAGCCAGGTTTATCCGTTCCATGGACAGTTGCAGGTGGCCTTTTTCAATACGCGCCAGGTCAAGAATCTGGTTGACCAGCTCAAGCAATAAATTGCCCGCCTTGCCGATTTCATTTATGTGAGATTGCTGCTTTTCTGTTAGTGTTTTTTCATATTTTAATAACTGGGTAAAGCCGAGTATCGCATTGAGCGGTGTTCTCAACTCGTGTGACATACTTGAAAGAAAATCTGATTTCGCCTGGTTGGCTTTTTCGGCTTCCTCCTTAGATTTAATTATGTCGAGCTCATTATGTTTCTTTTCTGTAATATCCAGCGCCATGGCGGCAATGCCGACGATATCATTTTTTTTATCGGTTAACGGGGTGACGAACCACTCACAGAAAATAAGCGCCCCTGAACGAGTCTTGTTTTCTATTACCGAGCCAATTACGGCTTCGTAATTGAGTAAGCGCTCCCACAGTCTTTCGGCATCTTCAGAGCTGTCACGAGGCAGGATAAGACGCATAATGTTCTGGTCTATTGCTTCAGTTCGCGTGTAGCCAAATATTTTTTCAGCGGCCTTGTTCCATTCTGAAATGTTTAGATCGATATCAAATTCGATGATCGCCAGAGGTGTATTCTGTAAATGCAAAGCCTGTTTCTGGTGCATGAGTTCTATGGCACGTTCACGATGGTCAGCCTCTATGCGCAGGCGAATGTTTTGCTGGGTATTATTAAAAATACGTTTGCCAGCCGAAAGTGAGAATAAAATGAATACAAATAAGACGAAAGATGTCGCGTTGGCAAATGCTTTACCGTCCAGTACAAGCCGAAAGATCAACAACAGGCTTGATGGCAGCAGAAACAAGGCCATGGTTTCCCAGCGGTAGGATAATGTAGATAGTGAGCCGGCGATGACCCCTATCTGGCATACAATAATGAATGAAATGTATTCAACTTCGGGTGTATAGCCCAGCCAGGGCAGAAGTCCCCAGCAAAACCCGGCTGCTCCCGTGCCAGCATAAAATCGTAGACGCCATTTGGATTTTGCCTGTTCTTCTTTATCGCATTTTGAAAAACGGAAACTTTCAATACTTCTGATCAGCAAGACGGTAAGTATGGTGGCTAACCAGATATTCAGATTTTGCTGAGATGCAACATGACCGCTAATTACGTTATAGATAATGATCGCGATAATAACGGATGCGGTGTAGGAAAACGGGGTGCCGCCGTAGAGCAGGCGTATCTCTTCGAGTCTAATTTGCTGGTCGAGCTGCGCTTTTGATAGTGTAATTTGCGATTCCATAATGATGTATCTTCCTTCGTATTCTTATCTGGTATTGTTTGCTCTATTAGCGTGGTGATTACCTTACTGAAAATTCATCAGGCTGGCTATTAATTTGAATATTAGATTATTACGGTATTATTGTTTGGTAATATTTTATTTGTGATGAATAAACCAGGTTGCGGGTAATTCCGGGTTATTATCTTTATATATCAGGATTATCTGTCAGTTATTGCGGAAAAACGACGACTGGTCGCCATATCTGTCATATTTTTATGGTGTATGGCACAAAGCTATTGCAATATTGACTATAAATATTTGTTAATGAGAACATATCTTTATCTCGCCGCGGCTGTCATGACAATATGATATTTAAGGCACTTTTTATACGGAATAAACGCTAGGGGATGTAATGTTGAAATCAGAAAGTTTGCTCGCTCAATTTTACTTAAAGAAAGTATCGGCCAGTGCAGTAACATCCTGGGCATTTGCATCGGTATTGCTTGTTGCTGTCTGTTCACCGGCAAATGCGTCCGTGTCGCTGGAAAGAACCATCAAAGGCGAGGGTGAATCATTAACTGCCGTATCAGCAATACTTGAGGGGAATGAAGGCAGGCTGCTGGTACTCGATAAGGAAAAATCAGTGCTCTCAGAATATAAAGGCAATGCCGGTACGCACTATAACCTGATTAAGAAAAAAGTTTTTGAGTCTGAAAGTGCCAGAGGTTTAACGCGTCTGGATGAAAACAGCTACCTGGTTTCAAATTCAGACGATAACGCGATTGCTATTATTGATGGCGAAGGCAACCTGGTGCAGAAGTTTGGCGAAAGTGGTTCACGTGAAGGGCAGTTAGATAGTCCAGCGGGTATTGACTGGTCTCATAATGGCCGCCTTTATGTGGCAGATGAAGGCAATAATCGTATATCGGTATTCGGCCTTGATGGTGTTTTTATCAAGGCGATTGGTCAACGTGGCTTAAAAGAAGAGCAACGCCTCGAAGAACCGGTTCAGGTCTTTGTTGACCTGAAAGAGCGCATCTATGTTCTGGAAAAACGCGATAACGGTATTGTTACTATTTTTAACCACGACGGCAAACAGCTGCAGCGTTTGAATAAAAGTGATTTTGATAAGTTTGCCAACGATGAAACAGAAATCATCAATATCGCGGTAGATGATAAAGGGCTGCTGTATGC
>CAVQDO010000008.1:0-369361 GCA_963711255.1 uncultured Gammaproteobacteria bacterium | reverse complement strand
GATGAGCGAGCTGCTTTTGAACAGAGTAGTAACGAATCTCGTGAGAATGTAAAGTCAATGCTTTTTAGTGGCCAGAATTAGACATAATATTTGAATTCGTATAAATAAATATCACTTTCATGAGTCTTAACCGGCGATATCGATCGGATTTGGAGGGCATTGCTTTTCCTGCTTATCCACAGCCACAGGCTATGCCGCTGTTGGCAACTTTGAAACAGCTTGATGAAAGTCAGTGGTGGTCTGCAGAGCAGTTGCTACAAGCACAGCAGGAGCAATTGCTCACATTGTTAAATCATGCTGTGAAGACTGTGCCTTATTATCAGCGGTGTTTATCTGATATTGGTTACAGGCATGGACGGCCATGGGATGATGAATTATGGTCTTCTATACCTGTACTCAAACGTCAGCATGTGCAGGATCATCTAACTGAGTTACAAAGTAACAATCCTCCAAAAGGGCATGGGAAGCCTTTTCTAATGCAATCGTCAGGCTCTACCGGCCGTCCAGTGCAGGTGCTGGGAAGCAATGTAACCCGTTTTTACTGGGATGTTGCTACTCTGAGAGATAATCTCTGGCACCAGCACGATTTTATGAAAAAGTTTGCCGCTATTCGCCCTGATCGCGGTGCTAAAAGCGGTCAGCGTGCCTTGTGCAAAGGCTGGGGTACGCCTGTCGACTGGATTTACCAATCTGTACCCACACTAGTTATTAATAGCCGGATCGATGTTCGCCAACAGTTACAGTGGTTACAGGAGTACCAGCCGGTTTACCTGTTAAGCCTGCCATCAAATCTGCGTGAATTGTTGCGTCTATGTGAGCAGGATGGTGTGAAGTTTCCAGAGTTGCAACAGGTGCGCTGTTTTGGCGAGAATGTTACCGCCGAATTGCGTGATAATGTACGCAGGGTATGGGGTGTTGGTGTTACTGATATGTACAGTAGCCAGGAAGTGGGTTATATGGCGCTGCAATGCCCTGACTATGAGCATTATCACGTACAGTCAGAGACAATGTACCTGGAAGTGCTGGATGATAATGATCAGCCCTGCGCCCAGGGAGAGATAGGCCGAGTGGTGGTGACGTCGCTGCATAATTTTGCTATGCCGCTGATTCGTTACGAAGTGGGTGATTATGCTGAAGTCGGCGAACCATGTGCCTGCGGCAGAGGGTTACCGGTATTAAAACGAGTAGTTGGACGTACGCGTAACATGGTACGTACCCCTGAAGGCAGGTGTTACTGGCCCAGTTTTCCGGCTGGAGAATTACTGCAAGTGGCGAGTATCAGCCAGCTCCAGTTGCGGCAGATTTCCCTGGACTGTATTGAGATACATATGGTTGTTGAGGATGAGTTAAGCGGTGAACAGGAAAAGTTAATTCAGCAAAAGTTACAGCACAGCCTTGATTATCCATTTGAGATAAAAATTTGCTATGTTGACGCTATCCCGAAACAAAAAAATGGCAAGTTTGAGGACTTTATTTCCTTAGTTGATCTCTAGGTTAACTGTTTCTCGTTTTCTAGCAGGTAGTCAATGGTGAGATTGTCAAACAGCGCCGACCCTGTTGATATGAATAGGACGGGTTTTCCAGGTGCAGGTTTTTCGCGAAGCAGTGTCAGTAAATCGGTTACATTGTTTCTCGCTACTTTATTATTCGAATACCATTGTTGCAGGTCTCCACAGTTGAAGCTGTCAAGTGTATCAACATATATATCCACCTTGGCAATCAAATCTTCTGATACTTCGTGTTGCCAGTGTGTATCTGCGCCGACACTAACGATAAGTCCTCCCGGTTTTTGCTCGCTGCCGCAAATAGGCTGATGGCTGTCGGTGGCAAGAACAATAACGTCCGCCTGTTGTTCCTGTTCAGTAGAAGAGGTGATGACCAGTTCAGGAAAGTTTGTCTGTAATAGTAGGGCAGTGTTTTTGGCCCGCTCTTCGATGGTGTCGCAAATATGGATCTTATCAGTGTTGCCAAGTACCGCAATATAATATGCAGCGTAATATCCCACCCGTCCAGCGCCAACAATCCTTACCTGACTGGTAGATGTAGCCAGTAGTCTTACAGCTGTCGCGGCACAGGCGCCGGTACGTGCCGATGATAACAGGCAGCCAGCAAAGCCTGCGCTGACGAAGTTTTCTTTTTCATCAAGTGCAAAGGCCTTGCCGACCGTGATCTGGTCAGGCACCTGTTGTCGATGGTTATTAGTGCCGACTAGTTTTACTGTTTTGCGTATCCGTTGCGGGTGGCGGATGACACAGGGCATTACCCTGAAATCTGAAAATGCATTCGCATCATCGAACACGAGCTTGTCTGGTAGCTCCAGCGAGCTTTCACCACTGGCTAAACTTTCTAACAATGCAAGTAGGTGATCAAGATACTGCATGGGTTCAACGGTAAGCATATGGTGGATCTGCAAGTCATTGAAGTAACGATAAGGTTCGTCGTGGATTCGCAGAACTTGCTGCAATAACGACTCTTCACGAGTCATCGATATCTTGTTTTCCAGGTTAACTTTTGGCATGTCCGTAATATTTCTGGTAGTGACTAAGTTAAAGTGCATTTTATATTAATAGGCAAGCAGCGTGTAGTAGACTTGTTTGTTGAGGGGGTTAGATAAGATCTAGCTCTAGTATGGTCCAGCGATCATAGTCAGTATGTCCGAAAGCATGTTTTTTAGGATTGTAGCCAGTGATACGGTAACCGAATTTATGGATGTACCAATGTATCACCTCCGGGCGATCTGACTCAGTTCTCAGGTGCTCGATGCCTTTTGTCTGCATTTCTGCAATTCTTGCCATTTGCAATTCGTAACCGATTCCGCAACCAAGGAAATCAGGATCGACGGCCAGGCTGGCAGTTTCCGCATGTTTATCATCAAGTAGTATATAACTGGCTACTCCTATCAGTTGGTCATTTATTAAGGCAACAAATGTGTTGGCTATGTCCAGGTGGCTGCGTTCGGGGTTGGGTACGGCTTCGCTCTTTTTTTTCGGGGCCATATTCCACTTGCCGAGTAGTGCCATCGCATCATCTATATGCTTATTCTGCATTTTGCATATAACAGAACGGGTGGCTGCCCAGTTATCGGTATTACCCAGTTTCAAATGTTTTCGAGTTTCGACCGAGTTTGAAATAGGTCTCCCCAGTTCGCTACTAATACGTACCAGGCGTTTTACAAGATCAACATTACTGGCTGGCTGGCGTGTTTTATAGTCATAGAATGGGTTGTCTTCCAGGCCGACACGGACATTACCACCCATGGTTATAGCCGCAGTGTTCATCGGTAATTGATACTGACCGACGCCAGCGGCTGACCATACCCAGTGACGTGGGATTTCGCGTACGAGATGTGCAAGATCAAGTACACGCCCTGGCACACTTCCTAAAGAACCCATTAATAGATTGATGTAACACTGAAGTGGTAAAAGACCTTTGCGTTGAAGGTAAAAAGCATAGTTGATCATGCCAAGGTCAAAAGCTTCTAGCTCAGGCATGATGCCTTTTTCACGCATGCGTTGACATAATTGTTGAACTATATCCGGTGAGTTTATTGAAGCATGTTTTGGGAAATTCAATGACCCTAATGTAAGTGATGCCATATCCGGTTTGGCTTTGCCGTCCAGATCAAGTACTGCGGCCCGCTTTTCAATATCTTTATGCAAACGACCACTGGTTGTTGCTACCAGTACAACCTCTGGATAGTCTGCTCGAATTGTTTCAAAGATGCGGCCAAAAGATTCTGGGTGCCAGCTGGGTGAACCATCGGCCTCGTATGCATGTATATGTAACATGCTCGCGCCAGCTTCTATAACCTGTGCCGCATTATCTGTAATTTCTTGCTGGCTGTTTGGCACATGTGGGTTAATGTCTTTACTAGTAATGTTTCCTGAAAGACAGACATTAATGATTAGTGGTTGGGTGCTGCTGCCTTGCGGTGGGTTACCACCGTAAAGTGCGCTATTGGCGAATTGTTCGTTCATTTGATTCCGTTTCAAGCAGATAGATTATGCTGCTTCGGTTTATATTTTTAATGATGCCCATAATAAACTGATTTAATAAGACTTCCCAGTGTTGAATACTATTATTCATGTAACAAATAAAGTATTTGATGTCTTTATTAGATTTATTAATAATGTGCTAGATGTTGTTACGTGGATGGGTGTTGTGCTAGTCAAGCATGGTAGAAAATCTGGGTGAAAGTTACTATATTGTGTGCGGTATACGTTAAACTCAGCGTTTACAATTCGTAGCTTAGAGTTACAAAAGCATATTAATTTTAAGGAATAAGTTGTGGCAATACCCATAAGCTCTACTGTCAAAGGTATCGACTGGCCTGCGCTGCCTGGTGCTGCTGGTGCATGCAGATTAAGTACCTTATTTCAAATAGAGCAGTCCCAGTGGTGGCCACATAAAAGAATCAGAGAACAACAATTTAAGCAAATTGATATCCTGTTAAGATACGCTGTAAAGCATGTGCCTTATTATCGAGAATTGCTAGCAAATCACATTACTGCGCAGCCTCTTACTGAGGAAGTGTGGCATAACATTCCTCTTTTAACGCGCAACATGTTGCAACAGTCTGGTGACAGACTTAGGACACAGTCGCTACCCCCCAATCATGGAAAAATGTTGTTACAACGCACATCTGGCTCAACTGGCAAGCCTGTTGAGGCGCTTGGCACTGAGATTACAAATTTTTTCTGGACTGTTTTTACCTTGCGAACTGCGCAATGGCATCATACTGACCTTAGTGGCAAACTGGCGGTGATACGGCATTTTACTGATGAGAGGGCGAGTCTGCCGCACGGTGTTCGTTCAAAAAACTGGGGGCGTGCAACCAGTGGGATGTCTGAAACCGGCATCTGTGTCATGCTTAATAT
Organism: uncultured Gammaproteobacteria bacterium; assembly: GCA_963711255.1. Taxonomy (GTDB): domain Bacteria; phylum Pseudomonadota; class Gammaproteobacteria; order SZUA-229; family SZUA-229. Next base: position 364,484 of record CAVQDO010000008.1, on the reverse strand, counting down.
TCACACACCTGTCTCTGAACAGGCGCTGTGGCTGGAAAAGGAACAACCGGATTATCTTCAGACGCATCCAAGTATATTGCAGGAACTGATCATGCACTGTAAACGAGAAGGCATTCAGCTGTCTTCTTTGCGTGAAGTGCATACAATTTCTGAAGCGCTTCCTGATGGTTTGCGTGAACTATGTCAGAAAGAATGGGGGGTAAAAGTGGTAGATGTATATTCTACTATTGAGCTGGGCTATCTCGCATTGCAGTGCCCTAAAAATGAGCATTACCATGTGCAGTCAGAAGGTGTTCTTCTTGAAGTGCTGGATAATGATGGTAAGCCCTGTGCTCCGGGACAGGTGGGAAAAGTGGTGGTTACCAATTTGCATAATTACGCTATGCCGCTAATCCGATATGAGCTTGGTGACTATGCAGAAGTGGGCGAGGAATGTTCATGCGGCAGGGGGCTTCCGGTTATTAAGCGTATCCTCGGGCGATACCGAAACCTGGTTGTGATGCCGGATGGTGAACGCTGCTGGCCGAAATTCGGCATAGCTAATATATTAAAGATAGCACCGGTGCTTCAATTTCAGGCAATTCAGCACACGCTGCAGGATATTGAATTTTTGCTGGTAGTAAAACGTCCACTAACCGGTGATGAAAAAAACAAACTTCTTGGCTTGTTCCAGAGTAATCTGCATCCGGAGATGAAGATTACGGTAAACGAGGTAGATAGTATACCGCGCAGCCCTGGCGGCAAATACGAGGAATTTGCTTCTAAACTGTAAACAGGATTACCTGATAACAAAGCATCAGATGCGGCAGTGATGAATGGCTGCGTAAAAAACTTCTCTTGATTAACATGTATAAATATGAAAAATACTAAAATAATACCTGTATATAAATATCCGGATGGAATGCATGAGCATGGATGACGATAGTTTGTCGCTTAATGATTTGTGCAGCTATGCTCATCGAGAAACTGTAGCTTCTGATGATGGTTCCAGGGGAAATTATGTTCTTATGTTGCCGAGACAGAATAAAGCCTGGATGGGATTCGGTATACAGCAGAGTATTCGCTACCAGAATAATAAATTTCTTATACAAGATGATAATCGCAATGTCACAGAGTCTGGCAGTGACGATCCTCTAGATTCGTTGGAGCAGGTACTTGATGCAAAGGCGAATTATTTTTTTATGGTCAGCCTGGATCTGCACCGTCCCGGCGCAAAGAGTAAACTGCCTGCCATGGTCTGGGCGCAGGCCAAACACGAAATATTGATTGATGCAACGCAGGAAAAACCGTACAGTCCGGCAAATGAAGCGGCTGGCAGCAAGGACATTGCTGACAAATTAAATCAGCATTATGCGCAGAATAAAGTACCGCATATATACTTCACCAGCGATGCGCCGCAAACAGAATGGGTGACGGAAAATGATGAAGTCTTTGTTGACCGACTGGCATCCGCAGTCAAGGCGCTGCAGGAAGTTGATGGCAAGGTTATTGTTACACGAGCTTACTCTACTTCAATCAAGGAAGGCCTTGATCCATTCAGGTTGTATGAGATATATAATCACCTTGAACCCTGCTGTGCAGCATCTCATTATTTTCAGCTGGATGATGATATTTACTCACTTGGGTGTACGCCGGAGAACATTTTTTCTTTGCAAAAAAATGTTCTCGATTTTGACGTTGTTGCATCAACACGAGGCGTATCGTCTGACCCGGAGAAGGATGCACGCTGGGTAAAAGAGCTCAAGTCTGATACCAAGGAGTTGAAAGAGCATAATATGGCTTTAGGACGTTATCAAAAAAGGCTTGGTGAACTTTGTAAGGAAGGTTCTGTGGTGATGGATCATCATCATGAAATTCGTCAGTTTAGATATGTACGTCATTTATACTCGCATTTATACGGTGAGCTGCTTAAAGGGATCAATTTCTTTAATTTATTAAAGGGAAGTAGTCCGGCCCTTAGTACTTACCCTGACGAACTAATTCCTGTGGCCGATGATGGACTTACACCCACCAGGTTTTATGGTGGTGTGGTAGGAAGAGCCAGCGCCGGGTTTACCGATGCTGATGTATTCTTGAATCTGCGTTCCTTTTTTCTCAATAATAAAGAGCTGAGTACCATGGGCGGTGTTGGCGTAGTCAGGGAGTCCAGGCCGGAACAGGAACTGGTTGAAGTGAAAAATAAACTTCGATGTGTCATGGAGGCAGAGGCGCTCTGGAAGAGTGAGACAGGCAAGTAGATGTTGCACAATTTATTGCTTAAACAAAAAAATAAGAATCAAAGAACCTGGAAGTAATATGGACTGGAACATCAATTCATCAGTTACTGGTATACACTGGCCAGCTGCGCCGGCACCTGCCAGCGCGGCCAGGCTTGCGGTATTATTTCAACTGGAGCAATCTCAATGGTGGTCTGAAGAAAAACTCAGGTTGCATCAGTTTTCACAACTTAAACCTTTGTTGAAACACTGTGTAGATAGTGTTCCTTACTATCAGAAGACGCTGAACAAGCAATTAGTAAGTGGGCTTTTAACTGAAGAGGGTTGGCTGAGTATACCTTTACTCACCCGTGACAACGTACAGAAAAACGGTGAACTGCTAAGAACGACCGGTTTGCCTAAAAGCCATGGCAAGGTATCAAGACAATTTACATCGGGCTCCACAGGGAAACCGGTAGAAGTGCTAGGTACTGGTATAACCGCTTTTTTTTGGAATGTATTTACCCTGCGTGATCATCTTTGGCATGGCCGTAATCTTGACGGCAAATTAGCAGTTATACGACGTAGTACGGATGAGAGAGCGAAAGCGCCTGATGGGCTAGCGTCCAGGAACTGGGGGCAGGCGACCAGTGGCGTAATTGAGACGGGCCCTACATCCATGCTCAACATTTTTACTCCGGTAACTGAGCAGGTTAAATGGTTGCTAAAAGAACAGCCGGATATTCTGCTGACTAACCCTAGTGTGTTACAGGATCTGGCCATGTACTGCCTGCGTGAAAAAATTGAGCTGCCCTCCTTACGTGAAGTGCGCACAATATCTGAAGCCTTGCCTGATGGCCTGCGTGAACTATGTAAAGAAGCCTGGGGGGCAAAACTGGTCGATGTTTATTCCAGTATCGAACTGGGTTACCTGGCTATACAGTGCCCGGAAAACGAGCATTATCATATTCAGTCAGAAGGCGTATTGATTGAAATTCTGGATGAAAATAATCGGCCGTGTTCAGTTGGCGAAGTTGGCAAGGTGGTTGTGACCAACCTGCACAATTATGCAACTCCGTTAATCCGTTACGAACTTGGCGACTTTGCCGAAGTGGGCGAGCTTTGCAGCTGTGGACGCGGTTTACCTGTTATTAAACGTATCCAGGGACGTTATCGCGGCATGATCACCCTGCCATCGGGTGAGCGCAGCTGGCCAGACGTTGGTCTGGTAAAGCTGCAGGATATCGCGCCGATAGAACAGTTTCAGCTAGTGCAGAAATCGCTGGAAGATATCGAAGTTAAACTAGTTTTGCCGCGACCGATACTTGAAGAGGAAAAGCAGAACCTGACGGCACTGTTTCACAAAACATTACGCCACCCGTTTAATATTACCTTTGTGCAGTTAGATAATATTCCCCGCAGTCCGGGCGGTAAATATGAAGAGTTTGTTTCCGAGTTAGCAAACGCACCTAAAGTGTAATCTGCAGCTGCGTTATAAGCGTTCCAGCTGATAACGCTGCCCGGCTTTAAATGTTTCCTCAACGACCTGGTGCTCACCCGTTGACCAGTAAACTTCTATTTTATTGACCTGTTTGTGCTGGCCAAGGCCGAAGTGTATGACGGGGGCATCAAATGAAATAAAACCGCCGCCCGCTTTCAGTTCGCGGATCTGGTGAAGTTTATTTTCCGGTCCGTAGTGAATAATAACTTTACTGCCAATGCCGAAGCGATTGCCTTTGTGGTCGTTAAGTTTGAAGGCGACAGAATTATTTTGACTGTTGTTTTTATAAACCCATAGCGGGCCGTTGATGGTCGTAGTGACAATATCGAGGTCGCCATCGTTATCCATGTCCAGGTAAGTATAGGCCGACATTGCCATGAAGCTATCCAGTCCGGCTTCCATGGTTTTGTCCTCAAAGTCTTTACCTTCTAAATTTCGGAAAAAGAAGTTAGTATTGGTTAGCGGTCTGCGTATGGTGCCGTTTACAACGTAGAGATCCAGCCACTCATCATTGTCCAGATCGGCAAATTTGGCGTTCCAGCTCCAGCCGCCGATGTCGACATGAAATTTTTCCGCAGCATCAACATATTTGCCGTCAGCGTCTGGTAGTAACAGTACATTTTGATTGAGCCGTTGTGGTACCGATTTTAAATACTCGGCTTTTGTTGTGGTAATGCTTTTCTTGAAATAGTTGTTGCACAGGATATAGGCGCGCGACTGTTTATCCTTAATGACTTTGCATAGTTCGGGTTTCTTGTTTTTAACTGCTGTTTTCATCACCATCATCGCCATGCAGGTGTTTTTTTCATCGGCATCTTTAATGGTTTTACAGTGTTTAATATCAGTCGGCTGGTGCCTGCTGCCAAACCTGAAAAAAGAGCGGATGTTGATATTTTTCTGGCAGGCTTCTTTCTGTTGTTTGTTTTTTATATCCTTGCAGTAGTCCCTTAAACGTTGTGATTCCAGGCGTGCTGCTTTGGCAGAGCCGCCAGCGGCAATCTGGTCCAGGTATATTTCAAATTGCAGGTCGTTATTAATATCACCGGTATCAATGCTCATGGTGGTATGTGTTGATAGCGGGATAATGTTTTCCTTGCGTGTAATCGTTCTCAGCTTGCCCTTGCCGTCACCAAGATAAAACAGGTCTGGCTGTATGAAATCGTTTCCGACTATAAGGTCAGGTTTCTGGTCCTGGTTGTAGTCAGTGAAAAGCATGGAGAGTGTTTCACCGGTAATGCCATTTAATTCTTTTCCGGTTAGTTTGCCGTCCTTGTTTATCAATAAAAGGTTTTCCCCGGCCTCTGGCGGGATTTCCTTGGGCCAGCCATAGAACCAGTTGCCGACGGCTGCATCGAGGTCGCCATCAAGGTCGATATCACCAAATGTCAGGCCAAGTGTTAGTGCGTTATCTTTAACTGGCAGGCTGACTAAATTAGCAGAGTCAAAATTACCCTTGTTGTTTAACATGTAGTGGTTGCCCTGGTGGTAAGCGGTCAGAAATATGTCCAGCCAGCCATCATTATTAATGTCGACCAAAGCTACCATGAACACATTAAGCGTGTTGACGTCTGGTGTTGCGATATTCTGCTCGCTAAAATCATTGCCGAAGTTGTTTTTGAAGAGTTTCGGGCCTTTTTCTGTGGCAACCAGCACATCATCCCAGCCGTCATTGTTAAAGTCGCCTGATGCTATGCCGCGTCCGTAATAAAAGGGCGGCCAGAAATCATCTACAGAGAATAAGTTCTCCCTTACCAGGCCAATGTCATCGCCTTCCATGCGGGTAAAAGCAGTGGTGCTGCTTGTCGCCTGACGCGTTAGAGGTATGCTGGAAATTTGTATCCCCTGGTTTGTAATCGCTGGCTCCAGTCCGGCAGCCTGTGCTTCACCGAAGACTTCCAGCATGCGCTGTACTTCCCAGTTATGGTAGTTGTGTGCGATATGAGCAGTAATCATGCCGGTGGCGGCGACGGCTACATAGAGGCTGATGGCAACACGTAATGAAATGCTTTTCCAGATAATCATGAAAGGGTAAATACTATAAGCGCCGAGAGTGAACAGCAGCGCCATTACGTAGCCGATGGGCATACCCGATGCCATTAACACCGATGCCAGTACTACATCCAGCGCAATGGGTACGGGCAGGAAAACACCGACAAGGCTAACCAGCAGCAAGCCAATAAAAGTGTATTCATTGCCGATAAAGCTATCAAGAGGAATCAGTGTGGTGAAAAGCGCACCGAGAAATCCAGCGAGAAACATCAGCGGAACCGTGCGTACGATAATAAACCAGAGGTTCTTTAAAAAATCGCGGGCAGTGTTTAATAAAGCCTGTCCCCAGTTTTCTTCCAGCGGCATATCTTTTATCGCATCGATAGCAAGGTATTCAGGTTCATGTGTGGCCAGGGTTTCACTGTTAAACAGGTAACGGCTCATCAGTGGAATAAGCAGCAGGATAAAGATCAGGGTAGCGATTAACTTGATCATCGCCAGGTAAAACGGGAAAACAGAAAACACCATAGTCAGTACCACGACATTCATCGTTGGTGAGCTGAACATGGTAGTGAGTGTTGTTTCCAGCCTGGCGCCGGCAGTATGCAGCCCTTTGGCGATGGGTGCGGCACAGTTTGCACAAACACCCAGGGGACTGCCTATGAAAAAACCGGTGAGTGCGTTGGCATAACTGCCCTTGAAACTTCGCCGCCGCAACATGCTAAGAAAGGTAAGAAAGGCACCGGCGAACAGTACGCCAAAAGTCATACCCTGCCGGTTGGTGTTGATCCAGTTGACCGTGCTGTAGGCTATACGTTTGCCAACAGAGTCGCCTTCCTGAATTTCCAGAACCACCTCAAAACTCAGGCTGTCTTCCAGGCGGGTTTCGCCGCCCATGGTGGCCTTGTCGTTCAACGCGGGGTAACGTGATCCTCCCCAGAAATTAAAGCCGATGGTAAAAAGTAAAAGTCCGATAATAATCAGGCGTTTATGAGAGTTGTCCTTGTTCGTTAAATTCATTTCTGTATAGCTTTAATGGAAAATACCGGAACAATATAGGCTGTACCTGTAAAAGTCCAGTTATGGCCGCCCGGTTGGGGTAAAGATTATACGGTTACACAATTGTGTAGTGAAGGCCAAAAAAGAAACAAATTCAGCACAGTATTAAAATTTGCATAATTCGTATAAAATAACCGGTTTTTCTCCGGCAAATACGGAGATTTCAAGTCGGATCGAAACCGGTCTGGTAACGAGGTTAGCAAAACATGCAGAATCAGAAAATAGCGGTGGTGATGGGGAGTCAGAGTGACTGGCCTGTAATGCAGCACGCTGTAGAGCAGCTGGAAGCATTCGGCATTAGTTATGAAGCGAAGGTTGTCTCAGCGCATCGTACGCCGGAATTATTATTTGAATTTGCGGAAAGCGCACGAGAGAATGGTTTCGCGGCGATTATTGCCGGTGCCGGCGGCGCCGCGCATTTACCGGGCATGCTGGCCGCTAAAACTACCTTACCCGTGCTGGGTGTGCCGGTGCCTTCAAAATACCTTAAAGGTATGGATTCATTATTATCCATTGTGCAGATGCCCAAAGGTATCCCGGTGGCAACGTATGCGATTGGTGAAGCGGGTGCGGCAAATGCGGCATTGTCAGCCATTTCCATGCTGGCGATAAACGATGAAGTGATCGCGGTTAAACTGGCCGAGTTCAGAGAAAAGCAGCAACAGAGTGTCTTTGCCATGAGCCTGCCGCCAGCAGACCCTGCTGTTTAAAAGTAATTTTATACCGAAAAAATTCATGAGCACTCAAGCCACTTCAGCCACCGCTTTACCCGTTATTTTGCCGGGAGCAACTCTGGGTGTGCTTGGTGGCGGCCAGTTGGGACGTATGTTCTGTGCTGCTGCCCGTACCATGGGGTATCGCGTTGTGGTGCTGGATCCGGATCCATTTTGTGGCGCCGGCCTGATCGCTGATGAGCATATAAAGGCGGGTTATACCGATCTGGTGGCGCTGGAGAAAATGGCTCGGCAATGTGATGCTATTACTCTTGAGTTTGAAAATATACCGTCAGAAAGCGTGCGTTATATCGCTGATAAAACCAGGGTTTACCCGGTGGCAGAATCACTGGAAATTGCACAGAATCGTGACCTTGAAAAGCAGTTTGCATTGAAAGCTGGTTTACAGCCGGTGCCTTATTTCGTTATTTTAAACGAAACTGACCTGCAGCAGGCTGCCACTGATATTGGTTTTCCGGCGATCCTGAAAAGTAATACCCTGGGTTATGACGGTAAAGGTCAGCACCTGGTTAATGACCTGGCTGAGCTGGTTGCGGCATTTAATGATGCCGGCAAAGTGGACTGTGTGCTGGAAAAGCAGATCAGTATCCGTTGTGAAGTGTCAGCTATTGTTGCGCGAAATGCGAAAGCCGAAACAGCCAGTTTCCCGGTCTCCGAGAACCAGCACCTTAATGGCATACTGCATATGAGCATTGTGCCTGCACGGGTTGATGAAGCCATCTCACATCTGGCGATAGAAAATGCCTGTATTCTGGCTGACGCCATGTCTTATGTCGGTATTCTGGCGGTAGAGTTTTTTGTCAGCGATGACAATGTGCTGTATTTCAACGAGATGGCGCCGCGTCCGCATAATAGCGGCCACTATACTAAAGATGCCTGTGTTACTTCTCAGTTTGAGCAGCAGGTGCGAATGATGTGCGGTTTGACGCCGGGTGATACCCGCCTTATGTCACCCGTGGTTATGGTGAATATGCTGGGTGATTTATGGCCGCCGAAATGGATCGACATTTTTGCGCAGAGCAATATCAAGCTACATCTTTACGGTAAAACCGAAGCGCGCCCGGGCAGAAAAATGGGGCACTTTAATGTTTTAGCGGATGATATAAACGATGCGTTGCATGTTGCTGAGGATGTATTTAGTAAACTTTCAGGGAGCTGAAAGTTTTTTAAATAATGAAAAATTCAGAATGAAAACTGAAAAATAATACTGTCATTGCGAGGCACGAAGCAGTAGTGGTGCATGGACGCACCGTTAACGAACCTAACGATGGAATCTCAGGCAGCGGTGTTGAAGCGAGCAGATTGCCGCGCTACCGCTCGCAATGAGGTAAAGCTTTTCTGTTATTTGTTGACTGACTGGCAGTTTACCGTCCGCGGTTACCACCACGATTATCATTGCGCCCCTGACTGCGCCCCTGACTGTGACCCTGGCTTCTGTTACCGCCCGGTTTGCCCGAACGAGGCCTGCCAGGCCTGTCCCGTCTTTCCATTTTTATCGGTGGTTTGGGTTCGGTGAGTAAATCACTGGTCACCGATTCACGGTCAATTTTCTGGTCGATATATTCTTCAATATCCATGATGTAGTGCGCGAAGTCTTCGCAGGCGAAGCTTATGGCAAAACCACTGGCGCCGGCGCGTGCGGTACGGCCGATACGGTGTACATAATCTTCACCCGATTGCGGCAGGTCAAAGTTGAATACATGGCTGACTGCTGGAATATGTAATCCGCGTGCGGCGACATCGGTAGCGACCAGTGTGTTGAATTCACCATCCTGAAATTTCTTTAGCAGGGTCTGGCGTTTCTTTTGCGGTACATCGCCGGATAACAGGGCTGATTTGTAACCGTTACCTTCCAGCCAGGCATAGACCTTATCAGCGACTCTTTTAGTGTTGATAAAAACAATGCTGCGGCTTGGTTTTAGTTTTTGCATCAGTCCCAGCAGCAGCGGAATTTTTTCTGCGTTGGACGGATAGTAAATAGACTGCACGATTTTATCGGCCGTTTTTGTATCTGCCTGGATGCGGATCTCGGCAGGGTCATTCATATGAATGTAGGCCAGTTCACCAATACGATGCGATAAAGTTGCAGAAAACAGCATGCTCAATCGCTTGTCCGGTTCAGGGCAGCGATTCAGTAAATAACGCATGTCATCGATAAATCCGAGGTCAAACATGCGGTCGGCTTCGTCTAATACAACAACATCGCAGCTTTTCAGGTTGAACACTTTCTGCTTGAAGAAATCGATGGTTCTTCCCGGTGTGCCGATCAGTATATCAACCCCGTCTTGCAGAATCTGGCGCTGTTTATCGTAATCGGTGCCGCCATAGGCCAGGCCGAGTTTAATATCCGTATGCTTGCCAATGGCGAGGGCGTCTTTGTGTATCTGTATCGCCAGTTCACGAGTAGGCGCAAGAATTAATGCTCGCGGCTGGTTTTTCTGGTGTTTTTCGTGTCTCGGATTGTTTAGCAGGTGGTTTATACAGGCAACCATAAAGGCAGCCGTTTTACCCGTTCCGGTTTGAGCTTCCCCGGCAACATCTTTGCCCGACAGCGCAATCGGGATGCTTTGTGCCTGAATAGGGGTGCAAAATTCAAAACCCGCTTCATCCAGGCCCTGTATCAGTCGGGGGTCAATATCGAAGTCTGTAAACCGTGTTTCTGTAAGATGATGATTCATAGAGGCGTAGCTTACAGTAAATTATGATAAACGTCGCTTTTGGGGGTGTACAAATTTAAAAAATAGACTATTATAGGGTCATCATTATCTTGATATTCGATTACATTTAGAAGACACTAGTAAATATCAGTCACGGAAATATCCATAACAAATTCTTTTCGGTCGCTAACGCGATACAATTTAACACTAAAAAAATATAAATGAGGCCCAACGTTGAGCAACGATATTGTTTACGTAACAGATGATTCTTTCGAGCAAGAAGTATTGCAGTCTGAAATTCCCGTATTGGTTGATTATTGGGCAGAGTGGTGTGGCCCCTGCAAGATGATTGCACCAATCCTTGATGAAATTGTTGGTGAGTATGCTGGTAAATTAAAAATTGCCAAGTTAAATATCGATGAAAATTCAGCGACACCTCCCAAGTTTGGTATTCGCGGCATCCCAACATTAATGATCTTTAAAGACGGTGATGTAGAAGCAACCAAAGTTGGTGCTTTATCTAAGTCGCAGTTAACCGCATTTATAGACAGTAGTTTGTAGATTCCTGACCCTGGCCGCAACCGGGGCCAGCAACAGGCTGATACCATGTAACGCTACTGCCCGGCAAAGCAACTGCCAGGATTGTAAAGCGGGATAAATAATACAGCGTATTCAGCAAGCCGTTATTTCTCTAATAGTGGTTTGCTGGATGCAAACAGCATTAACAAAATAAACTATGTATAGAGGCTAACTGACTGTGGGCCTCTCTAAACAATGCAGCAGTCATCAACTAATAAATCATAAACCCAAATCCAACATACCTTTCCAATTATGAATCTTACCGAATTAAAACTAAAACCCGTTCCTGAATTACTTGAAATAGCTTCAACAATGAAGCTGGATAATGTCTCGCGATCTAAAAAGCAGGATATTATTTTTGCCATACTAAAAGCGCATGCTAAAAGCGGCGAAGACATCTTTGGCGGTGGTGTGCTGGAAATTTTACAGGATGGTTTTGGTTTTTTACGTTCAGCAGAAGCTTCATACCTGGCAGGACCAGACGATATTTATGTGTCTCCCAGCCAGATTCGTCGTTTTAATATGCGTACCGGCGACAGCATAGAAGGAAAAATTCGTCCGCCTAAAGATAGTGAACGTTACTTCGCGATGCTGAAAGTCGATCAAATTAATTTTGATTCACCGGAAAACACGAAAAATAAAATTGCTTTTGAAAACTTAACGCCGTTACATCCTAACGAGCGTTTAATGATGGAACGTGGCAACGGCAGTACCGAAGATATTACGGCACGTATTATCGATCTGATGTCACCGATTGGTAAAGGCCAGCGCGGTTTGATTGTATCGCCGCCGAAAGCCGGTAAAACCATGATGTTGAATCATATCGCGCAATCCATAGCGGCCAATAACCCTGATTGTTACCTGATCGTACTGCTGATTGATGAGCGTCCGGAAGAAGTAACCGAGATGGAGCGCAGTGTGCGCGGTGAAGTTGTGTCATCGACCTTTGATGAACCGGCAAGCCGTCACGTACAGGTGGCTGAAATGGTTATCGAGAAGGCCAAGCGCCTGGCAGAACATAAAAAGGATGTTGTTATCCTGCTGGATTCGATCACCCGCCTGGCCCGCGCTTACAACACGGTAATTCCATCATCCGGTAAAGTATTAACCGGTGGTGTAGATGCCCACGCACTGCATCGTCCCAAGCGTTTCTTCGGTGCTGCACGTAACATCGAAGAGGGTGGCAGTATTACTATCCTGGCGACTGCGCTGGTTGATACCGGTTCGAAAATGGACGAAGTTATTTACGAAGAGTTTAAAGGTACCGGTAATATGGAGATACACCTCGATCGCCGTATTACTGAAAAACGTATCTTCCCGGCGATCAATATCAATCGCTCAGGTACGCGTCGTGAAGAATTGCTGACCAAGCCGGATGAGCTGCAGAAAATGTGGATACTGCGCCGCCTGTTGCAGCCGATGGATGAAATTGGCGCAATTGAATTCCTTATGGGTAAATTGCAGGCAACCAAGACCAACGATGAGTTCTTTGATTCGATGAAAGGCTGATAAGCATTATTGAATACAAAGTCATAACAATAAAATTACCCGCTTTTTGCGGGTTTTTTTTGAAGCTGAATAAGTAATTTGAATCCGTGTGTTTATAATGGAAATACTGGCTTTGATTAATACAGCAAAATGAAATGTAAATTAATCGTAGTGATCACAATGTGTTGTGCCGCATTCAATGTTCATTCATCTGAATCTTATTATCAGCCACGTAGCTATGGTTCGGACTCTTTATATTCCCCGTTCAGCAATTTTTTAAGTTATACCTTTGATACCCTGCAATTGCGGGATAATTTTTCTACCAGCAATTTCTCACAGAATTCACAGACGGTTCTCGACCACCTCGGCGACCCCGGGCAGGCAATCGATAATGAAGGCGGCTTTAATCGATTTATAAACCGGCAGATATTTCCCATTGATAGCCAGTTTTCCAATGAAAGTTATTCGGCATTGCCCAATTATGGTCTGCATCTGCTGGGTGGCGGCATGGTCTACCGCAAAGACCTGGAATGGTTTCGAGCGCACGATTACGACTATGCAGTAACCAGTGCAGTCATCCTGGCGATGACGGCTGAATATATACAGGAGGTGTTTGAGAAGAAAACCACTACCGACGATGATGAAGTGGCCGATTTTTATATTTTTCGTCCGCTGGGTATTTTACTGTTTCATAATGATGCGGTAGCCGGGTTTGTTATGGACTATCTTGATCCCGCTATCTGGCCAAGTCTGCAGGTTTATGATTTAACGGAAGATCGAATTAATAATTCGGGTATTCATTATATATACCGGCCTAGCTATGAGTTTTATGATACCCGTTTTTTTATTTATACCGGCTTGAACAATATGCTGGGTTTATCGCATCGCCTGAATGATAAAGATTATTTTACCTGGAGTGTCGGCAAGTCAACGCAGCGTGTTGATTTAAGCCTGGATAAACAGGCCGAGCTAAAAACCAGTGCCGGAATTTTTTATGACAGAAACAAAAGTTTACTGGCCTCGCTAGTAATTAATGATACCGGTGGTAACCGGTTCCGCTTCAACTGGTATCCCACGAACGCTTCTATCCCGGGACAACTGGGTTATTTTGTCAGTCAGTACAAAGACCAGGAGTGGTCTGCCGGTGTTGTCTACAAGATACAGCTCGGTATCGGTTTTACGGTTCAGAAATGAAATTAACCGGGTCTGTCTTTGTCAGTTTTTTGCTGTTGCTCTGTAACAGCGCAGCTGCCGATGTAATAAACGTTGCCGTTGCCAGTAATTTCAGGCCTGCCTTAATAGAACTGGCAGCAGACTTTCAGCATAAAACCGGACATGTTCTACAAGTCAGCAGCGCGTCCAGCGGTAAATTATTTGCCCAGATTAAACACGGCGCACCTTACGATCTGTTTTTATCTGCCGACCAAAAGAGGCCTGACTTGCTGATTCAGCAGGGAATGGCCAGTGCCGATAATGCCTATGTATATGCGCAGGGCAGGCTGGTTTTACTATCAAATGTCGAAACCGGCGGCGATTGCCGATCAGTACTGGAATCTGCACAGTTAAAACGGCTGGCGATTGCCAACCCGGACATTGCACCTTATGGGCTGGCCGCCAAACAGACGCTGCAACAACTGGGTTTATGGCAGCGATTGCAGCAGCGCCTGGTGACAGGGGAAAATATCGCACAAACCTTTCATTTTGTTTCGACAAAAAACGCCAGTGCCGGATTTGTTTCACAATCTATGATTAAACTGGCAGCATCTTCCACTGAGAAAAAAATGAGCAGTGTTTGCAGCTGGCAGGTACCGTCAACAATGCACCAGCCAATCGATCAGAAAATGCTGTTATTAAACCGGGCAATAGCTAAGCCGGCTGCGCAGGAGTTTTTAAAATATATTCAGTCCACTGCGGCCAGAAATATTATTCAGGCAGCAGGTTATGGCGTCCGCTAAAAACCTGTAAAGTTAAACTTTATAATTAACATCAACTGGCAAACCATGTTTCCGGGCTTCGAACCTTTATTATTAACCTTTAAGTTAGCCGCCTTAACCACGCTGATTCTGTTTGTCATTGGTACACCGGTGGCGTGGTGGCTGGCAGTGACAAAAAATCGTGCGAAACCTGTTATCGAGGCCATTGTTGCGCTGCCAATTGTTTTGCCGCCGACAGTGCTGGGGTTCTATCTTTTGCTTGTGCTGGGGCCGCAGGGGAGTCTGGGTGGCTGGTGGCTTGAGTTAACCGGCCAGACTTTAACCTTCAGTTTTTCCGGGCTGGTGATTGCTTCGGTTATATACAGTTTTCCTTTTGTGGTACAGCCGATACAAAGTGCTTTTGAATCGGTCGGGCGCGAGATGATGGAAACGGCCTATACCCTTGGCGCCAAACCGCTGGATGCTTTTTTTACCGTGGCGGTACCGCTGGCGAAACGTGGTTTTCTTACCGGCGGTGTGCTGGGTTTTGCGCATACCCTGGGTGAGTTTGGCGTGGTTTTAATGGTTGGTGGCAATATTCCCGGTGAAACGCGCGTGGTCTCAATCGCCATTTATGATCACGTTGAAAGCCTGGAATATGGTCAGGCGCACGTGCTGTCGATTATATTACTGGGCTTTGCATTCAGCATTATGTTGTTGATGTACCTGCTTAACCAGCGCTTTAAGGTGAAGTCATGAGTTTTGGTTTTTGTGATATTAAGCTGGAACGCAGTGACTTCTCGGTTGAAGCGCGTTTTAGTATTCCGGAAAAAGGTGTACTGGGTATTTTTGGTCATTCCGGCTCGGGTAAAACCACCGTATTGCGTTGCCTGGCCGGACTGGAAAAAAATGCAAGCGGTAATATTGAAGTTAATGGTGAAAGCTGGCTGGCTGGCAGTAAGAAACTTTGCAGCCAGAAAAGAAACATTGCTTACGTATTTCAGGAGGGAAGATTGTTTCCTCATTTAAGCGTAGAGCAAAACCTGCTGTACGGTGCAAAGAGAAGTTTTTCTTACCAGCTGCCCGAGTTTAATGCGCAACGGGAACACCTGCTGGAACTGTTAAATATCGGGCACTTGTTGAAGCGTTATCCTGCACAGTTATCTGGCGGTGAAGTACAGCGTGTTGCCATTGCGCGTGCCTTGCTAAAAAATCCGCAGCTATTGCTGCTTGATGAGCCGCTGTCATCGCTTGATGTAAAAAGAAAACGAGAGATACTGCCGTATCTTGAAAAGCTTCATGATGAACTTAATGTGCCAATGATCTACGTCAGCCACGATCTTGATGAGATGTTGCGGCTTTGTGATTACATGATGGTGATGCAGCAGGGTCGAACGATTTACACGGGTGGTTTACAGCAGGCCATGATATCGCCCGAGTCACCGCTGGCAACGATTGACAGTGCAGCGGCGGTGCTGGAAGGCAGCGTTTCGAAACGGGAAAAAGATTTCGATATCTCTACCATTCACACAATTAATGGCAACCCGTTCCAGGTGCCAGGTCTAATGTCCATTGGTAAGCGCGTTCGCCTGACTGTGTTTGCCAGTGATGTTAGCGTGGCAATAAACAGGGCAACGCAAAGCAGTATTTTAAATATTATCAAGGGAAATGTGTCTGCGGTTCTTGATGAGAAAGGCGGCCGTGTCTTGCTGCAAATTAACTGCAACAATGACGTTCTGCTGTCACTGATTTCAAGAAAATCCTACCAGCTTCTACAGTTATCAATCGGCAAGGAAGTTTATATCCAGGTGAAAGCCGTGGTGACGCACGGGAGTTGAGGCATGCTCCCGTCATTGCGAGGTACGAAGCAATCTTCTGCTGACGACTCAGCCGCTTAACGGGATTGCTTCGTGCCTCGCAATGACGGAAACATACCTCGTCAATGACGGGGATATTTATTATTCGCCAGCCTTTTCCCTGGCAATCGCTCGATGACCGATGTCGGTTCGATAATAGACATTGTTCCAGGAAATCTTGTTAACCACCTGGTAAGCCAGGCGCTGTGCTTCGGTAACAGAGTTGCCAAGTGCAACGGCACATAATACGCGGCCGCCATTGGTTGTAACCTTACCGTCCTGTTCTGCAGTACCTGCGTGGAAAACTTTTGTTGACTCTGTTTCGGTATTCTCCAGCCCGCTAATAACATCACCTTTATTGTAAGCATCGGGATAGCCGCCGGCAGCGAGTACCACACCTAACGAAGTGCGTTCATCCCAGTCTGTTTCAGCCTGATCCAGTCTGCCATCAATAGCATCCAGGCAGTGTTGTACCAGGTCAGATTTTAAGCGCATCATAATGGGTTGTGTTTCCGGATCGCCAAATCGCACGTTGTATTCCAGTACCTTGGGGACGCCATCCCTGTCGATCATGACACCAGCGTATAAAAAGCCGGTGAAGCTATTGCCTTCGTCAGCCATGCCTTTAACGGTGGGTTCGATAACAAGCTGCATAATGCGGTCATGCATTTCAGCGGTTACTACAGGTGCAGGAGAGTAGGCGCCCATGCCGCCGGTATTTGGTCCGGTATCGCCATTGTCGCGAGCCTTGTGATCCTGAGAGCTTGCCATGGGCAGGATGTTTTTGCCATCGACCATGCAGATGAAGCTGGCTTCTTCGCCGTATAAAAACTCTTCTATGACAACACGTGCACCGGCATCGCCAAACTTGTTGCCGGCTAACATATCATTGACTGCTGCGATCGCTTCGTCGTTAGTTTGCGCCAGTATCACGCCTTTGCCGGCAGCGAGGCCATCGGCCTTGATTACGATTGGTGCGCCTTTCTCTTTGATGTAAGCCACAGCGGGTTCAATTTCGGTGAAGTTGCCATAAAATGCTGTCGGAATTTTGTGGCGTTGAAGAAAGTCCTTGGTAAAAGCTTTTGAGCCTTCCAGTTGTGCGGCGGCTTTGCTCGGGCCGAATATTTTTAAGCCGTTATCGGTAAAGCTGTCTACGATGCCGTTTACCAGCGCAGCCTCGGGACCGACAATGGTCAGGTCGATCTGCCTGTCCCTGGCGAATGCCAGTAGTGCAGGAATATCCTCGGCGCCGACGGCAACATTTTCAATTCCGCTTTCCAGGGCGGTGCCGGCATTACCCGGTGCGACAAACACCTGCTTAACGAGTGGTGACTGAGCTGCTTTCCAGGCGAGTGCGTGTTCGCGACCGCCGCTACCGATTACTAGAACTTTCATAGTGATATTTAATTGTATGTCTGGGATAAAACGCGACATTTTACACTATTTGGCGGCGGTGTTTGTCTGATAGCGTTCGCGGAATAAATTCCGCTCCTGCATATATCCTAATCCGTAGGAGCGGAATTTATTCCGCGACCGGCCAGGCTAGAATTACTGGCAGCTATAGAAATGCGACCAGTTTGTATCGCTAATATCAGCAAGTTTATTCATAAGGGATGCCTGCGGTATGGCTTCTTTGGGAAAGATATCGGTAATTTCGATAAACAGCCGGGCGTAGCCGGCCATCTTTCGCCAGTTGAAGTGTTCTATGCCGGACCTTGTGCCGCACTGATTGCAGGTGATTGTCGTCTTGTCCAGCTCTTGCTGCCAGTCTTTAACTGGCTTGTTGCAGTGTGGGCACTGTGGTGCTCTTGCCTGGGTTTTGCTGTGAATCAGTTTGGCCGTGTTGTGCGTGTGAATCTTTACCTGGCAAAATTTATTATTGTTTTCATCGGGCTCAAACTGTATCGCAGGGGCGCAGCCCATGTAAGCGATATAGTCGAGAAACTTTTCGCCGGTATAAAAATTTAAAGCGGATTCCTGTTGATCTATTTTTTGCGAGATCAGTCCGCTTTCCTGTAATGCGGTGATAAAAGCCGGGATATCATTGATAGTAAAATCAAACTGGGCGGGATGTAAAAACAGTGAGCACTGCTTAAATGATGCATTCATTTTCCGCTTATTCTTTATCAGCAGGTTTTGTTTTTTTATTTGCCGCGTCGTCGTCCATCAGGATACGATACGCCGGACCCTCCAGGTCATCAAACTGGTCTGACTTTACCGCCCAGAAAAATATGCCGATAATAATGACGACAATTACCAGGGCCACCGGCAGTAACAAGTAAATAATATCCATAAAGGTTTTTCTGTAAGTTTAATATTTTGTCCGGTTAAGCCGCAGTGCATTAATAACAACAACTAATGAACTGGCGGACATGCCGATGGCGGCTAACCATGGTTCTACGTAACCCATGGCGGCAGCCGGTATTCCGATTAAATTATACAGTAGTGCCCAGCTTAAATTTTGTTTAATAATGCGCACGGTTTTAATGGCTATGGTGTAGCCATGATAGATGTGTTCGATATTATTGCTGATCAGGATCATGTCAGCGGTGGCGGCTGCCAGTTGCGTGCCTTTACCCATAGCTATTGAAAGGTCGGCACCCGCCAGTACCGGCGCATCATTCACGCCGTCACCAGTCATTACAACAACGGCGCCCTGCTGCTGCAGTTCATTAACCTGTTTAAGTTTGTCTTCAGGTTTCAGGTCACCCATATAATGTTGAATGTTAAGTTGCTCGCTTATGTTCCTGGTGTTTTCCAGGCGGTCGCCACTCATCAGGTGGGTTGTCCTGTTCTGCTGGTGCAGCTGGCTGATAAGTGCGCCTGCCTGTTCGCGGATACAGTCAGATAATACAAAGATAGCGGCAAACTGATCTTTGGTTGCGAGATAGATTTTGCTGGCATTCTCAATGTCGCTATTGTCAAAAGTATTGCAATTAAAAGTCGAGGTACTGTGCTGCTCCATATATGTTTTATTGCCAATGAACCACTCGGTACTGCCTATAGTGCCCTGTATTCCGAGGCCGGTAGTGTGAACAAGGTTTTTCACGTTAACCAGGGGGTGATCACAGGCTGATAGTATTGCCCTGGCAATAGGGTGTTCGGAATTTGCTTCCAGTGATGCGGCAATGATTAATGCCTGTTCTTCATTGACTAACACTTCCTGGTCTGTCAGCGGGATGAACAGAATTGTTTTTTCAAGTTTGATTTTACCTTCGGTTAATGTGCCGGTTTTATCGAAGACAAAGTCTGTAGCATGTGCCAGTGTTTCAAGTGCGTGTGCCCGTTTAGGTAACAGGCCTATTTTTGCCAGTTGGCCGCTGGCTGCGGTAATCGCAGTGGGTGTGGCAAGTGAAAGCGCACAGGGGCAGCTAACGACTAAGGTGGCGATGGTAATTTCCAGCCATTGCGAAGCGTCAGTGTTATACCAGTAAATGGCAACCAGTGTTGCAATACCAAGTAACAGGCTGACAAACCAGCTGGCTATTCTGTCGGCCAGTTTTGCGATTGCCGGTTTAGTATTTTGCGCTTCGTCGATCAGGCGCTGTATCGAATGTAATACCGAATCTTCACCCAGTTTAGTTACCTGTATGACTAACGGGTTTTCTGTATTTGTGCTGCCGCCGATGACCGGGTCACCATCCGATTTGGTTACCGGTAAGCTTTCCCCGGTAATCAAGGATTCATTAATACCTGAAGTGCCATTAATAATATTGCCATCTGCAGGGATAATTTCACCGGGGCGTACCAGCAGGTAGTCACCCGTGTTCAATTCAGAAACGGCGATACTTTCCTGGTTATCCGTTGTCGTGCTGTTATTTGTTGAATAGCTGATTAATCGTGTCGCGATAGCCGGCTTCAGATTAAGCAGTGCTTCTGTTGCTTCGGATGTCTGTTTTCTTGTGCCAATTTCAAAGTAGCGTGCGCTTAACAGGAAGAAAGTAAACATGGCGACCGAATCAAAATAAACTTCGCCGCTGCCATTGATGGTATTGATGGTGCTGGCACTAAAGGCAATGGCAATGCCTAGTGACACCGGCACATCCATGCCTACACGTTTGTTTGTGATGTCTCGATAGGCAGACTTAAAAAATACACTGGATGCGTAAAATAAAATCGGCACGGTTAGTGCCAGGCTTAACCAGCGGAAGCTTTGCTTGAATGTTTCATCAATGCCCCACCAGTTGCCGGTATACATGGCAACGGCAAAAATCATGATTTGCATACCAAGCACACCGGATAAACCCAGGCGTTTTATCTGTTGCTTACGCTCTTTTTCCAGGATACGTTGATGTTGCTCCGGGTCGTAAGGGTGAGCGAGATAACCGATTCGTGAAATGGATTCTAGAATATCGCTAAGTTTGATTTTACTGTTATCCCAGCGAACGCGGGCCCGATGGTTGCTGTAATTAATGTTGGCACTTATTACGCCGTCGAGTGAGTTAAGGTGTTTTTCGTTTAACCAGACGCAGGCGGCACAGGTAATACCCTCCAGTATCAGCGATACTTCCAGAATGTTTTCCTCGCTGGTCTCGCTGACAAACTGCTTCTGAATCGATGTTGAGTCATAAGCCTTTAACTGCTGAAGGAACTCGGGCACGATTTCATCCGGTTTTTCGGAGGTGCTGGTGCGGTATTTGTAGAAATCATCCATACCACTGTCAATAATCGCCTGGGCAACGGCCTGGCAGCCATAGCAACACATAGGCTTTTTTTCGTTATTGTAGTAAATGCTAATATTCAGATTTTCTGCTACAGGTAGTCCGCAATGAAAGCATGTTGTGGATGATTGCTTTTTATTCATGTATTTTTCTTGATGAGAATACGCGGTCGTTGCTATATCTGCCGCTAAACTCTATTATAGTGGGTGTGGAGATGCAGGGTAAACCAGCCCTCATCTTAAAAACTATGAAATTTAAGGCCGTATCTTACTATGAGTACATTAAAACGTATTGATATTGATCATCTAAAAGTTAGTTGCAAGGAGTGTAATCTTCGTGAGCTTTGTTTTCCTCATGGTATGAATGATGAAGAACTTGAGAGTATGGATGCTGTCGTTGATCAGCCCAAGCCTATCCATAAAAATGAATACCTTTATCACGATGGTGATAAAGCGGTTGCCCTGTATGCGGTACGTTCCGGTTGCGTAAAAACCATGGCAGAAAGTGCTAACGGTGAAGAACAGATTGTAGGTTTTCATCTGCCTGGTGAGTTGTGCGGGCTAGACGGATTCGGTGAAGGTGTGCATACCTGTAACGCGGTGGCACTGGAAACCTCGAGTATATGTGAGTTACCCCTCGATAAACTGGAGGATTATTGCCTGAGTACTCCAGGCTTGCAGAGGCAGATGCGGCGTATCATGGGTAAAGAAGTTGCCGGTGATCATAAACTTCTGCTGTTGCTGGGTAAGATGACGTCAGAAGAGCGCCTGGCCAGCTTTTTATTAAGCATGTCTGCTCGTATGCAGGAACGCCAGTGGAGTCCTGAAACCTTTAACCTGAATATGCCGAGACAGGATATTGCAAACTATCTGGGCATGGCAGTCGAAACAGTCAGTCGTCTGTTTGCTAACTTTCAGAATCAGAAAATTATCAAAGTTGACCGCAGGCATATCACGATTCTGGATATCAACCGGCTAAAAGTAATGGTGGGTGAGTCTGATACTTAAAGCTTAAGTATCATTGCCCTGAGTTGCATGCTGGCAGCAATTGCTGGCAAAAGTCCTGTTTATCTCCTGAAACATGACAAAATTGCATGTTTAGAGTTATGTGTAATTGATTTACATCATGTCTGGTAATTTTTTTATTAATATAATTTCCCACAGTCTTTACGCTATTTGAATCCACGAAATATCAGTGTATTATCGGAGGAGATTACTTCCCCCAATAATAATAAAACTGGAGATAATATCTATGTTCTCACATTTAATCGGGATTTTGTTTAATCCTTCTGAAGAATGGAAAAAAATTCGCGACGTGGAATGTACCATCGGCAAATGCTATTGCGGATACGTATTTATCATGGCAGCAATTGCACCCATTTCAGGCTATTTCGGTACGACTATGTTCGGCTGGGAAATTGGTGCGCGTGAAGCAATCAAACTTTCACCCGATAGCGCATTAATAATTGCTATCGCCTACTATTTTGTCATGCTGGTTGGTGTTTTTAGCATGGGTTTGATGATTCAATGGATGGGTAAGACTTACGGTACTGAACAGAATCTTTCTCGATGCGTTCGACTGGCCGCGTTTACCGCAACGCCGTTATTTTTAGTCGGTATTGTCGAATTGTTCCCGATTTTATGGTTGAACTTTGTTATAGGGCTGCCAGCGTTGGCTTATTCGGTAAAGCTCCTGTATACCGGCTTGCCTATCATGATGGAAATAGATGATGATCGCGGTTTCCTGTTTTCAAGTGCGGTACTGGCTGTCGGCATGGTTGCCCTGGTTGTTATGATGGTGGCCACAGCAATACTCTGGTTTAACGGCTTTGCCCCTCAGTTTGTTGATTAATGTGAATCAGTAAAGCGGGACGATCAGCGGATTGATCTTGATTTAGAGATAAAAAATATAAGAAAAGTTAAATAAATCAGTTGCATTGTGGTAAATGTGACTGTTTTATTTTCGTATATCTGTCAATACGGCATTGCCTGTATGGCTATATGCTAATAAACTTATATATTGGCAAATTTTTAAACGAGTCCTTATAAATAATTCTATTTATGAGGCTTATGACTACTTTAAGCGGACTACAATAGTATGAATAATCAATCTATGACATATGATTATACCGTTGTCCGACAGTTTGCAATTATGACTGTCGTTCTAGGTATCGTTGGTATGCTGGTTGGGGTGCTTATCGCATCTCAAATGGCGTGGCCTGTACTTAACTTTGATACACCCTGGCTGTCTTTTGGACGCCTGCGCCCGTTACACACCAATGCAGTTGTGTTTGGCTTTGGCGGCTCGGCCTTATTTGCCACATCATATTATGTAGTTCAGCGTACCTGTCATGTGCGCCTGTTTGCGCCGGCTCTGGCTCAATTTACCTTTATTGGCTGGATGCTGGTTATCGTCGCTGCAGTGGCAACGCTGCCGTTCGGCTTTACTTCATCTAAAGAGTATGCGGAACTTGAGTGGCCAATCGACATATTAATTACGGTCGTCTGGGTGGCTTATGCTGTTGTATTCTTTGGTACCATTGCCAAGCGCCGGGTTAAGCATATTTACGTGGCTAACTGGTTCTTCGGTGCTTTTATTCTTACCGTTGCTATGCTGCATATTGTAAACAGTGCAGCAGTGCCTGTGAGTTTCCTTAAATCATATTCGGCTTATGCGGGTGTGCAGGATGCGATGGTGCAATGGTGGTATGGCCACAACGCGGTAGGTTTCTTCCTGACAGCGGGCTTCCTTGGCATCATGTATTACTTCATTCCGAAGCAGGCTGAGCGTCCGGTTTATTCTTACCGTTTATCAGTGGTGCATTTCTGGGCGTTATCGTTCACCTACATCTGGGCGGGTCCTCACCATCTGCATTACACCGCACTGCCTGACTGGACACAGTCTCTGGGTATGGTGTTCTCCCTGATTCTGCTGGCGCCTTCATGGGGCGGCATGATCAACGGTATTATGACATTGTCAGGTGCCTGGGAAAAACTTCGCAGTGATCCAATTCTCAAGTTCCTGATCGTTTCTGTTTCTTTCTATGGTATGTCTACCTTTGAAGGGCCGATGATGGCGATTAAGACAGTTAATGCATTATCACACTACACTGACTGGACCGTTGGTCACGTACATTCAGGTGCGCTTGGCTGGGTGGCTATGGTAAGTATCGGTGCTATGTACTTCCTGATTCCAAAATTATTTGATACTGAAATATACAGCAAGAAACTGATTGAAACCCATTTCTGGATTGCAACTATCGGTATCGTTCTGTACATCACTTCTATGTGGATTTCAGGCATTATGCAAGGTTTGATGTGGCGTGCGATTAACAGTGACGGCACATTAACCTACAGTTTTGTTGAAAGTGTGCAGGCTATGCATCCGTTCTACATTGTTCGTGCCGGTGGTGGTGCGTTGTTCCTGGTCGGTATGCTGATCATGGCTTACAACATTGCTAAAACCGTAGCGCAGGGTAAGGCAGCAGTTGCTGTTATTCCTGAACCTGCAGCAGCACACTAGAGGAGAATTAATATGTCAGTTCAAGTACAAGCTGAAACCAAAGTCGGTGTGCTAATTGTTTTATCACTGGTGGCCGTAATCTGGGGTGGTTTAGCTCAAATTACGCCTCTGTTCTTTCAAACTTCTACCACTGTGCCGGTAGCCGGTTTAAAACCCTATGCGCCGTTGCAGCTGGAAGGTCGCGATATTTATATCCGTGAGGGTTGTGTAGGTTGTCATTCACAGATGATTCGCCCATTCCGTGCCGAGACAGAGCGTTATGGTCATTATTCGGTAGCCAGCGAGTTTGTCTATGATCGTCCATTCCTGTGGGGATCTAAACGTACGGGCCCTGATCTGCACCGTGTTGGCGGTCGTTATTCTGATGAATGGCACCGTGTACATCTGATTAATCCGCGTGATGTTGTGCCTGAATCAATTATGCCTGCTTATCCATGGCTGGAAACTAATGCCCTGGATAACAGTCAGATTAAAGACAAGATGTCTGCCCTGGCTTTTATCGGTCACCCTTATACAGAGGCTGAGATCGAAGCAGCGCCAGCAGCACTTGAAGGAAAAACTGAGCTGGATGCGGTTGTTGCCTACCTGCAGTCCCTGGGCCTGCATGTTAAGCAAACTCGCTAATGGTATTGTTAATAAACGATTTGCGGGGTTGATATAGTGGATGCATCAATATTTCAATCAGTATGGACCGTTGTCGCTTTTGTTTTCTTTGTTGTCGTTGTTATCTGGGCATGGAGCGGTAAGCGGGCAAAAAGTTTTGATAAAGCGGCAAGAATGGCGCTTGACGATGACAAGGCTGTAACTGATGAGCAGCGCCGAGAGCCATAATTATGGCTGCTTCGTGTCGGTAGCAGTATAGATACTGGATTTTAAAGAATTTATAAAACCATAGTGGTTTATAGAATAATACAAGGTTAAGAGGAATTATTATGTCTGACTTTACCAGCGAATTCTGGAGTTGGTTTATTATTGCAATAGTAGGTGGCGGTATCATCTGGTTGTTTTTTCTGCTGACAGGAACCAATAAAGCGGAAACCGAAGCCGGTGTGCCGACAGGTCACGTCTGGGATGAAGATCTCGAAGAACTGAATAATCCGCTGCCGCGCTGGTGGTTATACATGTTCTATATCACCATGGTTTTCGGTATTATCTACCTGGTGCTTTATCCTGGAATGGGCTCGTTTAAAGGCGTGCTTGGCTGGACAGAAATTGGCGAGTATGAGGCCGAAGTGGCTGCTGCTGATGCAGAATTCGGACCGATATTCGCACAGTTTGAACAAACACCCATCCCTGAGCTTGCGACAAATGAAGCGGCGTTAAATGCCGGTGAGCGTTTATTCGTCACCTATTGTGCAGTTTGTCACGGATCGGATGCACGTGGTGCTTCTGGTTTTCCGAATCTTCGTGATAATGACTGGCTATACGGCGGTTCTCCTGAGCAGATTGAAGCATCAATTATGACTGGCCGTAATGGTGTCATGCCAGCATGGGAAGGCCCACTGGGCGGTGCTGAAGGTGTTAATAATGTTGCTAATTATGTAATGTCGCTCGCCGGTCGTGAAGTGAGTGACGCTGACTCGGTTGCTGCCGGTAAAGTGAAATACGATATGTTCTGTGTTGGTTGTCACATGCCTGATGGTACCGGTAACCAGGCACTGGGTGCGCCAAATCTGACCAATAATGTCTGGTTATACGGCGGTTCACCTCGCAGCATTAAAGAATCAATTGCTAAAGGCCGTAATGGCAAAATGCCTGCACACAGTGAGTTCCTGGGTAAAGCTAAATCGCATATCCTGGGCGCGTACGTATACAGTCTTGTCTCACGAGTCAGACTAGGTATAAACACGTATACATGACTATGTTCAGTGTGTAATATGCCTTTATGGATGCAATACCTCTAATACAGCGTGTGGTAGCAATTTTATGGCCGTCATTTATTACGGCCGGAATTGCTACCGTTTTGTTTACCACTGCATTTGATCCTGCCGTGATGCTGATTGATTATGATATTAGTCGAGTGGGTGCTTACTCAATCTGCTTCTTTCTGTTCTGGTTGTTCGGGGCTACGACAGCTGCGACAACCTGCTTCTTTTTGAAGCCCTGCCAGGCGATTAATAAAGCGCGCATGGCGGCGGAGCAGGCCGCTACAAAAGCTGCTGAAGACGCAGCAGAAAAAGCAGATGGCTTTAAAAGCTGACGCTTGCAGTTAATAAGCGAAACAAAGTTACACGGCAACAAACGCATTAAAGCACGCTAAAGCACTACGTGAATTCGCCTGCATTAGTGTGCTTTAATACGCCTGCTAATAACAGTATTAGGTAATAAACTAATAATGCTTGAAAACGAATCTAAAATTAATAGTAGTGACAGCGCCACTAAAGCGGATGATGATGTAGAAAAGTCGCTTTACGCAAAACGGCAGAAAATCTATCCACGCGAAGTCCACGGTTTATTTGCTGCATTACGTACCATGGGTGTGGCGACGCTGCTTGGTCTGTATTATTTTGTTCCATGGTTGCAGTGGGATGAGCGTCAGGCCGTCTTATTTGATTTACCGGAACGTAAGTTTTACATCTTTAATATGGTGTTCTGGCCGCAGGATTTCTTCTACCTGGCGCTTTTGCTTATTGTTGCTGCCCTCAGTCTGTTTTTCGTTACCGCGCTTGCAGGCCGCGTCTGGTGCGGTTATGCCTGTCCGCAAACAGTATGGACAGAGGCCTTTTTATGGATAGAGCGAAAGGTCGAGGGTTCGCGCCCGCAGCAGATGAAACTGGACAAGTCGCCTAACTCTGCGCGTAAAATTCGCATTAAAGCAACCAAGCATTTTCTCTGGGTAGCTTTTGCTCTATTCACCGGTCTGACGTTTGTTGGTTATTTTTCATCTATTCGCGAGCTGGCGGTTAATTTCCTGAGTTTCAGTAATGGTCCCTGGGAAACCTTCTGGATATATTTCTACGCGCTGGCTACCTATGGCAATGCTGGCTGGCTAAGAGAGCAGGTGTGCCTGTATATGTGTCCATATGCGCGTTTCCAGAGCGCTATGTTTGATCATGACACGATGATTATTTCATTTGATGAGACCCGTGGTCTGCCTAAAGGGCCAAGAAAGAAAACGGTTGATAAAGTCGAAGCCGGTCTGGGTGACTGTATCGACTGTACTATCTGTGTTCAGGTGTGCCCCACCGGTATCGATATTCGTGATGGTCTGCAGTACCAGTGTATTGGTTGTTCGGCCTGTATTGATGCCTGTGATGATGTCATGGACAAAATGGGCTATGACCATGGTCTGATTCGTTATACCACTGAAAACACGCTGAAGGGCAAGCATACCCACATCTTGCGTCCGCGGGTTATTTTATATGCATTAATACTGATCGGAATTACCGCCGGCGCATTCTATTCTATTTTGAATCGCTCACCGATCGGCATGGATGTTATACGTGATCGCAATAGTCTGTATCGAGAGACCAATGATGGCCTGATTGAAAATGTTTATATCATCAAGCTGTTGAATATGGATAAACAGGCGCATACTTATATCCTTTCTGCAGAAGGTATACCTGAGATGGTGCTGAAGAAAGATTCTGATGAAATAGTTGTTGGCAGTGGTGAAGTGGTCGAGTTGCCGGTGCGTATACAGGTTGATGCCTATAACCTGAAGCAGCGAAGTAATGAAGTAAACTTTACCTTAAAAGCCGTTGGTCACGATGACCTGATGGTTGTAGAAGAAGCGCGTTTTCTTGGCCCGGCCTTTAAATAACGGTATAAACTGATCATGCAAGTAACAGAAGAAAGTAAACCCTGGCACACGCATCCGCTGGTATGGATGATGATTGCGATCCCTTTTTCAGCCGTCATTATGGGTGTGGTTATGATATGGCTGGCTATCGATACAGATGATGGCCTGGTCGCGGATGATTATTACAAACAGGGTCTGGCTATCAATGATGTCATTAGCCGCGATACAAAAGCTACTGAACTGGGATTGAGTGCGGTTATCGAGTTTGATAGCAGTGAAAAAGTGATTAATCTTCGTTTTGACAAAGGTGAACTTGCCAGTTACCCGGAAACACTGGTATTAAATTTCCAGCATGCAACAAGGGCAAACAGTGATGTCAGGGTTGAGTTGAATCGGGGTATAGAGAATCAGTATATTGGTTATCTTGATCAGCAGATCACACAGGGCGTCTGGTATTTTGAGCTGGTTGATGCTGACTGGAAACTGAATGCACGCAACCATGTCCGCTTACAAAATGTCATCAGGCTGGAAAGCGGTATTTAATCGTTAAACCTGTATCTAACGGGTACAGCTTGCTAGCTTGCCATTTTCTTTATAACGACCTGGTTTCGGCCAGTTTGCTTGGCCTGATAGAGCGCTTCGTCC
Source organism: uncultured Gammaproteobacteria bacterium (assembly GCA_963711255.1). Taxonomy (GTDB): domain Bacteria; phylum Pseudomonadota; class Gammaproteobacteria; order SZUA-229; family SZUA-229. The sequence continues at coordinate 335,943 of CAVQDO010000008.1, read as the reverse complement.
GCCTTCCCCAGTAAAATCTTATCAAGATTGTCGGCTGACTTCTGGAAAGGTTTTGATCCTTGCTGAGCGTTCTGGTGTCTTAACTGGCTAAGTGAAGCCATGCCAATTGAAACCGTTGTGCTTAAGGTATTGTCATCAATAATAAGTTTCTGGTCTTCGACTTTGCTGCGAATACGCTCGGCTACTTCATGAGCCTTCTGGATGCCTGTCTCGGGTAATATTACGGCAAATTCTTCACCGCCATAGCGCGCCACGATGTCACTGGAGCGAACCTGTTCACGCATTAGTGAAACCAGTCGGATAAGCACTGCATCACCGACCTGGTGACCGTAGTTATCGTTTATTTTCTTGAAGAAATCGACATCAATAAACAGGCAGACCAGGTCGGTCTTATTACGTACACAGCGGTCTATCTCATGTTTTAGCCGCTCATCGAAATAGCGCCTGTTATAGGCGCTGGTTAATCCGTCCTGGTATCCAATTTCCAGGGTGCGCTGACGGTTGATACAGTTTTCAATGGCTATCGCTATCATCGCTGACAGTTTCTGCAGGAACGTTGTGCCGTCACTCATGTTGTAGCGCTCGACATCTTTGCTCAACAACAGCAGGATGCCGATGATCTCGCCACCGCGTTTTAGCGGAAGCAGGGCGGCGGATTTATATTTGTTGGTGTCTTCTATATTGATTAACCAGTCATATTTCGACATGATGCGCGTACCCAGCACAGGTCGATCAGGCAGGTCTGAAATAAGCAGGTTGCTGGTTTCGGTATCAATGAAACTCAGGCCGTGATACTTGTGTTGATAGCTTTCGGAAAGCAGCCGCTCGACTTCGTGATAGCGGTCGACCAGGCATAACTGGATTTCGTCGATACGAAATTTTCTTTGCTCGACCAGGAGAAGATTGAAGAGTTCCTCTGGCCCCTGGGCTGCAACCACGGACAAAGTGAAATCGTCAAATGAAGTTTGCGTTTGTTCGTTACGACGTGCTTCCTTGAGAAGCCGGTCTAGCTTCTTACGTAGTAACTGATTTTCTTCGAGTCGTTTCTCTTCCACAATGCTCTTTATCCATAATTTGAAAGCGGGTTTCCTTAAACTACCCTAATTGTGTCATTTATTCAAATTAAAGTATTGGCCGTTCGTCTGAGCATAATGCGCTTTTATCCTGTCGAGGTCTACTGAATTCTAGTGGCGGAAATGGCGCATACCGGTAAATATCATCGACATGCCGTGCTCATTGGCCGCTGCAATCACTTCATCGTCTCGCATAGAGCCGCCAGGCTGTATTACAGCGACAATGCCGGCTTCATGGGCGGCATCAATGCCATCGCGGAACGGGAAGAACGCATCCGATGCCATCACTGAGCCGGGAACTTTCAGGCCGGCATGTTCAGCCTTGATGCCGGCGATGCGGGCACTGTTAATGCGGCTCATCTGGCCGGCACCGACGCCAATGGTCATATTATTTCTGCCATAAACAATGGCATTGGATTTAACGAATTTGGCCACTTTCCAGCTAAACAGCAGGTCATTCATTTCCTGTTCGCTGGGCTGCCGCTGAGTGACCACTTTGGTTTCATTGAGAATTAGCAGGTCAGCATCCTGTACCAGCAGGCCGCCATTGACACGTTTAAAGTCCAGGCGTTCGCCGCTGTGCTGCCACTGGCCGCATTCCAGCAGCCTGACATTTTTCTTTTCAGCAAGCGCAGCAATAGCTTCGCTGCTGACTGAAGGTGCAATTATCACTTCGACAAACTGGCGTTCGACGATGGCTTTGGCGGTTTCACCGTCCAGTTCCCGGTTAAAGGCAATAATGCCGCCAAAAGCAGATTCAGGGTCAGTGCTGTACGCTGCATTATAAGCATCCAGAATATTGTCCTTGATTGATACGCCACAGGGATTAGCATGTTTGACAATGACGCAGGCTGGCTCGTCAAACTGTTTCACGCATTCCAGTGCAGCATCGGTATCGCCAATATTGTTGTAGGAAAGCTCTTTACCCTGTAACTGTTTTGCGGTTGCAATGCAGGCTTCGGCGGGGTTCTTTTCTGTATAGAAGGCAGCGTTCTGGTGAGGGTTTTCGCCATAACGCATTTCCTGGGCTTTATTAAACTGCAGGTTAATGGTGCGTGGTAATTCATCCATAGCAACCTCGCCGCTGTCATCAAATTTCACTCTGCCAAGGTAATTGGCAATCATACCGTCATAAGCAGCGGTATGTTCAAATGCTTTCACGGCAAGATCAAAACGGGTTGCATCACTGACTACGCCATCATTGCCGGCTAATTCTTCAAGCACGCGTGTATAGTCTGCCGGGTCAACCACGATGCTGACATAGGCGTGATTTTTTGCGCTTGCACGAACCATTGTGGGGCCGCCAATATCGATGTTTTCGATGGCATCCTCTAATGTGCAGTCTTCTTTAGCAACAGTTGCTGCAAAAGGGTAGAGGTTGACTACAACCAGGTCTATCGGCGCAATATCATTGTCTTTCATAACACCGTCATCAATACCGCGCCGGCCCAGGATGCCGCCATGAATTTTTGGGTGCAGGGTTTTTACGCGGCCATCCATCATTTCAGGAAACCCGGTGTGTCTGGATACTTCCATTACCGGTATCATATTATCGATGAGTAGTTTGGCGGTGCCGCCGGTTGATAAGATTTCTACACCTTGTTCATGCAGTGCTTTGGCGAATTCAATAACGCCGTCTTTGTCAGAAACACTGATCAGCGCACGTCGTACCGGACGTAATGATTCGTTGCTCATAATTCAGCCTTTGGAAGTATTTTTATTGGCGCAAAGTATAACAGAGTAGTCTTTAAAGAAATAAAGAAAATACCGGGGTTGTGTCTGTTCTATGGCCCCTGGCAAGCGGGTTTACGCATGGATTTATGCGCACGTCATTATCCTGGTATTGCAGATATACAGCCGATCAAAAAAGGGGGGGCGGACTGCGGTGCGTCCGTATTATTTGTGCAGGTTGTAATTACGCAGTTTCTTGCGAAGCGTACCGCGATTTAATCCAAGTAACTCCGCAGCGCGGGACTGGTTACCCTTGGTATGATCCAGAATTGCTTCGAATAATGGTTGCTCGATTTGCCTTAGTACCAGGTCGTACATATTATCTGGCTGCGCACCGTCCAGTTCGTACAGGTAACGACGAATAGAGTGTTTGACGGCGTGGCTGAGTTGAGAAATTTCTTCGGGTTTTTTATCAGATGTGTTTTCAGTTGCATCCATATCTAGTTCTTCAGTATCTTGTATGATCATGCTGCTAACAGGGGTCGCTTAAAGTTAAAAAAATCGGTGACAAGCTGAAGCTGAGTGTCAGCATCTTCAACCTGGTTTACTTGTTTTCTAAACGCAATATATCCCTGTTTATCTATTTCGCTGCTTTCATTGCCGAAGCAATTTTGCAGGTACCATCCGATGTGTTTACGTGCAATTCTAACACCGGATAACTCGCCGTAAAAATCGTACAAGTTATTCAGGTGCTGGTTTAAATACTGGCTGATTTCATTGCTTTCTATAGCTGGAAGCAGCTCATTGTTCGCCAGGTAGTGTTTAATTTGTCTGAATATCCAGGGGTTGCCCTGGGCAGCGCGGCCAATCATCAGGCCGTCCGCACTGGTGTATTCCAGTACCTGTTTAGCCTTGTACGGGTCAGTAATGTCACCATTGGCAATAACGGGAATAGAAACAGCGTTTTTTACGCTGGCAATGGTTTCATATTCAGCTTCGCCTTTATAAGCATCAGTACGGGTTCTGCCATGGATAGACAGTGACTGTATACCATTTTGCTCGGCAATTTTTGCAATATTGACAGCATTTTTATTTTGCTGGTCCCAGCCTGTTCTTATTTTCAGGGTGACAGGCACCTCGACTGCACTCACTACGGCAGTGACAATATCTGCCACCAGGGCTTCATTCTTCAGCAGGGCAGAGCCCGCCATGACATTGCATACTTTCTTCGCCGGGCATCCCATATTGATGTCAATAATCTGGGCGCCATGCTCGACATTGAAGCGGGCTGCCTGTGCCAGTAGCAATGGGTCGGTACCTGCTATCTGTACACTGCGTATGCCTTTTTCACCGTTGTGATCCAGCCGCAGACGGGTTTTTTTAGTGTTCCACAGGTGTTTCTGGGAAGTTACCATTTCAGACACACACAGGTCGGCACCTAGCTGGTAACACAGGTTTCTGAACGGGCGATCGGTAACACCAGCCATCGGTGCCAGCATCAGCGGGGTGTTGAATGTGTATTTGCCTATAATCATCGGGGTTTATTCTGACAGATTAAAATAATTTGTAAAATGGCAGTTTATCGTATGTTCAAAGCAGGCGTTGTTATTAATGGTTTTCACAGGCGGGTTGATTACATGAAATTAAACTCGTAGGTCATGGCCTGTTTACCAGGATCCTGAATTTCCAGGGTGATGCTGGCGTCTGCGTCTGGCTGAAGCAGGTGCAGCACTTCAGAATCGTTCTGCAAAGACAGGTATTCTTCAGGAAAAAAGCGCCGAGCAGCGACAATGGCGCCGCGTACGTCGGAAAAGTCGACCTGTACTACCGGGTAAGGCTGTGCAAAATTAGCCGTGTTTTTCATCGTAACATTAACCATCAGGGCATCTTTTTCATTCGGGTGTGAATACACGTTTCGCGTAATCAGTTCTATTTTTGAAGGGTTTCGCATGGCGAAATCCTTGCATTCAAAGTGCTGGCAAAGTTTACTGAAAATGGACTGCAATTCAGGGAACTGGCTAAACTGGTTTCGGTTAAACCAGGTGTATTCGGCCATCAATGTCAGGCATAAAAATAACGTTGCTATGCTCCAGAGCAGGGTTGTAACCAGGCCGCCTGATCTGTCGCGGTCTGATGTGCGAAATTTTTCTGGAACAACATGTTGTGAGGGGTCGTCGTTGTCGTCGTTGAAAAAGTCAAAGGTATCTTTTTCGGCCTGTACCTGGTCAGAGCTCTGCTCGAAATTACTGAGCTTATCCTGATGACTTTCAGCGGCCAGTTCAATATTAATTTCAACGGCAGTTTTATCAGTTTCACTATTTGACTGTGCGGGTTTTTCCTGCCCGGTAAAGTTTACCGGGGCCTGGTTCTCAAGCTGGTTTTCGCTCTGATTCTCTGGCTGTACGGCAACTTCGTTGGCATTAAAGACTTCTTTACAGACGCCGCAGCGTACATAACCATCAGCAGTATCAACCTGTGACTGGGTGAGTCTGAATCTGGTTTCGCAATGCGGGCACTTGGTTTGCATGTTCACTGAGTTTGCATGATTTTAAATATTTGATTAATGACTAGAGATTAAACCCTTTGTTACCCTGTAGTCCACCACTATGCACAGCAACGATGCTGGAACCCTGCCTGAAAACACCGGATTCTATTTGTTTAAAAAGTCCATAGAACATTTTAGCGGTATAAACGGCGTCGAGCTCGAAGCCGTAGGTATTTCTGAAGTCGCGCATAAATCGAACCAGTTCATCATTTATTTTTGCATAACCGGAAAAATGGAATCTGCTCTCTATGTTCCAGTTATTGTCCGCTATTTCTTTTCCTGGGTTTTCCTGCTGCAGAAAAGACAGTACATCCTGTTGCAGAAATTCGCCGCCTTTAAGTGCTGAAAAGCCTATAGCACGCTGATTGGCGCCGCCCGGGTCTGCATTTATTGCAGAGATAATTCCTGCCAGCGTCGCCCCGGTCCCACTGGCACAGCAGATAAGGTCAAAAGGCTGGTCAATTTCAGCGTTTATTTCACTAACGATTTCTTTACATCCTTTTAATGCCAGCAGGTTGCTGCCACCCTCGGGTAGTATATAAACATTCGAAAATTGCTCTTGCAGATGCTGCTGATACGCTAATTCATTTTTTTCTCGGTAGCTGACGCGGTCAATGTAATGCAGTTCCATACCGCATTCCCGGGCGAACGATATGCATGCATTGAGCGGTGTATGCTGTTCACCGCGTATTAAGCCAATCGTGTTTATATTGAAGTGTTTACCGGCTGCTGCGGTTGCGTAAATGTGGTTTGACCAGGCGCCGCCAAAGGTTAACAGCCGGTCAAATTTATTTTCTTTAAAATGGATCAGGTTGTATTTTAGCTTGCGCCATTTGTTGCCGCCAAACTGGGGATGTATCAGATCGTCACGTTTTACGTAAAGCTGAATGCCGGCTTTTTGCAGGAAAGGGCTTTGTAAACGCTGCAGCGGGCTGTTGGCTATTGGATGAGTAATATCGTTTTCGCTATAAGAATGTTTAGCCTGACTGCTTCGTAACAAAGCCAGTCACAATATTAGGATGTTTTGATTAGCGTGCGACTACATGTATGACACTTGAGTGCTCAAAATAAACAACGCGGTCATTGTAGGTCCAGCGGGTAATGGGCGGTTTACCAACGCTGTCAGAAATTGCAATGGGCTGACCGTATTCAAACTGTACCTTGTTCATGCTCATGCCGCGGCGTGGGTAGTCCAGTAATTTTATTTTTACGGTTTCCCCGGGCTGGAGTTCAGTTCCCGGCAGCTGTACAACGTCACCTCTCTGTTGCTGTGACTGTTGCTGCATCATGATGTCTACGGCAGAGGGCTGTGCCTGTGTTTCCGGCACTTCTTCCATTTCTGTCATTTCTGCTTCGACGCTGCTTTCTTCCATTGCCGGGCGGTTGGCCATAACATTACAGGAAAAAGCAGATATGTAAGCTGCTAACAGAATTGTAGTTAGGTATGTCGCTTTTTGATTGAACATAGTTACAGGTCCAGTTCCGTGATTTTTAAGTAATCTACTCATGAGCGTGCCATTGTGCCGGTTATTTTTATAATTATAACCCCAAGTGTAGCACTAGAATCCTTAAGTGCTACAGGGGTCACAGCTTATTCTGTAAATTTTTTCATCACCAGGCAGGCGTTGGTTCCACCAAAACCAAAGTTGTTTGACATCACCAGGTCTAGCTCAATATTATCCTTGCGTGCAGTAACAATTGGCATGTCAACAGCACTTTCATCCATAGTCTCAATGTTAGCGGACGCCTGGATGAAGCTGTTTTGCATCATTAGCATGCTGTAAATCGCTTCCTGTGCGCCTGATGCGCCGAGTGAGTGGCCAGCCAGTGATTTACTGGAGCTGATTGGCGGAATTTTATCGCCAAAGGTTTCCCTGATGGCGTACAGTTCTTTTGAGTCACCAACGGGTGTGCTGGTGCCGTGGGTATTGATATAGTCCAGTTCCTGCTCAATGCCCTGTGTTGCCATTTGCATGCAGCGAATAGCGCCTTCACCGGAAGGGGCAACCATATCGACACCATCAGAGGTTGCGCCATAACCAACAATTTCTGCATAGATTGGGGCGCCGCGATTAAGAGCATGCTCCAGTTCTTCAACCACCACGGTTGCGCCGCCGCCGGCAATAACAAAACCGTCACGATCAGCATCATAGGTGCGGGAAGCTTTTTCAGGGGTTTCGTTGTATTTTGTTGATAGTGCACCCATGGCATCGAATAACATGCTCAGAGTCCAGTGTTCTTCTTCGCCGCCGCCAGCAAAAATAATATCCTGCTTGCCCATCTGAATCAGTTCGTAGGCATTACCAATACAGTGTGTGCTGGTTGCACAGGCGGAACTGATGGAATAATTAACGCCCTTGATCTGGAACGGTGTTGCCAGGCAGGCAGAAACGGTGCTCGCCATGGTGCGCGGTACCATGTAAGGGCCGACGCGGCGGATACCTTTTTCACGCAGAATATCGGCTGCCGCTACCTGGTTGGCTGAAGACGCGCCGCCCGAACCCATAATGATACCGGTGCGAATATTTGATACCTGGCTGTGGTCAAGCTGTGCGTCAGCAACTGCCTGCTGCATTGCGATGTAAGAGAATGCGGCAGCATCGCCCATAAAGCGTTTTACTTTACGGTCGATAAAGTCATCAACATTGATGTCGATGCTGCCAGCTACATTGCTGCGCATGCCAACATCGGCATATTCCTGTTTGAATTTAATGCCTGAACGACCCTGTTGCAGTGATTCCAGTACGGTGTTTTTATCATTACCGAGACAGGACACTATGCCTATTCCAGAGATTACGACTCGTTTCATTTTGATACCTTAAAAATCTTCTGTTGAAGTAAACAGACCAACACGTAAGTTTTTTGCTGTGTAGATGTCACGACCATCAATCGACATAGTGGCATCGGCGATACCCATAACCAGGCCGCGGGCAATGACACGTTTGATATCAATCTGGTAACGTACGGTTTTGCCAGTGGGAAGAACCTGGCCGGTGAACTTGACTTCACCAACACCCAGTGCACGGCCTTTGCCGGGGTGGCCCAGCCAGCCCAGGTAAAAGCCGACGAGTTGCCACATTGCATCAAGACCAAGACAGCCGGGCATTACCGGATCATTCTTGAAATGGCATTCAAAAAACCATAACTCCGGTTTAATGTCCAGTTCGGCCTGAATTTCACCTTTATTGTAGGCGCCGCCTTTATCTGAAATATTTGTAATGCGGTCAAGCATTAGCATGTTGGGAGCGGGTAACTGTGCGTTGCCGGGTCCGAATAACTCGCCCTTACTGCAGGTTAGCAGGTCTTCATAGCTGTAAGAGCTGGGTCGAACATCTGTTTCTTCGTCAGCAAGCATAATATTTCTCGGTTGTCTGTTAAATTATAAATCCAGTAAGCTGGCAATTTTATCTGAAAATCCTGTACGATGAAACGATTTTGGGGCGCTTAGTACGAAGTAATACGTAATATGGATGACATACTGTTTATTATTCTTATTTTATCGGCTATCTGGTACTGGTGGGACACTCAGCAGTGTAATGAGATCGCGCTTTCAGTTTGCAAGAAAAAGTGTATTAATGCCGGCTTGCAGTTACTGGATGCTACGGTAACCCGGCAGCGCACCTGGTTACGCAGGGGTGATGGCGGCGGTTTGCAGATATGCCGTTTATACAGTTTTGATTATATCGGAGATGCAGTGCCAGGTAATGTAACCTCAGAATTCGGCAATCGGCAGCATGGTTATATTGTGCTTTTAGGTAAGCAGATCGTTGAAACCAATCTGCCAGATAAGGATGTAATCTGAGTGCAGTGCTTGATGACATATAAAAGCAGTTACATAAAAAAGCCGTATAAATACGGCTTTTTTATGTAATTAAACGGGGAAATTGCTTAATAAGTAAAAAAACGTTTATCAAAACGTAATCTGGCAGCTCGTGTTTCGCCTTCAGGGGTTATTTTTAAATCAAATTTCAAAAACTCACCATCACTAATTTTTGTATTGGCGAGATAATAAATAGCGTTGCCTTCTTTTATTTCCTTAAAGTCCAGCTGTTTTAGTTGTCCTGTTAAATTGCTGGCGTGGCCGGTAACGCTTGAGCTGGTTGGTTTTCCAGTAGTATTCAGGACCTTTTTTAATACTGCAATATTGATGATAACGCGGTTGTTAGCACGTGTCAGATTATACTGTTTGGCAATCTCGGGGGTAAGGGTATCGCTCCTGAATGCATTGTAATGCACAACGTAATCACCAAATTCTTTCGAGCTTTCAGCGTAGCTGTTCAGGCTGGCTAGCGATAACGCGAAAATGATTAGAAATTTGTATAGCTTGCTGGTTATAGTCTGCATGTAGATATCCTCGGCTGTGTCTTGTCGTTGTTTATTACCTTATCTATCGATATCTGGTTAATAATTAAGCCAGAAAAATGTAAATTTCAGGTAAAAAACCTCATGTTTAGATAATATTACGCTTAAGCAATCTAAACAACTGTTATTTGCTGTTTTTAATATTATCAGTAATCGCTTCCAGTAAATGCTGTCCTGCGTTTTCAAAGCGCCAGCCCTGTAATACGTTTAATTTTAACTGTGTGTAGTCCGCTATCTCGCTGTCAGCATCAGTGCCGGCAGGCATAAGGCTTATCACCATTTTTTCCAGTTCTTTTTTTGAACTGATGGTTGCGCTTGAAATGCCCAGATGTTCTGCCTGTTGATTTACTATTTGCTGCATTTTTTTTAACAGCTTTTTTTGCTCGCCGTCAAGAACACTGAAGCGGTTGTCTGGCCATAAATCTTCAGGTAACTGTGATGCCGCTGCAATATCGTCCAGTAATTTCTGTTTTTCTGCAGCGTTGAAATGGTATCGATGATCAATTAACTTATTGAGTGAGTTACTGTCATGTGCTGGCTTGAGTGCGATCTGGATAAGGTTGTCGTCAGGTAATATTTTTCTTCGTGTCCTGTCATTATCCTGTGCCAGTTGCTCGCGCCATTCAGCAATGGCCTGAACCATGGCGAGTTTGTTTCTGCCAAGTTTGTTTGCACCTTTTACGCGTCTCCAGAGGTTTTTGATATCGACCTGGAAATTACTGTCCTTGCAGGACATGTTCAATGAGTCTTCAATAAACCAGTCTACTCTGCCTGTATCAGCCAGTTTTTTATCGAGCAGTGCGTGCAGCTTGTAAAGGTAATAAACATCGTCACCGGCATATTCAATTTGCTTGTCGGTTAAAGGCCGTTGCAGCCAGTTGGTTCTGGTCTGTGATTTATCAAGCTGGGTATTGAGTTCGCTTTCTACCAGGTTTGCATAACCTATCTGGTGGTGGACACTTAGCAGGGCGTTGGCAATTTGCGTGTCATATACAGGCGCAGGGACCTCGCCCAGGTAATAATAAAGTACTTCCATATCCTGTGAGCATGAATGGAAAATTTTTGTTACCTGCGGGTTAAGCAATATTTTCTGAAGTGCGGGTTTGGCATTGAATGCAAGTGGATCGATGCAGGCAACAACGGAGTCGGTTGCTATCTGTATAAGTGCAATATGCGGATAATAGCTTGTTTCTCGCTGAAACTCGGTATCGACAGCAATGATTGTTTCTTTTTCAAGTTGTGCTGCCAGTGCTTCCATTTCACTGGTTGATTCTATTAATACAGGGGTCATGAAAGCAGTGAATAGTTAATGGTGATTAGTGAATAATAGTGTAGGGTTATATCAGGCTTTTGGCTGTAAAAGTTCGATTTCGTAACCATCGGGGTCGGCGACGAATGCCAGTAAAGTGGTGCCAGCATTCATTGGCCCCGGTTCACGAATAATTGTTCCTCCCTGCGCACGTATCTTGTCGGCAGCCAGGTAAACGTCCTCGACTTCTATTGCCAGGTGGCCAAAACCGCTACCAGTATCATAGTGATCAGTATCCCAGTTATAGGTGAGTTCAAGCGCGGTATGATGCTTTTCATCACCGTAACCGAGAAAAGCATTCGTGAATTTACCGTCCGGATACTCTTTCAGTCGTAATAAGGTCATGCCCATTATTTCAGTGTAAAACCTTATAGAGCGTTCCAGGTTGCCAACGCGCAGCATGGTGTGCAGTAATCTCATGATGATATATTCTTAAAGGGAAAAGTATTGCGGCCTATCTTAACTTATAATGCAGCCTTTATAATATGACATTTCTGAGATGATAATTATGGACTTTTCGTTCAATGCTAATGTTTTCAGAGACCTTTTTCATAATGCGGTCGACCAGTATCTGCAGGCCGAAGATATTGACAGTAATGATGTGAACTCACCCCATAACCTGCTGGCCGCAATGGATCAGGCAATCGATGTTATGCAGCGCGCTGATGCCGATAGTGTTGTGCAGCAGGATATGAGTGCTGAAAGTATGGGTGCGCTGAGTGCGAAAGATATCAATAAAATTGGCCATTATACACTTGATTTACTGGAAGGCGTGGTGTCGTTTGTGCAGAATAAAACGGGGGAACAAAATCGTGATATTTTGCGTCTGACTTTGCCTGTTTCATTGTGGATAGCACGGCATGGCGGCCAGCTGTCCCAGATCGATATGCTGGTTAATTCATTGGCGGGTTATGCGAATGAGATCTCGGAAAGCCATGCCCTGGCAGATTTAGCCAGGGTTATGAAAGAGGTGCTTGATGCCTGTGATGATGAAATACGTCGTGATCCTGAACAGACTAACATGATGCGGCCCTGGCGCATCCTGAACCTGAACTACTGTATTGTTGCTACCCGCAGTCATCAGCCTGAGCTCATAGAGCAGGCATACGACAGCCTGGTGAAAAACCTGCCGCAGGATGCGCGAGAATTTTTTAAGGAAGGAATGCAGCAGATGGATATTGTCGGTTACCCTGACGAGGTGCGAGAGGTGGTCGAACGCTACAATAAAATGTGGGGTTCAGAAAGCGTGTTGCATTGATAAGCTTTTTTACCGCGTAGACGCGGAGTCGCGGAGACGCAGAGGAAAACAGAATAAGTTAAATGCGCAGAGTAAGTGAGGCAAAGAAAAATATTTTTCTCTGCGCACTCTGCGCCTCTGCGGTAATATTATGTTTTTAATGCTTTATGTTTAGTACGGATAAAATCCTGGTGAGGCACATGAAGTAGTTCGGACAGGCGCCTGATCAGGTGTTCTTCGTATTTGTCCAGGTTGCCATCGGCGTAAGCCAGTTGCCATAGATCTTCAACAAGATTAATCTTTTGCTGTTGTGAATAATGTTCATTTAATAATGATGTAAAAGAAAAGTAGTCGGTTGCTTCATGTTTTTCATTATGAGCGAGTTCGATTAAGTCTTCTATTTCCGTTTCATTGAGCTGGAAGCGTTGTTGTATTAACTGCCGTATTTTATTTTCTTCCTGTTCGCTAACCTCATCGTCAACATGAATGACTTCTACCATTAAGGCTGCAGAAGAAAGTTGCAGGCGATGTTCAAGCGGGATTTTTGTTTCAGTACCCTCGCCAAGATATCGGTCAAAGAATTTCTGTAATTTTGTTAGCATGGCAGTTTGCAGTGTGGCAGTTCTAAAGAGAGTTTAAGTCTGTATCTTTTATGGGTTTTTTAACAGTTTGAGTGCGGTTTCAACCTGTTTCGGATCGAACCCGCTAAGCTGGTATTCGCCAATCAATAATATAGGAACAGGGCCTTCACCATGTTCCTGGTAAAGGCGAATACCCGTTGCTGTGTTTTCCATGTCATATTCACAATAGTGAATATTGTTCTTTTGAAAGTATCTTTTTGCCTGAAAGCAGTAACTGCACCACCAGGCGCCAAGCATAATAACATCGGGTTTTCCAGCGATAATATCCGGTGTACAGTCAATAGTATTGACTGCTTCACGCCGGGTAAGAAACACCATGCCAATGAAAAGCAGGGCAATGATCAGCAGTCCCTTGCTTCTGTTTGATTTGGTCCTGGTAACCGGCAGCTTATCAGTCTGTTCGTTCATGATCTAAAAAATAGTACTAAAGTGATTTTAAAGACCGTATGCGGGCAAACTGGTTCACTGTTTATGGGTTTGTGCGTTTTACTCGATGCAAATTAATAATGTGAGCGACGTTTCACTGGAGCGTATGGTCGTCTCTGGAACTGTCGTAACTGCGATATAAAGTGCTGACGATAATAAAGTACGGCGCTTGAGCCATTGGCTTTCACATCAATTATTCGCCAGTCATTATCATCACGGCGCATGCGGAAATCCAGGCGTACAGTTGGCGCATCCGGGCGGTAAATGCTGGTGCTGACGAAGGCTTCTGACTGCCCCCTGTAACGCGCAGGGAAAAACCGTACATTGGTGTTTTTTGCATCAAAGCTGCCGAGGTGTTTTGACAGGCTGGATAAAAACGTTTCACGTAATTTACGCTGGAAATCCACTTTATCGTCATCAGTCATATTGTCCGCATAACGGCCGGTAATCCAGTGCGACATATTATTGAAATCAAAATGAGGAATTATTTCATTTTCAATGAAACCACGCAGTTTTACCGGGTTAACTTTGTCAGAGTCACTGCTAAAAGTTGTGATTTTATCCAGAGCTGTTCTGATCACGTAAGCTGGATCACCAGGTGTATATGTTGGGTGGGTATATGCAAAAGACGACGATGATATTAACAATAACGGGATAAGCGTTATAAAACTTAATAGCCGGGCCTTACCGAGTTTGTTGTGTAGATGTATTGAAGTAAATCGCATCATAATTCCCCTTTATTATTGTAATAGTCACGCGAGCATGCGTCTGGCAGTGACGTAAAAAGATCGCACTATAATAACAGGAATAGATAGGGATACAACAGAGTGCTAGCCGGGTTTGGCCGTCCAGATTGAATTAGTAGAACTTGTAGCGCGGTAAGCGTTTTATTTTTACTTCGCCGGTTTTGCCAAATATGCTGACACGGGTGATTATGGGGGAATTTCCACGGCAATAGTCTTCGAAGGGGGTTCGCTCCTGTATATCGATGCCGTCGTAAGTTACCGTAAAAGCAGATGAAATTGACGCGCCGCAGGAACCAGCCAGATTGCGGCTGAATACCTGAGGTTCCAGAGTGACTGTATATTCGCCAGAGCTAAGCTTGCAGGTTTTAGTGATTTTCTTGGTGCGCACGATACGGGTACGCTCAGTTCTACGGTCTATTTCAACCAGATCCCAGGGTGAGTATGTGCCGTCTTCGTCTGAATAGTTATAAGAAGCGCCTTCATCGCTTTGCAGTAGCGAATTAGTCAGCGTGATGATATCGGCTTCAGGGTTGCACTTATAGGTGACCAACGGGTAGATAGTCTCGGCCGCTGCGACGCTCGCCATGTACACCATGGATGCCGAACTTATTATTATCAGTTTTAGTGTCTTCATACTCTTCTCACTGTATGTGAGTACAAGCTAACCTGTTAGTTTCCTTCCTTCTCCCTGAAATATGTTATCTATCCCTGAATAAGCGGTTTGTAAGACTAAGTATAGTTAAAATCTAATTATTTATTAACTTTTTGATATAACAGGTTTAAATGGTCGAATATAACCACTATTTGTTTGTCTGATCCTGGTAATAATAATCGTACTTATGCAGTAAGGATTTCATGAATGTCCATGCTTCGCTGTAGGTGAGTCCGCTTTCCTTGGGAATGACAATCTTGATATACAGTTTATACGGATGTTTTTTCTTTAGCGCAGCCAGTTTGCTATGTAACTGTTTTCTATCAACAATAGTGTAGTTTTCGTCACCGGAATCCTTGAAACGAATGCGTTCTTTGTTTTTAATTCTTTCGTAATTGACACTAACCACGTATTTCCCCTTGGCATTACGGGCTGGTTTTATCAATTTATCGTATTTAACTTTTAGTGAACCAAAATCATCTTCCAGTGAGCTTAGTTTGAGAGAACTGGTATCACGTTCCCTGGTGATGATTATTACTTTCTGGCGTTCTTCTTCCAGTTCATTCTGCTTCTGCTCAATATCAATATTCAGCTGCGAAAGGTTATCCTGCATTGACGCTATTTGTGAGCTTAAGCCGGCCAGCTGACTTTCATTCCTGTTGACCGCATTTTTTAATTGTTCGTTCTCTGAAAGCACGATAACAATTTGTCTGTCACGGTCATCCAGCTCCGTGGTTAACTGGTTGGCTTCTTCACTTGCCTGCATTAATTGCATACGTAGCATAGAAACTTCATTTTGTGCCTGTGCCAGCTGTTCTTCCAGGGTGGCGTTTACCCTTGATGTATCGGAAATAATCTGTTCAGCCTGTTCTTCTGCCGCCATGCTGTTACGTAACTGGTCCAGTAACTCCCAGTTTTTTACCATCAATAACATCGAGGTAAGTAGAAAGATAATAACCACGACCATCATAATGTCGGTAAATGATGGCCAGAAACTTTCACTGTTCAAGTGTCCGCGGCGCAGGTCAACAAATTCTTCGTTCACAATATTTTCCCGGTTCAGTCAATGCGGCAATTAATGATTGGACAGCCTGAAGCCATCGCGTAACAGGGATTTAATTTCCTCGATATCACTGCTCAGACGTACCAGGTTTTCAGCATTGTGGCCGGTAAGTGCACTCAGGCTGCGACCGGCTTCGGCAAAGTCTGCCTGGGTATTTGACATGACTCGTGCTGCTTCATGCAGTGCTTTTACCAGGCTTCCGACTTCGTGCAGCATGCTATCCGTTTGATAGGTAAAACGCGGCATAATATAAAGTGTGGTTGCCTGCTCGATACCGCTTAATAACTCAGTTTGCACATCGGTTAGTTTCATGTAGAAATAACCGAAGAACAGGTAGCATATAATCGCGGTGGCTGTAGTCGACAATGCAGTCGACATGCCGTGAATAACGATGCTCATGCCACTAATGCCATCAGCACTGTCTATAATGTCAGAAGCCCCCAGCAGTGCAATCGAGAGCGAGATGATGGTGCCAAAAACACCGGTAAGAATAAGTATGTTGCTGATGAAGCGAGGCAGGCTTAGTCGTGTGCTTTCGGTTGCCACCAGGGTTGATGCCAGGGCACTATGATTAACCGCAACATTGTGTTTGCTGATTTCCAGTACCGAGGTATAACGGTTAAATATCAGGCTTTTTTTGCTGATCCGGTTTGTGGGCAGAGTTTCGTCGCGTTCGACGTTTTGAATAAATCGCGTGAGTGCGTTTTCTTCACGGCTATAGCGCAGTAGCAAGACAATAATACGAAACACGCCGAGAAGAAAAATGCCAAGAATACTGCCATTGACAATATAACCTGTATTCGTTGCCTGGTTTCTAATATAAAAATTAAGCAGGAATTCATGGTTAAGCAGTATGACAAAACCGACCAGTATCGATAACGTTAGAAACTGAAATAAAACACTGCGACTGTAATTTGCTTTGTACTGAACCATAAACGTGCCTGCTGGTATTGCGTCGAAATTAATCTAAATAGTGTAGGGTTTTTGAAGTATGCCAAGTGTACGCATATATTGCTAGAAGTCCATTAGCGCAAAGAGGTAATCGATAACGATCAAATGGCATAAGTGATATGTCTCATCTTGATATGCGCAAGTTTTATTCTTTGTCGAGGCCAAAATTAATACCGAGAGAAAGTCGGTACTGATCACTGTTATTTTTACTGACCTCGTGACGAACATCGGGTTTAAAAAATATAAATTCGCCTTCACGAGGTGTGATTTCAATCTTTTCCTGCTGCGGGTAAATTATCAGTTGGCCGGAATCTTCTGGCACCGAAAGGTAATAGGCAGCCGATAATAGTTCGTCATCATCATCGTGAGTGTGTGCTGTCGTTGTAGAACCTGGCGGCATATAGTTGAACCAGTAGCCGGCACGCAGGTTTTTCTGCTGCAGTATTTTTTCTGCATGTGCAATGGCTTCGTTAATCAGCATTGTCAGCTGCGGGATATGTGTTTCGTTTAAATAAATGTTTTCGTAACGGCCATCAAACAGGTGTGTTTTATGCACCTCGGGCAACGGGTACTTTTTGAGAAAGGCTTCGCTAATTTCCTGGTTTTTCCGAGACAGATTTTCTGACGCTTGCCTGCGGCTGTATAAATTGGTGGAAGGCATGTTTGCTAAATTTACTGTGTCACTGTTTTTTGATTGTGTGATTTTACCCACAAAATGGATAAAACGGCAGATTTGTTTTATCTGAACAGGCCTTTAAGTTGTTTTGATTATTCGATTAACATATTGTATTTAATATGTTTTTAGTTGATTTCGTTGTATTTTTTGCAGATTGTCTACTGGATTCAAAAATACTGTCAGTTTTGTCAGCTAAGTTCTATAATTTGGCTATCGCTGTTTTTAGCATCGTTTCAATCGGCAATAACATTAAATGAGTGAACCAGGAAGGCTATGCAAAAAAGAAATTTGAAAAAGGCATTTAAAACGATAACAGGCAGCCTGCTGTATGGAATGCTGGTTTCTTCTGCACAGGTCAGTGCCACTACCTATAGTACCCTGTATAGCACTATTTTTAATAATGCCGGTAACAGTGCGGGCATCGCCTGTACCAGCTGTCATCTTTCATCTCTTGTCGGGGCCGTTGACCGGCACGCAGCACCTGAAGATACTGACGGTGCCGGCCCGATTACCGGGGCCGACTTTGATGTATATGAACTGGCCGCCGCCCGGGTATCGACCATGGTTTCTTATACTGATCCGGCTAACTACTCGGGTGACGCCTACATGCCGATGGATCCCAACCAGGCTGACTTTACCTATATTGGTGTAGCGGATTTGAATGTAACTGACAGGAATGCGATCGCTGACTGGCTGGCTGACGGTGCGCCATTCGCAGCAGCCACCTCAACAACCTCAAGTGTGACCGGTACGGATAAAACAGTGACCACTTTAAGGGGTACGGTTAATACCAATACAACTAATCTTCCTGCCACTTCTGACGGCGAATGGTATTTTGAATGGGGCCCCGGTGCTAGCCCCGCCACGACGTATACGAATGGACAGATTGGCAATACCGTGCGTAATTTAACCTCCAGCACCACGGGCACTTATACTTTCCCGTTTAATTCACTGTCCTGCGGTACCGATTATCACTATCGCGCAGTGTCGAAAAATGGTGATGGTACGACATTCGGTAATCCAGTGTATTTTTCTACCTCAGCCTGTACCGATCCGGTGATTGCCGGGGTTACTCTGGTTGCCGATGAGGCGACAGAGAGTACCAATGAAGATACCAATATCGATTTTAGTTTAACCGTAACCGATGATGATCCGGGCAGCCTGCAGTGGTCAAAAACCAATGGCAGTAAAGGAACGGTTACTTTAATTTCTCCGACTTCAAATGCATTTAGTGGTTCATCGACAGTACGTTATGCACCGTCACAGGATCAGACCGGTGGCGATACATTTACCGTGACGGTAAATAATATGAATACTGGTACTTCACATACCATTACCTTCAATATGACCTTAAACGCTATCAATGATCAGCCGGCATTTAATGCTGCGTCGGTTCCGTCCACATCGGCAATCGAAGATACGCAGTACAGTTACCAGGTTATTATTGATGACCCTGATGATACTTTTGCTTCAGGCCTGACGATTGTCTTAAGTAACGAGCCAACCGGTATGGTCGTCAACGCCACTACCGGTGAGATTACCTGGACGCCGCCCAATGGTGTGATGACTTCGGGAATGGTCACTGTATCAGTCGACGATGGCCATGAAGACGGTAGTATTCAGATAACACAGCAGTTTACTGTTACCGTAACGGGAACTAATGATCCGCCAGTAATTACTCCTGGAGCAACAACAACGGCGACTGAAGATATTCAGTACAGTTACCAGGTGCAGGTTACCGATGTCGATGATACCAACAACGGAACCGATATCAGTTTTGTTCTGAGTAATGAACCTGCAGACATGGCGATCTCCAGTACCGGCTTAATCACCTGGACCCCGCTGGAAGGAGTGCTGACTTCTGGTTCGGTTACGGTAACGGTTGAGGATGGCAATGAAGATGGATCAACGCCTGCTGACAGCGAAAGTTTCACTATTGCTGTAACACCGGTCAATGATTCACCAGTAGTGACACCGGGTGCGCCGACAGCGGCTATTGAAAGTGATAGCTACAGTTACCAGATTGTGGTTGCTGATCCGGACGATGCCAATAACGGGACGGATCTGGCATTCACTCCGAGCAACCTCCCGGCGGGCATGGCGGTTTCCAGCACTGGATTAATTAGCTGGAATATTCCGCGCACCGGCGCAGACATCACGCATAACGGAATTACCGTGGTGGTGGCTGACGGTGGTGAAGACAGTGCGACAACATCATCTGAAATATTTAACCTGGCAGTCAGTATTGTTGATGGCGACGGTGACGGTGTAGCGGATTATGACGATAACTGTCCGAGCGATTCAAACAGCGGGCAGGAAGATCTTGATAACGATACGGTGCGTATACTGCCGCAGACAGACCCGAATAATTATCCACCCGCGGGTGATGTAGACCCTACCGCACGTGATCCTGCAAATGCCCTTGCCGAAAGTTATCTTAAAGGCGGTGATGCCTGTGATGAAGATGCTGATGGTGATGGTATATCAAATACATTTGAAGACTCGCATGCCTTTCTGAATCCGCTCGACGCATCTGATGCAGCCGAGGATGAGGATGGCGACGGCGTATCAAACCTGGATGAGTTTCTTGCCGGTACTGCCCCCGATGTTGATAGCGTTGGTCCAAAAATTAATGCACCGTCTGACATTACCGTCAATGCAACAGGTTTATTAACTGTGGTTGCGCTGGGTAAAGCAAACGGCAATGATGGTAACGAAGGCTCGGTGAAAATATTTCAAAGCAGTTGTTAATTTAAGTGCAGCAGAAATTACCGCGCTGGAAGATGCTGCTACAGGTTGTGATGTATTTGCCGCTTATGAAACGGACATCAAACCATTCCGACCGGGCTCACACCAGGTGACCTGGGCGAGCTGTGATAGCAAGGGTAATACCGGCCACGATGAACAGACGGTAAATGTTAAACCGCTGGTCAGTGTTACTTCTGGCCAGACTGTCGGTGAAGGCCAGGCGGTAACCGTTGACGTGGTATTGAACGGTAATGCCATTGCTTATCCGGCGACAGTGAAATATACCGTTACGGGCACAGCTGCATTAAATAATGACCATGATGCCAGCCCAGGAACGGTAACCTTCTCTGCACCGGGTGATGTTGGCAAAATTAACTTTAATACTATCAGTGATGGTGTTACGGAAGATGTTGAAACCGCCGTTATCACATTACATACACCGGTTAATGTTGCATTGAGTAATGCCTTAGTGCATAAGGTTGTTATTACTGAAGCCAATATCCCGCCGCAGGCAACGCTAAAAGTGGCACAACCTGCTGCGCCGCAGGATATCAAAAAAGGTCATACGCTTTACCAGGCTGATGGCATTGCACGGGTTACCGCAAACGCAAATGACGCTAATGGTGACACCCTGACATTTGACTGGAGCGCAACCGACGCCAGCATACTGGCTATTGCTACAATTACCGCTAATCAGCTTGAGTTTGACCCTGCGGCATTAACGGCGGGCAGTTTCTATAAAGTAGCAGTGACCGTTAGTGATGGCAGTCTTCCGGTTGCTGTTGATCGTTTGCTAAGAGTCAAGGCAGCAGAAGCAGTTGTGCTGTTACTGACTAATGACAGTGATGACGACGGTATAGATGACCTGGCAGAAGGTTTTGGCGATGATGATGGTGACGGTATAGCAAACTATCTTGATCATGTGGCGACACCGCCTAATGCAGTGGAAAGCAACTCTGCTAGTCTGGCAAACAGTGCATTGATAGAAACCGATCCCGGTCTGCATATTGCCATGGGTGAAACAGCTATTGCCGCGCAGGCCAGCGGGGTTTCAATTGGCTTGCAGGATGTTAAAGACTTCGGTGGCCCGGGCGGAATCGCGGTAACGAACGCAGCGACTGAGCATGCCTTTGTTAGCAACCTGATTAACTTTGAAATCAGCGGGCTGAATAATGAAATTGAATCGGTTAACGTTGTTATACCATTGTCGTCTGCCATTCAGGCCGACACGGTATTAAGAAAATATAACAGCACGGGCTGGTTCGACTTTGTTATCGACGATAAAAATGTAATCCGCAGCTCAGCCGGTGAAGAGGGTACCTGTCCACAACCGGGAAGCAATCTTTATGTTGTTGGTTTAAAACCGGGGAATTTATGTATGCAGCTAACCATACAGGATGGCGGCGCAAATGATGCTGATGCTGTGCGAAACTTTATTGTTAAAGATCCGGGTGGCCTGGCAATCGCGCCAGAAGAAGTAGTGGTGGCCGATGATCCGGTAACAAATGCTAATGGCCGTGTTGGCGCTATTAGTATGTGGTTTATGCTGGCTTTGTTAATTAGCATGGCAGCAATATTGCGCAATCGCCGATTCAATAAAGTAATCTAATAACTATTCTGAAAAAAAACCACTGCGCAACAAACGTTGCGCAGTGGTTTTTAGTGCGAAGGATTTAATTGGCTGGATTAAATAACCCGGGAAAAACGATTGCTGTCCTGCTCCTGCAGGTAGCGATCAAACTGCATGCAGATAGAGCGCGCAAGCAGGCGTCCGGTCTGTGTGATGGTTAGTTTTGTTTTCCCTATCTTTAGTAAGCCATCGTCCGCCATTTTCTGTAAGTTTATCAGTGGCAACTTGAAATAATCTTTAAAATCAATGTTCCATTTCTTTTCAAATTTTTTAATATTGAGTTTGTTATTGCACATTAATTCGTTAATGATTTCACGGCGTAATATATCATCGTTACTGAGCTCGATTCCGCGGAAAACCGGAATGGTGTCTTTATTTAGCAGTTCTTCGTACTCTTCAATAGTACGAACGTTCTGGCTATAGTTATCACCGATGCGGCCAATGGCAGTTATGCCCATTGCTATTATGTCACTATCCGCATTGGTTGAGTAACCCTGGAAGTTTCTTTGCAGGCTACCCTGTTGCTGTGCTTTTACCAGGGTGTCGGTAGATTTTGCAAAATGATCCATGCCAATGTAAACATAACCGGCATCCTGTAACTTATCGATGCTTAATTGCAGGATGTTTAGTTTCTCATCAGGTGAAGGCAGATCTTCTTCATTAATTCTGCGTTGAGGTTTAAACATTTCTGGCAGGTGTGCATAGTTATAAATTGCAATACGGTCAGGATTCAACTCAATGGTAGTATCCAGTGTTTTGGAATAAGTTTCTGTTGTCTGGTTCGGCAGGCCGTACATTAAATCAATATTAATTGACTGGTAATGAAAAGCACGTGAATCAATTATATGCTGTTTTATCTGCTCGGTTGACTGCACACGATTAACCGACTTCTGGACACAGCTGTCAAAGTCCTGCACACCAAAACTGATTCTGTTAAAGCCAAGATTGTTAAGGTTTTTCAGGCGTTGACGATCAACGGTTCGCGGGTCAACCTCTATGCCAAACTCAACTTCATTATCAGCAGGGACGTTAAAATTTTCACGTATGCATTCTATGATTTCAAATATTTCTTTATCATTCAGGAATGTAGGCGTACCGCCGCCCCAGTGTATTTGCGATACCTTTCTGTCACTGGCAAACAGTGCGCCCTGTAATTTGATTTCCTTTTTTAACAGGGCGATGTAATGCGCGGCTTTAGATTTGTCCTTGGTAATAACTTTGCTGCACCCGCAGTAATAGCAGATTGTGTCGCAGAAAGGGATGTGCAAATACAATGACAGTGATGCCGGGATCGGATCGGTATTGCTGTGTTCAACCCAGTTAAGATAATCCTTAGTGTTAAATTCAGTAGAAAACTGCACGGCTGTTGGATACGATGTATAGCGTGGACCGAAGGTATCATATCGGCGTATTAGATCTTTATTGAATGTAACTTTGTTATCCATGACTTTTATAAATACTTATATGTTGGCTGAAAGTATCCCGCTGTATCTTGTTAAAGATTAGGCATCATAATATGAAATGAGCATGCCTGCTGGTATGACCTATATCAATCGGAAATGGATTAATTAAAACCGGATTGAACTCGGGCTTTTAATGACTTAAGTGCGGGACAAAACCAGCTGTAAAAAGTTCAGGCGTAAATAATGTGTTTTAAGTCTTTGATAAAAATATCTTTATCTTTTTTGTTTAGAAACGATCCTAGCTCGAGCTCCTTACCGTGCGAGCGAATAAAAATCTGTTTCGGGTAACCGTAAATCTGTGGTTTTTTGACAAAGATTTTTGCCCACATACGGTGATACTTCCAGCTCTGCTCCGCCTGCCGGTAACCACGTTCGACGACAACGGTGTTTTTGTCAAAAGTAATGACTTCGGTATTATTGTTAGCGCGTAAGCGTAAATACAGGCAGGTAAATAATATTGCTATCGCTGTGCCGGTAAATAAAAAAATCAGCCACAGACCGTGCAGGGCGAAATAAGTAGAAATGCAAAAAGCAATAAATGCCAGTGATGACACCACCTGCATATTAAATCGCCAGCTTGAAGAATTGTTGGGCCGCAGTACGATGGTGGCTGATCCGGTGTTCGGGTTGTAACTGGTTTTGACCATAACAGGAGCGCCTGCTGAAAATGACATTAAGTACCGCACTGTACTGCAGGGTTATAATTATAGCGCTATCGCACGAGTATTACATTCACAGCTTGTGTTTTTTCAGGCGATACATAAAGGCATCGCGGCTTAATCCCAGTAATTTGGCAGCTTTGGATTTATTGCCATTTGTGTAATTCAGCGCCTGCTTAATCAGGTCAACTTCCAGAGTTTCCATATCGATGCCGTGCTCGGGCAGTGTGTAGCCGCTGCTTCTGGGTTTGCTTTGACGAACTTCAATCGGCAGATTTTCGCTGTAAATCGTTTCCCCGGGAAGCAGTGCTGAAACGTGCTCACAGACATTTTTTAGTTCGCGCACGTTACCTGGCCAGGCGTAGTGTTTAAGCAGGTTTAAGGCATCAGGGGCAAATGTGCAGGTAGCTAAAGCATTGCGTTGGGCAGCGCTTTGTACAAAGTGGTTGGCCAGCTCGGCAATGTCCTGTTTGCGTGCTTTAAGGTTAGGCAGGCGTAAACTGACAACGCTCAATCGGTAATACAGATCTTCTCGAAACGCACCCTCTGCGATCATCTGTGGCAGGTTACGATGTGTTGCCGCAATTATCCTGACATCAACAATTTCAGTTTCATGCGAACCGATTCTCTGGCATTCGCCATTTTCAACAAAGCGTAGTAATTTTGCCTGCAGGGCATAGGGAAGTTCACCTATTTCATCGAGGAATATTGTGCCGCCGGCAGCTTTTTGTACATAACCATCTGTTCTTTTATCAGCGTTGGTAAATGAGCCCTTCTCGTGGCCAAAGAATAATGACTCTACCAGTTCAGCCGGTAGTGCCGCGCAGTTAATGATGATAAATGGCTGGTCGGCACGCTTACTGCTTTGCTGCAGTGCCTGCGCCATTAATTCTTTGCCTGTTCCTGTTTCACCTTCAATCAGAACGTGGACATCGGCTGCTGCCGCAATTTGCGCGGTACGTATAATCGAATCGAGTGCAGGAGAATGCCCGATGATGGATTTGAAATGATTGTCGCTGCTGCCGAACATTACGCTGTCTTATTTAATGATGGTGGTGTTCCATTGGAATGAATAAACTGCCAATGGCCATTACAATGATAAGCAGGCCTACGACCTGTCGGGCACGTGTTGAGTGGGCAAAACGGGTTATCCAGGATGTCATAAAGCCGGCAGTAATTAATGTTGGCAAAGTGCCTGCGCCGAATGCCAGCATGGTAAGGCCGCCCTGAACAGCATCACCAGCAGTCAGCGCCCAGATTAATACAAAGTAGACCAGGCCGCAGGGCAGCCAGCCCCAGATAAGCCCATAGGCTAACGCTTTAGGTAAAGAGGCCACGGGCACCAGTTTACGGCCGATGGGTTCTAGCCGTTTCCACACGGGGATGCCGATTTTTTCTACGCGGGCAAGTTGCGGTACCCAGCCGGTCAGGTATAAACCGATAGCTACCATCATAAATACACCGATACTTCTTAATACCACATGTCCCTGGTCGAAACCGGCTGACTGCAGAACACCGGTTCCGACCGCGCCAGCAATTAATCCGGCAGCCGTGTAGCTAAGCAGCCGACCAATATTGTAGGTAAGTACAAAGGCAAACAATTTAGGTTTGCTGTTTCGTATTTCCAGCGGCAGGCTCAGGCTGAGTGCGCCGATGATACCGCCACACATGCCAATACAGTGCATAGTGCTAAAAAAGCCAAGTAAAAAGGCCGAGGTGAGTGTGACTGGATCAGACATGACGGGAAGTAGTGAGTTGTTTTATCAGCTTAATAACGGTTTGTTGCAGGGCGCGATGAAGGTTCAGTTGGTTCCGTTGAATCGCTACTGGATTCCTTGCTTGAATTAGAATAACAGCCGGCGTTTAAAAGGCTGGCGCCCGTTATTAACAAAAGTAATAGTGTTTTCATACGGTTTCTCCGGTTTTGATGTTTGCCCGATTCACTGTGCTTGAGCCCACATATCATGCTCATCAGTATCAGTAATAGTAACCTGGATAATGTCACCGACCTGGTATTGATGGTTGTCGGCAGCGTCGACATAAACCAGCCCATCAATATCGGGTGCATCGGAAGTGGTTCGAGCAATCATATATTCGTCAGCGTGTTCACTAATGTCATCAATGATGACGTCACGTGTTTTGCCGATATTCTGCTTTAGTTTAGCGGCGCTGATAACGGCCTGTTTTTCCATGAAGCGGGCAACACGCTGCTGTTTAACTTCTTCCGGCACGGCGCCTTCCAGCTCATTGGCTTTTGCGCCATCAACATCGGAATAGGCAAAGCAGCCAACCCTGTCCAGCTGTGCTTCATCAAGAAAATCCAGTAACTGCTGAAAGTCTTCTTCAGTCTCACCGGGGAAGCCGGCGATGAAGGTGCTGCGAATAGTAATGTCCGGGCAGATTTCTCGCCATTGCTGGATGCGCTGCAGCGTGTTTTCCGAGGAGGCTGGTCTTTTCATGGCTTTCAGTATTTTCGGGCTGGCATGCTGAAACGGAATATCGAGATAAGGCAGTATTTTGCCCTCCGCCATTAACGGAATAATGTCATTAACGTGCGGGTAGGGATAAACGTAGTGCAGCCGAACCCAGATGCCAAACTGGCTCAGGGCTTCACATAGTTCCTTCATGCGGGTTTTAACCGGCATGCCGTTATAGAACTCGGTTTTATATTTAACGTCGACGCCGTAAGCGCTGGTGTCCTGGGATACCACCAGTAATTCTTTTACACCAGCCGCAGCCAGGCGTTCGGCCTCAAGCAGAACATCATTCACCGGGCGGCTGACGAGGTCGCCGCGCAGTGATGGAATGATGCAGAATGTACAGCGGTGATTACAGCCCTCTGATATTTTCAGGTAGGCATAATGCCGCGGGGTAAGCCGTACTCCCTGTGGTGGCACCAGGTCAATGAACGGGTCGTGTATCGCGGGCAGGTGCTGGTGTATCGCCTGCATGACTTCATCGGTGGCATGCGGCCCGGTGACAGCCAGAACATTCGGGTGGGTCTGCTTGACGATGTCGCCTTTAGCACCGAGGCAGCCGGTAACGATTACTTTGCCATTTTCATTGAGGGCTTCACCGATGGCGTCCAGCGACTCTTCGACCGCGGCATCAATAAAGCCGCAGGTATTGACCACAACCAGGTCGGCATCATGATAGCTGGGTACAATTTCGTAACCTTCTGCGCGTAGTTGTGTGAGAATATGTTCCGAATCGACAGTGGCCTTGGGGCAGCCAAGGCTGACGAAGCCGATTCGATGAGGTGAATTGTCTGGGCTGGCGAGCATAAATAGCGGATTTCAAAAAAAGGCTATTTTAACAGTGATAGAGCCAATAGTAAACGAGTGATTTCACACACGTTTTTGTAATGATAAGTCATTGATGGCGCAGGCTGCAGCGGTTCAGGGTGACGGAAATTGAAATTAAATTGAAGTATGAGCAATAATGAAGAACGTTTTGCTTCACTGGCGCGGGTCTATGGCGAAGTGGAGCTGGAGAAAATACAGAATTCGCATATTTGCGTAGTCGGTATCGGCGGTGTTGGCTCGTGGGCGGCAGAAGCACTGGCGCGTACCGGTGTTAAACAGATAACGCTGATCGATGGCGATGACATTTCACTCAGTAATATCAACCGGCAGTGCCATACCCTGGGTTCTACCGTTGGTCAAATGAAGGCAGCGGTGATGAAACAGCGGATACTGGATATCAACCCGGAATGCCAGTGTAATACTGTCGAGCAATACCTGGATAACGACAATATTTTTGAGTTGTTGCTGCCAGATGCAGAAAACAGGTTTGACTGTGTCATTGATGCAATTGACCGTATTAAATATAAAGCGCTAATGATTTATTTCTGCAGGCGTAACCGCTTGCCGGTGGTAGCGACGGGCGGCGCAGGCGGGCTAACTGATCCGACACAGATTCAGATAAATGATTTGTCGCGGACCTGGAACGATCCGCTAGCGTCATCGGTGCGGCTGGCGCTTCGCCAGCTACATAATTTTACCCGTAACCCGAAACGAAGCTTTGGCGTACCCTGTGTTTTTTCAACGCAACAGCAACGTTATCCTGATAAGGATGGCAAGGTGGGTTTTCAGAAACCGGGGGTGGCCGGTTTATCACTGGACTGCAGTTTTGGCTACGGTTCATCGCTCATGGTAACGGGCAGTTTTGGTTTTGCTGCGGCTGCGAAAGCGGTCGAGCTAGTGGTTAAAAATAGTAAGGCCTGATTAATCTGCGGTTTATAAACGCGCGGTTTTAAAACCTGACTAAATTACTAATAATAAATGACACGGTCAGTGTATCTTCGAGATGTTGTAGAGCGATACGTAATATGAGGCGTAGGGAATACGGTCGTAAAACGACTTGTATAATCTTCCTGCTAGATGATTATAGTGTTAGAGCGTGATAATTCTTAAAGTGTGCTGTTATAAATAAAAACCACTACCATGACAGCCACGGTGGCTGCAAGTACGCAAGGAAGCTTAAGGCATATACCGGGTAACTCGGCGCAATGCTCTCTTTCTTTGCATTTAGCACATATTTTCATTCAATACTCCGCAATAAAGTTTTCATTCGTATTAACGGCCAATAGTATTCTTTCTTTAGCTTTGTTAAACAGCTGGCTTACTGCTGCTCACCCTGATCTTCCTTACGGCTAAATCTATCCCCACCGGGTAAACCATGGATGTGTTCACTGGCAGTCTAACGTTAAAACGGTAACTTGCACAGTGGTTAAGCTACTTATTTACTGACTATTTGTCAGTAGTCGTCAGGTCTTATCAGCTTGTTGTGAATACTAGTAAATAATTGATTTTAATGCGAGTTTTTCTGCCGTGTTTTTACAAAGGTTTACATAGTTGTGACATATGCAGGCTGTGAATTGTCAGTATTTGTCATGGCAGAGCCTGTTCATTGCAGGTGTTTAACTTAATACGGGGAATAACTGTTTTAGTCCATTTG
Organism: uncultured Gammaproteobacteria bacterium; assembly: GCA_963711255.1. Lineage (GTDB taxonomy): Bacteria > Pseudomonadota > Gammaproteobacteria > SZUA-229 > SZUA-229. Next base: position 307,132 of record CAVQDO010000008.1, on the reverse strand, counting down.
CCATAATTTCCACCGCGATGGCGGCGAGGATAAGGCCGAACAGCCGGTTGATAATATTGAGCCCTATCTGGCCTAATACTTTGCCGATGGTGGTTGCCAGGCGTAAAACAATCCACAGTAAAAGGCATACCAGAATAATAGTGCCAATTACCAGCAGCACGTGGTACTCGGTGTCTGAACGGTGCATCTGGATAATGACAGTACTAATCGAACCCGGACCGGCCATTAATGGAATCGCCAGCGGTACCACGGCAATAGCACTTCGGTCTTCAGCTTCGGCTTCTTCTTGCGGGGTTGTGCGCACGGAGCCTGTTTGCCCGTTTAACATGGCAAGCGCCATAAGCAATAATACAATGCCGCCGCCGACACGAAAGGAGGCCAGACTGGTACCCATTCCGTTCAACAGCGCCTCGCCGGTCAATGAAGCGACCACCAGTACCAGTAAAACCGTAATAGCAGAAATGTTAGCAATGCGACCGCGATCGGTGTCGCTATATGTCTTAGTCAGGGCGAGATAGATCGGCACTGCAGCAAACGGATCGAGTATCACAAACAGTGCAACAAAAAATCGCGTGTATTCAGTCCAGTGTTCCATAATATCTGTTACGGGCGTTCACCGATGGCGTAAAATCAGGCCTTAGTATACGCTATTAAAAATGATTATTTGAGGTTCTATCTATGGAAACAGTGTCGGCCAATGCCCTGGTGTGGGCAGGTATTATATTCTGTATAAGTCAGTCGGCAATGTTCTCTGGTTTAAACCTGGCCCTGTTAGGCATCAGTCGCCTGCGACTGGAGGTGGAAGCGCAGTCAAAAAATCCGGCAGCTATCAGGATCCTGGAATTGCGCAAGGACGTTAACTTTCTTTTGACAACGGTACTCTGGGGCAACGTTGGTATTAACGTGCTGTTGACCCTGCTGTCTAATTCTGTGATGGCGGGGCTGACTGCTTTTATGTTTTCCACGATACTAATTACATTTGCCGGTGAAATTGCCCCGCAGGCATATTTTTCGCGGCACGCTATGCGTATGGGGTCTTTGCTTGCTCCGGTGTTACGTTTTTACCAGCTACTGCTTTACCCGGTGGCCAAGCCCAGTGCGCTGGTACTGGATCGCTGGCTGGGTAAAGAGGGTATCAGCTATTTCAAAGAAAGTGATTTACATACGGTGATTCGTAAACACATAGAATCCGATGACTCGGACGTGAGTCATATGGAAGGTATCGGTGCGATGAACTTTTTAAAACTGGATGATATTGTAGTGACCCAGGAAGGCGAGGTTTTAGACGCGGATAGCATTATCAGTCTGCCGACAAACGAAGGTCTGCCAGTGTTCCCCGAATTTGAAGGTAAACAGGATGATCCTTTTTTGTTAAGCCTGAATCGCTCCGGCAAGAAGTGGGTCATTATCACTGATGAGAATAATCAGCCGAACCTGGTATTAAATGCAAATGCTTTTTTGCGTGCAGCGGTATTTGGCAGCGAGCAGGTAAACCCTTATAACTTTTGCCACCGTCCTGTTCTTGTGACTAACGCGAAAACCCTGCTTGGTAAAGTGCTTTCAAAACTGGAAGTTAAAGGAGCCTCTGCAGCGAATGATGTTATTGATAATGATCTGATCCTTCTCTGGTCTGACGAAAAACGTGTAATTACCGGCACTGATATTCTTGGCCGTCTGTTACGAGGCATTAGTCATCGTGAATAATGTTATTAACATGTGAATTATTAACAGTCTCAGTTAATATGGTCGAATAAATAACTTTCTAATATTAAAAAAATATGCGGAGTATGGATGAAGCTGATTAGGGAATCAGTCCCAGAACATGGTGGCAAAAGGAAAAGCCAAACGCGCGATGAGGATTTATATACTGGTCTGGCTTACTGGTGTTTTAATTCTGGCCGCTTTATTTTTACAGCTTGAATAAGCAAACAGTGAGATTTAGCCATTCCAGGTAACTATCGAAATTCAAAGAGCGATGATTAGATGACACGAGTTAAAATACCGAATGATACCTTTCCTTCAGCTGAAGAAGATGTCAGTGCTGCCAGGCTTGTCGCGGATACTGTTCAGACCCGTTCGCCTTCTTACCGTCTGGCCTATACCGATGAAGAATTTATGCTGCGTGATGAGCTTCGCCCGGTACGCTTACAGCTGGAATTGCTGAAGCCGGATTTGCTGCAGCAGGAATACGGTATTCATTCTACCGTTGTTATTTTCGGCAGTGCACGCATTCCAGACAAGGAGACAGCTATACAGCGCCTGCAAGATGCAGAAAAATTAGCCAGTGAAGCGCCACTGGATTCGGCGCTGGCAGCAAAAGTTAAGATTGCCAGTCGCGTACTATCGAACGTTCAGTATTATGATGAAGCACGTGAGCTGGCGCGTCTGATAACAGAAGATTCGAAACAGTGTGAGCTTGTGGTTATCACCGGTGGCGGGCCGGGTATTATGGAGGCGGCTAATCGTGGTGCCTCGGATGCAGGCGGTAATAGCATTGGCCTTAATATTGTCCTGCCTTTTGAGCAGCAGCCGAATTTATACATTACACCTGAGCTGTGTTTTCAGTTTCACTATTTTGCCATACGTAAAATGCACTTTTTAAAACGCGCACGGGCGCTGGTGGCCTGTCCTGGCGGCTTCGGTACACTGGATGAATTATTTGAGACGTTGACCCTGATTCAAACGCGAAAAATTAAACCTGTGCCAGTATTATTAATGGGCCGTGAGTACTGGCAGCGTGTTATCAACTTTGACGCACTGGTGGAAGAGGGCACTATTGACGAATCTGATCTCGAGCTTTTTGAATACGTAGATTCTGCCGAGGAAGCCTGGAAGAAAATCAAAAATCATTACCGCCTGAAGCAAAGGAAAAAGCCTTGACGTATTGTTGATCTAAAAACCTGGATGTTCCATTTATAAAAATCAGCATAAGGGCGCTGATAATATTTCTACGCTTTATTCGAAGCGTGCCTTCAGACCCTAAATTATAGGGCTTTCCGAGTTCGGTGATGAGATCATTTCAGGCGAGTGTTCTTCATTAAACTCATCAACCTTATGCGCCGCTTCGATTATTTTTTCAAATCGGGCGATATGAAATAAAGCGTCACCTTCATTGACCAGGGGAAGGTTAGTGCGGCCAATGACAATACCATTATAAGCTGATGTTACTTCCATTTCTGTTTCACCAAATGGATCAGCGACCATGCCCAGCAAAGTGCCTTTTTTTACACGGCTGCCCAACGGCACCATTGCGCGCAAAATTCCGCTATCGGGTGCACGCACCCATGAACTCGAACGTGCAACCATAGGTTCGATTTTTCTAGGCATTTTACTGCGAGAAGGCGGCAGCATCTCCAGGGTACGCATGACATTTATAATGCCTTTAACACCTGCACGAATTGATACTTCATCAAAACGTAGTGCCTCGCCTGCTTCATAGAGAAGCATCGGAATGCCATGTGTCGCCGCGGCTTCACGAAGCGAGCCGTCGCGCAGGTTGGCAGAAATAATGACCGGCACGTTAAACGCCCTGGCTAACTTATCCGTTTCTTCATCGTCAAGGTTGGCGCGAATTTGCGGCAGGTTACTGCGATGAATTGCACCGGTATGCAGGTCTATGCCATGTGAACTCTGGCTGACAATCTCGGACATTAGCAGGTGAGCAAGCCTTGCAGCAATCGAGCCTTTTTCCGAGCCCGGGAATGAACGGTTCAGGTCGCGCCTGTCGGGCAAATAACGCGAATGGTTTATTAAACCATGAACATTAACAATGGGTACCGCAATAATAGTGCCACGAAGGCGTTTCAGTGCGGGCAGTTTCAGTAGCCGGCGAATGATTTCGACACCATTAATTTCATCACCGTGAATGGCTGCACTGATAAACAAACGCGGGCCTGATTTTTTACCTTTAACAACATGCACAGGCATGGTCATTGGTGCATGGGTATACAACCGGCCAACGGGCAGTTCCACGGTTGCGCTTGTTCCGGCAGCGAAAGTAATGCCGTTGATCGTTAGTGGCTTATGGACCATGCAGCTAGCCTTTACCTCGAGTTTTTGTTTTGTGTGGTTTGGCATTTTTTTCGATGAAATCGATTATCATGCCGGCGATATCCTTGCCGGTCGATTTTTCGATGCCTTCAAGACCGGGTGAAGAGTTGACTTCCATAACCAGCGGCCCACGTTCTGAACGCAGAAGATCGACACCGGCGACATTAAGCCCCATGACTTTAGCGGCTTTTACCGCGGTAGCGCGTTCAGCCGGGGTTATTTTAATTAACGTAGCAGAACCGCCGCGATGCAGGTTTGAGCGGAATTCACCGGGCAGGGCCTGACGCATCATGGTGGCGACAACTTTATCACCAACAACAAAACAGCGGATGTCGGCACCACCGGCTTCTTTAATGTATTCCTGAACCATAATGTTTGCCTTCAGGCCCATGAAAGCTTCGATAACACTTTCCGCTGCTTTTTTGGTTTCTGCCAGTACCACACCAATGCCCTGGGTGCCTTCCAGTAACTTGATTACCAGCGGTGCACCGCCGACCATCTTGATCAAATCCTGGATATCATCCGGGTCATGGGCGAAGCCGGTGCTCGGCAGGCCGACACCCCTGCGTGACAATAGCTGTAATGAGCGAAGCTTGTCACGTGAGCGTGAAATAGCCACCGACTCATTCAGCGGGAAAGCACCCATCATTTCAAACTGACGCAATACCGCTGTGCCGTAAAAGGTAACCGATGCGCCGATTCGCGGAATGACGGCATCAAATGCATCAAGCACATTGCCTTTGAAATGGACTTCGGGCTTGCTTGGAACTACTTCCATATAAGAACGCAGTACATCAAGTACTGTGACCTCATGTCCGCGTTGTTCACAGGCTTCGATCAGGCGCCTGGTTGAATAGAGGTTTTTGTTACGTGACAGGATTGCGATTTTCATTATGTATTTCCTAAAATTTATTTATGTTTTTTCTTTTTACCGAGTAAAAATGACTCGGCAGGATTAACAATAATTTTGTTCTCCATGGCTGTTCGCCCGAGTAGCATACGAAATAACATGGTGTCTCTGTTGGTCAGGGTGATTTCAATTGGCCAGCGATGTTCTGCCAGAGCCAGTTCTGTGGTTATCACATAGCGTTCTTCCTTATGGCCTCCTGAATCAGAAACCATGCGTTTATCAGAAACTATTGCTTCACCGTATACTTCCGTATCGAGATCATCCTGATGCGGGTGAATGCCAAAGCGAACCCATTCTATACCTTCTTTTTTAAACGGCTCGACAGAAAAGGCGTGCAGACAGGATGTTCTGGCACCGGTATCAATTTTAGCTTTGATATTGGGCAGTCCCAATTCAGGCAGTAAAACCCATTCCCGCCAGCCGACGGTGATTAAAGGTGTCGTCTTTTGATTGTTCTTCGATGTTCGCATGTGATAGCTGCTGTAAAAGTTGATTATGTTTTAAGGGCATATATTGTACCTGTTATTGTAACTATCACCTAGATACACAGGAGTGATTTTATTACGCTGTTTTCATGGAATTTGATAGGCCAGGGTAAATGGTCATTAATCTTTTTACTGTTTTTCTATACCGGGGAAAAATAGAGAAGATTAACAAGGCATGTCATTTATTACGACTATTCAATGAAAAAGGCCAGGAAGGAATGTCATTTTCACGATAAAGACTAATATTTAACAGGCGAGTGGAAATAAGGGCTGATTGATGCGACGGAAGGATTATTTTTAAATCAATTTTATGATGATTAATTTTATTAAGGCTTACGCTTCCTTAAATTAGCTATATTTATTTATCCAATAAACAGCTGAAACAGTATCAGGCAAAAACTGGTGATAAACCCGGTAACTGGCACCCACATGGGATTGTTCATAACTCCTTCAACGGGGCCGTGAGTTCGCTTTATTGAAATCAATGAAGCATTAACCAGTGCAAAAACAATAAGGATTAGATAACTGGTTGCTTTAGCCAATGCCTCTAACGGGAACCATAATGCCAGGCTCATGATTATTCCGATAACTAACAATGTAGCATTTATCGGTGTCTGTGTTTTGTTGCTGATTATTGCCAGTTTGTTCCATATCCAGCCTTTTTTTGCCATGCCGTAGAAAATACGCGAGGCCATAATCATCTGAATGAGTGCACCATTTATAATAGCAAGCATACCGATACCGCTAATGAATTTTGGATCGATAGAGGATGTGACGGATAACACGTCTGCGAGTGGTGCAGTACTTTCAGAAAGAGTGGTTTGATCAAGTGCCAGGACTGCAATTACTGCCACTAATGCATATAACAGGGTGGCAATTAATAGCGCAAGTAAAATTCCAGCAGGTAACGTCCGTTGCGGATTTTTTACTTCTTCGGCGATATTGACCATGTCTTCAAAACCGATGAAGGCAAAGAATGCGAGAAAGCCGCCGAGCATAATTCCTGTCCAGACAGATGTTTGTAAAGGCGGTAGCAGGGTGTCTATTTCGTTTGGTATTCCGGCAAGCAGGTCTTTGCCTGACCAGATAATTAACAATAACCCTGAAATCTCAAACAGTGTTAATACTGCAGCAGTGCCAACAGATTGAGAAATGCCCCAGATAGTTAGAAGTCCCATCAGTAATATGATACCGGCGATGATCAAAAATTCTGGCGCCTGAAAAAACGTATAAAAATAACCGTAAAAGCCGCGTGATATGGTGGCAGCTGAAACCATACCAGCTAATGCGATGAGCAAGCCTGTTAAACGTGAAAGCGATGTCAGCTGAAAGCCTTCCTGGATATATACCGCTTCACCTGCAGAGACCGGGTAACGCGCAGACATCTCGCTATAAGAAAAGGCGCTAAAAGTGGCAACAACAGCGGCGACCAGGAAAGAGATCGGTGCATATATACCGGCTTCACCGACTACCTTACCGATCAAAACATAAATTCCGGCACCCAGGATATTACCCAGACCGAAAAATAGAAATAAGGTCAAACCGATTGTGCGTTTAAGTTCGACGGCTGGCTGATTCATGCTGTTATTGTAAGTTTATTTGATTGACATAGTAACGCTTATGCTGCGTTATTAGAAAAAAAGTAGTAATTAAGGTTGCCCGCTTACTGGCGTGCAATAAAAAAGGCGATGATTGCTCATCGCCTTTAAGATTTCTCTCCAGCCTCCAAGGCTTATTGTTTTCTCCTTGTTCTACCTGTATATCTTTATATACAGTAAGTGTTCCTTCATTATCTTTTTGCTCATTTAACTACACTTCGTTTCCAGAGTATGCCTGAATCGACGGGAACATAGTCCCTGGCCGGGTTATTCCCGGTCTGGATTAATCCCAGCTAAGGGCACCACCAGTCTGGTATTCAGTGACTCGTGTTTCAAAAAAGTTTTTCTCTTTTTTAAGATCCAGTACTTCAGACATCCACGGGAACGGATTTGTCGCACCGGTATACTGTTCTGGCAGACCAATTTGTGAACAGCGACGGTTTGCGATGAACTGTAAATATTCTTCGAACATAGGTGCGTTCAATCCGAGAACGCCGCGTGGCATGGTGTCACGTGCATATTGTGTTTCGATTTCCACGGCCTCACGTATCAGTTCAACCATTTCCTGCTGGAATTCCTCGCTCCATAGATGCGGGTTTTCAATTTTAATCTGGTTAATGACATCGATGCCAAAGTTCATATGCATGGATTCGTCACGCAAAATGTACTGGAACTGTTCAGCGACGCCGGTCATCTTGTTGCGGCGGCCCATCGACAGTATCTGGGTGAAACCGACGTAGAAGAAGATGCCTTCAAATACCACATAGAACGCAATCAGTTCACGCAGCAGTTTCTGGTCATTTTCAGCAGTGCCGGTGTGGAAGTTAGGATCAGCCAGGTGTTGTGTGAATGGCAATGCCCATTCTGCTTTGCGGGCGACTGCTGGCAGTTCACGGTACATATTGAAAATCTCGCCTTCATCAAGGCCCAGGGATTCAACGCAGTACTGGTATGCATGTGTATGCACGGCTTCTTCGAAAGACTGGCGTAGCAGGTACTGGCGACATTCAGGATTAGTGATGTGTTTGTAGACAGCCAGAACCAGGTTGTTGGCAACCAGTGAATCTGCACTGGCAAAAAAACCAAGGTTGCGTTTGATGACTGTACGTTCATCATCGGTCAGGCCGTTAGGGTCACGCCATAAAGCAAGGTCGGCGGTCATGTTGATTTCCTGCGGCATCCAGTGGTTAGCACAGCCATCCAGGTATTTCTGCCATGCCCAGTCGTATTTAAATGGCACCAGCTGGTTTAAATCAGCACGGCAGTTAATGATCTTTTTATCATCAACCTGAATGCGTGATGCACCCATTTCTATTTCTTCCAGACCGGTACCGGTTAAATCGGTATCGCCGAGCTCTGTATCTATCTCGGTGTTTTCAATAATAGGGTTAACCTGGGGCGCAGCACCGGCCGTTGACATTAGTCTTTCATTAGAAACAATACCGTCACCAGCGTGTGGCGCTTTGCTTGCCGGGGTAGTTTTCTCTGTCACAGATTCTGCTTTTGCAGGGGCAGTAGCAGATTCAATATTATCCAGTGTATGACTGTTTAAGACTTCCGTTGCATTTTTTTCTGTAGCGGTCGTAGTTTTATTATTTTTATCACCAGTGAATTTTGCAAAAGGATCGTCCCAGTTGTTAAGCATTTTCGGTTACCTCGATTGATTCTATTTTATTAGCCGCGTCAGCAGCATTTATTATTTTGTTGTTCTTCTTGTGTTGCATGTATTGTTGTTTCTGTTTTCCATTATTCTGTTTCAGATTTTTTCTCAGGGGTTCTAAAAATAACCACCAGGGTTTAAATGCACTGGGTGCCCTGGCTCGCCAGGTCGTTCTTGCCCGAGTAAACTTGATGTAAATGCCGTTATGTTCACAAAAATGGGCGATTTCGTCTTTACTCGTTTGATGCCGGTTAAAAGGCAGGTCGTCTATTACCTGGTTCAACTCATCAATGAAGCTCATGCTTCTCCCCCTGTTTATTTTTATTGTTTTTCTTTATTTTTATTCTTTGTTTCCTTAGCCCTTATTCTGATGATGTAATGTTAAACGTTATGTTATGACTATGATTGCCTGCCGTATTGCCTACTGGCAGGCATCACATTCCGGATCCAGGATAGAGCACGCTTTCGGCGCTGCTGTCTCTGTTGTATTGCCTACGGCATTCAGGCCGGTACTGCGGTTTGAATCCATGGTTGATTTTTCGACATGGGTTGCGCCCATTGAGCGAAGGTAATAGGTGGTTTTAAGACCACGTATCCATGCCAGTTTGTATAGTGCGTCCAGTTTCTGGCCATTGGGCTCAGACATGTACAGGTTCAGAGACTGGCCCTGGTCAATCCATTTCTGACGACGTGACGCGGCTTCAACTAACCAGCGTGCATCCAGTTCAAAAGCAGTCTGGTACTGTGCTTTCAGGTCGTCTGGTACGCGGTCGATCTGCTGTACACTGCCATCGTAGTATTTAAGGTCATTCGCCATCACTTCGTCCCAGATGCCGCGTTCACGTAAATCACTGATCAGGTACGGGTTGACCACGGTGAACTCACCGGACAGGTTGGATTTAACAAACAGGTTCTGGTAAGTCGGTTCAATCGACTGACTGACGCCACAGATATTGGAAATAGTCGCTGTCGGTGCAATCGCCATGGTGTTGGAGTTACGCATACCCACTTTCTGTACGCGTTCGCGTAATGAATCCCAGTCAAAGGTATGGCTGCGATCGATTTCCAGGTAGTTACCGCGGCCTTCTGCCAGGTAATCAATAGAGTCGATTGGTAAAATACCTTTACTCCACAAAGAACCTTCGAAGGTAGAGTAACGGCCACGTTCTTCTGACAGGTTGGTTGATGCTTTAATCGCGAAGTAGCTGACTGCTTCCATGGTGCGATCGGCAAATTCTACCGCTTCTTCTGATGCATAAGGCAGGCGCTGTTTATACAGTGCATCCTGGAAGCCCATGATGCCCATGCCAACCGGACGGTGGCGCAGGTTGGAATCACGTGCTTCAGGTACGCTGTAGAAGTTGTAATCAATGACATTGTCTAACATGCGCATGGCTGTGTTGATGGTTTTTTCCAGCTTCTCGGTATCCAGGCCGTTGTCATTAATGTGAGCAGGCAGGTTAACGGAGCCCAGGTTGCAAACAGCAATTTCCTGGTCGTTAGTGTGCAGCATGATTTCGGTGCACAGGTTAGAGCTGTGAACAACACCCACATGCTGGTTGCTGTAACGCAGGTTACAAGGGTCTTTAAAAGTAACCCATGGATGGCCTGTTTCAAATAACATGCTGATCATCTTGCGCCACAGAGCACTGGCCTTGATGGTTTTGTGCACGCGCATTTCACCGTTGGCTGCTTTTGCTTCGTATGCCACGTAGGCTTTTTCAAACTTGTTGCCGCACAGTTCATGCAGCTCGGGTGCTTCATTCGGGCTGAACAGTGTCCAGTCCTTGTCTTCGGCAACACGTTTCATGAACAGGTCAGGAATCCAGTTTGCGGTATTCATGTCGTGGGTACGACGGCGGTCATCACCGGTGTTTTTGCGAAGATCAAGAAACTCTTCGATATCAATGTGCCATGATTCCAGGTAAGCGCACATAGCGCCCTTGCGTTTACCGCCCTGGTTAACCGCAACCGCGGTGTCGTTGGCGACTTTCAGGAATGGTACGACGCCCTGAGATTTACCATTGGTGCCCTTGATGTGAGCGCCCATGCCGCGAACACGTGTCCAGTCATTGCCCAGGCCGCCAGCATATTTTGAAAGCAGCGCATCGTCTTTAATGGAGCCGAAGATGCCGTCAAGATCATCCGGTATTGTTGTCAGGTAACAGCTGGAAAGCTGCGGACGTAAAGTGCCAGAGTTAAACAGTGTTGGTGTTGAACTCATAAAATCAAAAGAGGAGAGCAGTCGATAGAATTCAACAGCACTTTCTTCGCGGTTGATTTCGTTGAGAGCGAGTCCCATTGATACGCGCATGAAAAATGCCTGTGGTAATTCAAAGCGGGTATCTTCGTTATGAATAAAGTAACGGTCGTATAAAGTCTGCAGGCCCAGGTAGGTGAACTGGTGATCGCGAGAAGCATCCAGCTGTTTACCTAGATATTCAAGGTCAAATTCGGCCAGGCGGGGGTCAAGCAGTTCCAGGTCAATGGCACGTTTGATGTAAGCCCCAAAGTAGCCCGGGTACTGCGATTTCATTTCTGTCTGTGTGGCGGTGCTGGTTTTGTTGTAAATAAAACTCAGCGCTTCGGTACGCAGATCATCCAGTAATAAGCGTGATGCGGCGTAACCATAATCCGGCTGTTTTTCAATCAAGGTACGCGCGCTCATCACCAGCATGCGGGATACGTCTTTATTCGGTACGCCGTCGAACAGGTTACGTTCGGTATCATTCAGAATCGCCTGTGCATCAACATCAACCAGGCCTTCACAGGCTTCCGAAACGATGGCATGTAAACGTTTGTTATCCAGCGGCTGAACGCTGCCGTCATCCAGTGTTACATTGATGTGGCTGGTGATTTCTTCCAGGCTTTGTTCAAGCTCTTTTTCCTGCGCACGGGCACGGGCATGTTCTTCACGGTAGATAACGTAGGCACGGGAAATCTGCTGATGGCCGCCACGCATCAATGCCAGCTCAACCTGGTCCTGCACGTCTTCAATGTGGAAAGTGCCACCATCTGGAATGCGGCGAGTCAGGGCATAAGTGACCTGTTCGGTCAGGTTTTTAACGATTTCATGAATGCGGTTACTGGCTGCCGCGTTGCCACCTTCAACGGCCAGAAAGGCCTTGGTCATGGCGATTGAAATCTTATCGCTGTCAAATGCGGTAACCTTGCCATTTCGGCGGATTACACGAAATTGACCCGGTGCCGTTGCTGCAATACTGGTCGAATCTGCTGCTGTTGATTTTGTCTTGGTTAAGGTGGTTTGGTTGTCGTTCGCTTGAATAGTATTTTTGGGTGTATTTGGTTGCATTGCCCTTCCCGCAGTGGTTTAGCTGTTTTTATGGTGCCCTGTTCTCTCGCAGGGTTTTTATGCTGGATACTATAGGGTGTGGTCGGGGGATTAGTCAAGCACTATATATTGTGTATATCACGGTGGAGATTTTCAGGATAAACTGTGGATAAGTCGGGTTTTTTTAATGATTTCCGTGACTTATTAATTTCAGTAAAAAAGACTGTTAGAACATAAGAATTTACCCATATAAAAAACTTTTGGGTTAACGTTTGAAAATTTTTACAGCAGAGTGTAAAAAAAATCAGAAGGCTAAAACCAGTCTAAAATTTAACGGGTCAGGATGAACTTCATTATTTAAATTGACGGGTTAATGGTTTGCGATTAAACCTTATTTATTTCGCCGCCATATCTTTTGCATGATTAAAGGTTTTAAACTTTGTCCTCGTTCAGCGATTTTGCCATCGGTGTTTTTAAGATGACTATAAAGTGTTTTAAAAATCCCAGCGATACCCCAGAAGGAAAAATAAACTGTTGTTGCCCAGATCCTGTCCATCGTTAGTTTCAAAGGTTTCATCGTAACCAATATCAAAATCGAAAATCAACTTTTTTGAATACAGGTAGTCTGTTCTGAGTAAGGCTGGTATTTTATGCTGAGAACCTCCATTGCTTAAATCACGAACATCAAATTGCAGGCGCGGGTTTATCCGCCCGTTCCTGGAAACATGAAACCTTGAATTTGCGATGAATGAAGTCATGTCCGATGAATCTGTATCGTAGTAACGCACACCGAGAATGTTGCTGTTATTTTCTATTAACAGGCTGTTAGCGACCAGATGTTAGCTGCAGCGAAAGGGTAGCAGGCAACGGTAGTGGTTTTGCATAAGAGTAAGGCTGCTATTGGTACAAAAAACCAGGATGGTGAAACAGCTATTATGCACGCCGCTAAAGGTAAACTTAATTCAAGGCTTAAATTGCTGGAGAGAAATGGAGCCAGCTTGCCTGTGGCACTAAAAAAACGGTTAAGCATTAATCAGAAAATGGCTGTACTTAAAAGCAGTATCACAGGGGTTTATAATAACTGGAAGGTTTCTGGCAAACCAGCAATTTCACAGGCTATTGCTAATAACTACTCATACTGAAACATTCCTGTGCTGACGTATAAATAGCAACTGTTGTCAGATAATCGACACTATTACCTTGTAATGTGCCTCAGGCTGCAATAGTCCGTAAAGTAATTGATAGCCAGGTAATATTTATTTAATTCACTAAAATCCCCCTGTGTTCGCCCAATCCCCGCTTTGTAGCGTGTCTAAATTTGTTTTTTCACGAAAATTTCTTTTCTTACCGGTCGCGCGGTTTTCTGGCATGGCTTTTGCTTTAGTTATATTAACGATGTTGAATTGATTGGTTGGATAATGTGAAACAGAAAAAAAATAATCAGTATGAGTTAATACTTCTTGAGCTGGCATTATGGGCCTTAGTCATAAGTGTGAGTTATGCTTTTACCTTACTGATTATAAATTGAGAATAAAATCTTTTTGTATGCAGTTATTTGCAGCTTTTTATTACTGAATTAAGGGGGTAACGATATGTGGGATATCAAATATAAACCTGACGAAAATTCTTCGAATTGGCTTGTTCTTGAATCTTACGATAACAAGACCAGTGCCTGTTTCACTGCATCCAGGATGTCGCAAGAGTACTTTATGGTTAAAGTGACCGGTGAAGATGGTGACGTAGTCTGGAGTAATCTAAGTAGTACAAATGCTCTTTCCGTTAATATTCATTAAATATTGATAGTCGACTGCTGCCGATTAAGCGGTGTGAATAAATAGTACTATTTGTTGTAAGATGTCGGCCTGTTTAAATAATAATGAAAAGCAGGCAAAGCGTGTCAGTGTTCAAGTTGAAGTAAGAGCATAAAAACTTCAGCCATCTGTATTGATGCTATGGCTTTGCTGAGCACAACAGGAGTAGCATCAGGGTGGCAAAAATACTGTTTACCTGGGAACTGGGCGGTGGCATGGGTCACGTCGCGCCGTATCTTCCTTTGGCCAGGGGACTGCGAGAAAAAGGGCATGAGGTGGCTTTTGTTCTGCGTGATTTAAGTCAGGCTGAAACCAGCCTTGGACAAGCCGGATTTCCCTATTTCCAGGCACCTATAGTGCTCAAAGGGGTTGGCAATCAAATACCCAATCCCTTTACCTTTGCGCAAATCCTTAATAATGTGGGTTATTCTAATGTTCAGTTACTGACGGGGCTGGCCAAAGCCTGGCAACAGATATTTCAGTCCTACCAGCCCGATCTTATTATTCATGACCATAGTCCTTCTGCCTTAATTGCCTCACGAAACCTGGACTGCAGGAAAATTGTTATTGGTAGCGGGTTTTTTATACCACCCAATGTTACGACGCCACCATTGCTGCGGACAAGGCCGGCACCTGATATGGACGTGGTGGCTGCAGATGAGGCCAGGATTCTTGCAAATATCAACCAGGTGCTAGTTCAGCTTGGTAGTGATTCAGTAGATCGTATCGCACAATTATATGATGTTGATAGCAGAATAATGACCAGCTACAGTGAGTTTGATCACTACCCCGGCAGGCCGCAGGGCGATGTTACTTACTGGGGTACGCTTTTGTCCGGGCTTGGTTCTAAACCAGTGTGGCCGGCTGTGCAGGGCAAACGTATCTATGCGTACCTCAAACCTTTTCAGAAAATGCCTTCCCTGTTTCAATACCTGAATAAAATACAGGCATCGGTCATAGTCTATGCACCTGAGCTCATCAAAAAAGATAGATTAAGGCTTACTTCTGAATCGATCCACTTTTCAGAAACACCGCTGGATTTAATACAGGCAGCGGCTAGTTGTGATATTGCTATTACAAATAGCACGCATGGCACCGTTGCAACATTTCTCTTAGCCGGTAAGCCGGTATTGCTGCTGCCAATCTATTTTGAACAAGCCAAGCTTGCTCGAAATATAGAGCGGATGGGTGCGGGTTTGTGGTCGGGGTTGGGCAATCCGCAGGATATGAGTAACAAGCTCCAGATGCTGCTTGACGATTCACGCTACCGGCTTGCTGCCGAAGAGTTTGCAAAAAAATATGCAGGTGTTGCTGATGATGTTGAGCAAAAGCTAATACAGCATATCGACCAATTGCTGTAGTTCTTGACTCGAAAGGGAAGGCCATCAGGTCAAGGGCTTGATGTTTGCTATGAAAACCTTATATCAAAAGCGGCACAATGATGACAAATTTCATTGGCAGAATTTGTCATCATTGTTTTGCTGTAAAAGTTATTTTATCGCTTCAGCCTTGAGTAACAATAACGGCCTACAACGGCCGGGGTAGCCAGCGTACTTTCCATTTTCTGACGTGTGGTAAATATTTACCGTATTCGTATATCGTCAGTCCGAACAATATCATTATGGTTCCGGCCCACACTTTACTGCTGATTATTTCCCCGTTGAAATAGGCGCCTAGCAATAACGCTGTTATCGGAGTAATCAATGTAATGATTGCTACCCGCTCGGGTTTCATTTTTTTCAGCAGATAAAAGTATATCGGAAAGCCTATGGCCGAACCGACAAGTCCCAGGTACAGTATTGATAATGCCGATCTGAGCGGAAATGTTTCCGGCCAGCTACCGATGGCCAGGCAGTTTAAAATAAACAAAGGCATTGCAATTGCAATACTGCCTGCAGTGATAGCAACCGGGTGAAAGTCCGGTTGCTGCTGTTTTAGCAGGACTGAACCCAGAGACTGTGATGCGGCACTGACTACCACGGCAATAATACCCAGTAATGCAGCAGTAGATATTGTCATGCCTTCATAGAAAACCACTAACAGTCCGGTGAAGCCTAAAGCCATGCCGCTTAAACGCATCCCTGAAAGGTGTGAATCTTTCAATATCAGGTTTGCCAGAATACTGGTAATGATGGGGGATAAACCAAATATTACCGATATCCAGCCACTGGGAATAAACTGCGCTGCCCAGTAGACGAAACTCATTGCTACATACAGAGAAGAGCCGCCAATCAGGTATACGCGGCGTGCTTTTTTGTGCCAGGGAAATTCTATCTTCATTATTCGTAACAGCAGGCACAGGGCGATTAAGCCAATGAGCATACGTACAGCTACGCCTATTTGAAAACCCACATCATTGCCACTCCACTGAATGGCTAATGGCGTAGTGCTCCAGATAAGTATCACGGAAAGATAAGATATTGGAACTGACACTTTGTTTAACCTCCTTTAATTACATTTATAGATTTAGTTTATTGTTGTTTACGGTTTACCTGTGTATTACCGTCCATCCCTGGGCATTCGTCACACCGCCATTACCTACATGGATGTAGGGTATGAAGATAATGCCGGAGCAACCGCCGTCCTGGCTCCTTGCGGAATACCGTCCATCCATGGACATAAAAAAAGGCCACTATTTTTGCAGTGGCCTTTGGGAAATCATTGTACTTTTATAGTTATTATTATAATGAAATACCGACAGGCCAGCGTGCGCGTTTCCAATGGAAACGTACAGTCATACGATTGGCAGTGAGTTGGCAGGTGTGATTCATCATGCCCCGATAGTGATTTGTTTTGTTGTGTCTGTCAAACATTATTTTAATTTTTATATGTATTGCTGTTCGAGAATAAAAAATATCAGGTTCTGCGACCAGATGTGCTTTATCAATACTGGGTTTTTTCTGGTAAATATTCAGCGTGGGCATCTACGTATACTATATAAGACATAACAGATTGATAGCAATAGACATGTTGACCGTGTTATGTTTGTTGTGTTGTACTAAGCACGGCTTCAAATAATAATACAATGGAAGGCTTAGATGACAATAATTAAAATTTTATTCTTTACCGCGGTCGTTCTAGTTGCTGTTATGTTTTTTACTTTGTATAAAAACGGGGCGAATCTATTACAGCCTCCGGGGCTTGTCGACCGTCTGCAGGTTTATATCAGCAGTAACTCTGCCAGCACGTCTGATGATCATCGCTTCAAAGAGTTGCGCACGCCGCAGTTCAATATGAACGCAGAAAAACTGTATAAGCGTGTATTGAAAGCAGCCGCAGATTTAGGCTGGGAAGTTCTGTCTCATGATAGTGACAACCAGAATGCGAATTTTGTCGTGCGCTCGCCGGTCTTTCTTTTTGAAGATGATGTTTATGTGCAGGTGCAGTTTATAAGTATGGATGAATCATCATTGCATGTGGAATCCCGCTCGCGTGTCGGTAAAGCTGACTTTGCTGCTAACGCCGGACATATACAGGCTTTGCTCAGTAAACTGTAACCCTCACGGAATAGTAAATTCAGATTTATTATTTCAGACAAGAAGTTTTTTACGTATGGCTTCAGTCCGGTTAATCAGTCGTTCCCGGTTTTCTTCCGGCACGGTTTTAAGTTCACTTACGCGCTGGCTGAATGTGGATGTGGCCTCCAGTGCTCCGGATATTGCCTGTTCAGTTTTCGTCCTGCTCAAACCACAGTTTTTAGCAAAACGTTGAATGGCCTGTTTCAGTCCTATTGGTTCATCCACGTCTGACCCGCTATCAGCAGGGGTTTCGCCATAATCACCAAACGGCATAACACTTAGCATGTCGTGCTGTGCGTATGCTCGCATCGGCGCCGGGTCATAAACCCTGGAGAAAGCTTTTACACCATGGCTGCTGGTAATGGACAAATTTTCCAGGTGCAGATCACCATTGCCAGTTAGTATTGCCATCAGCAGACGATTAAACAGGTGCACTTTAGCTTCCGATGTATTGCTGACAAGCTCAAGCGGAGATACGTCAATAGCCCGGGCAATTAGGTCGTATCGGTAATCATAATGATGCTTGATTGGAGCACCTGAAGCGAGTATTGAATACAGGGTTTCACTGTAAAGCGGCAGGTTGTTCTGGTCACGGTCAAAACGCTCAATCGCCAGTGCAGGCATGCCCTTGAAAAAACAGGGCCAGTATCTCGGTACATCGAAACCGGCTTCGCGGTGTATTTCAAGAGCCAGCATTTCCAGTTCGATGATACCGGGATAGCGATTGCTCTGTTCAAACTTGAGGACAATGTCAATAATGCCCGGAGTGCTTTCGCGAGTGGGTAAGCCGATGCGTCCATCCCAGCCAGACGCAGGGATTGATAATAGCAGTTTGGGGATTGCGCCACCGACACTGGGTGTTGGGCCGACTGTTTGAATAAAAACATCAATATCTTCTTCAAACCAGGTCATGAACTGTTTCAGTGAAAAGCCCATCTCATCGGTAATTTCCATCAGTTGATGGCGGGGAGGGTGTGCGTACCAGTTCTCCGCCATTTGATCGTTCTCAAAAACATCAAGGTGGCCGATGCCACCATGGCCCGAGATTTTCAATATTTCCCAGTCAGCGTCAAAACCTGTCATGTCCTGTGTCGAGAGCTGTCGTTTTTTTTGTAAATATTTCAGTGCCAGGTTGCGCTGAAAATTATCGGTTTGCTGCGGTGGTATTAATGACTGTATCGGCGGGAAAAGGTCAAAAGGTTTTTTACGCTCGCGGCTAATAGTTGTTTTGCCATAATAAGCTGGTGCATAGACCATGCCCAGGCCAGGCAGGTCCAGCTGCAGGTAATCATCATCGTAGGTGAAGCGGCAATCCTTATCGGTTACGTATAACCGGCCCATGCGATTAGGTGTACCGCCAAGGCGTGTCCAGATAACGGCTTCACGATCAGTACTCATTAGTTGATAAGCGTCCTGTTCTGTTGATTCTGTGTGTTTATGCAATAGTGCATGGTCGTGGCGTTAAGAAGGAAACAGCGTGCCATCCTGAATTTTATCGACTACCGGGTTATCGCTGCTTAGTTTCAATTTGAGGCCAACAATCTGCGCCAGTTGCTGCACCGTTTTAAAGCGCAGGTTGGATTTCTTTTTGGCGCGAGACAGGGTTTCCTGGCGTATGCCGGCGCGGACTGCCAGTTCACCCTGGCTAATATTTTGCGATTTGGCCATTTCGATAATTTCGTTAATAATTTCAGTTTCAGTCATTTTGTTATAAAAGTCATATAAGTGATTCAATGATAGCTTAATTGATTTATATATCAATCCTTTATATTGATTTTTAAGTCAATTAATGAAGAATTTTAACAATATTTTGATTTATATATCAAATAAATGCTAATTGTAGCGAAATTATATCGTGAGAAGGCGAAGTGCTATGAATGCTGACAAAGGAATTGATAACCCTGGTACCGGCTGTTACAAAAATTACGGTAAAAACGAAATCAATAGCCGTGAAGTCAGTCGGGGTAGGGCAATCGGATAAAGACAAGCAATCGGCTGACCGGCATAGCGAATTCATTTCCGCTATGCCATCAGTCTTACTGTTCGAGTAATTCGGCTTCCATTGACAAGTAGACCTGGTAGGCATTGATGCGGTTGCCGGCATCAAAAGCGGGCAGGTCTTTAAATTCCGACCAGTCCGCAGCAGCATAAACTTCATCAAACGGCGTGAAGTCTTCGATGCCAGCGCCCATGACTTTACGCAAATATGCCAGGTATCGCCGCGTTAATGAAATAGTATTTTTAGGGTCTGTTGATGCCGGACCGTGACCGGGAACAAGTACGTTCAAACCTTCCGTTTCCAGCCGGGTTAAAGTCTCCAGCCATTTTTTAGAATCGGCATTGCCGACAAAGGGTATGCGTTCCTGAAAAATAATATCGCCGGAAAATAAAACCTTGTCGGGTTCGACCAGCATGGTCAGGTCGCCATCTGAATGCGCCTTGCCCATATAGTTGATGGTGAAGTTTAAACCGCCCATAGTGAACTGGGTGGATTTTTCTACCGTGGTGTCGGGTAATATCAGTCGTGTATTTTCATTTACCCAGGGCTCGAGGGAGAACTGACGTTCTTCCAGACGCTCGCGGGCAGCGTCGGACTGGAGATATTTTTGCGCACCATAAGGTGCAATAATTTCCGCGCCCAGTTCTTCAAATACCTGCAAGCCATAAATATGGTCGGCATGGTAGTGACTGACCACTACTTTTTTGATCGGCTTATCGGTTATCTTTCTGATTCGCTGCAATAGTGCATGGGCCAGAGAGGGCGTACCCAGTGAGTCAAAAATAACAACGCCTTCATCGGTTATGACGAATCCCGCATTGGAAATAAAGCCTTCGTTGTCTGTCGCCACACCCGGCACACCTTCGACGTAATAAACATGTTCGGAAACCTGTTTAAGCTGCATCTCTGTTGTTATCGGGGCATAGCTGGCGGTTGTTTTCTGACTCTCCGCAAGCAATGGCTGGCCAAATGTCAGCATGCCAAGTAACAGGGAAGTAAGAAATAGTGCTTTATTGCATGTAGGCATGATTTTCCTCGAATTGCAGACGAATAATTTCAGCATCACCCATGGGTACCATCTCGACAAAACCGTGAATGTCTTCTGGCTGGTAGCCCTGACCCTGTGCTGCGATTTTACACATTTTGATTGTTAGTGCTTCACTTTCAACAAGACTTTGTGCGCGTTGCATCAGGGCCTGGTGTTTTGCATAGTTTTCTATGGCGAAAAATTTTAATTCAGGTCCATGCAATACCAGGACAATGGACTGATCGAAAGGGTCCGCACCGGTTATTGTGCTCAGGTAACTGGCACGGTCGAGTACGCTTTCCATTTTTTCTGTTGTTTTAACGTGTACATCATAAACAACTTTCTGTGGTTTGTATTCAGTCTCAGTAACACTGGCGCCGCCCCATGGGGCATTGCTGGTGGTGTGATTGCCCGGGTTGCCGCTTACCGGGTTGCCGCTTACTGCGGGCATTGAAACAAGACAAAGAATAATAAGGCTGGCGAGTCTGCTCATGGTTTTTTCCTTTGAGAATAGCAATACAATAAAGTATTAGACGGACGAGTAACAGAGAATATTCTTAAAAAAATCGCAGACAAATAAAAAGCAGTGTGAGTAACCAGCTCACACTGCTAACTAACCTCCAGGAGAGAGAGGTGTAGCTGAGGCATAATCGCAGGAACTATGAAAACCTACGATGTGTACATATTAATCGCATGCTTCGGAATTAACTTGATTCAAGTCAAATAGTTTAAATTTCAGTTGAAAAAATACATTTAAAGATAATTTATCTCTGATACTTTAGCAGTTCTTCTTTCTCAGAGCGGCTTAACTGCTTGATAGCGTATTCACGTTTGCAGGCTTCGGAACGTGATAGTGCCGATTCCTGGTAAGCCAGACTAACGGGGCGGCGGCCATGCGTGTACTTTGCGCCGTTATTTGACAGGCCATTATGTTCATCCAGACGTTTATTAACATCCAGTGTCACGCCGGTATACAGGCTGTCGTCAGCGCAGCGCAGAATGTAAACAAACCACGACTTTTCATCCATGTCAGTTTTGTCAGATGGCATCCAGTTTGCGCATGGAAGCGGGCAACAGTTTCATATCGACCAGTGCGGTAATGAAGGCTTTGGCAAAACTGGCTTCATCTTCATAGACCAGTTTGTAATATTGTATTTTCATCGTCATGGCGCTGCCGAAAATGATCGCTATGAAAGTCAGTATTGAACCCAGCGCCAGCGTCGACATGCCGGTAATGCCCTGGCCGATTGTGCAGCCCAGTGCCAGCACGCCGCCAAAGCCCATTAAAATGCCGCCGATAGCGTGGTTGAAGAAATCCCTGAAATTAGCAAACCATTCGATTCTAAATGACCGGCTAATCAGCGACCACAATAGTGATCCCAGAATAACGCCAAAGACAGAAACCAGGCCAAAAGTTACCAACGCCGGATTAAACTTGCCGGTTACATAACCAAACGTCTGGCCGATAGGATTAATAAAGGTGAATGACTGTGGGCTCAGGGCGCGGCCTGTAGCCGGCTTGCCTTCTTCACTTTCTGCCAGCATTTCCCATTCAGAATAATAGTCTGAAAGCGAGTAATTGCTACCTTCGGCGGTGACACTGATATTGCTGCTGGTGTACCACGCGGTAACGATAATCAGGCCGATAACAACGCCGCCAAGAATATTGTCTTTACTGCTGCGAAAATCAGCTGCTTTAAAAACATAAAACAGCATACCAGCGGCAACGATCAAGCCGGCTACCAGGCGTATGCTATCAGTGCTGTCACTGCCGGCTATCTTACTGACAATGGCACCTATATCCTGGTTGCTATCTAATGATACCGATAAAGGGTTGACCCAGTCATAGAATAAAACGCTATACAGGGTTTTATCGCTGTCCGGGAAAGGTGTAGTCATGTAATAAGCAACCAGCGCTATGATGACAAACACCAGGATGGATTTGATATTACCACCGCCGATGCGGATCAGTGTTTTATTACCGCAGCCGCTGGCAAAGGTCATGCCGATACCAAATAAAATGCCGCCGAGAATGTTTTCGACATAGATAAGACGTGTATCACGATAAGGCGGGAAACTGTCAGTAACATTTGCCATACCCAGGTATTCGAAGATGCTGACCCCGATAATGGCGACGGCGATGGCCAGCAACCAGGCCCTGAAGCGGCCGTAATCGCTCATGTTGACCATGTCTGAAACCGCGCCCATGGTACAGAAATTGGTTTTATTGACGACTGCGCCGAGAACCACAGAGATAACGAGAGTTGACCACAAAAAAAAGGAAAGACTTTCGGAGAAGGACTCGAAGATCATAATGCACCTGTTTATAAATGTTTGATAACAAGCAAATCCCTCGCCCCTGACCGACCATTATACTCGTTATAAAAATAAACAGAAAGGGTAAGGTAGTTGCGACAATACTCTTATATAAGTGTTAAAACTCGAATAAATGTGTGGTTATTTATTGTAGAGAGGTTTTAAAACGGGGCTGTTATCAACGCTTTTATTAGTTTTATTGCGTTGTTCGTCCTTGAATGCCTGGATGAATGTTTTGCCCTGCCAGGATTGTCTATCCATGCTGTACAGGGATTCATTTAACTGCCTGATTTCCTGCTGCAAAGCTGATGAGCAGGTATCAGCTATCTGCGAAAGATTAGTAATGTCCGGGTTGTTGTAGCTGGCCCTGGCCCAGTCGATTAATGCCTGTCTTGTTTTCTCGGCATTATTATTTTGTGCCTGCTTGATAACCCTGGCTGCTTCTGTTTTAACTGGCGGATGAGATTTGTTGATATGGTTTTTAGCCAGCTTCTGCTGGCTTCGAGATTTATTAAACAGGGCAAGTAATGTAAGCAGCCAGGCAATAGCAAAAAACAGTGTTAACCATTTCCAGTATGCCTCGCCAGGTACTGCCTCTGAAACCGCGGCCACGGGTTTTTCTGCTGGCTGTGCCACCTGCGGCGGTTGTGGTGTGATGCTCTGAACGACCGGTGCCGGTGTATTGGCGACACCTGTTACCGTCAGCGTGACCTGTGGCAGTATTGCAATTTCTTCTTTGCCTGTTCTGGTATTCCACCATGGCAGTTTGATTTCCGGCAGCGTATAGCTTCCGGCACCGGCTGGAATCAGGGCGACCTTGACCTGTTTATAACCGGTGATGCCTGCATCAATCTGTTTGTCCTCAACAATTGCCTTATCCGCGTACTGTTTTAAACCTGTTATATCGTCAAACGGCAGATCAGGAAGCTGTACCCCGGTTAAACCTTCTGCGGCGATCATGATGGTACGGGTAACCGGTTCACCTGCTGTAAGATTCTGGATATCGGCGGACCATTCCTCGACCAGTTGCACATCGCTTGCTGGCAGCCAGTTCTGCAAATTAATGTTCTCAGGAGCAGCCTTTACATTCAGTTCAATCTGCTTGCTGCGCAAACGTTTGGTCTGCCCGCTCATGCGGAACTGGTCGAATATGGTACGCGGCTGCTGGGCATTAACGCGGCCTTCAAAGGTCACCGGTTCAATTTTAAGGCTGCCGCTTTTTTGCGGGAAAATAGCATAGGAACGCTCAAACACATCGTATCTAATGCCGTTGCGCGTTGTTTGATAGTTATCTTCATTGATCAATTTGATTATTGCATCAGCATCACTGCTAACAGGTTCTGTAATCGATGCGTTTGCGATACTGACGGTGCGCAATAAGCGTATGGTATAAATAAATTGCGACTGTACCCAGCCTGACTTCTTATCGACGCTGCTTTCCAGGAAAATTTTAGCGGGTATGCTTGACTGACCATCGGGCGTGACACTATTAGGGGATGAACTGTTGCTAACCGTTACCTGTATAGCCGGGCTAATGTCCTTGCCGAATTTAACCGGTGCGATTGTGAATTTGCCTACGTCTTTCGCAATGACAGTTAAATCCCAGGTTTTTTGCAGGCTCCAGTTGCCATTAATGGAACGCATGTTGGTACTCTGGCTGCTACTGAGTACGTCAAAATATTCATAGACAGGGGAGAAGTCAGGATCATCATCAACATTGCTGTCAGCTTCATAAACCAGGTGGAAGGAGTCATCAAGGGCGACCGGGTTACGGCTGGTGCTTACAGTAATATTGGCCGCCTGTGCGATAGCGCCGGAAAATAGTGTGAACAGAAATAAAACCTGGACAATAAATATCCCGGCTGTTTTTGCTGTAGCCATGTTTGTTGATGCAGTGTGTTTGTTAAGTCCCGTTTTTACCATGGTTCGTTGTCGTCGTTTTGATTAGGTACCTGTTTATATTGATAGTAGAACTTGCGCCTTAATAGACCGCCGGGGTCATCAGGAATTCGCTTTAGCCATTGTTCCGTTGCTTTTTCTTCTTCAGTGATGGACGCTTCTACCGGGTTTACTTCTATTTCTGCCGGCTTTTCTTCGCCTTCACGATTCTCGATTTCTTCATTTTGCTCGGCCTGTTTTTGATCTTGCTGATCATGTTGATCTTGCTGGTACTGCTGCTCTTCCTCTTGTTGCTGCGCTTTTTCAGCTTCGGCATCACGCTGTTTTAGCTCATCCTGTTCCAGCTGTTTCTGCTGCTCGGCATCGGCAGATGGCTGCTGGTTTTCTTCTGACTGTTGCTGCTCCGATTGCTGATCAGGCTGTTGCTCTGATTTTTCCTCTGGCGATTGCTGATCAGAAGATTCATCCTGCTGCTGTTCTGTATCGTCTTCACCCTGTTCGCCATCCTGCTGCTGTTCGGACTGCTCTTCGTTTGACTGTTGCTCCTGATCCTGACCCTGGTCCTGGTTTTGCTGTTGCTCCTGTTGCTGTTTTTCTACGGCATCTTTTACCTGCTGAAGATTGTATTTCGCATCGCCATTGTTTGCATCCAGTTCAATGGCTTTTTCATAGGCTGCCATTGCTTCTTTATACTGGCCGAGCCGGGCAAGTGCATTGCCTTTATTATAGAAACCATTGCTGCTTTGTGTTTCTTTCAGCGCATCGGCTGCCGCCTGGTAGTCACCACTGCGGTAATAAGCGCTGGCTTTCCATTCCTTTGAGGTGAACTGCCTTGCGGCATTTTCAGTGTCACCGGCATTAAACGCTTTCATCGCTTTCTGGTCGGGGCTTGACCATAAGTGTTTTATATCGATGCCACCTGCGGTATTGCCTGTTGCGCGAGCGGGCGCTTCGCTGGCTGCATCTTCAGCATATGCCTGCTGTGGTGTTTGTAAAACCAGCAGCAGGGCAAAGGGCAGCAGTCCGGCCAGCCAGCCTTTTCTTGCCCATAAAGCGGCAAACAGTAACACGGGTAATAACAGCCAGTGGCCTTCTTCCTGCCACAGGTCAGCATTCAGGTCGCTGGCTTTATCATCCTGAGATTTATCCTGTTTAATGGCAGATGACTGGAACAGGCGTGTCAGTTTACGGGTATCGCTGTCATCCGCTCGTAGCGAGCTGTAGAGGCCGTTTCCGGTTAAGGCTAAACGCTGCAGTTTTTCCGGTGACAGTTTAGGAATGACAATGGCGCCGTTTTTGTCCTGTAAGAATCCGCCATCGGCCGAATCGGTAAGCGGTACCGGTGCGCCTGAAGTCGTGCCGATGCCGAAAACGGAAAGCCGGTGTCCCTGTGATGTGACTTTCTTTATCGCGTTTTCATCGCCAGCTTTGATGTCGTCGGTAATAACCAGTATGTCGCCCCTGACAACGCCGGACTGTGAAAACAGCGAAACCGTTTTCGCCAGTGCCGATGCAAGATTGCTGCCCTGGGCCGGCATCATGTCCGTTTCCAGTGACGGTACCAGGTTTGCTATGGTGCTGTTGTCATCGGTGAGCGGAGTGACGACAAACGCATCCGCTGCATAAACGATTAATGCGGTCTGCCCGGTTTTTCGCGTTTCCAGTAAATCCAGCAGTTCGAGTTTGGCGCGCGATAAACGTGACGGTTTGATATCCGAGGCGTTCATCGACTGAGATAAATCCAGCAGTACCACCAGTGATGACTGTTCACGGTAAACCGGCTGCGGTAATTTTTTATACACCGGACCAGCCAGCGCGGTGATACACAGGCTGGCCGCAATAAACGTCAGCAATAAAGGATAGCGGCGCTGCCTGCCATTGCTTTTGCTTAATACAAAAGGCATTAGCTGTGGATCGACAACAGTGTTCCAGTTCCTGCTGTTCAATTTACTTTTAAAACAAAGCAGCAGGTATAAAAGCAGTGGTATGAATGCGTAAAACCAGTAGGCGCGTAGAAACTGCATGCTGTTTAAAATAAACAATGCCTGGTTTATGAAACTGTTGAGTGAATCATTCATCAGGCGGGTTTATCCCCTGAACGCGGCGCTGCCTGCGCAGGCCTGTTAAAGGAAAGCTGCGGCAGGTATAAAAACAGCGCGAGTATGGTTGCGAAAACAAAACTGGCTGTTAGTGGCAGGTAAAACAGGGTTTTTACCGGGCGATAACTTTGCACATCTTTTTCCACTGGCTCCAGCTGATCCAGCAGTTCATATATTTTTTGCAGGTCACTGGTGTTGTAGGCGCGAAAATATCGCCCACCGGTGGTTTTCGCAACAATTTTCAAGGTGCGCTCATCAAGTTCGCGTGAGTTTCGGTTACCAATGCCGATGGTGTGTATCTTCAGATTTTTTCGCGCTGCCAGTTCTGCCGCTTTAAGCGGTGTTATTTCACCGCGATTGCTTACGCCATCGGTGAGCAGGATTAATACCCGGTCTTCGCTGATGTTACGTTGAATCTTGCCTGAAGCGGTGTTGCTGCTTTCGTGTGACGGTTTTTTAGACAGGCGTTTTACGGCAAGACCGATAGCGTCACCAATGGCAGTGGCCTGGCCTGCCAGTCCGGTAACGGCTTCCTGCAATAAAATATTTACCGTGGTGCGGTCGAAAGTCAGCGGCGACTGTACGTAGGCCTGGTCACCAAACAGAATCAAACCGATGCGGTCACCGACACGTTTTTCTATAAATGCGCTGGCCACTGCTTTGGTTGCGGTTATCCTGCTGACAGAACTCATGTTATGGCGAATCGGCAGGTCCATACTTTTTGAAATATCAATCGCCAGCATCAGGTCGCGGCCGCTTACCGGCAGCTCAACCGGATCGCCGGTCCATTGCGGACGCGCAGCAGCGATCACCAGGCATATCCAGGCGAGGCTGTATAACAGCAGCGGCCAGCGTGATTTTTTAGTGACAGAAGAAAGGCTGTCACCCAGCTGGTAATCCGCCAGGTCAGGTACACGCAGGGCGGCATCGCCGGTTTTTTTCGCGCGCGGCAACAGCAGGCGCAATATAAAAGGTGCGGGTAACAGGGTAAATGCCCAGGGCCATAAAAAAGTGAATGCGGGCCATTCCATTATTTTTGCACCGGAACTTTGATGGCTTGAACCCGTTTGCTGCTATGAGCAGTGCTTAGCCATGATTCACACAGGGCGATTAGCTTTTCACTATCGAAATCCAGCTCAGCTTCTTCTGGCAGGTAGGGGGCGCTTAGCAGAATTTTTCCTGTTTCACTTTGAAAGCTATGCACCTTTAAGCTGCCGCTGCCTGCTTTGTAATGGGTATCGTCCAGCCATACCAGCCAGCTATCTCCGGTTAAACCGGCAGCATTGGCAGTCGGGTTACAGGTTATGCTGACACGGCGTAACAGTATCGACAATGCCTTGGCCAGCTGTGATTTATCTTGTGTGTTTTGGTATTGCTGTTTAATGTGATCAAGCTCGGCAGCGATGTCGCGTTTAAGCTGCCTGCTTTTGTATATTTTCCTGGCAATGAGCACGCCGAAAATTATTATTACCATCGCCAGCAACAGCAGCCACCAGCCCGGAGCGGGTGGCCACCATGAAATTGGCTCGGGCAGATGAATGTCTTTTAATTCTATCTGGCTGCCAGCTGCTGGGGTTAATGGGTTATCGTTCATCTGGGCGGAAATACATATCTTCGGTGTTCATCGTGCAGCACGAAATTGCGGCTTCTTACCGGACTGAATGCCGAGGCCGCTGGTCAGTTTGTCGGCGGCATTGTCCAGTGTTGAAATTTGAATCAGATGGATTCGATTTTTACGGCAGAAGTTCTCCAGGTAACGGTTTTGTTCCTGGTAATGCTGGTGATATTCATTCCTGGTTTTTTTGCTGGCGGTTTGAATCTGCAGCTCATTTTTGCCGTCAGTTACTTTGTAACTTCCCGACGCTGGCAGTTCAGCTTCGATGGGGTCGTTTATCTTTACTAATACGATGTCATTGTGGCGCCCGATGTTTGCCAGGTGTGAATAGGCTTTTTCATCCATCTCACGAAAATCACTCGCCATAAAAATCAGGCTGCCGGGGTGTGTTACTTCCCTCAGCCTGGAAATGGCGGATGCCATGTTTCGCGGTGCTTCTGACTGGGCGTGAGTTTGCCAGGAACGGTGTTTTGTTGCGCGGCCAATAAAATCAAGCACTGCATTTTTCCCGCGGCGCGGTTTTATTTCAATATGTTCGTCCGCTGAAAAAATAAGCCCGCCAACGCGGTCATTGTTATTCGCTGCGCTCCACGCTATCAGGGTAGCAATTTCGGTGGCAATAACCGATTTAAATTTATTTCGCGTGGCAAACATCATTGAGCGGTTCAGGTCCAGCCATAACAGCACCGGGCGTTCACGTTCTTCGCAAAACACCTTGGTATGAGCGGTGCCGGTACGCGCGGTTACCCGCCAGTCCATGTTCCGGATGTCATCACCTGCCTGGTAAATACGGGATTCATCAAATTCCATGCCGCGGCCCTTGAACGACGATATATAAGCGCCGCCCTGTTTGGCGTGTATTTTACTTTTGTTTAATGGCAGCTGGTTGGCTTGCAGGCGTAACTGTATTAATGACTGCGGGCTGATCCAGGTAATACCTTCTGCATTTTTATCCGGATATTCAGGCATGGCTATTAATCGTTTAAGGAACGGCGACGCGGGCAATTAATTCCTGGATAAACGTATCAGGGGTGATGCCGTCTGCTTCTGCTTCATAACTTAAGATGACACGGTGACGCAGCACATCGAAGGCAATTGCCTGGATATCATCAGGGCTGACAAAGTTACGCTGGTCCAGCCAGGCGTGTGCGCGGGCGCAACGATCGAGTGCAATGGTTGCTCGCGGACTGGCGCCGTATAACATCCAGTTGGCCAGGTCATCACCGTAGACTGCCGGGTTACGGGTGGCGAGGACCAGCTGTAATAAATATTCTTCCAGTTCTTCTGCCATATGAATCTCAAGAACTTCATTGCGTGCATCAAAGATGCTTTGCTGGCTGATTTTATTTACTGCAATGACGGCTTTGTCATTGTGGCTGTTTATTTCCTGCCTGGCTTCAATTCGAGCCAGTTTTAATATCTCTTTTTCCGCAGAAGCGTCGGGGTAGCCGATACTGACGTGCATCAAAAACCGGTCCAGCTGTGCTTCGGGGAGTGGGTAGGTACCTTCCTGTTCAATCGGGTTCTGTGTTGCCATCACCATAAACAGTTCGGGAAGAGGGTAGGTTACCTTGCCAACGGTAATCTGGCGTTCTGCCATGGCTTCTAATAAAGCCGACTGAACTTTTGCCGGTGCGCGGTTGATTTCGTCGGCCAGCACCAGGTTGTGAAATAACGGGCCCTGCTGAAATAGAAAAGAACCATCCTGTGGCCGATAGACCTCGGTGCCGGTTAAATCGGCGGGCAGCAGGTCGGGGGTAAATTGAATGCGGTGAAAATTACTCTCAATACCGTCACTCAATATTTTAATTGCCTTGGTTTTAGCCAGTCCCGGTGCGCCCTCCACCAGCAGATGGCCATCGGCTAGCAAAGCAATTAGCAGGCGGTCGACCAGTCTTTCCTGGCCAATAATGTGATTCTGTATGTGCTGTTTAAGGCTGAGTATCGATTCCAGATTTGACATATTTATTATGAGTGTTGTTTTTTATTGTCGGCAAAGTACAGACGTTTACAAAATGTAATAGTTCACTCCCCAATGGGAGGGGTATCTTATCGTTGTTTGTGGTGTATTATGCGAATTAATTTCTAATTTTCAACGTCAGGTGCCTCAATTAAGTGTTATTTACACTGAACGAGGATAATCGGGAAGCTGGTGAATTTGAGTTCGCTCAAATGAATCCGGCGCTGCCCCCGCAACGGTGATTGGTGAGAATGGTTTAGCCACTGCAATAGCTTGTTTTTGCGGGAAGGGAGCCACTCGGGTATTCAGCTGCGATGCTGCCGGATACACACCTTAAGCCCGGAGACCGGCCTGACGTTTTTAAATATACAGTCGCGGTGGGCGGCATGGTATAGGTCAACTTGATGACTATTCCAGTTGCCCTTTCCCTGTTGCCTCCATATCTTTTACTGGAGGATTCCTTGAACAAATTTTTCCCGTCTGGCGTTATAGTTGTATCTGCATTTATTTCACAGCCCGTGCAGGCTTTGACAGATACCTCGGTGACTACCATACCTGCAGTGCATGTCAGTGCATCGCGCACCGAGCAAAGCAGCTTAACAACGCCGGCCAGTATTACGCTCATTACACGCAAGCAAATTGAAAGCAGCGGCGCCAGCCACATTGTTGATGTGCTGCGTGGACAGGGTGGGGTACAAATCAATGATCTTTACGGCGATGGCAGCCGTGCTAGCGTTGACATGCGTGGTTTTGGTGATTCGGCCGGTTCAAATACCCTGGTATTGATCGATGGACGCAGGCTCAATAATCCGGATATTGCTTCGCCGGACCTGAACAGTATTGCGCTGCAAGACGTAGAGCGAATCGAAATTGTTCAGGGCAGTGCCGGCGTACTGTTTGGCGACCAGGCGGTTGGCGGGGTAATTAATATCATCACCCGTAAACCGGGCGCCTTAAGGCATTCATT
The DNA here is from genome assembly GCA_963711255.1 of uncultured Gammaproteobacteria bacterium. GTDB lineage: Bacteria > Pseudomonadota > Gammaproteobacteria > SZUA-229 > SZUA-229. The sequence continues at coordinate 275,926 of CAVQDO010000008.1, read as the reverse complement.
AAAGTTATCTGCGGGCAGTTATAACACGGCAGATTTTCTTGGCAGCACTTCGCAGTCACTGGATAATGGCATTAATTACCGGGTTTCACTTAATTTACGTGAATCGGATAATTATCGCGAACACAATGAAGCAAAATATTTAAATGCTTTCGCCAGGCTTGGCTACGAATATAATTCCGGATCGGTATTTACCGAGTTGCAATATATTGACGACGAGCTGAATACACCCGGCAGTTTGTTTGCCGATGAAGTTGCTGCTGACAGGAAACAGGTGAATACGAATTTCGCTACGGATTTTTCCGATGCGGAAACAAAAGTCGGCCGTATAGGGCTGGTTCAGGAATTAAGCGATGACTGGTCTTTTGAGGGTGAACTAACCAGTCGAGATACCGAGGGTGTTTTCCGTCTAAGTTCCGTGTTTGGCGCAGAAACAGAAAACAGCACGCAGAACCGGAAAGTAAAAGAGTTTACCCCGCGTTTAATCGGCTTTATTTCAGCACTTAACAATACCATGCTGACACTGGGCGCTGACCTGACGAAAAGTGACTACCAGTTAAATTCTCGTTTCGGTGAACAAAACAATGACCAGTCACAACGCTCCATTTATGCACAGGCGATTTTACCTGCCAGTGAGACGCTGGACGTAACAGTCGGTGTGCGCCATGCAAAAGTTGAAAATGATTTGAGTGATAGCGGTATGTTCGCACTCTATCCGGGTGGTGTTCAGGTCGATGACGATGTCACTGTGGCTACCCTTGGTATCGCGCTGAAAGCGAGCGAGAACTGGCGGCTGATTGCACGTGCCGACCAGAATTACCGTTTTGCCAAAGTGGATGAGTTTTTGCAGCCTGCATTCGGTCCGACCTTTGAACCCGTGGTGCTTAAAACGCAGGAAGGCCTGTCTTTAGAAACAGGTATCGAATGGACGCAGGGCGGAAATACAGCAAAAGTTATTATCTACACGCTGGATCTTGAAAATGAGATTGCATTCGATCCGGTTAATTTCGCCAATATTAACCTGGATGATACCCAGCGCCAGGGTTTTATCACCAGTGCTCACTGGAATGCAACGTCGCGCTTAGGGCTTTCTGCCAGTTATACCTTTACCGATGCAGAAGTTTCCAGCGGTGCGTTTTCCGGCAAGGATATTCCATTCGTTTCAAAACACTCCGGCCTGTTAAGTGCGGATTACGCTGTTTCAGACAGCTGGCAGCTGTATGCTGAGCTGTTCGCCAAAAGTGACCGGGTATTCTCCGGTGATTTTGACAATGTGCTGGCTAAATTACCCGGTTACGGTTTGCTTAACGTAAAGGCTGAGTATAAGTTTAAGGAACTCATCTTTACCGGCAGAGTAAATAATGTACTCAACAAAAGCTACTCAGATGTTGGCCAGCTGGGACTAAACCCCGTCACCTTTGACCCGCAGCAAGCCTTTTTTCCTTCGCCGGAAATTAACTTTTTACTGACAGCAGCATGGCAATTCAGATAACCTAGAGCAATGGATACCGCGATAAAACCTATAGTTGCAACGACCTCGCTATCAATACTGTTTCATAGTTCAGTATTTGCTGCCGCGTTGCTGCTGTATGGACAGGTGACAACGCAAAGCGAAGGCGCCGGCAGCGGCATTGAAATTGAACTGGTCAGCTCGCTGGCCGTTGCAGAGCAGAAGGAAAACAGCCGATTGCGTACACGGAACCTGCTTTCTGAAACGGCTGTTGAGGTCGCGCACGAGGCTGAACCCGAAGCAATATCCGAAGCAATATCCGAAGCAAAACATGAAACCGGGGAAAAGCCTGCTGCCAGAGAAGTCCTGACCTCAGCTGTTAGTCTGGAGTCTATCCCGCTACCCGAGATAGCTGATCGAGAACAGCGTGATAGCACGATTGCAGTCATTAAAAAAATGACTGATAAAAACCATAATACAGCGCAAGTGCTACAGGCAACCAGTGCTTCACAGCAGCAACACTCAATTATTGAATTGTTACATAGCCGCATCAGTGACAATAAAATATATCCCTACCTGGCACAAAGGCAAAGACGCCAGGGCGTGAGTAAGGTGGCGTTTGTTCTGCACCCCGATGGCAGTGTTGAAAATACTCGCCTGGTCAGAACCAGTCAGTCAGGTGCGCTGGATCGAGCGGCGCTGTCTGCGGTTAATCGGATACAGCCATTTACTGCGGCTCAGGACTATATCGATCATGCACGGGAGTTCCAGATTGATGTCGTCTTCAATTTACTTTAATACAGGCGAGACATAGTAATGGCTAACCGGCTAACAAAAATTTATACACGTACTGGTGATGATGGCAGTACTGGCATGGCCGATGGTTCTCGCGTGGCGAAAGATGACCTGCTGGTTCAGGCTATTGGTGATGTAGATGAATTAAACAGCCAGCTTGCGGTGTTGCGTTGCCATTCACCCGATGCGTTTGTTGAGTCGATCAAGCAAATTCAGAATGAACTGTTCAACGTCGGCGCGGAGCTGGCCATGGGGCTGGACGGTGAGCAGGCGATGATTAAGCAGCAGCAGGTCGACTGGCTGGAACAATCGCTGGATGAGTTGAACCAGTCATTAACCCCGTTAAAAGAATTTATTCTACCTGGCGGAGGACTCGCCGCATCGCATTGTCACGTGGCACGATCGGTTTGCCGTCGTGTCGAACGTTCACTGGTTAAGCTGAATAAAAAGACATCGATAAACACTCACCTATTAGCGTATATTAACCGGCTCTCTGATTACCTGTTTGTACTGGCGCGTGCTATCAGTAAACAGCAAGGCCATGAGGAAGTTTACTGGCAACATGTGAAGCCATGAAAATCGGCATTGATCTGGGTGGAACTAAAATAGAAGGTATCGCCTTATCAGATGCAGGCGATGAGTTATTTCGCCAGCGTGTCACTACCCCGCAGGGTGATTACAGCGGTACTTTAAATACTCTCGCCGATCTAATAAGCCAGGTTGAAACAGAAACCGCAGAACAGGGCAGCATAGGTATTTGTACGCCCGGTTCGTTATCACCGGCATCAGGTTTGATGCGTAACTCTAATTCGGTATGCATGAATGGAAAACCGGTATTAACGGATTTGCAAACACTGTTGCAACGCGATATTCGCATCGCTAATGATGCCAACTGTTTTGCGCTTTCGGAAGCGGTTGATGGTATTGCCAGTGATGCCTCTACTGTATTTGGTGTCATCATCGGAACAGGAACGGGTGCCGGTGTGGTGATCGATAAAAAAGTATTACTCGGCGCCAATGCTGTTGCCGGTGAGTGGGGGCATAACCCTTTGCCCTGGCCTATGGATAGTGAATTACCGGGCGCCGACTGTTACTGCGGGAAAAGCGGCTGTATCGAAACCTGGTTATCCGGGCCGGGCATAACCCGCGATCATGAAATTCATAACAATGTTTTCCTCGATGCACAAGCACTGGATAACGCAGCACGATTTGGTGATGAAGATGCCAATGAAACCCTGCAGCGATATGAAGACCGTATGGCAAGAAGCCTGGCGCATGTTATTAATATACTGGACCCTGACGTCATCGTGCTTGGCGGTGGCATGGGAAATATAAAACGATTATATAAAAATGTACCCAAACTCTGGGGCGAGTACGTTTTTTCTGATGTGGTTAACACTAAATTAATGCCGCCTTTGCATGGTGACTCATCGGGAGTCAGGGGTGCAGCGTGGTTGTGGAATGATTAAATGGCGATAGAAACATTAATGCAAACAGGCAACGCTTCTTTTCAACTGAGGCGCTTTCCTTTAAGAAAAAATGAAACCTTGCGTGCATGGGAAGCAGCAGATACCTATTTGCTGGATTACCTGGCCGAAAACGATCTGCCGCAGAAAGGCAATGGCCTGCTTATTGTTAACGATGCTTTTGGTGGCCTTTCGATTCCGCTAAATCACTATAACCCGGTGGTAATGACCGATTCGTATTTATCGATGCAGGGTATTGAGGTTAATGCAGACGCTAATGATATTGATGAAGATGCGATATCTATCGTAAACAGTATGGAAACAGCGGACAGCATTTTTGATAGCGGTGCAGACATTGTGTTAATAAAAGTACCGAAAAGCCTGGCGATGCTGGAGGATCAGTTGCATCGCATTCGGCCCGCGTTAAAGAGTTCGTCCATCATCATAGCGGCAGGCATGACCAAAAATATTCACCTGTCTACCATGGCGCTGTTTGAAAAAATACTCGGCCCGACCAAAACCTCGCTAGCGCGCAAGAAGTCACGATTAATATTCTGCGAGTTTAATGAGCAATTAAAGCCAGCAGATAATCCATATCCGGGTTCGTATAAATTACCTTACCAGCTCGACGATGTTGAGATTGAAGTCACGAATCATGCTGCGGTATTTTCACAGGATCGGCTCGATGTCGGTGCACGTTTCTTTATCGAAAACCTGCCGGTCAGTGAAGCTTATAAAACCATTGTTGACCTGGGTTGCGGTAACGGCGTGATCGGCCTGCTGGCAGCGATTAAAAACCCGGCGGCAAAATTACTGTTTTGTGATGAATCATACATGGCCGTTGAATCATCCATTCATAATTTTATGTCGGTATTTGATGATACTCGCGAAGCCGAGTTTTTACAGACCGACTGCCTGCAGGGTATTGCTGAAGAAAGTATTTCTCTAATTTTGTGTAACCCGCCATTTCATCAGGACAATGCTATCAACGATAATGTTGCCTGGCAGATGTTTACCGAATCATTGCAGGCACTGGAAGAAAAAGGTGAGCTATGGGTGATCGGCAACAGGCACCTGGCCTATCATGCAAAATTAAAGCGGATTTTTGGTAACTGTGAAATAATCGCCAGCAACAAAAAATTTGTTATTCACAAGGCTATAAAAACGCCGGCAGCCGGTTTGGTCCAGGATGACGTGGTTGAAGCTGACTCGGACTCGGACGAAACTGCATAGTACATAAAGGGCCGGGTGAAGCTCACGTTTTCAGGAGTTAATCTGTAAGTACGTGTTGTAACATAAGCGCCTTACTGCCAGGCAGTGACTGCTTAGCGCTAAATGCGGATCCTTATGCGGGCTTTAAATTCATTTTCAGATCATCGCTGATTGCCTGTTACTTTAACTGGCAATCAGCAAAAGCAAGCTCATAAGAATCCGAGCTGTTCAGTTTTGACTGGCTGTAACAGCCGGCCCGGTATGTTTTTTTACTGAGCTGCTGATATTGCGGGCAGCGTTTATCATTACCTTCGATTAATCGTGCATTAACATACTGGCAATGGTAACCGACCTGGTTGCTGAGGTTGATATTGTCATAGCCTGTGGCAATGCCATTTTCATAATGCACGACGCTTAACCGGCGATAATGGTCTTCATCAAAAAACCACTGTGTCTGGCAACCGTTGTATTGTTTGTCAATGTTTTGGCTGCGCGGATAAATGTAGAGAATGACGCCATGTGCCTGTGTTTCACCGGCATCGTGCGGCGGAGCAGATAAAGTACAGTTGCCTGTCATTGCTGCTGAAGCAAGCACCGTGTGTAATGTTAATAAAACAGTTGCCAGCATTTACAGCTTACTGGTGATTTCATAACAGGCGATACCGGTTGCCGTTACCACGTTCATCGATGAATTGTTACCATACATTGTTATATGTGCAGTTAAATCAGATAACTCTAGCAGGGCAGGTTTTACCCCGGTATTTTCCGAGCCCAGTATCAGGCATATAGGCTGCTTTGCATTGATGCGCTGTTTGAATTGTTCTGAATCGATAGCAATGCTTGATGAAGTGATTTCTAATGAAATAATAAAAACACCGCTTGATTTTAACTGCCTGACCAGTTCTTCTGCATCGCTATGGGTTTCATGCGCAACATATTTCTCTGTTGAGCGAGAGGTCTTATTGATTTTTGAATTAGGAGGGGCAGGTGTATCACCGCATAAATATAATTTTTCAATGCCCATTGCGTCAGATAAACGGAACAGACTGCCAACATTGACGGGGCTATTGATGTCATTAGCAATAATGCTTAATGCAAACTTCTTTGCTGACGGCTGGTGGTCTTTATGGGCAAGTTGAATATTGTCAGACATGACGCTGTTAAATCAGGCAAACATCCAGCTTTTAACATTGCTGACCGGCTGATTATTTTCAAGTTGTTTCAGGCCTTTGGCGCAGCGGATAACGATCCAGAAGAAAGTAAAAACAAGAATCAAATAGCCGATGATTACATTCAGTAATACAACACCAATGACCATGTATAAAAAGCCGATCCAGAAAGTGCGAATTTGAAACTGGTAGTGTGACTGTAGCCAGTCTGACGAATCTTCTTTGTTGACGTAAGCCATAATCAGGCCTATGACACCGGTGATGCCAATAATGGTACCGACCAGTAACAGTATATAAATAACTTTGGCAGTGCCGGTTGATGTGGTTTGACTGTTGTTGTTCATGATATTTCTATAATCGTTTCTATTTCGTTTTTTGGTTGTTTCTGGGATTCTACAATGAATATTCTCGCACCGTACTGCTAATCGGGCAGGTGAATTTCAGGTAGTTTGATTGCAGCTGCAAGTTTTCTTTTGACTGTTTTGCACCATAGAGCCTGTCGCCAACAATAGGGTAACCCAGTTCGGCCATGTGTATGCGAACCTGGTGTTTTCTGCCGCTTTCAATTTCCATGATGACTTCTGAGCTATCCTCATGTGGCGTTAACGCAATAATGTGTGAGCGCGCGGGTTTACCATCTATCTCGGTATCGATTAACAGGGGTAGTTCCAGGTTTTCCGGTACACCTTCTACCGTGGCTTTGTACTGTTTCTGTATTTCACGTTTTTCAAACAGGGCAGATAACAAAGCTGCCATCTTTTTTGTATGCGCAAGCATGATCAGTCCATGGGCAGCCCGGTCCAGCCGGTGCACCAGGAAAGCCGGGCGTTCTGGTTTAAGGTGGTTCTCGGCCCAGCGATAGATGCTGCAGTGATCACCCCATTTTGATCCCTGTGAGTACATGCCGTAAGGTTTATTCCAGATACTGTAAGTGCCTTCGTCAGCAATTAATTCCGCGGCTTCAGGCTCTGCACTCAGAATCGCTTCATCATAATAAAGGTGGACGATGTTGTTTTCGCTTAGTGTTTTTTTTGCCCTGCGCATTCGATGTATGCCCACATCCGACTCCAGCCAGACAGCCCCTTTATTCATTGCCATTTTCAGCTTTTGTTTGCTCAGCGGTGTATTCTCGGCGAGAACGTCTATTGCTGTTTGCGTAGAATTTGTCACGGTAATGTGCTGCTCGAAGTGGCCAGTATCGAAAATATCATCAGTCATCGGTGGTATTTAAACGAACAAACTGGAAAATAGCCAGTGTTATCAAAATTGGAAAACTTGAGTAAGTTCATGGGTATAACGCCAGAATAAACGTAACTTTGTGTTTTTAAAGAAAAAATGTATATGCAACTTCTCTAATAAAGGTTAAACTACACAGCTCGTTTGAATGTAGCTCAGATCCACGTTGCGTCAGGAACCTGTTAGGTTGTCCTGAATAGAGTGGTAGGGCTTATGGTTATCTGCTTAGAAATCCCATGAAATATCATGGCTGGCCTTTATGGCCGGGATAACCGAAACGATACAAGCCCTTCCATTTTACAGGCCATATTTTTATATAGGCCGCATACAGGTAACAGCATGAGCTCAGATACAGGCACTGACGTGTCAGTGACATTTAATGATTTAGAATTAAATAAATCACTCCTCAAGATATTAAACGAAGTGGGTTACGAATCACCGTCACCCATTCAGGCGCAGGCCATTCCATTATTACTGGCAGGTCGAGATATTATCGGCCAGGCGCAGACCGGCACCGGTAAGACAGCCGCTTTTGCTCTGCCATTAATTTCCAACATGGATCTAAAACAAAAAGATCCACAACTGCTGGTGCTCGCTCCAACACGTGAGTTGGCCATTCAGGTCGCAGAAGCCTTCCAGAAGTACGCCACCTACATGAAAGATTTTCATGTTTTACCTATTTACGGCGGCTCTGATTACGGCGGGCAAATTCGTTCGCTGAAACGCGGTGTACATGTAGTTGTCGGTACCCCGGGCAGGGTCATGGATCATATCCGCAAGGGCACATTGAAGCTTGGCAATTTACAGGCGCTGGTACTGGACGAAGCGGATGAGATGCTGCGCATGGGCTTCATCGATGATGTCGAATGGATTCTTGAGCAAACACCGGATGATCGTCAAATCGCCCTGTTCTCGGCAACAATGCCACAGCAGATTCGTCGTATCGCTACAAAATATTTGAATGATCCTGAACAGATCACGATCAAGACAAAAACCACAACCGTTAATACCATTCGCCAGCGCTTCTGGCCGGTGAGTGGCGTGCATAAACTGGATGCATTAACCCGCATTCTTGAAGCTGAAGAATTTGAAGGCATGATTATTTTCGTGCGCACAAAAAATTCCACAGTCGAGCTGGCCGACAAGCTTAAAGCACGTGGTTATGCTGCTTCACCGCTTAATGGTGATATTGCGCAAAATATGCGTGAGCGTACGGTTAACGATTTAAAGAAAGGCAAACTGGATATTGTGGTGGCTACCGATGTTGCTGCTCGTGGCCTTGACGTAGAAAGAATTTCTCACGTGGTTAATTACGATATTTCACAGGATACCGAGTCTTACGTTCATCGCATTGGACGTACTGGCCGTGCCGGCCGTCACGGTGAAGCTATCCTGTTTGTTGCACCCCGTGAAAAACGTATGCTCAATGATATTGAAAGAGCAACCCGGCAGAAGATCGAAATGATGGAGCTGCCTTCCACAGAAATTATTAATGACAAACGTATCGATAAGTTCAAGCAGCGTATAACGGACGCCCTGGCGAATGATAATACGGTGATATTCTCTGAATTGATTGAAAAATATTCGCAGGAACATAACGTGCCAGCGCTGGAAATTGCTGCGGCACTTGCACTCATGGTGCAAGGTGATAATGATTTTCTGTTATCAAATAAACCGCAGAGAAAATCCAAAGGCCGGGAAGACTGGGACAAGGACAATCGCAGTAATGACAGGGGCCGTGACAGAGGCAGAGACCGAAATAGAGAAGATCGTCCTCGTCGCGAAAGGTCAGAGCAGGGTGATCGTCCGCCAAGAAAAGAGCGCCAGCCAAGAGATACCTCGTTAGATGAAGGCATGCAGCGTTACCGTATCGAAGTCGGGCATAATCACGAAGTTAAACCCGGAAATATTGTTGGCGCTATCGCCAACGAGGCCGATATAGAAAGCAAATACATTGGCCGTATCTCTATTTACGATGACCATAGTACGGTGGATTTACCGGAAGGTATGCCGAAAGAATTACTTTATACGCTGAAAAAAGTCTGGGTGTCGGGTCAGCAGCTGAAAATATCAGCTGAGTCATCGGAGAAAGGTTCAGCGCCTGCTAAAAAACCAAAAGCCGATACTCGTCCTGATATTAAACCAGCAGGAAATAGTAAAGCGGCAGGTCGTGGTACTGACGGCCGTGGTAATAATGAAAGAAAGACAGGGAAATTAAAATTACAGAACAGTAAGCGCACCGTACGCAGGAAGTAACTATCAGTAGCTATGCTGTGTCACCCGTTACCGGCATGACAGGCCGGTGCTCGGGGTGGCAGGCATAGTTCCTGTGTAACGCGCCAGTCTTTTATTACTTCTGTTATTATCGTCGTGATCAAATCGTTAGTGTCAGTTTTTTGCCTTACCGCCGACAACTTTTAAAATGTCACGCCAGCTTAAAATACCCATGGGATGATTTTCGTCATCAACCACCGGTATACAGGAAATTCGCTGCTTATTAAAAATGTCGATTGCGTCATCGATGCTGGCATCTGCAGTCATGGTTACAGGTTTTCTGCTCATAATCTGGTGGGCTTTTTTGTTCAGGCTGGCAATATCTTTCGCGGTTTCGCTGATGGTGCCGATTTCAGGGCTGATCGATTTAAGCAGGTCTCTGTCTGAAATCACGCCAAATAAAACACCTTTTTCAACGACCAGCAGGTGGCGAAAATGTGCGTTATCAAAAATGTTCTTGATAGTTCTCAAGTTATCATCCATATCGACGGTAACTATGGACGAACTCATTACTTCATTTATTTTCATTTTCTATAAACGTCCATTTATCAAGACGCCATTTTTATTCAAAGTTAAATAATGACAGTGCTGCCTGGTTGAGCTGCGCTCACGGTAAGATTAGTTGCTGCCGGTCAGCATTTGTCGCCTGATCAATACTATCAGAATTAACAACAGGCATGCGATAGCCGTTACTGCCGGGAATAGCAGGGTTGTCATGGAAAGATGTTCCAGCGCGGCTATGGAAATAATATTGCGCGCAGCAATAAAAACAAAGAAGGTCAGTTTTTCCTCTAACGGATAATCATAAGCTTTGCGTAATGTCGGGCCAAAACCAAGGACATCCACAGTCGTCAAAACAATGACAGCCCATAATGGGTCGGCCGTTACATACCAGAGTGGCAACGAGGCCATCGCCACGCTAAAAAACAACCAGTCCGAGCGCGTAATGGAACAGTCAGACCTGTTTATAAAAGCAAGAACAGCCACGTAGAGTGTGATGATGCCGGAAACCCCGATTGGCCAGGCACCGGCGCCGCCTTTATCTGCCAGCTGTGCCAGAAATACAACAAAGGTTGTAGATCCCCAGATTATCCAGGAAAATACATGCGGTTTGGTTTTTCCCTGCAGGATTGAGCGTATATAGGGCAGGAATGCAATAAACGTTAAGGCGATGGCTATCGCGCTAAGCCATTCTTTATAGGTCATTTCTGGTGCGCCATTGTTGATAAACGATGGCTAAACTTTGAAGTTGATATGTCATTACGGCATCCTGCTGTTTTCTGTTGATACTAATCACAATGATTACGCGAATCAAATATTTTGTTTCAACTGACTGGGTGGCATAGATAGTGCATACACATAGTTAAGTGATAATTTTTTGTCGCGGCTGGTTTTTATTGCGGTTGCTGAAGGTGTGTTAAGCATAATGATTGAAATAGTATTCGCCTGTGTTGTTTGTTTCCTGTTAGTTTTTATTATTTATAAGCGTACGGGTTTATGTATCCCGGGTGCGGTGAAAAACCAGCATTCTGTTGATGTTTGCCTGGTATTGCTGCACCTTGTTCGGGAAATGCAGCGTCATCGCGTGATTAGTGTTGCCATTCATAATGGTGAGGCAAACTTTCGTGATGAGATGGCATTGACGGAACATTCATTGCACCGTTCGATGCATTCGCTGGCAGAGCAGTTTGGCGAAAAACATCATGTATTCAGCAGTCCGCAGTGGCAGACTGTGCAGGGGCGCTGGGAATCACTGAGAAACAACTGGCGTGACCTGGATTTTGTTACCAACCTTTTTGCACATAATGAAGTTGTGCTCGGACTTATCGGTGTGCTGCAAACATTGGCCGATGACGAGCCGAAATGCCTCGGCGATAACCGTTTTCAAATTATTAACCACTGGCTGCCGCTGATCGAGCACCTGGGTATGCTGCGAACACTGGGCGTGCATACCCTGAGCCAGAGTGATCCGCTGGAAGAAAGCCGTATCAGCCTGTCTATCAGCGACCATAGCCAGCATGCAAGCCAGGCGTTGCTGCAGCTGTCAAAGAATATACCGGATGACTCTATTGTCAGTACCAGCGAAAGCCTGTTGCGCCGAGTTTTACAGCTAACAGAGGAGAGCGCGACCACTTACAGCACGCAAACCTTTTATGATGAAATGACCGCATTGATTGATCGCTGGTACCAGTTGATAACCCGGCAGGTGGCGCATCAAGCCTGATTAATAGCGCTGTCGTCAAGAGCACTGTCATCTCGGCCAGTCGGATGACAGTTGTCTGTTGGTTTGTACTGTTAGAAAACCTTAAAGAATATGCTTTCTGTTTCGTTCATCTTCGACAGTAACGCGCCCGGTTTTTATCGTGTTGTACATGTGTTCGAAAACGCGACCGATGTTATCTTTGCCATCATCAAGAAAGTACGAGTGACCTTTTGGGCTATCGTAACTGTTATTAAAATTATCACAATCAATGGAATAAACGTTTGACTGTACTTTGCTCATGTCTTCCGGGCCGGTATGGCCAAGCCTTCGGGATGCGACCTTGTTCTTCAGGTTGGATATTTTACTTGACCTAAGGGCAAGGTCATCCGATGCGTAATATACAGAAACATTGCGAGATGCCTGACTGATTAATACGCCTTCTTTATCATCTTCCAGCGACTCATTAACAATATCTGCCGCCATCAGGATAGTGTTTCTGAACAGTAAAGGCACGCCGTTTGCCAGGTCGTATTTATTCCACACTGAAAGCGTTTCCCGGAACACCCTGTTTCCCATCGAATGGGCCAGTATGTTGATTCGCTTAAGGCAGGGCGCATCTTCCGGAGCCTTGTCGCGCCACGCCATAAAGAACTGCAGGGCACGCGAAAAAGAAAATGCGCTTTTATCAGCGGACTTCTGGTCGTCCCAGTAATCTTTTACAATGCCAAAATCATTATCACAGGGCCAGACTAAAGGAACGACTTCAACCAGGTTTTTTTCTTTTTTATCGAAGTAGGCCTGCAGTTTTTCCACGCGTGGAAAAATATCCGGTTCAGGTAAATTGGAGAAACCATGAATAAATAATAATATCTGTTTTGCGTTACTGTCTTTCAGTTTGGTCATTAAACCGTCGGAACCGATTTCGATGTATTTATCCTTGCCCAGCCGCTCACAGCAATAGATAGAATTTGAGGGTGCGTTCTTGTTTAAATCGAATTTGAATGTGCGGCCCCTTCTTGTACGGATGGAACCCTGTGGTGATCGATTGGTTATGAATAACATATTAACTCTCCTTATTTTGAATAGTGTTATCTGTAAACTTGTATTATCTGTGTTTTATTGATTGAGGCAGTATAGTTGTAAATATGTACTGCCAGCGCCCACTGTTTGACTGCTTACTCGGGAATCGGCTGTAATAGTAAAATATTCCGTATTATAATTCCATCGATAAAAGACTAATGTATTTAGCTCAGAACGAGATTTCCATCTCTCGAAAATATTTACTCTATTCCTATCAATTGAGTCTGGAGATACTGAAAAGTCTGCGCATGCATCATTCTTTCTAGCCAGTAAAATTGCCTCGCGAGATTTTTCAATGAATTCATCACGCGAGCCTGGCTTTATGATTAGTTTGCCTGCAACGATTACTGCCATGTGTCTATGCTCTTGTAATAAGGCCCGGAGGGGCATCAACAGGATCATGATCCTTTGATTTTCGGTCACTTAGCAAATAAATAATCAATCGAGTCTGACCCCATTGAATTTTCATCCTTTTATTTATCTAAAGCATTCTTGATATACTGGAAGGCGTTTTTATGAACTTCCATCCAGTTATCGTTTGGCAGGCTATTCAACGGCTGCCAGAATAAGCTGAATATGTGGCCACCATCATCCATTGTCTGAAACTCCCATGTATCAGGTAAAACACCTTCGTAGTGCATCAGGCAAAAACCCCAGACCTGGTCTCTGAAATTGGCGTCCCAGATTCCTAGTTGTCTCACAACCTGTGCCTGAATGCCTGATTCTTCCGCCAGTTCACGAATGCAGGCACTCTCTAAAGGCTCACCAATATCTATATTACCTTTTACCAGTTGATTTTTGCCATTGGGGTGCTTGAATGCAAGCAGTTCGAGCTGATTATCTTTGTGTCTTAAAACGACAGGGCAGGCTCTATTCATAATTTAGTACCATTAAATGACTGAGCAGTCTGTTTTTATTATCCATGCTTTACACTTCTATTCCTTGCTGTTTTCACGAGCAGGCTCGGTGTCTAACAGGCCACCTGTTTGCGAAGCGTCGACACCACGTGTCAGCATGGCTTCGAGTAAACGCTCGGTAATGTCGCTGGCGAGTACACGTTCCAGGCGTACATCCACCACATAAGCCTTAATCACCAGCCGTAGCAGATGACCGTAGTCATATCGTGCTTCGACGGTTACGCTCACCGGTTTCTTCAGATAGCTATACGGCGACGCAATGGCAGCTTCTTTCGCCAGCACGCGGACTTCGTGTATTTCGACAGTCTGCGGCAGGTCGATATTCACCACGACCATCTCGGATAGCTCACCGCTATTAGCATTGGACACCGCATTTTCCAGCACCACCGAGTTCGGCACCATCACCACGTTGTCGTCGAGTGTGCGCAGTATGGTCACGCTTAGATCCAGGCGTATTACTTCACCGTAATAGCCACCGAACTTCACCATGTCACCGACACGAAACGGCGGATTGAAAATCATCATCATACCTGCGAGCAGGTTGCGCACTCCACCCTGCGCTGCCAGGCCGATGGCGAGGCCGAGGGAACCGAGCACGGCAAACACAACCGCCTGCGGTGGCTGGATAACACCGAATATGATGTAAATAATACACAGCAGCCAGACCATGATACGGATAACAGGAAATACCTGTCCCATCTGCAGGCGATGTTTAGGGAAGCGTTGCATCAGCTGCTGCAGACCAAAATGAAGGATACGTAATAACAGCCAGGTTAGCGCTATTACGAGCGCGACCTGCAACATCCGTGAGACTGAAAGCAGCTCGGTGAGCTGCACGATAATTTCTTCTTCCATAGTTAGTACAGGTGGTTTACGTTAATGAGATAGCGGCTGATGACTTCCGAATACACAGACACCAGTCGATAGGCCGGGTCATCGTCTTCGTCCCTGTCGAGCAGGCATTGCTGGTAGAGACGCTCCAGCAGCAGCCAGCTTTCTTCATAACTGCTTCGGAACAGCGCGCGATGTTCGTCGATGGTCATGCGTCCGTGTACGGCGATTTCGGCAAGTGTGAACAGCTCCTCACTGATCAGCGATTTAAGCGCGCTGAAATCCAGCGCTTCCAGGCTCAACATCTCCACTAACTGGCTCTCACTGTTAATCCGCAGGCTGCGTAGATAGTAAAAAAAGGCAAGATCCGGTTTGCCATTGCTCAGCTTGTACAGCGTGGTAAATTCCTGTTCCAGAACGTCCGGAAGATGACTGTCTCCAGACGCCATGGTGGAGTCGAGTGTTACGCCCGATACCTGCTGGCGTATTGCCAGGCACTGATCAAGTTCGGCGGCGTTCAGCATAGCCAGCTCGATATGATCGGTAAAATAACGATCTGCGCGATAGATGTACTTCAGCCGCCGCCAGGCAAACTCCTCACAGCCCAGCACCCACAGGTGGCGTTGCTGCGTAGCGACCATAACGGCGCCAAAAACCCGGATCGCCGCGTGTGCTCCCATTACACGGCAGCTCAAAAGGTGGCCGTTATCAATAACGAACACCTTCGGCGGAAGTTGACGAAGGTGTTCAAGTACGTCTTCGATGGTCTCTACAGGCTGTTCGCAGCCGATAATCTCGGCCAGCATTTGCAGGCTGTTATTGATGTCGTAAGGCCTGCTCGTGAGCTGATGGTAACGAAATTCATCACTAGCGCCGAAGTCATGCTCGATCTGCCGCAGAAACGACGACAGGCCGCATCCCTGCGGGCCAGTCACCGCAAGCATCGAACTGCGGCCCGCGCGCCAGTGTTCGACTATGCCTGACAATCGTTGCAGCAGATCCTCGCGACCCACAAAGCGCACATCACCCGCCGTCAGTGACTCGACGGTGAAGGCCTTCAGCAGGGCTTCAGGCAAAGCATTGTCCTGGTAATGACGCTCACGGCGTGAAGCCTGGGCAAGGCACAGGTCGGTAAGGCTCTTGATGCTTTCAGCAGCGCCGCCAGAATTTAACCTGAACAGCCCCAGCGCACGCTGGTAACTGCTGGCCAATGCACCGGCTACGGTAGTCGAAATAGAGGGTTGTGTCTGATTTGTCATAATGTTGTTAGATTATAAAGAAAATAACGGGACGTGTTTTATAAAAATATCACGACAGGTTCAATGCCGTGGCTATAACTTTTCCGACAACAGGATCGAATAACCACTTATCAAATAATTCATTCATAGTCGTAGCCCATATTCTAATTCGCGTTTATTTCAATTTAGGGTCCGGCGTAAACACTCTTCTTATGCAGAACTGGTCTTGTCCACTAATAGTAGATACGGTTAATTGTTTTTAGTGTTGTTTGAATTCGTTTGGGCTGAGATAACCGTTAGTAGAATACCGTTTGAAGCGGTTATAGAACATTTCAATATATTCGAAAATACTCGACCGGGCAGAGTCTCTATAATTCTATGGTTTTCAGCATATATGAATGTCACTTGAATCCGTCCGAAAAATGTCACGATAACAGCAATGTCCCAGCAGTTTCCTTTGCGGCTCATACTGCACTGTATTTCATTATTATTCAATACATGCTGATGCTTGTTACCTCGGTATTGGAATCAATAGGGTTAGACTGAGCCTGTCCCGTTTTAGTTAAGCGCCGAATTTGGTAAAACTCAGTGTGAGATATACAGCATAGCCAGCTAAAAGCAATCCACCTTCCAGCCGACTTAGACGGCGGCCCGTATACAAAAACAGCAACAGCAGCAGAGACGTTCCGAGCATAATCCATTGATCGAATAGCAGAATTCTTGCGTGCACTGGAAGTGGCTGAAGTAGTGCGGATACACCTAAAATTCCCAGCAAGTTGAAGATATTACTGCCAAGTATGTTGCCAACGGCCACATCTGCGTGGCGACGCAGCGCGGCAATAACTGAAATGGTAAGTTCCGGCAGGGATGTACCAACGGCTACCAGGGTAAGGCCGATAACCGCCTCGGAAACATTAAAATGTTCTGCAATACCGACGGCTCCCATAAGCAGTACCTGAGACCCGCCAATTAACAGCAGTAGACCAGTAACTACAGTCGTGATAATCCATACAGTTGACTTCGGCAAAGCGGTAAGTTCTTTGGCTTCGGCTTTATGAAGTTCAGCTGAAGGTGCAGCGTAAAAGCGTTCACTCCAATAAGCCCATACCAGGTAAGCCAGTAATGACATCAGGAGAATCACTGAGTCTGCAGGTCCCAGAACGCCGCCAATGGCCAGAACCAGAAATAATACGCTTGCCGCCACAACCGTGACTGCATCACGGCGTAACGCCAGCGGTTTTACTGCCAGCGGAGTGATGAGAGCGCATATTCCCAGAATCAGCAAAATATTGCCAATATTGCTGCCAACGACATTGCCGATAGCAATATCCGGCCGCTGATTAATCGCCGCATCTACAGAGACCACCAGCTCTGGCGCTGAAGTACCAAAACCTACAATAACCAGGCCGCTAAGCAATGGTGATACCCCGAGCCGCCTGGCGGAAGCCAGTGATCCTCGAATCAACGCTTCGCCACCAACAGTGAGCAGGCCAACGCCGAGTATTAATAAGATAAAATTAAGCATGATGCGGAGCTCTTGAATATTAGGGTAGCTTGGGAGCCTAATGTTTAAGTTAAGCGGTCGTTTTATCTAGGGCAAAGTATGTGATCAAGGGAGCAGACTTCTTAATCGTATAATTTCATTCTACCTAAATATCATGGAGTTTGACCCCATGATTTGTGCATTTAAGTTTATCGGCTAGCCTACCTGTTAACAGCTATGCTGTTCCAGGAATCCGGCTACTGTAAATTAATGTCGATCTTTTTATAATATAGTAGCTCTCTGTCTCTATTCTCAAGAAAGTTGTTGAGCATAAATGCTATATCCGTAGTTACTTTACTTCTGTAGAGTTCCTTACCATCTGACTTGATTACCACATCTTGATCGAGTTGAATCATGTCTGGATGCAGATAGATTGAAAATCCTTTAACCCTGGAAGTTTTAACCTCAAAAGTATTGGCTCTAAAGTCGGCAACTAGAGCTCCAGATGTCAGGGATCTCGGGAAAACATCATATTTCACAGGCTCAGGATGGCGCCCCTCTAAGAGCACTTCACTTCCATCTCTAAGTACACTTGCACTAATAAAGTCTCCACGTTTAATAGAATCTTTAAAAGTTTTTATGTCCTTGAGATTACTGATTTCAGTTTCATTGCATCGTATAACTATGTCGTTTTGTTTCAGGCCCAGGCTATTGGAAAGAGTGTCGCCCTCATGAATCCTGGCGACTTTAACACCGCTTCCCTCAAACTCTTGTTCAGGAATGAAACCAAAAGCCACGCTCTCATCTAACAGTTTCGTATTATAATCTTTATGCCAGTTTGCTCTATCACCATCAGTAACTTCATTAATTTTTAACCAGAAAACTTTAGAGAATTCATCCTGTGCCGTTTTCCACTGTAGATGGTGAGGCGTAGAGTTTCTTGAATTTCTTTTGAAGTATCTTTCTAATCGCGGAAGCTCTTCAGCAGAAAAATTAAAATCATGTCCGAAACCATTATACTCCCTGTAAAAAATATTGGCTCCTGCTTCTCTTGCCATATCTATAGTTTTAATCATCCTGGAAGAGGGGTATATGTGATCATTATCTGTATTAATTACGTATAAAGGAAGGTTGCTCATATTGCTCGGATAAAGATGATTGCCACCATCCTGAGCTCCAACACCCATATCTCCACAAAGCGGAAAAAAAGCCGCAAAGTCTGTTGGCTTTGTCATCGCAAAATTAAAAGACCCGGAAGCACCATCAGAAAAACCAGTCATCCAGAGTTTTTCGTCATCAATATTATAATTCTTTTTAGTTTCACGAATAATATTTAAAACATTTTCTTGCCCTACATTATCCCACCACGCAGCACTGGACTCAGCAAAAGGAAAAACGATGAACCAGTTATTTTTTATAGCCAGTTCGGTAACTTCCTGTCTCTTTGCATGTTTTATTCTTTCCTTTTTCATTGGCCAGTTAACACCGCCATGGAGATTAATGATCATGGGAGTTTTAATGTCCGGGTCATAGTTTTTTGGAACATAAGTAACGTAAGGTCTTTTCTTGCCATCAACGCACATAATTTCTTTTTCTATAAACTCTCCATTATCACTTTTATCAAAGTTTTGAGATTTTATTAATTTAATAATTTCTTCAAGCTCAGGTTTCGCTGAAACTATTTTGGTGATTAAATCGTTTTTAGTTTTTTCATCATCCGACTTAATAAGTTTTGTAAGATCTTCCTGCCACGAAGCAAGAGCAGTATTGGTGATAAAAGAAAAAGCTATAAATACTAAAGTAGTGGACTTCATGATCAACCTTTAATTTGATAGATAAAAACTAAATAAAACGGGACAGATGTATCTATTAAATAACTTTTAGAAAAATATGCCTGTCACCATTTCACATGGTGACTCTTCATCATGTTTATGTCTACACATAACGACCCAGATCGCAGAATTTTTCCAGGTGCAGCGTAACAATATTTCGACAACAAGCGGCGACAACAAACAAGGGCAGGGAGTAAATAACTCTAATACTAGAACAATTGCTCTCTGGCCCCTGTTTTTAAAAGACCTGGCTAAGGCTGTCTCTTCAAAATCAAAAGCAGCTTAACGTTTGAAATAACAGGATGCGATTTTTTCGGTCGCAGTTAATTGACTTGTTTTGAGTTTAAGGGGTCTGACCCCATTAATTGTTTAATGTGAAGCAGGGGGCGATGTAGGGGTCAGCTTTCTGTAAATATATTGTCTGAATATATACAGTTTCCCACGCCTGTAAAATCATGGAGTCTGACCCCTGTGTGTTTCTAGTAGAGCCAGGAAAAAGCGGTTGTATATGGTCTTTCGCGTCTATCGTTGTGGTGCTGCCTACCACCCGCCAGCTCAGACTCAACGTTGAACCGATCCCCGCAGCGTCCGCCGCGGACTGTACGAATGCATCATAATCTGCAATATTGGAAGACATTGGGCCGGTGGCATTAGAGGTAACGAAAATGACGTGATATTTATCGCCAGGATTGAGGCCCGCCGGTGTAACAAGCGCGGCATTGACAGAAGTAGATATGAGCAGAAAAAAACATCCACATACAACACCTAACAGATTAAATTTCTTCATAACAGGATCTCCTCAAATGTAGGCACTATCGAACAGGATCATTAGATATTATGATGCAATTTATATGCCGCAAAGATTATAGGTAATTAAAACAATAATATAGGATAAGTAGCGGGAGTGTGGAGCTCAAATAGTGTAAAGAATTTTGACAGGATTTAATTATTTTTTACAGATGAACAAACAAAGGGGACGGAGGGGTTATTATTTAACCCCTCCGTCCCCTTTAACTCCTTGATACCTCTATTTTGAATCTGCCTGATATAAGAATTTTTCTAGCCTGTCGTCAGCATCAAATAAATGCTCATCCAGCCAGCGTCTTAAAAATTGCATATAATCCGTTCCGAAAGGGGTGTGGCCGTGGTCTAATTTACTTTTTAAAGTAAATAGTTGCTCCAGCAAATCGGTATGCTCTTTTTTATGATTGATAATCTCTGGATAATTATAGGCTTTCATAATTTCTTCTTCATTCTTGAAATGCTCTTCTGCTATTGCGACAAAATCACTAAGATATTTATGTGCCTGATTCACTGAGCCACCTTTAGATATACAATTATCTAAGGCGTCAAGCAGATCGATTAATTGCTGATGCTCTTTTTCTAGTAATGGATGCATAATTGTATTCCTATTGTTAATTTGTACGTAAATAGCTTTATTTGGGCACAAATTTAATTGAGGCTAATGTTCGTATAAAAGGTATTAAAAGGGTGGTCGCCAGAAGGTTAATGATTCTTTTTTTCACTGAACCCTTTAATTAAATAGCGAGCAGTATAATTCGTGATCTGGTCCTTCCCGTGCTTATCAGGAACATTAATTAAAAACTTAGCTGCGCATTAATCGAAAGCATCGTTACGTTATCACCATCGAAGTCATACACGATATAGCGTGCACCCAGGTCGATATTGTCAGTGGTTTTTACCATCGCACCAAAACCATAGAATACGTCGGTGCCATCTTTACTCGCAACAACACCTGCACCATCTTCTGTGATTTCGCTATCCCAGCCTTGCAGGCCCAGTTTCAAAAATACATCAGCAGTTTTACCCAGTTTGCCTTTTAGCAGTGCGCCTGCAGTTATAGCGCTAGCTTCCAGATGCTGTACCGGTGTTGCGCCGTTATCAGATTTTCCGAAGTCTATATATGAAACCTCAAATGAAACATTTCTACTAACCTCTTTTCCAATAATTAGCTCGAAACCCATTGGGTTATCAAAATCCGAACTCGAATCAATGCCATAATCAACTGTGCCAATTCCCAGGCCTATATAGCCAGTGTTACCAACATCAGCAACGGCATAGGTCGATGCGCACAGCAACGTCATTGTTAAACATATCTTTCGAATCATTTTTATTATCCTCTTCTAAACAAAATTATGATATAAAAAATCCGTTTCCTCTAGCTCTTAATCTGACCCCACTTATTGCCCAGAATTCCATCTTTTATGGTTTAAGCATACAACGTTCGTGTTAAGTGCCCGTAGCGAAGCGAAGGTCACGCCTGGGCGATTTGTTAGATTTAATGACTGATAGTCTTTGAAAATACATTTATTACTACTACGCCTGAAATAATCAAACCCATGCCTATAATTGCCGGAAAATCCGGGGTTTGCCTGTATAAGAAAAAACTAACAATGGCTACTAGAACGATCCCGAGCCCAGACCAAACTGCATAAGTTATGCCTACTGGTATCACTCTAAGAACAAGAGTCATAAAATAGAATGCGACCCCGTAGCCAACAACTACAATTATGCTTGGGATTAAGTTGGTAAATTCTTCTGATGCTTTTAAAGCACTGGTTGCAGCAACTTCAGCAACAATAGCTATGGCTAAATATAAGTAAGTCATTTTTTCTCTTTAGTATAAATTCATTCTCGATCATTATCCTCTAAGATTAAATCGAGAGCAGGGTCAGCCATTATATGTGCCTCGAGATATACCGGACACTAGACTGGATAACACTCTGCGTTTTGACCACCCTGTATAAAGGCCGGATTACGCTTCATTCGCGCGCCGCAGCCGGGCCTCGACCCGGGCGGTGTTTAACCGGCTGCTGTCTATCACTTCGGGATACAGGGGATAAAATTTTTCTATATCGAAAACGTATTCGCATGCAGCCTGCTCCAGGCGTTGCCTCACCGTGAAGGGCAGGCCATCCATCATCAACAGTCGTGGTGCGAGCCGCTGCAGATAGAGATCGCATAGCCGCTGACATTCCGGGTCCTCCCACTCATCTCTGATAAGACAGGACGGAAAGTCATCCGTCGTCGTCTTAAGTCGTTCGAACCATGCAGCCCGCGGCCTGCTGCCTGCTCGGTTTTCGACTAACTGCGCCAAGCGGTAGTTGACCGGCGGCTGGTGGGCAGCCTGCGCCTCTGAGTCCGGATCCGGCACCGCGAGTTGCGCCGCCGGAATGGCAAACCACTCAGGTGGTGGCACAGGCCGCTTCATATCTTCCTCAGAGACGCAGGAATGCAGCAGTGCGAGGGGGCTTTCATCGCTGCCGTCCAGCAGCCAGTATTCGTAACGATCCGCCGCCTCGAAAGGCACGCTGACGGTGCTGATCGCCTTGAAAAGCCGCTGCTTGTCTGAGTGAACCCGTTCAGGTTCCAGCGAGGATCGAATGACGCGGATCTTGTGCTGATCACCTTCGATAGTCACTATAAGGGAAGGATTCACTCTCGGATCGTGAGCGAAGGGTTCATTAAGTGTTTTCTTGCTTTCGTCCTGCGCATAGCGTATTGCCCAGTTCTTCCCGTCCAGGCTCAGGGCACGCGCCCAGCCCATATCGACGACCTGGACGACACCGACATACGGTTGCAGCAATCGTTTGGAGTACACTTTTATTATGTCAGGCTCACCCCGGCTTGTTCTAACATCTTGACTGATACACTCGCGATTCGGCGGTGGTGTTACCGGTTTAACCCGCCGGCCTGAAATGAAGCTTGCGGACAAGGTCATTTCTATCAACTCTTTCCAAATTTTTCGAATTTGATTCAGACGCTTCATAAATAAGTGGGAGGTCAATCATGGACACCCATAAAAATAATTGACACCAGCTTACCAAGTTTGTAGTCTCATGCAAGCAAACAGCAAAGGACAGCGTTATGCCAAAACCAAGGAAGTCTCTGGTATCTCTTGATGCCACCCCCTATTATCATTGTGTTTCTCGTTGCGTACGCCGCGCATTTTTGTGTGGAGAAGATGCCCTCACCGGGCAAAACTTCGAGCACCGAAGGCAGTGGATCGAAGACCGACTGCTGGCAGTGGCCGGGGTCTTTGCCATTGATATCGCCGCGTATGCGGTGATGAGCAATCACTATCATGTGGTGTTGCATATCAATCATCAGCAGGCGTCCGCCTGGACTGTGCATGAGGTTATCGAGCACTGGCATGGTTTATTCAAAGGCAGTCTAT
The DNA here is from genome assembly GCA_963711255.1 of uncultured Gammaproteobacteria bacterium. GTDB lineage: Bacteria > Pseudomonadota > Gammaproteobacteria > SZUA-229 > SZUA-229. The sequence goes on along the minus strand of CAVQDO010000008.1, from coordinate 252,545 downwards.
TATCACAACGCTTTGTAGAGGGTGAAGTACTAAGCAATGCTGAGTTTGGTGCCTTAAGCGTGCAGGTAGAAGAATGGCGGCAACGCCTGATGTCGATTAGCTGGTTCATGCGCTGCATCAATGAGCCGGTTGCCAGAGAAGCCAATCATGAAGACCACGTCACCGGGCGTTTCTGGGAGGGTCGCTTTAAGTCACAGGCGCTGCTGGATGAAAAAGCACTGGCGGCGTGTATGGTGTATGTGGATCTAAACCCCATCCGCGCAAAGATGGCAGAGACACCAGAGCAGTCAGATCACACGTCTATCAAACAACGCATAGAGCAGGTGCTCAAAGCAAAGTCATTTGATCAAACCGACCGACAACCGGATACGCTGTTTGCTTTTGCGGGAAACCCCAGGGAAAACATGCCCGATGGCATTCCCTTCAATCTTACTGACTATCTTGAACTAGCCGACTGGAGTGGCCGCATTATTCGTGAAGATAAACGCGGCTACATCCCGGAACACCTGCCGGCCATCTTAAAACGGCTGGATATAGACCCTAGACACTGGGTCTACCTCACGAAGAATTTTGAGCTGCCCTTTAAAGATCTGGTCGGCGCTGCCCATCATGTCCGTCAGGCCTGTGAGGATTTAGGACGGTGCTGGGTGCATGGTATCAGTCAATGTGAGCAGTTATTCTCTAGCCGCTAACCTCTTCACCCGGTAGACGATAATAGTGTGCTTGAAATAAACCGCGCAGGGTCTTTATTCGTCTGCATTTTATTTTCAACCACCGAACAAGTCTTTAAAAACATTTCTGCTCAATAATCTATAACCCTATAGCGCAATCAACGCGAAACGGCAAAATGATTTCAGTTGAGATGGCTGTTTTTACTTTTCAATTAATGGGTGTCTATGTTTGTTGAGAGTTTTTACTCTGACCCCAAATATTAGTTTTACTAGTACCCGAATACGCCTTCTAGCAACTCAGCATAACCCTGGTAAACACTGTTCGTTGCAGGCTCAAAGGTTTCTACATTCAAATGAGATAGCATTTCCTTGCCCGCTTGTATATTACTTGCATTCAAAAGCGCTGTTTTTACTTTCTCTGCTACTTCGGGCGGTATATAGGGCGCTGCAGATAATGCCATGTGAGGCGCAGGTTCCGTTGATAAGACAGTATTTAAATCACTATACAAATTTACCAGAGGTGTTGGAATAATTGCAGCATCTACTTCCGCATCGATTACTTTCTGAGCCGCCTCATTAGCGTTATTCATCTGAATATAGTTTGGTAGTCTTACAGGGTTTGGAAACATTGCATGCAAACGAATTGCGCCTAGTCCTGGTGAATGCATTGTTGCAATTTTTTTAGATATCAATTCCTCCATATCAAAGACAAAATTTTCCTCACCGGAAACAACCGTAAAACTTACCGTATCCGGGAACTTCGCCAGCACAGTATAATTTTTTCTCTGTACACGAAAATCAGTAAAGTGAGCAGCATCAAGCACAAAATCGAAATCTTTGGCTTTTTTCATACGCTCCCAGTAAGTATAAAAATTCTTGTACGTCTTAATAGTAAAATTATGACCTGTTTGCTGTGTCAAATACTCAGCAAGAGGTTGATAATTTTTTTGAATGTCTGCTTCTGAAAGAACAGGTTGGATAACAAGCTTATATTCATTTGCAAATAACAGTGTGCTATTGAATACTAACGCAAGCCATATCAGTAATTTAAAAGTGCGCACTACCACTCTCCGAATTAAATAATAATATCAATATATCAATAGGAGAAAAATCTAACATCTACCATAGACGCAGGACTTATCAAATTATTTCATTATTTCATTTATTTTTTGGATTATTTGGTTTGTACCGAAATATTAGCCCCGCTACGAAACGCGGACATGTCCTGTTTTAGCTGTAAATTCACCAGGTGTATGCCTTCGCGGTAAGGTAGCGTGCCATTTTTACGCATAATTTCCCGGCCCTCTCTACTGTGGCAAAAACGGGTAAATTGTTTAATGTCAGCAAGCTTTTTAGATCTCGGATTATACGTAATATAAAGTGGTCGATACAGCTGATATTTTCCGGCTTTGACATTTTCATAACTGGGATAAATGTTTTCCAGTTCAAGTATTTTAACATCCCTTAATTTTGCGCTGCTAATGCCAGTGATTCCAACTGAAAAGGGCGTTTTAATAATGGCTTTTTCGAGTGGCCCAGAGGATTTAAAAGATTGTGATGATGCAAGTTCCTGATCAAAATCTGCAAAGATCAGCTTTCTTAAAGTACGGCCAACGCCAGAATATTTGCTTTTCCTGGTAAACAGTTCAATTTTTTCATCAGGACCACCGACTTGTTGCCAGTTTGTAATTTTACCGGTGTAGATGTCTTTAACCTGGGTAAGGCTCAGGTTGGAAACAGGATTATCTTTATGAGTGATAATGACTAATGAATCCCATGCCACGGGTTCGAATCCTGCACCCGCTTCGCGAGGGTCTTCAGGTAAATGGTATCGGCAGGAACCGCCCAGGTCAGCATCGCCGCTAACCACGTGCCGAATTCCCTTGGTAGCGCCACCACCCTGAATATTAATGTGTATATTAGTTTTTTGTTCAAAGGCTTCAGCCAGATCTGTTACATACGCTTTTTTACTAATTCCACAGCCGACCCAGTTTAAAGTTGAGGTAGGTTCAGCGTGTGAAGTTAAAGAGTATAAACAGAGTGAAACAATAACTAATACTAGCTTCTGAAACATTGTAAGCTCTCTTATAATGGAAATTGGTCTTGCTGTATTAGTAAATTTGATTAAGCTGTGCTCTTAATATGTAGCACAGTTTTATGAAATTTAGTGAATTTAGGCAGAAAAATGTAAAGACAACTTACGTTATGCCGCGGTGCTAAACAAAGGGGCGGAGAGGTTATTTTTTAGCCACTTTCTAAAATTGCTTATTATTTAATCACTCAGTCCTTTTCAACTGAAAGGCCGGAAATCAAAGGAGTCTGGAGTGCTCCCGTTTACCCCCTTGATCCTTGTAGGCTAATGATTGGCGAAGTGGGAGAAGCGTTTGATGTGTATTAGTATATTAGAAACAATTGCTCTCTGACCCCTGTTTTATACTCTGACCCCAAATATTTCTAAAATAACTCATCAATCTCAATCATCTTCCCGGGTCACTGCCACTTACATATCCCCACACCTTTCATCATAGCGGTGCGGGGATATGCGCCGAGAATCAGGCTAAATCGAAGCGATCAGCGTTCATAACCTTCGTCCATGCTGCAACGAAGTCCTGCACAAACTTTTCCTTGTTGTCATCTTGCGCATAGACTTCAGCATACGAACGAAGGATTGAGTTAGACCCGAAGACGAGATCCACTCTCGTTGCCGTCCACTTGACCTTGTCTGTCTTACGGTCGCGGATTTCATACAGATTATTACCTGCAGGCTTCCACGTGTAATTCATGTCCGTCAGGTTGACGAAGAAATCGTTCGTGAGTGTTCCTTCGTGCTCGGTGAATACACCATGGTTGGTACCACCGTGGTTGGTGCCAAGCACGCGCATCCCGCCAACCAGCGCCGTCATCTCATGGGCAGTCAGCCCCATTAGTTGCGTACGGTCGAGCATCAGCTCTTCCGCGCTGACGACGTAGTCCTTCTTGAGCCAGTTGCGATAGCCATCATGGATGGGCTCCAGCACCTGGAAGGAATCGACATCGGTCATCTCTGTTGTTGCATCTCCACGCCCAGGCGAGAAGGGGACTGTAATATCAAAGCCAGCGGCCCTGGCGGCCTGCTCAACACCGACGCTACCTGCCAGAACGATGACATCAGCAACACTTGCACCACACTCGGCTGCTATGCCTTCAAGTATGGTGAGCACTTTGGCCAGACGCGAAGGCTCGTTACCTTCCCAGTCTTTTTGAGGGGCGAGGCGAATACGTGCGCCGTTGGCACCACCGCGCTTGTCTGAACCACGGAAAGTTCTGGCGCTGTCCCAGGCGGTGGTGACCATTTCGCTCACGCTCAGACCACTCGCAGCAATTTTGTCCTTCACTGTCTGAACGTCATAGTCAGTGGTTCCTGCGGGAACCGGGTCTTGCCAGATAAGCTCTTCTTGCGGCACGTCGGGACCGATGTAACGCGCCTTCGGCCCCAGATCGCGGTGCGTCAGTTTGAACCATGCACGTGCAAAGACTTCGGAGAAGTATGCAGGATCTTTGTAGAAGCGCTCGGAGATCTTCCGGTATTCAGGATCCATTTTCATGGCCATGTCGGCATCGGTCATGATTGGGTTGTAGCGGCTCGAAAGGTCTTCGACATCGACCGGCTTGTCTTCTTCCTTAATGTTGACAGGTTCCCACTGCCAGGCACCGGCCGGACTCTTTTTCAGTTCCCACTCATAGTTGAGCAACAGTTGGAAATAGCCGTTGTCCCACTGGGTAGGGTTCGTCGTCCATGCACCTTCAATACCGCTGGACACCGTATCCCGGCCAATGCCGCGCTTGGTCTTATTCAACCAGCCGAAGCCCTGATCCTCGATTTCAGCAGCTTCGGGTTCTGCTCCCAGCAACGCAGCATCGCCGTTGCCGTGACATTTGCCCACCGTATGTCCACCGGCAGTCAAGGCCACGGTTTCTTCATCGTTCATGGCCATACGCTCAAAGGTTACGCGCACATCATGAGCGGTCTTGAGTGGGTCGGGATTACCGTCCACACCTTCGGGATTAACATATATTAGCCCCATCATCACCGCGGCCAGCGGATTATCCAGATCACGCTCACCGGAATAACGGCTGCCTTCGCTGCCGCTGGGCGCAAGCCACTCCTTCTCCGAACCCCAGTAGGTGTCCTTTTCTGGATGCCAGATATCTTCACGACCAAAGGCGAAGCCGAAGGTCTTCAGGCCCATGGATTCATAAGCGATAGTGCCTGCATAGGCAATCAAATCAGCCCAGCTTAGCGAGTTGCCGTATTTCTTCTTGATCGGCCAGAGCAGACGGCGCGCCTTATCCAGGTTCACGTTGTCCGGCCAGGAATTGATTGGTGCAAAGCGCTGGTTACCCGTACCGGCACCACCTCGACCATCAGCGATACGATAGGTACCCGCCGCATGCCAGGACATGCGGATCATCAGACCGCCATAGTGCCCCCAGTCTGCCGGCCACCAGTCCTGACTGTCAGTCATCAGTGCATGCATGTCTTTCTTGAGCGCAGCCACGTCAAGCTTCTTAACCGTTTCCCGATAGTTGAAGTCCGCACCCATTGGATTGGTCTTGTTATCATGTTGATGCAGAATGTCGAGGTTAAGGGCTTTCGGCCACCATTCCATGTTCGACATGCTGCTTTCTGTGGCACCACCGTGCATCACTGGGCATTTATTTTCAGACATCAGTTAATCTCCAATTTGTAGGTGAAAATGATTTGTTATCAATACAGCTTTGTATTTTGCTAATACCCTAATATTAATCACTTCAAGATATTTGTAAAACTGATTATTACTATTATTGCGATAGAATTTACCTATCAAACTCTAGCTGACAAGTTATAGACAGAAAACTGGCCAGTCTGCTACTAATACAAAACATATAGGGAAGCATCATGTGTTAACGAATGATGCAAATAACATTCAAGTTGTGCGGCGCAAACGAAGTGCAGCGAATAATCGGGGTCAGAGAGCAATTGTTTCTAATATTAGAAACAATTGCTCTCTGACCCCTGTTTTTGCGGTCGCCGTTAATTGACTTGTTATGTGTTTTACTGCTACTATGTGTACACATTATAAACAAATTACACATCGGAGACTGCAATGCGTACTAATATTGAGATTGATGATAACTTAATGGCGGATGCTTTAAAAGCAACCGGCTTAAATACCAAAAAAGAGGCTGTAGAGCTTGGCCTGAAGGCGTTGATAAAATTGAATAAACAGGCTTCTATACGCGCTTTAAGAGGTAAATTGAAGTGGGAAGGCAACTTGGAAGAAATGAGATCTAAGTAATGATTTTAGTTGACTCCAGTGTTTGGATTGATTTTTTTAATGGCACTGATTGTGCTGAAACAGACAAATTGAACGAAATACTTGGGCTTGAAGAAGTAATAATAGGTGACCTTATATTGGCTGAAGTGCTACAGGGATTTAGAAGTGATACAGACTATAAGGCGGCTAAAAATGTTTTAACATCTTTAAGTGTACATGATTTACTGGGAAAGGATATGGCGATTAAAAGTGCCAATAATTTTAGAAAATTACGGAAAAAAGGAATTACTATTAGAAAAACAGCGGATGTAATTATTGCTACGTACTGTATTGAAAATAAAATCCCTTTGCTTTTTACAGATAAAGATTTTTTACCATTCGTTGATAATTTAAAACTGAAATCTGCTTGTTAATTTTTTACACATAACGTTTGAGTTAACCGGCCGTTTTATACAGAGCAGAGCGAAGCGGCGCGGCGTATAAAGCGGTCGGGTTGGACGATTTGTTAGAAGGCATTATGTACGCCCCCGTAAATAGTTAAGCCAGCGAACCCATATTGTTGAATATACTAATAAATGGGCGCCAATCACAAACTCTAGCAGAATGCCGCTTACATAAATATAGTTTGATGCATTGAATTGCTCGTCTTTTAATAGAGCTGTTGAATAACCGAGTATCGTTGAAATCGCGTTAACTATAAAGAAGGTGCCAGCTACTTGTAAAATAAATTGTTGACTTAAACCTTCATAGTTTATTTTTGAAGACGTTGGGATTGAATTAAGAACTTTATTAGATACACGAAAGAGAACAAAAGAAGCCACTGTACCCATAACCAAAAATGTGCAGACAACTGACACATAAAAATCTAAAGGCGTTTTATCTTGATTGAAAGAATCAACCGTATTAATAATTAGTATTAGGCTTGGAATATATAATATAACTTGCACCAATAACCATAGTGCTAGTAATTTAATTGCTATTGCTGCTACTTCCTTTGTATTCATTTTTTACCTTCTAACAGTGTATTAGACAGAACATATACATATGCCCATTATTTCTAAATATAGAAATACTAGTCATTATATTTCTAATAACAGTAACCAGATATCTAAATATAGAAACCAAAAACAGCATATATCTAAAACTCAAGCTCATCAACCATCCTCTTCTCTAGCCCAAGCTCATAGACTTTTGCCAGCGACATTAACCAGGCTTTCTGTTCTTTATCCCAGCAGGCGCCAGCTGTTTTAACTTTTTCTCTCAGTTCTGTTTCGCCGTATTCTATTTTGATGGCGACTAGCTGATCGGGTTTGATATTAAAGCCGGGTTTCCAGTTCTGTTCGTCGACGATGAGTTCTACCGTGGTCTGGCGTTTGTTGCGTTGTTCGTCATAGCGGTATCTGACGCAGACGAGCTGGTCGCCGTATTGCTGCAGGTATTTTTTGGTGCCGTTCAGGCCGGGTTTGATGGTTGATCTGACATCCATGTTCTGCTCCTTTTCCTTTTGCGTTTTGCCAATATTACAGAGATGGCGAGCGAATCACCATCATTTTTTCGATCTGCATGTCCTTGAATGTGTGCGGTATGCCGCCTACGCCGTGGCCGGAATGTTTAAGCCCGGCGAAGGGCATCCAGTCGACGCGGAAGGCGGTGTGGTCGTTGACCATAACGGCAGAGGCGTCGAGCTGTTTGAAGGCGTGCATGCAGGTGTCGATATTTTTCGAGAACACGGCTGCCTGGAAAGAAACGTCCAGGCTGTTTGCCTGTGCGATGGCATCGTCAATATTTTCATATTCGTAGACACAGATGACCGGGCCAAAAACTTCGTTTTGTGAAACCATGGCATCGTTCGGCGGGTTATATAAAACCGTGGCCGGGTAGCAGCTGTCGGATATTTTCTTGCCGCCGGAAAGACATTCTGCGCCTTTGTTAATGGCATCCTGTACCCATTCATCAACGCGCTCGGTTTCTGCGTGGCGAATCAGCGGGCCGATTTCTGTGTCGTCCAGTGTCGGGTCGCCGACTTTCATTTTGTTGCCTGCTTCGGCGATTCTTTCTGCCAGTTTTCTCGCGATGCTTTTATCGGCAAACACGCGCTGCACAGAAACACAGACCTGTCCGGCGTGGTAAAAACCGGCTTTCGATAGCAGGGCAACGGTATCATCGATATCGGCATCGTGTGACACGATGACGGGGGCAACGCCGCCGTGTTCCAGTGCGCAGCGTGCGCCGTTGGCCAGTTTTGAACGCAGCATCCAGCCGACCCGGGCACTGCCGATAAAGCTGAAGAAGCTAACGCGGCTGTCGGCAACCAGTTTTGTTGCGGCATCGTGGCCGGTGGTGACGATGCCCTGGCACCAGACTTCGGGCAGGCCGGCTTCGTACAGAATATTAATTAAACGAAAACAGGACAGCGGTGTATCTTCGGCGGGTTTGATAATAACCGGGCAGCCGGCCGCAATAGCCGGGCCAATTTGATGCACCGCCAGGTTGAGCGGATGATTGAATGCGCTGACCGCAACCACAACGCCAATCGGTTCGTGCGTGGTAAACGCCAGCCGGTTCATCGAGGCAGCATTCTTGCCCATGGGGATTTCTGTGCCGTGTTCACTGCGTATGACATCGACACAGTTTTTGATGCCGTCGATAGCGCGCGCAACTTCAACTTTTGAATCGGGCAGTGGTTTGCCGCCTTCACGAGCAGCCTCTATCGCCAGCTCGTCAAAACGTGACTGCATGATGGTGGCTGCTTTTTCCAGAACCTTAATACGCTGTTCGGCGCTCAGCCAGTTTTTACGGTTGCTGAATAAGTTGTGCGCAGTGTTGAGTGCGATTTCAACGGCAGTGGTATCGCCGGTTTCAATAGTGGCGATGTGTGCGCCATCGTAGGGTGCGGTAACGTTAACTGTACCTGCAGCGGTAGCGCCGGGGACCAGTAGTTTGAAGTTTTCAGCCATGTTGTTTCTCGTTGTTTGTTGGTTAACCACGGAGGGTGCAGCGTATCTTTTTCGGTTTAAGATGTTTCCTCATAAAAAACAATCGTCAAGAAGACAGAATGAATTTGGGCTGTAATCTTTAACCTGGAAAAGTTTTTCTCTGCGCTTCTGCGTCTCCGCGGTAAAAAAGCTTTCGTTAAATCGGACAGGCAATATTCCCCAGCCGCTCTGTCAGTATCATGTTCTCGCGATAATCGATTGGCACCACAACCAGGCTAGGGCCTTCTTCACTAAAGGCTTTCTCCAGGGTGTCAACCAGGTCTCTGCTGTTCGAGACTTTGTGACCGTGCCAGCCAAATGATTCCGCCAGTTTTAACCAGTCGGGATTGTTGAATGACAGGTCGGTATGTTTACCGAATTCATTTTGCTGTTTCCAGGCAATCAGGCCGTACATATGGTCTTCCCAGATCATGGTGACGATGTTCACATTCAATCGTTTCGCGGTTTCCATTTCCTGCACGTTCATCAGGTAACCGGCATCGCCTGAAATAGACAGTATGCGTCTATCCGGGTGTACCAGTGCAGCGGCGATAGCGCCGGGCAGGGCAAAGCCCATGGAGCAGAAACCATTCGGGATTAAACAGGTATTGGGTTCGTGGCATTGATAATGCCGGGCAATCCACATTTTATGGGCGCCCACGTCAGACAGTAAAATATCGTCCGGCCCCATTACCTGGCGGCAGTCCCAGAGAACTTTTTGCGGCCGTATCGTGCCTTCGGTGTCATCATCTTTATGCATGCTGAGTTCTTTCTGCATGCTGCGGCGGGTGGCAATCTGCCGTGAAGCATCAAACTTAAGGCCGCCATTGGCGACGACGCGCTCATTTAACATCCATAGCGTGTGGGCGAGGTCGCCGACCAGCTCGGTTTCCGGGTGGTAGTCAGAGTCGATTTCAGCGGGCTGGAAATCAGCATGAATGATGTGGTGGTCGCCTTCAGCGTTCCACAGGTTGGGGTGGTATTCCACCATGTCGTAACCCAGTGCCAGTACCACGTCCGCAGATTCCAGTGCACAGGCGATAACATCGCGCGCCTGCAGGCCAACGGTGTACAGGCAGTAGTCGGCATCCATATCGACGCAACCTTTTGCCATGAAGGTGTTAATCACACCAATGCCGGTGTGTTCGCAAAACAGGCGCAGCTGTTTGCTGGCGCGGCGGCGTATGCAGCCGTTGCCGGCGAGGATAACCGGGTTCTTGGCTTTTTTTAATATTTCAAAGGCCTGGTTGATGATTTTATCGTCGGTGACTGCGCGGCGGAAACGCTGCGGTTTAAGCGGTTTGGTTGTGGTGGTCAGTTTGGCAATGTCTTCCGGCAGTTCAATATGAACGGCGCCGGGTTTTTCACTGCGGGCAACGCGGACTGCCTTGCGAATAATTTCCGGGATATTGTCCTGGTGTAAAACGGTGGTCGCCCATTTGGTGACCGGTTCAAACATTTTCACCACATCCATGATCTGGTGTGATTCCTTATGCAGGCGTTGCGAGGAGCCCTGTCCGGTGAGCGCCAGCAGGGGAGCGCGGTCCATATTGGAGTCGGCTACACCGGTGATAAGGTTGGTGGCACCGGGACCCAGTGTGCCCAGGCAGCCGGCGGCATTGCCAGTGAGGCGGCCATAAATTTCTGCCATGAAGGCGGCGCCCTGTTCGTGGCGGGTGAGAACGAATTTAATCTTGTCCGATTTCTCCAGGGAAATCATGAAGTCGGCATTTTCTTCGCCGGGAACACCGAAGATATACTCGATATTTTCCTCTTCCAGGCACTTTACAAACAGATCAGATGCTTTCATTTTTTCCCGCCAGTTTTGTTGGTTATTATTGTGTGACTTAATTGGGTGAAGCGTTGCGAGATAAGTTCCGCTTATTTATCTGCTTATGGCGCCTTACACTATAAACTTCTATGTGTTTTGTCCAGTTTGTTTTTGTTGGCCGGGCACTATGTTAAGATGTGGCCATTGAAAATCTCATCCTGAGTACAGAGGTAATATTAATGAATTCCCGTTTTATCACTAAACCGCTGGTGACCGTTACAACCATCATTTTTGTACTGGCTATGTTCCGTTTAGTACCGCACTGGCCCAATGTTTCGCCGGTTGCTGCCATGGCATTATTCGGCGGTGCTTATTTTGCGGATAAGCGCACCGCATTTATTGTGCCGTTTGTTGCCTTATTCATTAGTGACCTGGTGCTGGGGCTGCACAATTCGATGATTTTTGTTTATGCCGGTTTTGCCCTGACTGTAGTCATCGGCTTATTGTTAAAGAACCGGGTAAGCGTCACCAATACCGCCTTCGCTGTAGCGGTATCTTCTGTGCTGTTCTTCCTGCTGACTAATTTTGGCGCCTGGCTGACTTCTGGTCTTTATGCTAAATCAGCAGCCGGTTTGATGCAGGCCTTTGTTGCAGGTATTCCTTTCTTCCAGAATTCATTGCTGGGTAACGCGGTTTATGCGGTGGTTATTTTTGGTGGTTATGCCTTACTGCTGAAAAATGTTGCTGGCCTGAAAACAGCCGCGCATTAAACCGCTTCAAGAAATCGCTTTAAGAAACGGCTTCAAGATAAAAAACGGGCTGCGATGATCGAATCATCGCAGCCCGTTTTTCGTTGTACTTCAGTTTAAATCCCTATCGGGGTTTCAGTTCATGCTTTCTGTTTAGGGCTTCAGGCCTACGCCAATCCTGAGCAGTCGCAGTGCAAAATAATAAAGCACTGTAATGAATGCAATAATAATGACAAACGCCGTTGTCAGGTCGATATCGCTGACACCCAGCAGGCCATAACGAAAAGCATTGATCATGTACAGAATCGGGTTGACCTGTGACAGGGTCTGCCAGAATTCCGGCAGCATTTTTATCGAGTAGAAAACACCGCCGAGGTAGGTAAGCGGCGTTAAGACGAAGGTCGGAATAATGGTGATGTCGTCAAAGCTCTTGGCGTAAGCGGCATTGATGAAACCCGCCAGCGCAAACAGGATGGAGGTTAAAACAAAGACCGCAATGGTTACGCTGTAACTGTGTACCTGGAAATCCGAGAAGAACATGGCGACCACGGTGACGGTGATGCCCACTATCATTCCCCTGGCCAGTCCACCGCTGACAAAACCGATTAATATAATGTGATTAGGCAGCGGTGAAACCAGCATTTCTTCCACACTGCGGTGAAATTTTGCGCTGAAGAATGAGGAAACAACGTTACCGTAAGCATTGGTAATGACTGACATCAAAATCAGCCCGGGAACAATATAGTCCATGTACCGGTAGCCATCAATGTCGTCGATCTGTGAACCGATGAGTTCGCCAAAAATAATAAAGTACAGGCTGACGGATATAACCGGCGGCAGTACCGTCTGTATCCAGATGCGGATAAAGCGTAAGAATTCTTTGGTTGCGATGGTTTTTAGCGCAACCAGTTGTTGAGTCAGGTTCATTGGGCTGGCCGCTCCCGGCTGTTTTCTCTGTCAGTATTTAACATGGTGATGAATAGCTGCTCCAGCCGGTTACTCTTATTCTTCATGCTAACCACGTTGATGTTGCATGCTTTAAGATGGTTAAACAGTTCGGTGATGTTTTTTTCTGAACCATCCTGACTGCTGTGTATATCGGCTTCCAGTGTGCTGCTGTCGATTAGCCTGACGGTGTAATCGCCGCAGTCAGGCAGGGTTTCAATTTCTTCGGCAAGATACAGTACAAAGGTTTCGACATGCAGGCGGTCGAGCAGCGAGCGCATTTGTGTCTGCTCCACGGTAATGCCGTTATTGATAATGGCAATGTTATTGCACAGGCTTTCCGCTTCTTCCAGGTAGTGCGTGGTCAAAATAATGGTGGTGCCTTTTTCATTCTGCTGTTTTAGAAATTCCCACATCGAATGCCTGATTTCGATATCTACTCCGGCTGTCGGTTCGTCCAGTATCAGCAGTTTCGGCCGATGCATTAAAGCGCGCGCGATCATCAGCCGGCGCTTCATGCCACCGGAAAGTTCTCTCGCCATGTTGTAACGTTTGTCCCAGAGCTCCAGCTGCTTCAGGTAAACTTCGGCGCGTTTTTTTGCTTCAGCACGGGGGATACCGTAGTAGCCGGCCTGGTTAATCAGAATTTCTCTGATCGGCTCAAAGATATTGAAGTTGAATTCCTGTGGTACCAGGCCGATGTGCATGCGTACGTCGGATGAGTTTTTATCGATATCGTGACCAAAAACTTCGACCTGCCCGGAAGTTTTGTTGACCAGTGAGGAGATAATACCGATAACGGTCGATTTGCCGGCGCCATTGGGGCCGAGTAAAGCAAAAAATTCGCCTTCATTTACCACAAGATCGACACCTTTCAGTGCTCTTACGCCATTTTTGTAGGTTTTTTCCAGATTTTTGATGCTTAATGCTTTCACTTGTTTGCCAGCTAATGTTGTTTTCGGTGGATATTGATGTTGTTTTTTCAGGTGGGGTGATGTTACAGTGTTTGCATAAGTAATACGACCGTCTAATTTGCGGTATTGTGTTGTCATTACAGTTGTATAGCGTTTCATAGGTGTAGATATGGGTACTAAAGGTGAGGGTAATCGTCAGCGGATTATTGATGCGGCGGACAGTTTGTTCTACCGTCGAGGATATAACCAGACATCATTCCAGGATATTTCTGACGCAACCGGGATTCCCCGCGGAAATTTTTATTATTATTTTAAAACCAAGGATGAAATTTTAGAGGCGGTGGTGAATGCGCGCATTGATGAAATTAATGTCATGCTAAACCGTTGTGAAAGTGAGACTGACGACCCCCGCGAGCGTCTCCTGCTGTTTACCAATATGCTGGAATATAACAGTGACGCAATGCTGCAGTCAGGCTGTCCCATCGGCACTTTAAGCTCGGAGCTGGCGAAAGAAAGTGGCTCCTTACATGATAAATCCAGGCAGGCATTTGTGCAGATGAGAGACTGGATACGGCGGCAATTTGAGTCTTTGGGTCAGGCCAATGCGGATGAGCTGGCGATGGATTTACTGGCCAGGCTGCAGGGTACTAGCGTGATGGCGTGTGCTTTCAAGGACGCCGACTTCATTGCCCGCAGCCACCAGGAATTAAAAGACTGGATCAATGACTGCGCTGCTAAATAAACATTTATAATTTTTAAATTATTCGAAGAAAAATTCCGGTGAATCAAATACGGGTAATTGAGAGGTAATCTTTGTGGACATGTCTATTCAGGAAGCTTATTTGTCAGCTTTTAGAGGTAATTTCACATCAACCATGCGCTGGCATGATCTGGATGATTTCTGGCAGGTATTGAAAGCGCAGGCCGATGATCACTGGTATATTTATGCTGTGGGTGAGGCGCCGCCAGAAGAGACCTCAAGTCAATCGCATCTGCTGAATTTTATCGACAGCATTGATGAGCTGCTGCACAGAGAACACGACGAAGATTATTGCGGCATTGTTTATGTCGACAACAAGGAAGCGCCCGAATTTATTAAAATTTTTGATCCGAATAACCTGGGTGTTAGTTGCGGCTTTAGTGATAATCCGCCATTACCTGGATGGATTTTATCGAAGCTTCAGCCAGTGGAGCTGGAGGCTGCGCTTAATCCGCCGAAAAATCGTCAGCGCTGGTGGCAGCAGTTGTTTACATAATAGTGCTTTCAATATTCTAATAGTCCTTTCAATATTCCAAATAAGCTATAGACTTCAGATAAGGAGATTTTAAAAAAGTTTGCCTGGGAGGGATTGCAGTGGACAAGATGACTACATCATTGAAGGCGTTTTTTTTATTTGCTGGTCTTATTTTATGGGCAGGCATCTGGCTGACCGGGTTTGAACAGGCGCACTGGCTTTTATATTTGCCGGCAACCTTTTTTGTTTTTTCAGCACTGACCGGAATATGTCCCGGTATGATTTTCTTTAATGAGTTGTTTAAGGAAAAACAGAAAAATTAATTCAACAGGTTTTATCTTTTAGTGCCGGTTTCATCTAGTGCCGGTAACATCGCCCGGCAGTTTTACTCTTCTTCAGCGGGTTTCTTTAACAGCTCTTCACGTTGTTTCTGATAAGTGCTGTAATTCGTGTCCGACTCTTGCATACAGTCATTGTATTCAGACAGGGGCTGCTGCAAACAGTGTGCCTCTCTGGCTGACTGTGCGCCCTGGTACCAGTTCTGGCTTGAACATGCGCCTAGTGCCAGTGTAAAGCTACACGTAGCCAGTGTCATTAATGTAAATATAGCTGTTGTTTGTTTCATCGGAAAAATTCCTGAAGCTGCCGATCTCGTGGTATCGACAGCATAGCAGGGCTTTTTCTTTGGTACTAATATTTTTTAATGTCGCGTGGCGCTAATCGTTTAGCGCTCGGTAAATGCATTATCGAAACCACGGGAGATGGGCCGTAATAAATAGGCCAGTATCGATTTAGCACCGGTTTCAATATTTGCCTGAACTGTCATGCCGGGAATAATTTTCATTAACTCCGGGTTATTGCCTACCCAGGTTTGATTAAGTGTGATTTCAGCACGGTAATAAGGATTGTTCTTTTCGTCCAGGTAAGTCGTGGCCGATATCTGTTTGACTGTGCCATCGATGCTGCCAAAACGGCTGGAATCGTAACTGTCGATTTTTACATCGGCACTTTGCCCAACATGAACATGGCCAACATCATTTGGCATGATACGTGATTCGACGATAAGCTCGTCATCCATCGGTACGATACGCAGAATAACTTTTCCGGGTTCTGCAACAGCATTGATGCTGTTGATAGACAGGGCCTGAACGATGCCGCTAACCGGCGCCACAACATTTAGACGGTCTGCCCTGTCATTTAAGCGTATTAATGTCTGTTTGACTTCGGCCAGTTCATTGGCGATTTGTCCGGCTTCGATCTGAATTTCTTTAATAAACTGGAACTCGGCTTCCTTCCGGCGCTGTTTTGCTTCTGCTAATGTGGATTTGGCAACGTTGTAGTTATCTTTAAACTGGCGGTATTCTCGCAGGTTTTCGGTTAGTGCAATTTTAGTGATCAATAATTCATCGCGTGCTACGACACCGGTTTTATTCAGTCCATCACGAATGCTAACCTGCTCTTCAAGCAGGTCAATTTCATCTTTCATTATGGTGTGCTGATTTAATGAACGTTGTTTCTCGGATTTCTTCTGTTCTATCTGTCGTTCTATAACAGCGATTTTTTGATGCTGACTATTCAACTGCGCCTGGTAAACAATTTCCTGCTGTGTGGCGAGGACCGGGTAGTCGATGCCTGTTTGTGCAAAATTCGGTTCACGTTTTTCAATCAAGGCATGCAGACGTTCCTGCTGTAATAACAGTGAGGCATGTCTTACTGACATTTGTTCAAGGTCAGACATGGTAGCTGGCGGTGAAAAACGAATTAAGGTTTCGCCTTTTTTAACAAAGTCACCATTTCTTATTAGTATCTCACTGACGATGCCACCTTCAAGATGCTGAACATTATGTATCAGGTCAGCCGGGATGACTTCACCGCGGGTAGCAGCAACTTCCTTTATCTGGGTGACGTGTGCCCATAGAACTAAAGCAATAAGTAAAAATCCACTAAAGAAAATAGAAATATTGATAATATTAATCGGCGGATTTTCCTCTAGCTGAATAGCCTGGTTCAGGTAGTGCGCCCTTGCCCTGGGCAGACCGGCAGTTGTGTTGGCGGCAAAAACAATATTGTTTTCTTTCACGATATTTTCTCCAGCATCATATTTATAACGGTATCTGCTTCACCAGCAAACTGCACCGCACCCTGTTCCATTAATACGGCTTTATCGGCAATTCTTATGTGTGAAGGTCTGTGGCTAACCATAATAATGGTGTGTTTTCCTTTGAGCTTTTTCAGTTGTTTGATCAGGCGCTGATCACTGGCATCATCCAGCGAGGCACCGGGCTCATCTAGTAATAATATTTGTGCGGGGTTTACAAATGCGCGTGCCATAGACAGGGCGCGTAAGAATCCCGGCGGCATATGGTCACCGGTGTTGTCGCCGATGCGAGTATCAAAGCCTTCGGGTAGTGAAAGAATATCTTCCAGTACCCCGGCTTCTTCCGCTGCACGGCGTAAATCTTCATCGGTTGCAAGAATATTATTCAAGCGCATGTTCTGTGCAATACTGCCATGGAACATTTTTGTGATTTGAGGCACGTAGGAAATAGCACGACGTAAATCCATGGCATTAAGCTGGCGTATGTCCAGGTCATCAATAGAAAACGAACCGGCCTGTGCGCGGTACATGCCGGCAATTAATTTGATTAGTGTGGATTTACCTGCACCGGTGTTACCGCAGATAGCAACCATTTCACCCGGTTTCACATCAAAGCTTACACCGAGCAATGCAGGGTCTTCATCAGGTCCATAGCGGAAACTCACGCGGTCTACTTTTATGTCGCCTTTTAAACTGGACAACAACAAACTGGACTGCCCGGAATGCTGTTCAACCTGCAAACGCATTAACTGGTTAATTTGTGAAATAGATTTATTTAACTGCTGGAATTTGAAGAATGATAAAAATGCACCCTGAAGCGGTGAAAGTACACGCCATACTAATGCCATTGTTGCGATCAGTGCACCGATAGTGAGATCGCCATTAATTACCATTAAGGTACCAAAACCCACAGTAGCAGCTCCGGCCAGGGTCATTAATGATTGTGAAACACTGTTTAGAATGCTGCTGGCAACAAAGGTTTGATAGTTTGCCATAACGGCATCGCCCGATGTTTCTCTGAAACGTTCCCACCAGATTGATTCACCGCCTATGGCTTTAATTTCTTTCCTGCCGTCCATGCTTTGCATTAGCATGCGTTGCTTGTTTGTCTTCGCCATGCCTGACTGCATAACTTTAGAACTGGTGTAGGGCAGCCAGAAGGTGCCGAATGCAATGTATGCGAGTATTACGGCGACAGGAATGATGGCTAACCAGCCGGCGAGTATGGCAATGACGCTGATAAACATAACCGCAAAGGGTATTTCAAGCGTCATCGCCGCATTGGGTCCGGTAAAAAAGTCGCGTACTGAATCAAACTGTTTTAAACGTGATAACTGGGCGGCTACCGTAGAACGTTCGGTAAAAACAGGCGGAAGAAAAATCAGTTGCCTGAATGTTTCAGTGCCAATGAGATAATCTATTCGCCCTGCAACCGAGCCGAGTAGCTGTGCGCGTAAATATCGCAACACTAAATCTGTCGCCAGTAAAACGGCGACACCACTGATAAGGTAGGGCAGGGTTTCAATTGATTTCGCGCCAATAACCTTGTCGTATATCACCATAATGAACAAGGGCACAGTGAGTGCAACAAAGTTAATTAAAAAGGTCATTGCCAGCAGGTGGAAAACCAGTTTTCTGAAACGTTTTAATAATTTGAAAAACCAGGCATCACCGGCATCATTCATGGTCATGCCATGGCTTGGATGGGTGTCGGTAAATACGTAGGCTGTGCCTCTGGTATTCTTCGGCCTTATGGTTTCATATTCATGGGTAACTGCATTGAAAGTGCTGACTTTGTAGCCTTTTCTTTCCAGTAAAACACGAACCTCGCCTTCATTTGATACGAATAAACAGGGATATAGTTCGTCATGAATTTTATTTAGATCTGTCTGTTTCGGTGTGCTGTCATAACCCAGTGTGACCAGGATGTTGCGCAGGTCAACAAGCTCCAGGTGGTTAGAGAAATGAGGCAATGCTTCAAGCAGCTCTCGTGCATAGTTATGCCAGCCCAGCTCCTTGAGTAACGGGATAATGCAGGCAGCGAAAGGTGAGTCGTCCTTGAATTCGTCGATTGCGTCATTACGCAGTGCTTCAGCCAGTCGTTCGGAGAACGGGATTCCCGGTTTGTTGTCTGTCAGCTGTCGCTGCGGTTGAATTTAATTGAGTAACATTCATAGTCTTGCCTAACTATTCGCAGCGCGAATATGCTTGTGATTAAAATCGTCTTTGTTATTTGAATTGGTGATTTCAACAAGATTTTTATTTTCGATTTTAAAATGACGATTACATATATTCAGGAATGATGGCCTGTGCGAAATGATAACCAGTGTCTTGTTCTTTTTGAATTCTTCGAGAACATGCAGTAGTCGTGCATCATTTTTGATATCAAAGTTGGCATTCGCATCATCAAACAGCATGATTTTTGGATGTCCCACTAATGAGCGCACCATGATGATTTTCTGCCGAACGCCTTCTGATAAAGTATCAACAGCAGCACCACCAACCTGGGTGTCCAGCCCTGCCGGCAGGCGTGAAATAATTTCATCAAGGCCAAGTATTTTGGAGAGTTCGATTGCCTGATCGACAGCTTCACCTTCACGGTACAGTGTCATGTTTTCAAGAATGGTGCCTTCAAAAAGCAGGCCATGTTGAGGCACAATGCCGATATGAGAACGCAGGTATTCAAAGTCGTATTGGTGAATATCCCTGTTATCCAGTAATACCTGTCCTTTATCCGGTCGTAAAAATCCAGACAACAGTGCAACCATGGTAGATTTGCCGACACCATTATTACCGGTAATTGAAACACTGTCGTTGGCGTTAATTATTAACGAAACATTTTCAAGAAGATTCTTTTCCTGCGTAGGGTATTTGAAGGTAATCGCTTTTAATTCGATTTCGCCCTGCATTCCCGTCTCTGGCCTGATATTTCCTGATTCTTCCTCAGCCATTGAATAAAGCTCGCATACTTTTTCGTGTGCCAGGCGCACGCTCTGGAACTGTGTCCATATATTCATTGCGCTTAAACCGGGCTGAAGTACACGGCTTGATAGCATGGTGCCTGCTGCGAGTGCACCAATAGTTAGTGTGCCATCAATGGCAAATATACTGCCGATGCTGGCAAAGCAGACTACAGCCAGCTGTGAAATGGTCGCGCCGACACCCTGTATGGCACTGTTTATTTTAGCCAGCTCGCAGACACTCTCGGCCGATTTTTTCTGCAGGCGCTCATAGCGGCGTAACATTAATGATTCCATCGCCATGGACTTGATGGTGTGGATGCCTGATAGTGTTTCAAATATGAAGTTCTGTCTTCTTTCTTCCATCGTTGAGCGTTTCTTTAAAGAGACGCGTAAATGGTGTCCGACTTTTGTTGAGACAACAATAAATATTCCCAGTAGTACTATAGGAATGAGGATTAAGGGGCCGGCGATAACCCATATTAGCGCAAGAAAGATAACAACAAAGGGGATATCCATAGCCAGTAATATTGACTGGCTGGAGTAAAACTCCTGAATTTGTTCCAGGGCATGCATTTTGTCGAGGTAGTAACTGGTTGGTTTGCTGCTGTAAGCGGTCGATTCTGCATCGAGAATATGATTCATCGCATGCAGGCTCTCTTTATGATCAAAACGAGCACCTTCCCAGCTGAGTATGACTGAGCGGAATATTTTAAGCAGGCTATCAACAAGAATAACGGCTATCAGACCTGCCATCAGCATAGAAAATGATTCTATCGCCTGGTTAGGAATAATACGGTCGTAAACCTGCAATATTACTAATGGCAGGCCTAGCGCCAGTATATTAATCATCAGGGAGGATATTAATACGCTGGGCTTACGCCATATCGCAGGTGTCTTTAATTGTCCTTTTGCAATATTTTTTCTCATTCAGCACTCGTTATGTTTCGTTCTTCAATTCGATATTTCTGATATGTCAGCCTTGTTATCGGCAGTTAATTTTATTTCTTGAATGTAAATCACTGATAAATCAGTAGTAATTATTTTGAAATGAGTACTAAAGATATATGGAATTCTGCCGATAGGAGGGTATGCAGTACTTTGCCCGCTGAATAAACGGACCAATAAACAGTTATATTGAGGTATAAAGTAATGGTTGATAAATCCAAGTCTGAATCATCAGAGTCAATTGCCCAAAAATCTTCTGAAGAACTATTTCTACGCGGAACTGGTGAAGATCAGGTGCTTCGTAAAAGAGACGAAGAGGCAGATTTAAACCTCGATGATTCGCAGGAGGAGCTGGCCTTACAGAATATACAGCGTGGCAGCGAGAAGCGTGAAAACTATAATAGAGAAGCCGAGCAAAGGGGCGAGGGTACCGATAAACATGATTCTATTGATATAAAAACCGAAGAATCTGTCATCGAACCAGTTAATACCCGGCATAGTGGCAGTGCTGATCAGCCTGTTGTTGATGCAGGCTCAAGATCAGCCGTAGAGGAAACAGAGAAAGATAGCCGTGAAGCCGATTCCCTGAAGAATTCTGACCAGGATTCAAAACGTGCTTTTTATAACCTGGAAGAAGAAAGTGGAATCCAGGGTCAATCACAGGCTGGTTTTGCCAATAGAAGTGAGGCTTCACCTGTTACCGATGCAAACGATCCGCTCAATGAGTTACCAGGAACAACGCCAGCAGACGATCCCGCCGACGATAAAGTTAATGTTGCACCAGATGCGGGCGATGATATTAATGTAAATGTTGATGAAGGTGCCGCTGTATTAAGTGGGCAGATTGATGCAACTGATAAGAATATTAACGCAAGTCTAAGCTACCAGCTGGCTGATGGTGTAAACAGCCCGGCAGGTTTTTCGCTGGACGATAACGGCGGCTGGTCATTTGATGCCCAGGATCTTACTTATGACCATCTCAATGTAGGTGACTCTGTAGTATTGACCGTACCTGTGGTGGTAACTGATGAATATGGCGCAAGTGATACCGTACAGATACAGATTACCGTCCAGGGTACGAATGATGCGCCGGTAGCCGGAGCCGAAATTACATCATCGGTCGATGAAGGTGCTGTTGCTATCAACGGACAGCTTACCTCAAGCGATGTGGATGATGGGGCAACGGCCAGCTGGAGCGTGAGCGAAGGCAGTACTGCACCCGATGGTTTTGTTTTAAACAGCAATGGTAGCTACAGTTTTGACCCTGCAGACAGTGCTTATGAACATCTAAATATTGGTGATACCGAAGTGATCACGGTGCCAGTTACCGTCACCGATGATAACGGTGCAACGGATACCTCACAGATTCAGATTACCGTTCAGGGCACCAATGATGCACCCGTAGCTGGTGCTGCTATTATTTCATCGCTTGATGAAGGGGCAACTGCGATTAGCGGTCAGCTTACATCTGCTGATTTAGATGATGGCGCAATCGCCAACTGGAGCGTGAGCGAAGGCAGAACTGCGCCTGAAGGTTTTGTTTTAAATAACGATGGTAGTTACAGTTTTGATCCGGCCGATAGTGCCTACGATCACCTGAACATCGGTGATAGCGCTGTGCTCACGGTACCGGTTACGGTTACCGATGACAACGGTGCAACGGATACCTCACAGATTCAGATTACGGTCCAGGGCACGAATGATGCGCCGGTCGCTGGTGCTGCTATTACGTCATCGCTTGATGAAGGGGCAACTGCGATTAGCGGTCAGCTTACATCAAGTGATCTGGATGACGGGGCAACCGCCAGCTGGAGCGTGAGCGAAGGCAGTACTGCGCCTGAAGGTTTTGTTTTAAATAACGATGGTAGTTACAGTTTTGATCCGGCCGATAGTGCCTACGATCACCTGAACATCGGTGATAGCGCTGTGCTCACGGTACCGGTTACGGTTACCGATGACAACGGTGCAACGGATACCTCACAGATTCAGATTACGGTCCAGGGCACGAATGATGCGCCGGTCGCTGGTGCAAATGTCACCAACACGGTTGATGAAGGGGCAGCCGTTATTAACGGCCAGTTAACATCAAGCGATCTGGATAACGGGGCGACCGCCAGCTGGAGTGTGAGCGAAGGCAGTTCAGCGCCTGAAGGTTTTGTTTTAAATAATGATGGTAGCTACAGTTTTGACCCTGCAGACAGTGATTATGAACATTTAAATATTGGTGATACCGAAGTGATCACGGTGCCAGTTACAGTGACCGATGATAATGGCGCCACGGATACTGCACAAATTCAGATTACCCTGTCAGGAACCAATGATGCTCCTGTAGCTGGCGCTTCGGTTTCTTCAACGGTGGATGAAGGCAGTCCGGTCATTACCGGTCAGTTAGTATCGACTGATATGGATGATGGTTCAACGTCAAGCTGGAGTGTGAGTGCAGGCAGTACCGCACCCGATGGTTTTGTATTGAACGATAATGGCTCTTACAGCTTTGATCCGGCTGATTCAGCTTATGATTACCTGAATGTAGGCGACAGTGCCACTTTAACCATACCGGTAACGGTAACCGATGAACATGGTGCAACAGATACCGCACAGATTCAGATTTTAGTGCAGGGTACCAATGATGCACCAATTGCTGATGCCTCCGTATCAACCATCGTTGATGAAGGGGCCGCGCTGATTAGCGGGCAGTTCACGGCCTCCGATGAGGACGCCGGTGCGACAGCATCCTGGAGTTTGAGTGAAGGCAGTACGGCTCCTGACGGCTTTGTTCTGGATGTTGACGGTTCTTATACTTTTGATCCTGCGAACGGTGCTTATGACCATCTGAATGTCGGCGATACTGAAGTGATTACAGTGCCGCTAACCGTCACTGATGATAACGGTGCAACGGATACAACGCAGATAGAAATCACGGTACAGGGTACCAATGATGCACCAACTGCCATTGTTCTAAATAGTTCAGATGTTGATGAGAATTCAGCGGGCGGTACGGTTGTTGCGCAGATGTCGACACAGGATGTTGATGACGGTGAATCGTTTACTTATGCCATAACCGATGATGCATCCGGATTATTCGAAATTTCTGGCGACCAGATAGTTGTTAAAACCGGTGCTGACGTTAATTTTGAAACAGGTTCAACGCATGATGTAAGTGTTCAGGTTACCGATGCAAACGGTTTAACTCATACTCAAACGGTTTCATTAACCGTTAACGATATAAACGAAGCGCCGACAGATATCATTTTTGATGCAGGTGGTGCAGATGCTGGATCGGCGCTAACAGTCAACGATGATGGCGCCTCTAACGAATACGCTGCAATATCCAGTTTTGATGATTTTCCGACAACTGCCATTTCATTAGAGATGCAGCTGAGTTCGGATATGACCGATACCAGCAATATCTCATTAGCGTCTTATGCTACCGGTGGCAGTAACAATGAATTTTTATTGTTCTCTAACGGTAGTGGCAACCTGGATGTTTACATCAATGGTTCCGCACATGGTACGGGTATCAGTACTTCAGATTTTATTGATGGTGATAGCCATCAACTGTCAGTGACATGGGATAGCGCCAGTGGTGAGCTGAATGTATATGTTGACGGCGTTGCCGAATATTCTGGTACACACCAGCAAGGTAGTCCGATCCAGGCGGGTGGTACTTTAGTCTTTGGCCAGGAGCAGGACTCTGTTGGCGGTGGTTTTGATGCCAGTCAGAACTTTGAAGGCACGATAAGCGATGTACGAATTTTTGATGAAGTACGTACAGCTGAACAGGTTGCTGATAATGCGAACACTGAATTGTCGGATCCTGGTGCTGAGAGCGGATTAGTCAGCTATTACAATTTTGATAATGTAAACGGTGATGAGATAGCCGATTTAGCGGGTAGTAATACACTAACAATGCATAACGGTGCTAGCGTAACAGGTGCGCTCACAGTAGATGAGAATGCAACTGATGGAACGGTAGTGGCAACATTATCTGCTGTTGATGAAGATGCAGCGGACACGCACAGCTATGCAATTACCGATGACGCATCAGGTTATTTTGAAATTGTTGGTAATGAAATACAGGTTAAGGCTGGCGCGGATATTAACTATGAAGCGGGCAATAGCCATAATGTTACCGTTGAGGTAACTGATAGCGCTGGTAATACTTATTCAGAAACCGTTACCTTAAATGTTAATGATATTAACGAAGCACCGACAGATATTATTGTTCACGGTTATGACAGTACAGGTTATGGCGCATTAACTGTCAACGATGATGGGGCCTCTAACGAATATGCTGCAATATCGAGTTTTGATGATTTTCCGACGACTGCCATTTCATTAGAGATGCAGCTGAGTTCGGATATGACCGATACCAGCAATGTCTCATTAGCGTCTTATGCTACCGGTGGCAGTAACAACGAATTTTTATTGTTCTCTAACGGTAGTGGTGAGCTGAATGTTTACATCAATGGTTCCGCACATGGTACGGGTATCAGTACTTCAGATTTTATTGATGGTGATAGCCATCAACTGTCAGTGACATGGGATAGCGCCAGTGGTGAGCTGAATGTATATGTTGACGGCGTTGCAGAATATTCTGGTACACACCAGCAAGGTAGTCCGATCCAGGCAGGTGGTACTTTAGTCTTTGGCCAGGAGCAGGACTCTGTTGGCGGTGGTTTTGATGCCAGTCAGAACTTTGAAGGCACGATAAGCGATGTGCGAATTTTTGATGAAGTACGTACAGCTGAACAGATTGCAGATAATGCGAACACTGAATTAACGGATCCCGGTGCTGAGAGCGGACTGGTTAGTTATTATAATTTTAATTCTGTAAACGATGATGGTGTTGTCGACCTGGCTGGTAGTAATACCATGACGCTTAACAACGGCGCCTCTGTTAGTTCTTCATTTAGCGCATCTATAGCGCCTACAGTTGATGAGAATGCGACAACTGGAACAGTAGTAGCAACCTTGTCGACAGAAGACTCTGATGCGGGTGATAGTCATTCCTATGCTATTACCGATGATGCGTCTGGTTATTTTGAAGTGGTCGGTAATGAAGTTCGTGTTAAAGCCGGCGCCGATATCGATTTCGAGTCCGATGCGTCTCATGATATAAGTGTACAGTCTATGGACTCTGCCGGTAATACGATTACCGAGAGTTTTACTATTAACGTCAACGATATTAACGAGTCACCAACCGATATCGTGGTAGCGGGCGGTGCAGTTGATGAGAATTCAGTCGGTGGAACCGTGGTGGCTAATCTCTCCACTGTCGATGCCGACAGCGGTGAAAGCTTTACTTATGCATTAACCGATGCCTCCGGTTTATTTGAAATATCGGGAGACCAGGTAGTGGTTAAAGCCGGTGCCGATATTGATTTTGAATCCGCAGAATCACATGATGTCAGTGTGCAGGTTACAGACTCTGCCGGCAATACGCTGACAGAAAGTTTTACCATTAATGTCAATGACGTCATTGAGAACCTTGCACCGGATGCTATTGATGATGAGATATCAGGCTTTGCGCCAGAGAATGCGTCACTTACCGCAGAAATCAATTTTGATGGCGGTGTACCAAATGCAATGATGGGTACCGTTACTACCGAAGCAAATGGCCAGGTCGGTGATGCGGCTGATTTTAATGCCGCCAAAGTACAGGTCAGTGGCCTCGACTTAAACGGTGACCCGGGTGCACAGACCACTGTTTCCATGTGGGTGCAGGCAGATCCATCAGGCAGCTGGGAAATGCTGGCGGCGTCTGACCGTTATGACATGGTTATGCTAAACGGTGATATTGGTTTCAATACCGCCGGTGGTGATTTGTTCGGTACCGATGCCAGTGAACTGGCCGATGGCGAATGGCACCATATCGTGGGTGTCTTTACCAATGGTGACGTAACACAAAATACAATTCATATCGACGGCGTACAGCAGGATATGTCGCAGATACAGGGCACACCGAGCAGTGCCAGCGCCAATATTAACTCCAGTGGCGGCAGCATGTTCTTCGGCAGCTGGGGTGCGAACAATGCTTATAGCTTTACCGGCAGCATGGATGAAGTGAAAGTATTTGATGGTGTTCTTAGCAACGATGAAGTGACCGGTTTGTATGAACTGGAAGCGGATAGTTCTAAATGGGATGCCGGTTCAATAGCACCACAGGAAGATGTCGTACTGGTAATCAGTCCGGCAGACCTGCTCACTAATGATACCGATCCTGACGGTGATACCTTAAGTATCAGTTCAGTTCAGGATGCCGCACATGGCTCTGTCACGCTTGACCAGGATGGCAATGTAGAATTTACACCGGAAGAAAATTACAACGGTGAGGCTACCTTTACTTACACGGTTAGTGATGGCAATGGTGGAGAAGATAGCGCAACGGTAACACTTAATATTTCAAGTGTTAATGATCTGCCAACAATTGATGTTGTTAATACAATTACTGTCGATGAAGACGGTGCACAGCAGTTTACCTACAGCACTTCTGATGTTGATAGTGCTAATGTTGTTGTTACTGGTGAGTCGGATAACGGTAGCGTAGTAGTGAATAGTAACGGTACCGTTACTTTCACCCCGAACGAAAATTATTATGGTGATGACACCATCGTGTTAACGGCTACGGATAGTGACGGTGGTGTTACCACGCAGGAAATTGCAGTCACGGTTAACCCGATCCAGGATGCGCCGGATGCTGTCGCTGACGGTTATTTTGAACCGGAATCCGCAACCTTGACTGCAGAATTTAATTTTGATCAAGGCGTGCCTAATGCAATGCTGGGTACGGTCACTACAGAAGCAGACGGCCAGGTCGATGGTGCGGCTGATTTTAATGCCGCCAAAGTACAGGTCAGTGGCCTGGATTTAAATGGTGATGCAGGCGCGCAGACAACGGTTTCCATGTGGGTGCAGGCAGATCCATCCGGCAGCTGGGAAATGCTGGCTGCGTCTCAATATTATGACATGGTCACGTTAAACGGTGATATTGGTTTCAATACCGCCGGTGGTGATTTGTTCGGTACCGATGCCAGTGAACTGGCTGATGGTGAGTGGCATCATGTTGTAGGTGTGTTTACCAATGGTGATGTCACACAAAACAGCATCTTTATTGATGGTGTTGAGCAGCAGATGTCACAGATACAGGGCACACCCAGCGATGCCAGGGCAAATATTGATTCCAGTGGCGGCAGTTTGTTCTTCGGCAGCTGGGGTGGAAATAACAACTATGCCTTTACCGGCAGTATGGATGAGGTCAAGGTTTTTGATGGCGCATTAACTGCTGACGATGTTACCAGTTTGCATGAGATCGAAGCATCAAGCAGCAAGTGGGATGCTGCGTCATTAAGTACTGATGAAGACGTTGCACTGGTTATTGATCCTTCAGAGCTGCTCGCCAATGACCTTGATGTCGATGGTGATACCTTGTCTGTAGTATCTGTACAGGATGCAGAAAATGGTACCGTAGAAATAGATGCTGAAGGCAATGTTGTATTTACGCCGGATGCTAACTATAACGGTGAAGCAACATTTACCTATACTGTTGACGATGGTCACGGTAATACCGATACCGCAACAACAACTCTGAATGTAGAAAGCATCAATGATGCACCCGTAGCGGTTGATGATACTACTGTGTCTACAGCTATTGATCTACCTCCAGGCGGAGAAATTGTTTCAACTGCTGATGATAGTGTAACAGTACGAGGTGAAATTGTAGCGGAAGGTGACGCTTTATCCAGTGTTGATCAGTGGAGCTTTAATCATAATGGTGGTTCGCTTACTATCGATGTATTAACAGAAAGTGGCAGCAGCTATAACGATATTGATGGCGATGGTATCAAAGACCATATTGATACAATGATGCGTTTATATGACACGGATGGAAACCTTGTAGCAGTTAATGATGACAGTACACAGGGTACAGCGGATGGATCGACTAATGATGTTTATGGCCATATACAGGACTCTTACCTGCAAATAGCAGACCTGCCTCCGGGTGAGTATAAACTTGCTATTGGTTCCTGGGAGTTAACTGATTCAGAAGTGGCTGCAGACCAGAATGATAATTCTGACAAAGGCAGGGGTTATAACATTGAACAGGATGTTGGCCCCTATCAGATCAAGATTACAGGTGATATATCGTTTAACGAGATATCAGACCTGGCAACAGATGAAGACACTTCATTAACTATTAATGTCCTGTCTAATGACAGTGACGCAGATGCTGATACTCTAACGATCACCGATCCTGGTATCGCTATCGATGCAGAAGGTAATGTTGCTGGTACAACAGAAGTTGTAGAAATCGATGGCGTGCAGCAAATACGTTTTACGCCGGATGATTCGCTCAATGCTATGTCTGAAGGTGAAACTAGTACTGTTACATTCACATATACCGTTGTAGACGGCAATGGCGCAGCATCAGAAGCGAATGTTGTAGTAAATGTAACCGGAAGCAACGATGGTATAAGCGCTGTTGTTGATACCGATGGTGCGGCAAATAGTATTGCCGAAAATGTTGCTATCGGCAGTTATGCCGGTGTAACACTTGAAGCAACAGATGCTGATGGTGATGCTATCAGTTATGCAATTGAAGGAGATGTGCCATTTACTGTTGGTCAGGATGGCCGCATCGTGACTAATGCAGAAATTGATTTCGAAACAGCAGAGTCTTATACCTTCAATGTAACAGCAAGTTCGGCAGATGGAACAACAGCTACAAATAGTATTACTGTAAATGTTGCGGACATTGCAGAAAGTTCGGAGATACGCGGTACCTGGAGAAGTGAAACCCTTGATGGTACAGGTAGCCAGGATGTTATTTATGGTGAAGCTGGTAATGATGTAATTAATGCCGGTGATGGTGATGATGTTCTGGTTGGCGGTGATGGTTACGACACCTTAAACGGTGGCGCCGGCAATGACACCTTCGTGCAAAACGCCGGTGACGATTACGATACCTTCAATGGCGGTGACGGTAACGACACCGTGGTCCGCGGTAGCGGCGACGGTGACGTTGGCCTGTACGGTAATTTTTCTGCAGCCAATTCAATAGAAACGATCGATGCCGGTGGCAATGACGTGGTTGGTGACTATCGCAGCCAGACCCTGGACTTTAGCGACACCAATTTACAGAACGTGGATGAAATTCGCGGTGAAGGCGGCAACGATACCATTACCGGTACCGCCGGTGATGATGTGATTATTGGCGGTGATGGTTACGACACCTTAAACGGTGGCGCCGGCAATGACACCTTCGTACAAAACGCCGGTGATGATTACGATACCTTCAATGGCGGTGACGGTAACGACACCGTGGTTCGCGGTAGCGGCGACGGTGACGTTGGCCTGTACGGTAATTTTTCTGCAGCCAATTCAATAGAAACGATCGATGCCGGTGGCAATGACGTGGTCGGTGACTATCGCAGCCAGACCCTGGACTTTAGCGACACCAATTTACAGAACGTGGATGAAATTCGCGGTGAAGGCGGCAACGATACCATTACCGGTACCGCCGGTGATGACGTGATTGTGGGCGGTGATGGTTACGACACCTTAAACGGTGGCGCCGGCAATGACACCTTCGTGCAAAACGCCGGTGATGATTACGATACCTTCAATGGCGGTGACGGTAACGACACCGTGGTTCGCGGTAGCGGCGACGGTGACGTTGGCCTGTACGGTAATTTTTCTGCAGCCAATTCAATAGAAACGATCGATGCCGGTGGCAATGACGTGGTTGGTGACTATCGCAGCCAGACCCTGGACTTTAGCGACACCAATTTACAGAACGTGGATGAAATTCGCGGTGAAGGCGGCAACGATACCATTACCGGTACCGCCGGTGATGATGTGATTATTGGCGGTGATGGTTACGACACCTTAAACGGTGGCGCCGGCAATGACACCTTCGTGCAAAACGCCGGTGATGATTACGATACCTTCAATGGCGGTGACGGTAACGACACCGTGGTTCGCGGTAGCGGCGACGGTGACGTTGGCCTGTACGGTAATTTTTCTGCAGTCAATTCAATAGAAACGATCGATGCCGGTGGCAATGACGTGGTCGGTGACTATCGCAGCCAGACCCTGGACTTTAGCGACACCAATTTACAGAACGTGGATGAAATTCGCGGTGAAGGCGGCAACGATACCATTACCGGTACCGCCGGTGATGACGTGATTGTGGGCGGTGATGGTTACGACACCTTAAACGGTGGCGCCGGCAATGACACCTTCGTGCAAAACGCCGGTGATGATTACGATACCTTCAATGGCGGTGACGGTAACGACACCGTGGTTCGCGGTAGCGGCGACGGCGACGTTGGCCTGTACGGTAATTTTTCTGCAGTCAATTCAATAGAAACGATCGATGCCGGTGGCAATGACGTGGTCGGTGACTATCGCAGCCAGACCCTGGACTTTAGCGACACCAATTTACAGAACGTGGATGAAATTCGCGGTGAAGGTGGTCACGATAATATAACGGGCAGTTCGGCAGATGACACAATTTCAGGTGGTAGTGGAAACGATACATTGTCCGGCGGAGCCGGTAACGATGTGCTGACTGGTGGTGCGGGCAATGACCGCTCCTTCGGTGAAGAAGGCAGTGACACCTTTGTAATGAACCCGTTTGACGGCAAGGAGTTCTTTGCTGGTGGTGATGGTGGCGGCTGGACTGATGCAATCGATGTATCAGCCATGGTGGCTGTCGACCCTGATAATCCATGGACTATCCAGGTTGGTGGTGAGCAGGTCGAATATGACCTTGCGGCTAATGCGCTGGATCTTAACCCGGAAACAGCGGGTGTAATGACTTTTGCGGATGGCAGTGAGCTAACCTTTGAAGGTGTCGAACGAATTGAATGGTGATGAGACCTGCGGTTAAGTTTACACCTGTAACGGGTGCAGGTTTAGCCGTTTTTTGTTCCCAGGATAATGCCGTGTTGCTGTAACTCGTCGAGTGCGGCTTTTCCGCCCTGAGCTACAACTTCCGGATTAGGATGATTCATTTCTTTAGCAATGTGTTCAATAGCATCCATGCCGGTGAAGTTTTCATTTTCCTGTAATAAATCAATCAGCCTCGCTGTTACGGGATTTATTTCCAGAAAACGAACCTGGTCATTTCTGTTACGGTAAACAACCAGGTAGGTAGGCAACTCCGGTGCAGCCTGCGGCAGGTTGTCCGGGCCCATTGTGTGTACCGGAAACTGGTACATTAGTGGCCAGGCCAGGGGAGAAAAAACCGGTGACTGTGTCATTAAGTCGCCATTAGCATTGACATTATCCATGTTTATTTCTTCATCGGAAACATGTAATGCCATCTCAACCCATTCATAATGCGCCAGCTCAACCAGCCCCGCAGGGTCTTCAGGCTGCGGCTGTCTTTCATTTTGCAGGTAGTCAATAAACTCCTGGGAAATTTCCAGAAAATAGGGCGTATGACTTTCATGGTTGGCAAAAAAATCGCGGATCATTTTGTGCCAGTTCTCATCATTATAAATTTCACGAATAACAGGAAAACCGCTTGAGATAAAGCCTTCTACATTGTTGTAGAACAGCTCGCGATAAATACCCATGCGACGATCTTCGATGCCGTCGGGTCTGGCATTTTTATCCGGGTTACGAATATGTGCGGTAAATTCATATTGATGTTTTTTAAATACAGGAGCGCTCATGATGTGTGTTTACTTTTGCATGATGGCGGGTTCTGCATCCTGCCATTTGTTTTGAAATTCTATTATCTGATTAACTTCTTTCAGCATTTCAGGAACCGGTGGAATATTAAAGTCACGCTCCAGTAAAGTCGGGAATACACCAAAGTGTTCATAGGCTTTGTCCAGTATGTCCCACACCGGATCGATAATATCAGCACCATGGGTATCAACAATTAAATCGTCGTCTTCATTATAATGGCCGGCGATGTGGGCGTAACGAATTCGTTCTGCCGGAAGTTGTTTCATGAATTCAATGGGATCATAAAGATGGTTAACCGAATTGACATAAATATTGTTGACGTCGAGCAATAAGCCACAGTCTGCCTCATCTAGTACGGCATTGATAAATTCGATTTCCTGCATTTCCTTACCGGGTGCAGCCGTGTAGTAGGAGGCATTTTCCATGGAAATTTCCTGCTGCAGTATGTCCTGAACACGGCGAATACGGTCGGCTACATAATGTACCGCTTCTTCGCTGAAAGGTATCGGCAACAGGTCATACAGGTGTCCGTCATCAGAACAGTAAGTTAAATGTTCAGAGTAGTGTTTAATGTTGTGTGTTTTTAAAAACTGGCCGACATTTTTGACAAATTCTTCGTCCAGTGGTGCCGGGCTGCCAATCGATAACGACAGACCGTGGCAGAGGAAGTCATACTGTTCGGTGAACTGTCTGAATTTTTTGCCGAATGTGCCACCGACATTGATCCAGTTTTCCGGTGCGACTTCCATAAAGCTGACCGGTTCAAGTTCACCCTGCTGAGATGCGCTCAGCATTTCATCAAGCTTTTCCCGCCTTAAACCAAGGCCTGCACCGGAAACGGGGAAATGTGAGTTTGATGTTTGCTTTGTCATATCGTCTATTTTTCCTGTTGCACTTTCAGTTATTAATATTTGTTAACACCGGTTATTAACACTGGCCAAATTTTTTACTGATTAGATGGTCAAGGCTGGCTTTGCCCGCACCATTAAAGAATAACACAAGAAGCATTATGCTATAGGTTGCGGCAAACTCAATACCGTTATTCAAAATAACGATGCTGCCGTTTTCGGTCAGCCATTCATAATTAGCATTTTCACGTAAGATATCTTTTGCCCGGTCAAGGCGTTCGATCGCACCAGCTGTTCTTTCACTGGCAAAGAAACCTGAACCTTCGGCAATCGCCAGCCAGCCATTTTGCAGGTGTACGGTAACAGCGGCAACGATCATGGTAACCAGCAGTGGGATGGATATCCAGCGTACAGCCAGGCCAAAGAATAACAGTATGGCACCGCCAGCTTCGGTTAATGATGCGGCCCATGCCATGAACTCGGGGAAGGGCAGGCCCAGTCCCCAGTCAGGATTGCCAAACCACTCGGCGGTG
Organism: uncultured Gammaproteobacteria bacterium; assembly: GCA_963711255.1. Lineage (GTDB taxonomy): Bacteria > Pseudomonadota > Gammaproteobacteria > SZUA-229 > SZUA-229. The sequence continues at coordinate 218,898 of CAVQDO010000008.1, read as the reverse complement.
CTTTCAATATCAGACAGTTTCCTGGTTCCCGCCATCCAGAATATGGGAACCAGGTATAAACGCAATGCGAGTGGGCCGAGGAAATCGACTGCGCGAGTAGCGTTTAGAAGTGATTGGGCTTTGCCTGCCAGTGAACATAGTTTTTCCATAATTGAGCCTGATTGTTTTGTTAGTGGTTAATAGCGGGTTATCGGTTAATTAATGGCATCAGTGTTTCATTGACACGCTGCCTTAAACAATAGTTCACTCAAGCTAATGAATTCATATAAGATTGTTTTGTTAACCTTTTATACTCATGTCCGGGTATATCTCGGCCAGCATGGTAGATGTGCCATTATCCTGCACGATACGTACATGCCGACGAGTCAGTTCACGTGGCGATCGAACACCGCAGGAGTGTGCAATTAGCCCGACTTCATAGGATATGTTTTTGATGTAGTTGGCCACTCGTGAAGATTTCTGTTCCGCGACCAGCCCGCGCTGTAATTTTTTATCGTGAGTAGTGATTCCGGTGGGGCAGGTATTTTGGTGGCACTGTAATGCCTGTATGCAACCCAGTGAAAACATAAATCCACGAGCGGAAGTGATAAAGTCGGCGCCGACGCATAACGCCCACGCAACTTCAGCAGGGTTTATTAATTTGCCGGATGCAATAATTTTTATTCTGTCGCGCAATCCTGCTTTGCAGATGTTATCAACAACCATGGGTAAACTTTCGTTTATTGGCAAGCCAACATAATCGAGCAGACTCATCGGAGCTGCACCGGTACCGCCATCAGCACTGTCTACGGTAATAAAATCCGGTGCGAATTCTTTGCCGCGCTTGTTTACCGCAGCGAGAAATTCGCAGAGCCATGTTTTGTCGCCAAATACAGCTTTGAAACCAACCGGCTTTCCAGTGACCTGCCGAATATGATTTATCATATCAATCAGGTCTTCGTTATTTTCTATTTCCGGGTGACGGTTTGGGCTGATTGAATCGGTATGTACAGGAATGCCACGAATTCTTGAAATTTCTTCATCAACTTTTGCCGCTGGCAGCATGCCACCCTTGCCGGGTTTGGCGCCCTGTGACATTTTAATCTCAAACATGCGTACGTTTTCATGTGCGGCCAGTTCGCGCAGCTTTTCATCGGACAGGTTGCCGTCTTTGTCGCGCGCGCCATACTTGGCGGTGCCTATTTGGAAGACGATATCTGCACCACCTTCCAGGTGGTAGGGCGACAGGCCACCTTCACCGGTGTTGATCCAGGCACTGGCTTTCTTTGCGCCATAAGATAAAGCCTGTACCGCAGGTTTTGAGATGGCGCCAAAACTCATACCGGATATGTTGAAAAATGAGTGCGCCGTAAAAGGAATTTTCGCCGAGTTTTCGCCGATTACAATGGGTATGCAGTTAACCGCGTCTTTTCCGAGTGTGGGGAATGCCGTGTTGACAAACAGGACGCTGCCGCTGGGTTTCAGATCACGGGTTGAGCCGAATGCAACTGTGTTATCGATGTCTTTTGCTGCACGGTACACCCAGGAACGCTGAGCGCGATTAAATGGCATTTCTTCTCTATCCATGGTGAAGAAATACTGGCGAAAGAAAGTACCGATGTGTTCAAAGTAATATCGAAAGTGGCCGATTACCGGATAGTTGCGTCGTATCGCCTGCTTGGTTTGTGTGACATCGGCAATGTAGACGCCAATAAGAAAAAGTATGAGTATGCCGATGGCAAAGATAAAAATTGTTGCCAGCCAGCCCAGTACTTCCAGTCCAAATGAATCACCAGAAAACATACATTCCCCTTATTATTCTTAGTTTTAGAACTTTGATTGTTATTTTTTAATGTTCATTATGCAGTTAACTGATAATAAACATAATTCGATGAAAATAATATAAATATTTCTGTTATCCAGGTTTAATCAATGTTGTATTGTTAAAAGTTGCAGGCAATAAAAAAGCCCCGATAGTCGGGGCTTTTTAGCTATTGTGGTAGCTGGACCAGGTTCTAGTCCTAATACAAATTTACTTCTCGCCGCCACATTTAGCTTCTTTAGCCTTTTCGCCGCCACACTTGGCTTCTTTAGCTTTTTCGCCGCATTTGCCTTCGCCGCATTTACCTTCTTTCTTTGCTTTAGCTTTTTCGCCGCATTTGCCTTCACCGCACTTAGCTTCTTTAGCCTTGTTTTCGCCGCATTTACCTTCACCACATTTACCTTCAGCTACCTGCATGTAACCGCTTTCAAGATTCTGCATGCCAAATGGGTTTGCATCAGCATTAGCCACTGGTGAGGCTGACATTGCTGCTACAAAGGTTGTTCCCAGTGCTAAAGACATGGATTTTTTCATAGATTTCTTCATTAATTTCTCCTAAAGTTTTATATGCTGCCCTCTGGGGGCAGCTGAGTGTACAATGTTATCGCATTCAAAGACAATGCTATAATTTGTAAGTTCAGATGTTTTTTTATAAATTGGCAAATTTTTTTATAATCTAAGTCATATTGGCCAGTTTTTTCAGGCATCCGAGGTAAGCTGCCTCATCCGGTGCAGTCTGATCGCGCTGTGCCTGCCATAATGCTTCACCCAGACATTCCATCATGAGATGCTCCGCATCGTGAGGCCCTCCGTGCATCAGGCATAATTTCTGATAGCAGTCATTAATACCGGGCGGGCGATTCGTGCTGATTTGCTCATGCAGGGCAATATGCATACTCATATGCAGGAAGGGGTTGCTTTCCCCGGTATCTGCCGAGAAGTCCTTATCAACTATTTCGTCCTCTTCGAGTAGATGGTGATATTCCGGGTGAAGCTCTACGATATTGGCGACGACTTCCTGCATAGGGTCGAGGGGGAGGTTGTTTTTCTTTAGTTGCCAGCAGCTAAGGTAGACCTGGCGTAATTCGTTTCTGTTATTTCCGAACATGATTTTGTGTTTTTTCTTTGGGTTATTTATGGGGTTGATTTTACAGGAAGAGTGGATGGCGTATTTGATGTTTTTGGGGTTTGCGTGTTTTACGTTAGCTTTTGGTGTTTTTATTTTCTGTTGTTTACTTACTTTGGCATTGCGGTTCTCGCACCGCGGGCGAGTTACTCTTTTGCTACAGCCCAAAAGAGTAACCAGAAAAGGCCGCCGCTGACTCGATAGCCCCGGGAGAAGCGTCCGGGGAACCTGAATTTGAGGGTATCTGTTCTTTTGGCGTTGGTGTTTGCTTAAAGTGTTATTGCTTACTTTGGCCCGAGCCGCCCCGATGCGCCGTCCGGGCGCAGCGTGGCTAAATTCGCCGTCCATGGCGAATTTGCTCTACGTGTTGGCAAATTCAGCTATCGAAGGCGGAAGAGTCAAGGTCAAAAACAGAGTCAACAGCACCAGCTAGAACACAGCAAAAAACATGGCGCGCAGCGCCATAGCTGGAGAAGCTTTTGTTTCGTTCTCTTGTTTCTTCTTGTTTTTTTCTTAGTTTATCTCCCCTTTTGTTTGCTGACTTTGGGGGCATTGGTAGAGCAAATCCGCCATGGACGGCGAATTTAGTGATGCTGCGCCTGGACGGCGCATCAGCACGGGCTCGTAGGCAATGACCCCAAAGTCAGGAACCCCGGACGCTTCTCCCGGGGCAAACAAGTCGGGGCGGCACTTTTCTGGTTACTCTTTTGTTGCTGCTGACAAAAGAGTAACTCGCCCGCGGTGCGAGAACCGCAATGCCTAAATAAAAGAAGAAGTAAATTTTCCAGACACCCAAACAAAACAACCAAAAACAAGATTACTCAGTCTTGTCCTTGTACTCACATAAATCCTCAATCAAACACGACCCACACCTCGGCTTACGCGCAACACAGGTATAACGCCCAAGTAAAATCAACCAGTGATGTGCATCTACCAGAAACTCTTCCGGAATAAACTTCACCAGTTTCTTTTCAACTTCCAGAACGGTTTTACCCGGTGCAATTTTTGTCCGGTTCGATACGCGAAAAATATGAGTGTCAACCGCCATGGTTGGATGGCCGAAAGCGGTGTTGCGGACTACGTTGGCGGTTTTTCTGCCGACGCCGGGCAGGGCTTCGAGTTGTTTCTGGTCGTCGGGTACGGTGCTGTTATGCTGTTGTATTAGAATCTGGCAGGTCTTTATTATATTTTTAGCCTTGCTGTTAAACAGGCCGATTGTTTTAATGTATTTCTTTAAACCTGCTTCACCCAGTTTATAAATGGCTTCAGGTGTGTTGGCTACCGGGTAAAGTTTTGCGGTGGCGATGTTGACGCTTTTATCGGTTGCCTGTGCTGAAAGGATAACAGCAATCAATAACTCAAAGGTTGAATTAAAGTTAAGTTCAGTCGTTGGTTTTGGGTTGTCTTTTTGTAAACGTGAAAAGATCTCGTAGCGTTTATTTTTGTTCATGGAATATTACAATTCATTTCGTATACAGAATAACCAGCATAAGAAGACTGTCATCTCGATCAACGGGAGAGATCTTAAGTCTCAAATTCAAGAAGGCGGGTTGTTAAAATTAAACAGTGTTTAATTAGCAACAGGCTCAGCACTTTGAATAATAACAGGCTGCCTGGCGCTCTGACGTTTATCGATGATGTTTTTAATTGCGATAAGCAGGCCAAGTCCAATAAAGGCGCCTGGTGGTAATACGGCTAGCAGGAAACCGGGATAGTTTTCACTGATCGTTATGGTCAGGCTATTACCGATGTCACCAAACATGAGTTGTGCATTGGCAAACAGGGTGCCGAAGCCAATGAGTTCACGCATACCACCGAGAACGACTAAAACCAGTGTGAAACCAAGGCCCATCATAAAGCCATCAAGCGCCGAATCTCTCAGGTTGTTTTTCGAGGCAAAGGCTTCGGCACGCGCAATGATCGAGCAATTTGTAACGATCAATGGAATGAATATGCCGAGGACAAGAAAGAGTTCATGAAACCAGGCGTTCATGATGAGTTCGATAGTAGTTACTATGGAAGCAATGATCAGTACGAATATAGGTATGCGGATTTCGGATTTTAACCAGGGTCGTATCAACGACACAATGCTGTTGGAAAGTACCAGGGTAAGCAGGGTGGCGATGCCAAGTCCGAGTCCATTGATTACTGTTCCGGTTACTGCGAGTAATGGACATAAACCCAGAAGCTGAACCAGTGCCACGTTGTTAGTCCACAGGCCATTCTGGCTGATGGTTTTTGCCTGGTTGGTTGTGATCTCTGTCATGGCTGCTTCGTCTTTTCTGGTTGATTGCCGGGTTTGTTACTGAGTTTATTACCGGGTTGATTGCTGGCTTTGTTTATGCCAAATAACCTGTCATGATTTTTTTCATAGTATAGCAACGCACTGTGCACGGCTTTCACTACAGCACGCGGGGTAATTGTAGCACCAGTAAACTGGTCAAAGACACCGCCGTCACGCTTTACTTTCCACTGTTTTTCATCCGGATCTGTCAGTGATTTGTCATCGAAGCCGAGAATCCAGTCCGAGTGAGTAATGCTGACAACATCGCCCAGGCCGGGTGTTTCGCGATGTTTAACTACCCTGACACCGGCAATTTGCCCGTTTGCCCGAACACCTATCAGCAAATGAATGGGACCGTTGTAACCGTCAGGTGCGACACTGCTAAATACGATGGCGACATTCTCATCATTTTTTTTCGCCAGGTAGGCCAGTGTATCTTCATCAGTACCCAGCAGGCTATCCTGTTTGATGGTTACTACATCTTTTAGCAGGTCATTGTCATAGGAATCGGCAGGAATAATAGTATTGAGTTTTTTCAGTAAAGTAAGCTTTTCATTATGTTTTATGTCATCAGCGGTTTGCATAAACGTCAGGCCGACCAGCGCAGCACCTGAGGCTGCAAATAACATTAGCAGCGATGCTGTCACTAAAATATTCTTTTTGTATTTAACTAAAATGGCCATTGTTTAACGATGTCAATGTGATGCAAATTATTTATCTGGTTTGTTAGTGTTTTATCTTTCTGGCTGCAATATATCAGGCAGTTATCTATCCGGGTCGCCGTAAACTTTTGGCTGAGTGTAATAATCAATCAGCGGTGCTGCAATATTCATTAATACAACAGCGAAAGCAATACCATCCGGGTAACCGCCCCAGCTGCGAATGATGTAAACCAGTGCACCGATACAGGCGCCATATATCCAGCGTCCTTTAGGTGTTGTACATGCGGATACCGGATCAGTTGCAATAAAAAAGGCGCACAACATGGTGCCGCCGCTAAAGGCATGAAATAACGGCGAGCTGTTTGTGGAATAATCAATAACAGCGAACAGGTTGGAAATGAGTACCAGGCTGATCAGGAAAGCGGTAGGAATTCGCCAGTCCGCAACACCTTTCTTTAGCAGCCAGATGCCGCCAGCAAGATATAAAATATTGATCCATTGCCAGCCCGTGCCGCTGATACTGGCAAACAGTGCACTGTATTTAGGGTTGTTCTGGGTTTCGGCTATGTCATGCAACTGGCTAAGCTGCGTTTTAATCAGGTCGATTGGTGTTGCCATCGATATACTGTCGATGGTTTCCCCGTAAGGCAAAGCGCCCAGGAATACCCAGTTAAATGTGGTCATAAAATCTGGCGAGCCCGAAAAATTGCCTGCTGTTACTCCCATTGGTGCTGACCACAGGGTCATCTCAAGCGGGAAGGAAATCATAACGACGATATAACCCACCATTGCCGGATTGAATGGATTAAAGCCGAGGCCGCCGTACAGGTGTTTGGCAACAGCGATAGCAAATATTGAAGCGATAACGGTTATCCACCAGGGCGCCAATGAGGGCAGGGCCAGCGCCAGCAGGCAGGCGGTTAGCAGGGCACTGCCATCCTGCAATGTGCTGTAGACATTACGCAATCTTAGTTTGAGAATCAGGGCTTCGGTTGCAAGGCATACCGTAATTGCAATGATCAAATTAAATAAAACGCCCCAGCCAAAAAAGTAGATTGATGCCAGTGCGCCCGGTATTAAGGCGTATATAACCATAAACATCATGTCATGAACGCTGATGTTCTGTTTTATATGTGGAGAAACTGTTTGTTTAAATAACATTTTTATTTTTCGCTTTTGTTACGCTCTGCTTTTTTAGCCTGGGCGCGTGCCACCGCTTCCGCGATAGCCGCTTTTTTGCTGTCTTTAACTTCTCCGTCAGCCGTGCTTTCGGTGGATTTGTTCTTTAGCATCTCACGTTTCTTGCGTAAACGTTCCTCGCGTTCCTGCTTCTGTTTTTCCAGTCTCAGCTGATGTGCTTCATGGCGTTGCCGGGCAATGTCGGAGGCTTTGCGTTCACGCTCCTGCTGCCAGATGTTTGTTTTAGCAAAACGATAATATTGCACCAGTGGTATATTGCTGGGGCAGACGTAAGCGCAGCAACCGCATTCTATACAGTCAAAAAGATTATGTTCCACCAGTCGTTCAATGTTTTTGCTGCTGGCATACCAGTATAGCTGTTGCGGCAGTAATCGTGCCGGGCATACCTCGACACATTTGCCGCAACGGATACAGGGCAGCTGGGTTTGCGCTGCAGCATTTTCTTCATCTGCAGCCGCTTCATCTGCGGTAACCAGCAGGCAGTTGCAGGCCTTGGTTACCGGCAGTTCATCGCTGTCCAGTGAGATGCCCATCATAGGTCCGCCCATAATAAGCTCTTCACTATCCTTAGTGTAGCCACCGCAGTATTCAATGCATGAGCGCATTGGTGTGCCGATCAGCACTTCAATATTTTGCGGATGTAGTACACCATGACCGGTAACCGTAGTGAATCGTGAAATTAGCGGTTCGTCAAAATAGACTGCGCGGTGGATTGCATAAGCAGTGGCAACGTTATGGCATAGTACATCCAGTTCTGCAGGAAAACGGTTCTTTGGGACTTCTTTGCCGGTAACGATTTTTATTAACTGTTTTTCACCGCCGCTGGGGTAGATGGTGGGAACTACCTTGATGCTGAAAAAACCGGTGCCGTCTTTATCGATGGCAGCCTGCATCGCTTTAATGGCTTCCGGTTTGTTATCTTCAATAGCGATAATACAGCGCCGGGCTTTTATGATATGACCGATGATGTCGGCGCCGGATACAACCTGTTCTGCACGTTCGCGCATGAGTGCATCATCGCAGCTGATATAAGGTTCGCATTCGACGCCATTAATTATTAATGTTTTCAGATTGATTTCAGTCTGTTTAACGGCTGCAGGGAAAGTCGCTCCGCCGAGTCCTACTATGCCTGCATCGCGTATCACTTGTCGCAATTCAGAGGATGAGGACTGATTATAGTTATCAGCCAGTGGTTCTCTTTTTACCCATTCATCCCTGAAATCATTTTCGATAAAAATACAGGTGTCGGACAGGCCGGATGGATGCGGTACTTCATGTGCTTTTATATCGGTAACGATACCGGAAACGGGTGAGTGGATGGCAGCACTGACAAGGTCCCCGGGTTGGGCAAGCATCTGTCCTTTTAATACCCGGTCGCCGGGTTTTACCAGTGCCTGGCTAATGGCGCCAATATGTTGCTGTAATGGCAGTATGTAATGTTTACAGGGATCGGGTGCCGTTGTCGCTGAGCCGGTAGACAGGTCTTTGTTGGCGTGCAGTTTTAAACCGCCATCAAATGTTGATAGTTTGTCTTCCATTAAGTTATTACTGTTTTTCGTCATATCAGGTTACCGTTCTAACTCGACTGCGGCGCGATATGATCAGCTTCAGGCAATTCTGCCGTCCAGCTGCGAAGCGTAGGCTTGACTTCAACGATGTGTATGCAGTCGACCGGGCAGGGAGGTATGCATAAATCACAACCGGTGCATTCAGACTCGATAATGGTATGCATTTGCTTGGCTGCACCAAGAATGGCGTCAACCGGGCAGGCCTGTATGCACAGGGTGCAGCCGATGCAGGTTTGCTCATCGATGCGGACAACGGTTGGCAACTTCTTTGCATTGCCATGTTCGGCATTGAGCGGTTTAACTTCCAGGTCGAGTAAATCAGCCAGCGCTATGATGGTTGTTTCTCCACCCGGTGGACATTGATTGATGTCGGCTTCACCTTTTGCCATAGCTTCCGCATAGGGGCGGCAGCCTGCATAGGTGCATTGTCCGCACTGTGTCTGTGGCAGCAATGCATCGATTTGATCAACGACCGGGTCACCTTCAACTTTATATCGAATAGCTGAGTAGGCCAGTATCGTACCAAAAATAATGGCGATAATTGCAAGGGTGATGATGACTGTAAACATGCTAGGCAAATAGTTTGTTTTATATTTTTATGAGTCCGGCAAATCCCATAAACGCCAGTGACATTATGCCAGCGGTAATCAATGCGATGGACGTTCCCTGGAACACTTCGGGAACATCGGCGACAGTGATACGCTCACGCAGGGCGGAAAATAAAATCAGTACCAGTGAAAATCCAACAGCAGCACCGAAGCCGTAAAACAGTGATTGCAGAAAGCCATTTTGCTGCTGAATGTTTAGCAGAGCAACGCCAAGTACAGCGCAGTTGGTTGTGATTAGCGGTAAAAAAATGCCCAGTACGTTGTACAGCAACGGGCTGGTTTTATGCACTACCATTTCGGTAAATTGAACGACTACTGCGATTACAAGTATGAACATAATCGTGCGCATATATTCCAGCTCTAACGGAGCCAGAATATATTCGTTAACCAGGTAACTGCTAACCGATGAAAGTGTTAAAACAAAAGTTGTGGCCAGGGCCATGCCGATCGCTGTTTCCAGTTTTCGTGACACGCCCATAAACGGACACAGGCCAAGAAACTTAACCAGTACGAAGTTGTTTACCAGTATGGTACTTAGCAGGATCAGTGCGTATTCTGTCATGCGCGCATTCTAACAGATTGCGGCTTGAATTTTAGTTGATTTGAATTATATAAAAACGAATAAATTCAATAAGAAATGTAGGTGCTTAGGCCGGTGCAGGTACTGCTTTACTGGCTGCTGACCTGTTTCAGGCCGGAGGCTTCTATGCTTTCAGGATCAGCAGTAGACTGGTTTCTGCCATTCTCTTTCGAGTAGTAAACCGCATTATCAGCTGCTTTGTATAACTTATCAAAATCTTCGCCATGCTGTTTGAGTAATGTGGATGTACCGATGCTTGCTGTAACTGTCAGCCCGGCAGGTTTTTCCTGTTCAATCATTAAGCGAATATTTTCGGCCTTATGCATGGCGTCTTCGATGCCGCAGTGTGGTAACAAAATGAGAAACTCTTCACCGCCGATACGAGATACGATATCGCCCTGGCGGCAGGTGCCCATGAGCCGCTTACCAATAACCTTAAGCACAGTATCGCCCGTAGTATGACCGTGTTCATCGTTAATTCGTTTGAAGTGATCAAGGTCCAGAATCATTATGCTAAGCGGATGGTGGTAGCGTATGGCGTCCTTAATGTATTTTGGCGCAAATTCAGAAAGGCTGTGACGGTTGTGACAGGTTGTTAGCTGATCGGTCATGGCTATGCAGTATAGTGAGCGCTGCTGTTTTCTTACCTGGTCGGCCAGCTGTTTGTTTGTGATTAAATTATTAACCCGTGCCGCCAGTTCTTCTTCAATCGGTGGCTTGGTGACATAATCATTAATACCGGCATGCAACAGGTCGATGCGAAGCTGGACATCGTCGTGGCCGGTCATGGCCAGTATCGGTGTCTTCGCGATATGGGTGTTTTGTGCACGAATCATGCGTACTAATGACAGGCCATCCATCGTGCCCTTGAGCATGACATCGGTAATGACCAGGTCATAATCGTTTTCTGTAAACTCGCGGAAGGCTTCTTCCGCCGTCGGGAAGTGCGTGACCTCAAGATTAAGCTTTTTAAGGTAGCGGGTAACGATATGGGTTACCGAGGCACTGTCTTCGACATATAAAACCCGGCCGCCCTGAATATCAAATGTTTTTTCGCCCTGAATATAATAACGGATGCTTGATTTAAGGTAGGTAAGATTGGTTTTAGGAAAGATATCTTTGATGCCGCAGGCATGGGCATTTTTCATCAGGGTTTCATTGGGTTCGGAGGTGAGCAGAATGATAGGAATATCCTGCACAGAATTCTTGCAATGGGTGATGAAATCTTTGCCGCTGCCATCAAATATATGCTGTGAGGCGATTATCAGGTCATATTGTGAATCTGTTCTGGCTTTGACCAGTAAATCCAGGCCTTCTTCACCGGTTCGGACGCAGTTGACCTCGCAGCCGAGCTCAGTGAGCAAATCCTGCAGTATTTTTTGAAATAAACGGCCGTTCTCTAGTATAAGTACTTTCATTAACTACCAGCATAAATGTATCAAGCTTCAGATAACGAGTATAGGAGATGTAAAGCTGTTTATGACAGATATAAGCAGAATTAATATGGTATTTTATAAAGCATTCTGGCTCCGAATTATTTCACCTTCATGCCGGCTTTTGCGCCATCATCAGGATTAAGAATAAACAGGTCCTTACCGCCCGGTCCCGCCGCCAGCACCATGCCTTCAGAAAGGCCAAAACGCATTTTTCTGGGCGCCAGGTTGGCCACCATCACGGTCAGTTTGCCTTCCAGATCTTCCGGTGCATAAGCGGATTTTATGCCGGCAAAAACATTTCGGCTTTCACCGCCTAAATCCAGTGTCAGTTGCAGCAGTTTATCTGCGCCTTCCACATGCTCTGCTTTAACGATTTTTGCTATTCGTAAATCCACTTTGGCAAAGTCTTCAAAGCCTGATTTCATCGGCTATCGGGTCGTCCGCCAGGGGCCCGCTTACGGCCGTTTCATTCTGCTGGTTTTGTGTTGGCATGTTTTCAGTAGAGGCTTCGGTAATGGCTTCGAGCTGTTCTTTCTCGATGCGGGTTAATAATGGCTTGAATTTATTGATGGTGTGGGCAAGTAATGGCTGATCGATAGTTGACCAGCTAAACTCGGTATTTAAAAAGGCTTCTGATTTTTCTGCGGTGACTGGCAGGATGGGTTTCAGATAGGTCATCAACAGGCGGAACATGTTCAGGCCCTGGCTACAGATTTTCTGTACTTCGTCTTCGCGGCCTTCTTCTTTTATCAGTACCCATGGCTTGTTTTCATCGATGTAGACATTGGCTTTGTCTGCCTGTGCCATAATTTCCCGAACCGCCTTGTTGTATTCGCGGCTTTCATAATAAGCGGCAATCTGCTCACCGGCCGCAACGATTTCCTTATACAGGTCGGGTTCTGGCAATTCAGCGGATAACTGGCCGGCAAACTTTTTGCTAATGAAACCGGCGCAGCGGCTGGCGATGTTGACGACTTTTCCAACCAGGTCAGAGTTAACCCGTTGCATAAAGTCTTCAAGATTTAAATCAATATCGTCAACACCGGAAGATAACTTGGCGGTGTAGTAATAGCGCAAATACTCCGGGTTTAAACTATCCAGGTAGGTTCTTGCCTTGATGAATGTGCCGCGGGATTTGGACATTTTCTGGCCATTGACGGTGAGGAAGCCATGGCAGAATACGGCGGTCGGCTTTCGGTAGCCAGAACCGTCTAATACCGCGGGCCAGAATAAGGTATGAAAACGGGCAATATCCTTGCCAATGAAATGATACAGCTCGTTTTTACTGTCAGCTGCCCAGTAATCGTCAAAGTTCAGGTTTTCCCGGTCACAGAGGTTTTTGAAACTGGCCATGTAGCCGATGGGTGCATCCAGCCATACGTAAAAGTATTTTCCGGGCGCGTCCGGAATTTCAAATCCCCAGTAAGGAGCGTTGCGGGATATGTCCCAGTCCTTCAGGCCTTCCTCAAACCACTCATTCAGCTTGTTGGCGATTTCTGCCTGCACGTGGCCATCGTTTAACCATTGTTTAAGCATTTCAGAAAAATCGCTGAGCTTGAAGAAATACTGTTCAGAGTCTTTTTCAACGGGGGTTGCGCCGCTCACTGCTGAAACCGGGTTTTTTAATTCGGTAGGGTCATAGGTTGCGCCGCAGACTTCGCAGTTATCACCGTACTGGTCATCGGCACCGCATTTGGGGCAGGTGCCTTTAATAAAACGGTCGGGCAGAAACATTTCGGCTTCCGGGTCATAAGCCTGTTTGATGGTCTGCGTTCTGATATGTCCATCCGCCTTGAGTTTCAGGTAAATGCTGGATGCAAACTCTCTATTTTCTTCGGAGTGTGTGCTGTAGTAATTATCGAAGCTGATAAGAAAATCGGCAAAGTCTGCTTCGTGTTCCTTCTGGGTGGCCGCAATCAGCTCTTCCGGCGTAATTCCGTCCTGGCGCGCACGCAGCATAATGGGCGTGCCGTGAGCATCATCGGCGCAAACGTAATAGCAGTTATTGCCGCGTAAACGCTGGTAGCGAGCCCAGATGTCTGTCTGGATATATTCAACCAGGTGTCCTAAATGAATGGGGCCGTTGGCGTAGGGCAGTGCGCTGGTTACCAGTATGTTTCGTTTGCTTGTCATGTTATGCAGAATTTCGTGATTTTATCGGTTGCTGCTCAGCATGAGCAAAGGGCGCACAATTTAGCATTTTGCTGGATTTAATGCACGAAAAACCCGTAGCGGTCATGTGCTTTTGCGGCATGACTGCAGGTCTGTGCAGGGTTTGCTGTCTGCCTGTGTTACTATCCGAAGGAGTAGGTGGAGCAATTTTACTCTGTTGCGGTTATTTTCATGAGTTTTCATGAAAAAGTGATTTATCTATCTACAAATGGCTAGTCCTACGCGCTAAATGTAAGGTTAAATCAGTGGTTTATTCATGTAAAATGCGCGCCAGTCAAAATTATCAGTTGTGGAGTTTTCGCCATGAGCGTAACCAAAGAACAAGTTGAATCAGCCCTGAAACAGTTTACTGATCCATATCTTGAGAAAGATCCGGTCACTGCAGGTGTGGTAAAAGATATCGCTATTGAAGGCGGTAATGTGAAGGTCAAGATAGTGCTGGGTTATCCGGCACACGGCTATATAGATCAGTTATCAGCTGAATTAAAAGCCATTGTTGAAGCCGTTGAAGGGGTTACTTCAGCCGAAGTTAACGTTACTTATGAAATCGGCAGCCACTCTGTACAGGGTGGCATGAACCCGCTGGAAGGTATTAAAAACGTTATCGCGGTAGCATCAGGTAAGGGTGGTGTGGGTAAATCCACAACTTCGGTTAACCTGGCACTGGCACTGCAAAAGGAAGGTGCACGTGTTGGCATACTGGACGCGGATATTTACGGCCCAAGTATTCCTCGTATGTTAGGTATTGAAGGCAAGCCTGAGTCGTCTGACGGTAAGTCACTTGAACCGATGGGTGGTCATGGCCTGCAGGCTATGTCGATTGGTTTCATGATCGATGAAGAAACACCGATGATCTGGCGTGGCCCGATGGTTACCCAGGCTTTAGAACAGCTGTTGCGTGATACCCGCTGGAAGTCTCTGGATTACCTGATTATTGATTTACCGCCGGGTACCGGTGATGTGCAATTAACACTGGCGCAAAAAGTGCCGGTTAGTGGTGCGGTTATCGTAACCACGCCACAGGACATTGCCTTGCTGGATGCACGTAAAGGCCTGAAGATGTTTGAAAAGGTTGAAGTGCCTGTGCTGGGTGTTGTTGAGAACATGAGTATTCACATCTGTACCGAGTGCGGTCACGCTGAACACATCTTTGGTAAAGGCGGTGGTGAGAAAATGTGCGATATGCACAATGTAGATTTTCTTGGTGCTTTGCCACTGGATATTAATATTCGCATTAATGCAGATGAAGGTCATCCTTCTGTTGCTGATGACCCTGATGGCAAGGCTTCAATGCTGTACCGTGAAATTGCACGCCGAACAGCTGCCAAGTTATCGCTGAAAGCTAAAGATTATTCGGCCAAGTTCCCGAATATTGTTATTCAGAATAATTAATTTTATTCTAGAATCTTTCGAAAGAAGCAACCTTCGGGTTGCTTTTTTTATGCCTTTTTAAAAAGTTTTGCTAGCGATCATTAGCAGTGACTTTGTGAAAAATGAATAATATTGTGGGTTTTTACACAATTACTTTTTGCTTGGTTATAAAACAAACAAATGTTCTGTATCTTAATGAAATTAAATCGAATAATTAATTATTAATGTGTGATAATGCAGTCATCCTGCTACGGATGAAGCTGATTAAGTGTTGCAGGTGTTCGTCTAAATAACAAAAATAAAATACATGGCAGTTTCAACATTTCGCATTGCTGTAATAGGTTCAGGCCCCGGTGGTTTGAGTGCGGCATCACGTGCGGCTGAAAAAGGCATTTCACATATACTGCTGGAAGCCGAACCCCATATTTGCAACACCATTTACCACTATCAAAAAGGCAAGCACGTAATGAATGAGCCGCGTATCTTGCCGCTGCGTAGTGCTATTACATTTAATGCCGGCAAGCGTGAGGAAGTTCTGGATAGCTGGCAGCAGGGTATAACCGGGCATGCGGTAAATCTAAAATTCAACGCTGAAGTCGTCGCCATAAACGGCAGCAACGGCAATTTTGAAATTAAATTAAAAAGCGGTGAAAGCATAACAGCAGAAGCGAGTGTGCTGGCTATCGGTGTGCAGGGAAACCCGCGCATGCTCGGGGTGCCGGGTGAACAGTCAACTATTGATAAGCCCTCTATCGTTCAATACACACTGGATGACCCTGACGAATACGAAGATGAACATATAGTTGTTATTGGCGGCGGCGATGCCGGTATTGAAAATGCGCTGGCCCTGTGTGGCCATAATACTGTCTACATGGTTAACCGGGGCATGGAGTTTGAGCGCGCCAAGGAAGCGAACAACAATGCCATTCTGGCAAAAATAGAAAAAGGTGAGATCGAGTGTTTTTATGGTGCTGATTCGGTACAAATTGATGCGCTTTCTGATGCTGATGAAAATAAAGCAGAGCTGGTTTTAAATACACCGGATGGTGAAGCCAGGGTGCCCTGCGACAGAATTATTGCCCGCCTGGGTGCTATCCCGCCACGCCCGTTTATTGAATCCTGCGGTATTGTTTTCCCTGGTAAAGAACGTGAGGCTATACCAGAACTTAGTGACCAGTATGAAACCAATGTGCCCGGTATTTATATTATTGGTGCGCTAGGCGGCTATCCCTTAATCAAGCAATGTATGAACCAGGGGTACGAGGTTGTTGAATACATCGAAGGCAATGCACTGGAACCGGCTGATGAGCCTTTATTACAGGCAAAATTTGACAGGATAAAAAATAAGCCTTCTGTTAGCCAGGCGTTAAAAGCCATTAAAAAACAGGTGCCCCTGTTTTCCGGGTTGACTACGCTGCAACTAAGGGAAGCAATGCTGGACAGTGATATCCGGGTGCCTGAAGCTGGTGAATATATTTTTCGCAAAAATGATTACACCAACAGTTTTTACAGCATCGTTGCCGGTACGGTTTATATCGAAACTGATGAGGATGACGCGGATAAAGTTATCACTTTAAAAGCCGGGCAGTTTTTTGGTGAAATGAGCCTGTTATCCGGCCGCCGTCGATCTGCTTCAATACGCGCTGCAAGTGGCTGCGTGTTAATCGAGACACCGCGGCGTTTAATGAACAAGTTAATCGGTTCCGTCGAATCGGTAAAACGTACCATCGATGAAGCCTTCATCGTTCGTACCCTGCAAACACGTTTCGCGCCAACAACACCGGCGGAAGACCTGGTTAAGGTGGCGAAGTCAGCCCATTTAAGTAAGTTCAAGGCTGGTGAAGAACTGTTTCATGAGGGAGATGAGGCAGAAAGTTTTCATGTCATCCGAAAAGGCTCGGTGACTATTTCAAGACAGATTGGTGAACAGGAAATTGTTATGTCGTATTTACCTGCCGGTAACTACGTTGGCGAAATGGGCATTATGGGCAAGAGCCGACGAAGTGCAACGGTAAAGGCAGCTACGGCGACAGAAACCATTGAGTTAAATGCGGAAGCTTTCAATTATTTAATTGAGCAGGATGCAGCACTAAAAACAAAGGTTGAAGCTGAATATAAACAACGTGTCTCCAAGAACCTGATGCTGCAGCAGCATGGCGGTCGAGGCATTATTTCATTTCTGGTCAGCCAGGGTGTGGGTGAAGCGACTGACGTCTTATTAATTGACGAATCGTTATGTGTACGCTGTGATAATTGTGAAAAAGCCTGCGCAGAAACACACGATGGTACCTCGCGGCTCGATCGCGAAGCCGGGCCGACCTACGCCTCTATTCATGTGCCGACGTCATGTCGTCACTGTGAGCATCCACACTGTATGAAAGATTGTCCACCGGATGCGATAAAACGTGCACCCGATGGTGAAGTATTTGTCAGTGATAACTGCATTGGCTGCGGTAACTGCCAGCGAAACTGCCCTTACGGTGTTATCCAGATGGCCGTGAAGCCACCGAAAAAACCCGGCCTGATCCCATGGTTACTGTTCGGGCTTGGTCCCGGTCCCGGACGTGCCAGCAGTATTGAAAAGATAAAAGATCCTGATGCGATAAAAAAAGCGGTGAAGTGTGATATGTGCAAAGACCTTGCCGGTGGCGCTGCCTGCGTCAGGGCATGCCCAACCGGTGCAGCCATTAGAATCAAGCCGGACCAGTTGCCGGGCTATGCGAGTAGAGGCTAATGCATAAGTCAATCCTCAGTTACCGCGGCTCACGCTATTTATGGATCAGTTTATTGCTTAGCCTGGGCGCTATTATTGCCTATGTTATTGATGAACCGGTAATGCCTGCCAATGGCGGCACAGTACTTGGTTACACGCTGGGCACCATCTCCGCCTTGCTTATTGCCTGGTTAATGTGGTTTGGTATTCGTAAACGCCGTTATAAATCAACCATGGGTACGGTTGCCGGCTGGCTGTCTGCTCATGTCTATCTGGGGCTGTCATTAATCATACTATCGACATTGCATAGCGGTTTTCAATTTGGCATGAACGTACATACACTGGCCTATGTGTTAATGATAATCGTCATTGTCAGTGGTATATACGGTGTTTTTTGTTATTTACATTATCCTCGATTAATGACGGATAACCGCGGGGAATCTGTGCCTGATTCCCTGTTACGGCAAATTAAGGAAATTGATCGCCAGGCTTTGACCATTGCCAGTGAAATCAGTGACGATACACATGAAAAGGTATTAAACAGTATTCGCCGTACCCGAGTGGGCGGCGGCGTATTGCCGATACTTTTTGGCAGCCATAAAAAAGCTAGTCTTGAGGGCCTGGTACAGCAGGCAAAAATTGAACAGAAAAATATGCAGGATGGTGATGCCGATAGCACCATGGCATTTATGGCGAGCCGTATTGCGCACGGCAGGGAAGATACCAGTGAACAGCTCAGGCAGTTAACTGATCTGCTGATAGGGCAGAAAGAAAAGCTGCTGATTCAGCTTCGCCGCGACCTGCAATACAAGGCCTACATGGATTTATGGCTTTATATACATGTGCCGTTTTCATTTGCCTTGCTGGCAGCGCTTAATGTTCACATTATTTCCGTGTTTTTTTACTGGTAGTTAAAAAATATTATGAAAACACGTATCCGACATATTAGCCGCCGTCGCAAGGGGTTGCAGGTACAGAATGAACTGATCGTTGATAAGCAGGTCATCAGCATAGGCCGCGCAACAGACCAGGATATCTTTTTATCTGACCTGGGTGTGGCATATCGACATGCAAAACTCACCCTTTCTAACAAGGGTATTATCGGCATAAGTTCACTGACAACAGCGGGCGTACATATTCATGGCCGTTTTTCACAAAGCGGGTCGCTGAAAGGACGGGGTGAATTTCAGATTGGTCCTTACAGCATTGTTGTCGAGCAAAATAACGATGGTTTTGATTTTGATATTACGGTCGAGAAAATTGCTGAAGATGTAGTCGAGCAACAAAGTGAGTCATTACTGGCATTAACACTGGAAGACACCTGGATAAGCAAACGCCGCGGTTCATGGGTGGGTTTTTTACTGGTATTAATAGTGTTTCTCGCTTTTCCCCTGGCAGGCTATTTTGATAAAGACTTTGCTAATCAGCAGCGAGAGTCATCATTAATACCGGATGACGGTGCCTGGCAAAGCGGGGAGATAAGCGCACCGCATAAACACTTTGGCAAGGACTGTAATAACTGTCATTTGAAAGCCTTCGAAGCGGTACCGGACAGAGCCTGTGTCGAGTGTCATGCGAATACAACGGTACACGCTGATCCGCAATTTTTTGATTTGCATGCATTGCAGGACGTTTCATGTGAAAGCTGCCATAAAGAACACAATGGCACAGCGTTCCTGATTCGCCGCGACCAGTTTTTATGCGCGGACTGTCATGCTGATCTGCGCAACCGGGTTGAGACCGATCTGGAGAATATCTCTGATTTTAGTGAACAGCATTCTGAATTCAGGCCATTAATATTTACCGGTGATTTAACTTTATCGTCGCAGGAAGAAAATAAAAATAGCCAGGATAACAGGCAGTGGCAACGTGTTTCATTAAATGAAAAAAACATACAGCATGAAACCGCTCTAAAGTTTCCGCATGATGTGCATCTTGATGTTAATGGACTGGAAAGCCCGACAGGCAACCGGGTTTTGCAATGTTCTGCATGCCATCAGACCGATGCCAGCGGACGTTACATGCTGCCCATTGAATTTGAAAAAGATTGCCAGTCCTGCCATCGTTTAACTTTTGATATTAATTCGCCCGATAGAGAGCTGCCGCACAGTAACCTTGATGCCTTAAGTGCAACGCTGGATGAATACTATGCCTATGTGGCATTACGTGGAGACTATCAGGATGGCAGCTACAACATTGCCCGGTATCATCACTGCAGCGGCGTATTCCCGGAAAAGAGTTAACGCCGGTTCAGCGTAGAACGGCACTGGCATGGGCAAAAGAAAAAGCGGCTGATGTTAAAGAAGAAGTAATCGAATTTCTTGCCTGCGGCCTTTGCCACAAGGTTGAAAAGGACGATGCTGAGAACTCAGGCTGGCGTGTTCCCGAAGTGCGCACATCGCAGCGCTGGTTTACCAGGGGTGACTTTGATCATGAAAGCCATACTGCAACGGATTGCAGGGACTGCCATGACGCCGATGTTTCTAAACAAAGTGAGGATGTCATTTTGCCGGGCATAAAGGTTTGTCGCGACTGTCATGGTGGCGCCAACGATAAAAATAAACTTCAGTCCGGTTGCGTTAGCTGCCATGCATTCCATACTCCGGGTGCTGTGCTGCTGGGTAAGCGTGAATAATATTATGATGACACCTGCTGCCAGTAAATACTGTTTAGTTAAAGCGGGTTTTCAACGAACCTGGTTTATTATTTGTGTCACCATATTCAGCGCCGCACTGTTATCCTGCGACAAGGGTGACCAGCCGGCTGATGACGGCAGCGGTGCGGGTGCTGCGCCTTGTGATGGTTTCTGTGTCGACGCCAGCAGTTTTCTGACGGTGGCTGATGTGCAACAGGTAATTGCGCGGGCTGTTGCTGAAGCCAGTGCGCAGGGTGCAGATGCAACCATTGCCGTTGTTGACAGGGTTGGTAATGTTCTCGCCGTGTTTCGTATGAACAATGCCGATACCGAAGTGACTATTAGTTCGGGACGAAGTGTCACCGGAGGGCTGGAGTCTATAGAAGTAATCCCCGACACGTTGGCTGCGATATCAAAAGCCGTGACCGGTGCTTATCTGTCATCCGAAGGTAATGCTTTTAGTACGCGAACGGCAAGCCAGATTGTGCAACAGTCATTTAACCCCGGGGAAATCGGTCAGCCCAGCGGACCATTGTTTGGTGTTCAGTTTAGTAACCTGCCGTGCTCTGATTTAAATACCCGTTTTACTACCGGTGCGGGTGCCGGTCCGCATCGTTCACCACTGGGGCTGTCAGCAGACCTTGGTGGTTTTCCTTTATATAAAAACGGCACACCGGTTGGCGGTATCGGTGTGATCGCCGATGGTGTTTACGGACTGGATTTAAGTATTACTGATCGCGACCGTAATATTGATGAGCTGATTGCAGTCGCCGGCAGTTATGGTTTTGCTGCACCGCTGGATAGACGCGAACGTATTACCCTCGATGGGAAAATTGCCCGTTTTTCAGATGTCTGGTTCGCCGACCTGGGCAGTGATCCATTAATGGCTGCAGACTTCGCCAGCATTAACGGCACACAGGGAAATCTACAGAGTGTTACTTCCTATACTGATGGCGCTGTTATTACCGGCAAGGTTTTCTCACAAAGCGATTCAGGTATACGGGCTGATACGACGAGGTTCCCGGGCCTGGATGCTTTTGTGCTGGTAGATGACAGTAATGTTGAACGCTTTCCGCCAATAGACAGTACCGTTAATTCAGCTGATCTTTCAGCCGCAGAGGTTACACAGCTAATCAGCAGTGCACTGGCAGTAGCCAATCGCACACGCGCACAAATCAGACGTCCGCTCGGCAGTCCGGCCAGGGTGACTATTTCTGTGGTTGATACTGATGGTGCCATTCTAGGGCTTGCACGAACCCGCGATGGCCCGTTATTTGGCACCGATGTATCCTTGCAAAAAGCACGTACCGCGACCTTCTTTTCCAGCGCAAATGCAGCGGCAGATTTATCTTCCGCACCGGACACGGTTTATTTGAATCCGGATGCAAGCCCCAGTGGCACAACAATAAGCATGGCCGATTATGTTTCAGCGCTGCAGAATTTCACTGGCTTGCCTGCTGCCCTGACAGACGGCGCTTATGCCTTTGCCGACCGCTCTGGCGGTAACCTGTCGCGGCCTTATTATCCAGACGGCGTAATTACTGCAGAACACGGTCCATTCAGTAAACCGATAAACGACTGGAGCCCGTTTAGTGACGGCCTGCAACTGGACCTGGTGATGAATCGCATCATTGAACACGTGGTACATGTCATCAGTAACGGTGTAGCTGCTGATACGCCGAAAAACTGTACGACACTTTCACGGCTTGCTAATGGTATACAGATTTTTCCCGGGCAGCGTACCGGTTTATCGCGGTAATAAACTGGTCGGCGGTATCGGTGTCTCCGGCGATGGTGTTGACCAGGATGACATGATTGCGTTTTTAGGTCTGCATGAAGCAGGGCAAATTCTCGGCACGATTAATAATGCGCCGGTAAATATTCGCGCTGATCAGCTGGCGCCAAAAGGAACACGTCTGCGCTTTGTGCAGTGTCCGCAGGCGCCTTACATTAATAGTAGTGAACAGAATGTTTGTGCAGGTAAATAAGCTTATGCATAAACCTGGTCAAAAAATGTTGCTTGCAGTTTTATCATTGGCTTTCATGTTTAATGCCAGCGCTGAAACTGAATGGCAGCGACAGCGTGCAGGGGACCTGCGCAATCAGCCGCTGCAGTATAGCGAGCCGGAAATTGATCCGTCAGCGATAGCGCCGCCTTCACCGGATTTAGTCGCGAGTCGATTAGTATTCCTGACCGCTGGCGTTTAATCGAAACGCTGGGTATCCAAACGGACAACTGGCTGGACCCGTATAACCACAATACCTTGAAGGCCGATCAGCCGATTCATGATGACTGGTTTCTAAATCTTTCACTGATTTCCGACAGTGTTGTTGAAGCACGAAGAATACCAACCCCGGTCGGTCCGCATAACATCAAACCGTTCTGCTTCACTTGATGTTTTCGGTGAAGGTGAGCAGCTGGTGCTAAACCAGAATTTAATTTTTAATGCGGTCTATTACAAGGGCGACACTATTTTCCGGCCGCCCGATTATGAATACCGTTTAACCGCAGTGGTGAATGCTAACCGTGTCGAAGCCGATGAAGTTCGTGCCCTGTATATTGATCCGCAGCAGGGTGATACGCGTAATGATAGTCACATAGGTATTCAGGATTTATATGTTGATAAACATTTGCGTAATGTTTCGGACCAGTTACGATTTCGACAGTATGCAGGTTGGTGTGCAACCAATCACGGCAGATTTTCGCGGTTTCCTGTTTATTGATAATCCCTTTGGTGTGCGCCTTATTTGGCACCCGTGATAATAATATTTATCAATATAATCTCGCCTGGTTTCAGACGCATCGAAAAAGACACCAATAGCGGTCTGAATGATTTGTCGCAGATCGCTGCGCGATGATGATGTCTACCTCGCAAACATTTATAGACAGGACTACCCGGTACTGGGTTTTAATTCACAGATGGCCGTAGTGCATAACCGTAACAATGAAAATGCTGAAAATTATTTTGATAACAATGGCTTCCTGGTGCGGCCGGCATCGCTAGGCACCGAACAGTTGCGCAGTTACCAGGTAACGTATTTAGGTTACAGCGGTGACGGGCACTTTGGGCGTAACAATGTCAGTGGCTCGATTTATTACGCTTTTGGTGATGAAGATAAGGCGACCTTTACCGGCCGGCGTCAGATATCGATGCGTTTTTTGCAGCGGCTGAATTTTCGCGTGACTACGACTGGATACGTGCGCGGTTTTCTTTTGTTTATGGCAGCGGTGACGAAGATCCGTTTGATGACAAGTCCACGGGTTTTGATGCCATTTTTGAAAATCCGCTGATTGCCGGTGCAGATACCAGTTTCTGGATTCGCCAGCCGGTGGCTAACATCGGCGGTGGCGGTGTTACTCTATCGGGTCGTAACGGTATTTTAAATTCACTTGCGTTCTTCGAAAGACCAGGGCCAGTCCAACTTTACCAACCCCGGTATTCTATTGTTGGGTGCAGGCATGGATTTCGATTTTCTGCCGGAATTTCGTATTAGCTGGAATGCCAATCATATCTGGTTTGATAAAACCGAAGTCATGGAAGTAGCGAGAAACCAGGGCGGTATTGATAAAGCGATTGGCTGGGACTTGTCGGTGGCCAGTATTTATCGTCCCTTTATGACACAAAATGTTGTGTTCCGATTGTCCGCTGCAGCCTTATTGCCGGGCAAAGGTTATGAACAGTTATTTGGTGATGAAATTAATTATTCGGTATTGGCAAACCTGGTACTGACGTATTAAATAATGAATATAACTAAAAATAACACTTCTCGTTCTGGCCGTCTTTACTTCACTACCGTTTGCATTTTTCGTGAATGCTTCGACGGTCACAGAATTTGTTGAACGTGAATATGCTGCAGCGCCTGCTGCACCCGAGTCGCAGTCGCCGTTAGCCGTCGAAGAAAAAAATAAGGGCTGTGTTTCCTGTCACAGTAAAACCGATGCCGCCAGTATGCATAGCAGTGAAGGCGTGAACTTATCGTGCAGTGATTGTCATGGCGGTGATACAACTATAGTAAAACCCCGGCAGGCAAAGAAGGGCGATAAGGCCTATCAGCAGGCAATGGCCAGGGCGCATGTACTGCCTATCTATCCGGATGACTGGCATTATCCTTCCAGTGCAAATCCGCGCCAGACTTATACCCTGCTAAACAGGGAAAGTCCCGAGTTTGTTCGTTTCATTAATCCATCTGATTATCGTGTTGCAGACAAAGCCTGTGGTGCCTGTCATCAGCAGGAAATTGATGCGGCAGCACGAAGCCTGATGAGTACGTCTGCCATGTTGTGGGGCGGCGCGGCTTATAATAACGGCATACTGCCTTATAAAAATTATCTGCTGGGTGAAAGTTATACCGAGACCGGTCTGGCGGCTGCAATAAAGAATCCATCGAAACCCGATCAGAAAATGAAAGAGCGCGGTGTGCTGGAAGTACTATATCCTTTACCAGCATGGGAAGTGATTCCGCCGGCAGATGTGTTTCGTGTGTTTGAACGCGGTGGCAGGAATATCACCAACCTGTTTCCGGAAACCGCTATTCCAAACCAGCTGGGACAGATACAGCGGCTGGAAGAAGCGGGCCGACTGGATATCAAACAGTCTAACCGTGGTCCGGGCACCGGTGGCCGTGTTGCCATACCGGTATTAAACATGACCAAAACACGGTTGAATGATCCGCATATGTGGTTCATGGGTACCAATGACCAGCCGGGTGACTATCGCCATTCGGGTTGCTCGGGCTGTCATAGTGTTTATGCCAATGATCGTGACCCGCGGCATTCCGGTCCTTATGCAAAAGCAGGACATACCGGTAAAACACAGACCGTTGATCCGACCATCTCTAAAACGGAAGAAGGTCATCCGATCAAACACGCTTTCACCCGTGCGATACCGACATCACAGTGCATGTCCTGCCACATGCATCAGCCCAATATGTTTGTCAATACCTACCTGGGTTATACCATGTGGGACTACGAATCGGATGCACCATTTATGTGGCCAGAGAAGCAGAAGTACCCGACGGCCAAAGAAGTGCACGATGTGCATGAGCGTAATCCGGAAGGCGCTGCGGCGCGCGGTAAGTGGGCCGACGAAGAATTTCTGCGTAATGTCAGTGAGTTGAATCCGCAATTAAACGATACCCAGTTTGCTGATTATCATGGCCATGGCTGGAATTTTCGCGCGGTGTTTAAACGCGACCGAAAGGGCAACCTGCTGGATAAAGATGGCACCATCGTTACCGATGATGATCCGGAAAAATTCAAAAAAGCGGTGCACATGGCATCGATACATCTTGATAAAGGCATGCATTGTGTCGACTGTCATTTTTCTCAGGACAACCATGGTACGGGAAACATACACGGTGAAGTGGCGGCAGCAGTCGAGATCATGTGCAAGGACTGTCATGGTACCAGCAGCCAGTATCCCAACTTGAGAACCAGTGGTCCGGCAGCACCGCCAGGCGGTAATGATCTGAGCCTGATTCGTAATCCTGACGGTAAGAAACGTTTTGAATGGCGCAATGGAAAACTGATTCAGCGTTCTTTATTAAATCCCGGTATGGAATGGCAAATGTCACTGGTGAAAGATTCGGTTGACCCTTCACATAAAGAATACAATGCAAAATCGGCACGCGCCAAACTGATGAGCACAAATACCGATACGCTTGCCTGGGGCCCCGGTGTTAAAGCGAAAGAGCTGGCTCACAGTGATGAAGATATGCAATGTTACACCTGTCATACCTCATGGACCACCAGTTGCGGCGGCTGTCATTTACCGATTGAAGCCAACAGGAAAACAACACGTAAACATTTTGAGGGTGGAGAGTCTCGTAACTATGCGACTTATAATCCGCAGGTTGCACGTGATCAGATGTTTCAGCTCGGCAAGCGCGGGCCGATAAAAGGCGGACGTATTGCACCGGTACGTTCTTCATCGGCACTGGTGCTGTCATCAACCAATGCCAGCCGTGAACGTATCTATGCGCAGCAGCCACCGGTATCGGCCAGTGGTTTTAGTTCGCAGGCATTTGCGCCGCACTTCCCGCATACTGCGCGCAAGGAAGAAACCAAAACCTGTGCCGATTGCCATCTGTCTGAAGAAAAAGATAATAATGCCATCATGTCCCAGTTATTGTTGCTGGGTACTAACTTTGTCAATTTTGTTGGTATTAACGCCTGGGTCGGTGGCGAAGACAGTGTTGAAGCAGTACGTGTTACCGAGTGGGACGAGCCGCAGGCAGTGATCGGTAGTTACCTGCATAAGTACGCTTATCCCGATTACTATCAGCAGCACCTGAATGAACAGCGTGAGCTGCAGGAAGCTTACGAGCACTCTTCCGGTAAAGCCTCCTGTTTACAGCTGCGCGGTGAATACCTTTATGTTGCACAGGGCGAAGAAGGTTTCCAGGTTTATGATGTGGCAAACATAGCGAATAAAGGTATTTCACAGCGTATTGTAACCGCGCCCTACAGTTCCGCCGGCCATGATACGCATCTTGAAACAAAAAATGCGACCTGTATGGCACTGCCGACCAACCAGCCGATTCACCCCGATCGTAATAAGGGCGAGCTAATGCGCGTTGCTAACAAGGAGCAGGCATTTCACCCGCTTTATAATTACGCCGTTATCGTTGATGCCGAAGAGGGACTGATACTGACTGATATTAATACCCTGTCCGATGGTGAGCCGCGCAACAACTTTTTAAAACGTGCACTAACCTGGAATCAGGACGGCGTGCTCAGGGGCGCACGACACATTACGCTGGCCGGTTACTATGCTTATATAACAACAGAAAAAGGCATCGTTGTTGTGAACCTGGATAAACCGCTATCACCCGAAGTATCTGCAATCTTGCCATTGTCCGGTGCACGGGCAACGGCGGTCCAGTTCCGTTACCTGTTTGTTACTAGCAGGCAGGGCTTAAATGTGGTTGATATTACGCATCCGGATAAACCGCTGTTGCTGGAACAGGCAAGCATAAAGCTGGCTGATGCGCAGCGGGTTTACCTGGCAAGAACCTATGCCTATGTTGCCGCTGGAAAACAGGGGCTGGCCATAATAGACATAGAAAAACCGGAGCAGCCTGAATTATTGCAACTCTATAATGCGAAAGGCAGAATGAACGATGCGCGAGATGTTATTGTGGCAACAACCAATGCAAGCCTGTTTGCTTATGTTGCCGATGGTAAAAATGGTCTGAAAGTAGTGCAGTTGACTTCACCGGTAACACAGCCTAAATTCTATGGTTTCAGTCCGGAACCAAAACCCTTTTTAATCGCCAGCCGTGAAACCGATTCACCGGCACTGGCATTATCCAAAGGCCTGGACAGGGATCGTGCTGTTGATGAAAGCGGCAACCAGATTGCGGTATTTGGCCGCCTTGGTTCACGTCCGTTTAATTTGCAGGAAATGCAGAAACTGTACCTGAAAAATGGTGGCAAGCCGTGGACAGTTGGCGATAAAGTAGATAACAGTGTGTACCTGAAATAATGATTATGTTTAATTTAAAATTGATGAGCGGTTTTATGTTCATGACTGTATTAATGCTGTCGGCAGTGGTACTGCCAACGCTGGCTGTGGCCAATGAGCAGGAAACGACGCCTTTACCGGTACAGGATAACTATGTTCATAACGGTGTTGCAAGCTGTGCCAGCAGCATGTGCCATGGTTCAGTTAAAGAATATAAACAGACCAATATTCAGCATAACGAATACATCACCTGGGATCGACGCGATGTACATAGCCGCGCTTATAACAAACTTTTCAACCAGGACTTTGTTGAAATCACCAATAAGCTTGGCCTGAAAGCGCCGCACCTGGAACCGGTCTGTCTTGCCTGCCATGCCAGTAACGTTAAACAGGAGTTGCGCGGTAAGAAGTTTCAGATGTCGGATGGCATTGGTTGTGAAAGCTGTCACGGCGGTTCAGAAAAATGGCTAAAGAGTCATACCAGTAAAGAATCAACACACGCACAAAACATAAGCAATGGACTGTATCCCACTGATGATATCGTCAGCCGCGCACGACTCTGTCTGTCCTGTCACTACGGTAATGAAAAACAGTTTGTCAGCCATGAAATAATGGGTGCGGGCCATCCAAGAATCAGTTTTGAGCTGGATACATTTACCGAATTGCAGCCAAAACATTTTACCCAGGATGCAGATTACGCAAAACGGAAAACGCCCGACACTAATGTTAAAGCCTGGGCAGTCGGCCAGGCCGTGGCAACAGAGTCAGTAATGTCTATGATAGTAAGCGAAAAACTGCATGCTACTGGCCTGTTCCCGGAATTAAGCCTGTTTGACTGCCATAGCTGTCATCACCCAATGTCAGATAAAAGCTGGCAACCGAAAAGGGGTACCGGCCTGAAACCGGGCGCAGTACCAATAAATGATTCCAGCCTGTTAATGTTACGACATATACTGGGCCAGGTTAAAAAAGGTGAGGGCTGGCGGTTTAAGAAAAAACTACTGGCCCTGCATTTGTCATCAGCCGAAAGTTTACAGGCACTTCGCGTACAGGCGAGTGAAATACAGGCTGAAATGCCAGCAATGACTTCATCAATAGTAGCGCATAAGTTTACTGCTACAGATATTAAAAATATCACTCTGGGTATTCTCAATGAAGGTATCTGGGATGGTTATAATAATTACGTTGCCGCCGAGCAATGTGTTATGGCGATAAGTGTGCTAACTATTAGCTGGGATGAGCTCCAGCCTTTTGACCAGGGTTTACGCGAACAGGTAAAAACAGAAATCGACCAAATGTATACACTGGTTGATGATGATGAAACTTATGATCAGAAAGCTTTTAAAGCCTCATTGCTTTCATTAAGAGATAAGTTGACTCGGTAAGGTAACTGAAAGCAGGGCGGGTTTTTCTCGTATAGATTGGTTAACACTATGATGCAATTGTTTCTACTATTAGAGTTGATTGCTCATTAATCCCTGTTTTTGTATTTTTATTTAAGCATTCGCTATTTAGAGCAGACAAAGCCAGTTGATTGCTTCTTGCTTATCGGTGAAATGCCTGAGCTTGAAACCTTCTATCATTGCACTGCCTTCCAGGTGACTTCGATATTCGCCGCCACTGAAATACAGTGCTGCCATTCTTACCGATTTATCAATATCCGCCTTTTCAAAAATACGTACGAAGGTAAACATTTCTATCATTGACTGGTTGGGGTCGACTTCTGTTTTAAAGAGGTCGAAAACACATCGCTTAAGCCCGGTTTTTTTAAGATAGGTTCCTGTATCAACCACCATTTGCTCAGCTACTACGGTGTTAATTATACCCTCGGCTTTTATAACTACGGCCTGAATGTCTGATTGTGTATCTATAGAATAGCGCATGGGTAGATATTTTAATGCATGAATATGGGTTCAGTCTATCATTTAAGATAGCTTATTAATGTCAATAAATGTATGTATGATTTGTACCAGGGTTCGTGTAATTATCTCAGGTCAGTAGCCATCATTTTTTATTTGTATCCATACTTTGTAATGCAGATAAACTATAGTTTGTGAAAGTTTAGAAACTATAGAAGGCAGGAGTCGTACATGGAAACTTCAACAATCGTTACACTGGTTATTATTGGCCTGGTTATTTTTTATATCATTAGCATTTTTAACCAGCTGGTGACGCTGAAAAATCGCTACAAAAATGCCTTTGCACAGATTGAAGTGCAGTTAAAACGTCGATACGATTTAATTCCCAACCTTATTGAAACAGCCAAAGGTTACATGAAGCACGAACGTGAAACACTGGATGCAGTCATTACTGCTCGTAACGCTGCGTCATCAGGTCTGGATGCGGCTAAAAATAATCCAGGTGATGCCAGTGTGATGGGCACACTTGCACAGGCAGAAGGCCAGCTTGCAGGAGCTCTGAGCCGTTTTAATGTGGTGATGGAGGATTACCCTGATTTAAAAGCGAACCAGAACATGATGCAGCTAAGCGAAGAGCTGACCAGTACGGAAAACCGGGTTTCGTTTGCCAGGCAGTCATTTAATGACGGTGTTATGGAATACAACACCTATAAGCAGTCTTTCCCGCAAAACTTTTTTGCCGGCCCGTTTGGCCACGCCGCCGATGCCAGCCTGCTTGAGTTTGAGGATAGCGCGGAGATACAGGCAGTGCCTAAAGTTTCATTTTAATCTGTGTTTGCTTATTAGCATGTTTGAATTATTGTTCCATGCCTGTGGATGTCTAGTTGCTCGAGATGACGAGCTGTTGTTTTAGCTTGTTATGAACTTCTTCGAAGCACAGGACTCGGCCCGGCGCAGCACTAGTGTATTAGTTTTATTATTTGTACTGGCGATAGTTATATTGCTGGTGCTGAGTAATTTTCTTGTTTTTGGGTATTTCTATTTTGTCGAATATTCCACCCTGACATTTTCCCCGGAACAGCTTGGTCTGGTCTTTGATCGAAATCTTAGTGTTTTGATATGTGCTGCTATTATAGGGTTTATTGCACTTGGCAGCCTGTACAAGCTTACCCAGTTAATGGCGGGTGGTTCGGCCATTGCGCAGCATCTTGGCGGTGTAATAGTACCGCGCAGCAGCAGTGATGTCTTACATCAAAAAATCCTGAACATCGTCGAAGAAATGGCAATTGCTTCCGGTGTGCCCGTACCGCAGGTGTATATATTAAACGAGCAGGGCATAAACGCTTTTGCTGCCGGCTGGAAAACAACCAATGCGGTTATCGGTGTAACACAGGGCGCACTGGAACGGTTAACGCGTGATGAATTACAGGGAGTCATCGCGCATGAGTTCAGTCATATCTTCAATGGTGATATGCGGCTGAATATTCGGCTGATAGCCATCCTGCACGGCATCTTAATGATTGGCATGCTGGGGCGGATAATATTACGCTCAATGCGTTATATGCGAAGTTCCCGCAACAGTAAAAACGGCCAGGCGGCGCTGGTGATTTTTGGCGTTGGCGCGGGCTTATTCGTTGTTGGTTATTCAGGTTTGTTTTTTGGCAACTGGATCAAGTCACTGATAAGTAAGCAGCGTGAATACCTGGCAGATGCTTCGGCAGTACAATTTACCCGCAACCGTGAAGGCATAGCCAATGCATTAAAAAAAATCGGTGGCGCTATTCCCGGCTCGGCCCTGTTAACCGCCTCGGTTGATGAATACAGTCATGCTTATTTTGCCCTGGGAGACAAACACAGCAGCTTCTTTTCTTTTTCTACACACCCACCGTTAAAAAAACGTATTTATCGTATCGATCCAAACTGGGATGGTAAGTTCTTCTTTGATGACAGGAAAGCAGTGCTTGAACCTGAAGCAACATCACAGGCAAGCGTGCAGGAAACCAGTAACAGGCAAAAGAAAAAAGCCCTGATTACAAGTTTAACGGTCGGTGCCGGTATGAGCATTGCCTTGAATGAAGCGATGCATGCGCTGGACAATATTGGTGATGTCTCACAGCAGCAGCTGGACGCTGCACAGCTCTGGCATCAGCAGATGCCAGAACTTATAGTGGCTAACGCAGAGAATCCCTATGGCGCACAGGCGCTAATTCTGGCTTTATTGTTAGATCAAGATGCAGCTATACAGCGTAAACAGTACGCAGTTTTAACTAATGTTATTGGTGAACTGCATGCAGAAAATGTGAAGCAGGTACAGAAACTGGTCGCTGAGCAGGCAAAGACACAGACGCTGTTACTGGTTGACCTGACCTTGCCTACTCTGCGTGAAATGACGCTTGATCAATACAGGCGGTTTGAGTCTTGTGTGCAGCAGTTAATCTATGCTGATAAAGAAGTGAGTCTGCGGGAATGGATTATACAGCGCGTGGTACTGCAGCATCTGTCAGAGCAATACGGTTTACGTCAAACACCCGTGGCAAAATATTTTGTACTGGGTTCTGCTAAATATTCAACAGAACTGGTTTTATCGATGCTGGCATATATCGAACACCCGGTTGTTGATGGTAATGATGCCGGTGCGCGCTCGGCATTTGATGCAGCAAAGCATTCGGTAGCTGCGGGAGCGCTGTCAATATTGCCCAAGAACAAAGTATCGATGGATGCTTTAAATTCTGCGATCGATGAACTTGAACAGCTTAAACCGCCGATAAAGAAACGTTTTTTACAGGCCTGTGTCAGCTGTATTTCTCATGATGGCAAAGTCACCTTGCAGGCGTATGAATTAACTCGCGCTATTGCAAGTTGCCTGGATTGCCCGATGCCGCCTGTCATTAGAAATGAGGAAAGTGCAGTACAATGAGGTTGTCGGCACCTAAAGAAGTGCTGACGGGGCGCTATTTTGATAAAAAAATCATAATCGAATTGCTGGTCACATGGTAGAATTCAGCCGCTGGAAATTCTGTCTATGTGGAGAAAAGAGTGAGCATTAAATCTGATAAGTGGATACGACGTGAAGCCGAGAAAGGCATGATTGAACCGTTTGAGGCGGGTCAGGTGAAAACCAATGATGCTGGTGATCGACTCATTTCCTATGGTACTTCCAGTTACGGATATGATGTGCGCTGTTCCGACCATTTTAAAATATTCACCAACATCAATTCGGCGGTGGTTGATCCGAAAAACTTTTCAGAGCATAGCTTTGTTGATTTTACCGGTGACGTCTGCATTATTCCGCCAAACTCATTTGCGCTGGCACGTACGGTAGAAAACTTCAAAATACCACGAAGTGTATTGACCATTTGCCTGGGTAAATCAACTTATGCCCGCTGTGGCATTATCGTGAATGTGACACCGCTTGAGCCTGAGTGGGAAGGCCATGTAACACTGGAGTTTTCCAACACCACACCATTGCCTGCAAAAATTTACGCCAATGAAGGTGTTGCACAGATGCTGTTCTTTGAATCGGATGAGGTGTGTGAAACTTCTTATGCTGACCGTGGTGGTAAATACCAGGGGCAGCAAGGTGTTACTTTACCCAAAGCCTGATTTCTGCCAGTGAAAACTTTTTTTACGGTATTCGTTCTGCTGGCCGTGGTGCTGGCTATTTATCCTTTTCTTGATGAAGAGCAGGCGAAAAAACCTGTCACCGGTTTGCCCTGGCAAATAGAGCTGATGCAGGATGGTTCAACGAAGGTGTTCGGTTTACATATAGGCAGCAGCCGCATCGCCGATGCCTATGGCACACTGGGTAATGATATGGAGCTGGCTATCATTGCAGCCTCCGGTGAGGCGGGTAGTCTGGAAATGTATTACGGCCATTATCGTGCAGGTTTGCTCTCTGGCAAACTGGTATTGCAGGCCAGCACCAGTGACGAGTTAATAAGCCGCTGGCGGGAAAATGCGGTTAAATCCGAATACATGGCCAGCGGTACTGCGATTAAATTCTATCTTTCAGAGACGGACCTGGCTGAGGTTTTTCAGCAGGTGATTACCGGCCTGACCTTTATACCTGCAGTTAACCTGGATGAGGAAGTCATCCTGGCCCGCTTCGGTGAGCCAGAGCGGCGTATTGTGCAGGCCGGTGTAGAACATTTTATATACCCTGCTATAGGTCTTGATATTGCACTTTCTGCCGATGCAAAAGAAGTTATGCAGTATGTTGCTCCTGCTGATTTTCAGGATTTAATCGCGCCGTTACAGTAGCGGCTATTTATACGTCAAGCTCAAGAAATTTCAGGCATTCGGCTGCCAGTGTTTCTTTTGCCCTGCTAAGGATGCGCGCTTCCTGGTCAGCCGTCATCAGGTTTTTATAGCTTCCGATTTTTCCCTGGTTGATGAATTTACCGGGTTTAAATACCGGTTTATCATCGGCGCCCTGGCCGGAAAATTTTTCGTCATTGGCTTTCATCCATGCAAAAGAACTGTACTTCAGGACTTTTTCTTTCTCTTCCGCAGTCACCGACCATGACAGGTGCGCTGTGATCTGATCTACTGCTGTGGACAGGTCATTTTTTAAATCCTGGTAGCGAAGCCACAAAACGTCAGGATGATCATAATAAGGCCACCAGCTTTTCATGCTGCGATACCAGGAAGCAAACTCCAGCCACATATCAACATGCTGCTCGAAGCTGTCCGGGCAGGGCATTTCTTTTTTAATCCTGGCTTCGTCTGTCAGGTTCATGATGTGATGGTAAAAACTGACACAGCAATCGCGTGGATCACGCGATGTCAGAATTATTTTTGCGGTGCCGATACCGGGTGTTTGTTCGGCCGTACAATGTGTTTTAAAAACACGGGGGTCGGGCAGTTTTTCAAAATCCTGTAATATCTGCTGCCAGCTTTGGCCTTTACGCTGGCGCTCCAGCCAGGGGACGACATCGTCAATCGCTTTAAAATCCGTATCACCGCCACTGCGTAACTGATGCAGTATTTGCTGCATCCAGGTGGTGCCGGATTTAGGTGGAGTGGTTATTAATACGTCCGTTGTTCTAGCTGAAAAATTAGCCAGTATGTATGGGTCATGCAGTGGTGATAGTTCACCCCAGCGTGAATCGATAGCGTCTGTCCTTGAAGGCATGATCTGTGTCTGCTCCGGTTCTATCTAAAGCTGCGAATTTCCCAGTTTTTTCTCTGGGCAACTTTTCTCAATTCTTCGTCAGGGTCGACTGCAACCGGATTCGTTACACATTCCAGTAGTGAAAGGTCATTATGAGAATCACTGTAAAACGTGCTGTTTTCAAGGTTGTGCGCGGTGTTCTGCAGCCACTGCTGCAGGCAGGTAATCTTGCCCTGCTGAAAACAGGGGGTGCCAGCCACTTTTCCGGTATATCTGCCATCAACGATTTCCGGTTCAGTCGCTATCAGGTCGTCAACTTCAAAGGCTTTTGCTATTGGGCCGGTGACAAAACTATTGGTAGCGGTGATGATAACGGTAATATCACCCCGGGCACGATGCTGCCGTATTTGTGCAATGCCTTTCTCTGTCATCACTGACGTTATGTGCTTTTGCATAAATTCATTATGCAGTTTTGTTAACTCCTGCATGGAAAACCGGGTGAGCGGTTGTAATGAAAAGGCGAGAAACTCAAAAATGTCCAGCGTTCCCTTCTTATAGTCATCGTAAAATCGCTGATTGGCTTCATCATAAGTTGATTTATCAACCAGTCCTTTGTCAACCAGGAAGCATCCCCAGAGAAAATCACTATCATCGGAAAGCAGGGTATTGTCGAGGTCAAAAAGTGCGAGCGGCATAAACTTATTATTGTGCTATCAGGGCGAATTTCAAGGCAGGTGATAGTAACGTATTTCACCTGATACACTCAATATAAACGAAGTAATAAGTACTATTTATTGCGTTTTGCTTGCTTGAATATAAATGCCGGGTTGTTTGAACAGCGTTTGCTGTTAAACGACGATTCTACTGCCGTTTTTATTCCTGTAAATAACGGCTTGATTACAGCGCTTAATCGCAACCGGTACTTTCTCTTTTAACTCGCAATTATTCCTGCAATATTGCGGATATTAAACTTTAAAAATTTTGCTGGTCTGTTATTATCAATGTAATTAAAATTTAAGTGGCATAGCTTGGTAAGTGGTATTGAGTATGCCCGGATGGTTTTGCAGGTGATTGATTCTAAAGGTTTTAGAGCAAATGTTGGTATCATCCTGAGTAACTCCGAAGGCAAAGTGTTCTGGGCGCGGCGAGCAGGTCAAAAGACCTGGCAGTTTCCTCAGGGCGGTATCGATAAAAATGAAACACCTGTCGATGCGATGTATCGTGAGTTGCATGAAGAAACAGGATTATTGCCCGAACACGTTGAAGTAGTGGGTAAAACAGATGACTGGTTACGTTACCGTATCCCGAACCATTTGCTGCGCCATCGATCCAAGCCGCTTTGTATTGGCCAGAAGCAGATATGGTTTTTCCTGCGACTGACCGGATGTGAAAGCGACTTCGATTTATGTTGCAGTGACAAGCCCGAATTTGATTGCTGGCGATGGGTTGATTACTGGATGCCGGTTGATGAAATTGTCGATTTCAAGCGTAAGGTCTATAAACAGGCTTTGAGTGAACTCGAGCGGTTTCAGGTTGCCTGACTGTGGTTGAAACAGTCAGCCTTAATAGGGTTGCAATTCAACCAGCAGGATAACAGCAATAAGTATAAAAACGGGTAACTCGTTGAACCAGCGATACCAGACGTGGCTATGCTGGTTTTTATCATGTTTGAAATCGTTGAGCAGTTTTCCGCAATAAATGTGGTAAACCACCAGCAGCGCAACCAGGACAAGTTTTGCCTGTAGCCAAAAGGCTGAAAGCAGCCCATAACCCAGCAGGTGTATTAGCCAGAGTCCCAGCGCGATAGTGATGACTGCACTCGGGGTTGCGATACCATTAAATAGCTTTCTTTCCATGATTTTAAAACGCTGATTGCTGGCATCATCTTTTGCATCGGCGTGATAGACGTACAGCCTTGGCAGGTAAAAAAGTGCAGCGAACCAGGTCACCATAAAGATTATATGGAAGGCTTTAACCCATAACATAATATGTCCGTCTAAACTAAGTGATAAAAGAATAATTAAAAACTGCGTGGCATGATACCGCGCTTTCGCTAAAACTGAAAATATTAAATCGAGTTAAGTAGCAGAGTATGAAGAAGAATTTAAATATTGGGGATATAAAATGTTAGCCGTAGGTGTTGTAGGTGGAACCGGTTATACCGGTGCAGAGTTGCTGCGTCTGCTGGTTATGCATCCAGAAGTAGAGTTAAAGTACGTGACATCGCGTTCGGAGTCAGGCAGCAAAGTGGCTGATCTGTTTCCTAATTTACGCGGTTTTACCGATGTCTGTTTTACCGAGCCCGCAGTTGAGACACTGGGCAAGTGTGACCTGGTATTTTTTGCGACACCTAATGGTACGGCAATGAAAATGGTGCCTGATCTGATTGCGCAGAATGTCAGGGTTATTGACCTGGCAGCGGATTTCAGGCTGCAGGATGCGAGTACCTGGAAACACTGGTACGGCATGGATCATGCCTGTGTTGATGTCCTTAAAGAGGCGGTTTATGGCTTGCCTGAAATCAATCGTTCCGTCATTAAGTCGGCCACGGTGGTGGCTAATCCGGGTTGCTATCCTACGGCGACCACATTAGGATTTTTACCCCTGATTGAGAACGCACTGGTTGATGATCAGCATTTAATCGCGGATGCCAAGTCAGGTGTCAGTGGTGCCGGTCGTGGTGCCAGCGTAGCAACGCTGCAGGCCGAGTCATCGGAAAACTTCAAAGCGTACGCGGTTGATGGACACCGTCATTTGCCAGAAATCAAACAGACTCTCGCTGGTGTGGCCAGGCACGAAGTCGGCCTGACCTTTGTGCCGCACCTGGTGCCGATGATACGCGGGATTGAAACCAGCCTGTATGCAACCTTGCAGGATTCAGCAAAATCATTATCTGTCAGTGACATACGCCAGTTATTTGTTGAGCGCTACGCGGATGAACCTTTCGTCGATGTTCTGCCTGAAGGTACTATGCCCGAAACACGTACGGTGAAGGGCGCGAACAGTTGCCGAATTTCAATATTCCGGCCACAGCAGGGTGATACTATCGTGGTTTCGTCTGTTATCGATAACCTGGTGAAAGGCGCTGCCGGACAGGCTATCCAGAATATGAATATTATGTTTGGCCTTGAAGAAACGCTGGGGCTAAACCAGGTAGCCTTATTGCCATGAGGCGGGGAATATGAGTTTGAAACCACTACAGACACGCACCATTATCACCATTCAGCGGCCGGGCCTGTGGTTATCAAGCCTGTTCGTTCTTATCTGCTTGATTTTGTTATCATTATGGTTGTCATTTGAGTACGGGCGCAATGTTGCTGGCTATAATAGCGCCGATGCTGATTCCTACATTAGTCAGTTACAGGCTCAATTAGAAGAATCTCAGGCCGAAATTGTTGAAAGTAATCGACGAGCGACTATGCTTGAACGTAATAGTCGAATAGATGATGATGCTTCTGTGCAGTTAAAAGAGACCTTGGCACAGGCGCAGAATGAGGCGCTGGAACTAAAAAAGGAACTGTCGTTCTATAAGAGCATTGTTGCACCAGAGCAGGGCAGCCGCAACCTGGCGATTCAAACTATTCAGCTAAAGAAAAATGAAAGCGGGAATTTTCACTATAAAATTATGGTCAGTCAGCGTGGTCGAAATGATCAGTTTGCACGCGGTACCATAGATGTCAGTATCCAGGGCGTCGATAAAGG
This sequence comes from uncultured Gammaproteobacteria bacterium, assembly GCA_963711255.1. GTDB lineage: Bacteria > Pseudomonadota > Gammaproteobacteria > SZUA-229 > SZUA-229. Next base: position 180,602 of record CAVQDO010000008.1, on the reverse strand, counting down.
GCAGCCGTTAACCTTAAAGTTAGCGGAAGTATCAAATGAGACAAAAAAGCCAATGAAATTCGGATTTAAATATTTTCAGAATTTCGAAGGGGTGATGACATTACCAGAAGCGTTTCAACCGGATACCGTTCGAGTAAAAGTGACTCCGAGCACTGGTAAGATCAAAGCCGTAGATGAAAAATTTGAGTGGTCAGATTTGACTGCCGGCGGAGCTTGATTATGTTTGGTAATAAAAAGATAAAATCATCAAAAATTGATACCCTGGTGGGACAGGGTGTAGAGGTTGTTGGTGATGTGAATTTTCAAGGTGGTTTACATCTTGACGGCATCATTAAAGGTAATGTGTCAACGGCTGATGCGGCTGAAGGTACGGTTCTGGTTATCAGTGATCGTGGTCGAATTGAGGGCGATGTCCATGTTGCCTATGCCGTAATTAATGGTGAAGTTACCGGAAACGTATTTGCCAGTGAAAAACTGGAACTGTCTGCACATGCGAGAATTTCCGGCAATGTGGAATACAACTTGCTGGAAATGGCCAGTGGTGCTGAGATCAACGGAACAATGCAGCATAACGTGCAGGAAAAGAAGTTGCTTAATCATCAAAAAGAAGAGCAAAAAGAAGAGAAAAAAGCAAATATTCACCGCCTGGAAGACGCTACAGCGGCACAAAGCTGAGGCAGCAAATGTGCGTTACTTAGCCTGATTCTGAATAGCCGCATACCTATAGTGAATACTTGACTAATTTACTAGGTTAATTTAGCATTACCTAATATAGTCATTAATAGATTTTCCAAGGGTATTATCGATGGATATTCAAGTAAGTTTTGCGCCTAAGCCTAAAGTTATCGAGGGTGCTACCGTGGGTTTCACAGAATCAGCAGCCAGCAAAGTGAAAGCACTGGTTGAGGAAGAGAGTAACCCAAATCTGAAATTGCGCGTTTCAGTCGATGGCGGTGGCTGCTCCGGTTTTCAGTATGCTTTCGCTTTTGATGAAAAAGTGAATGATGATGACACTGTTGTGGAAAAAAACGGTGCCACCATGCTTGTCGATGTTGCCAGTATGCAGTATTTAAACGGTTCTGAAGTCGATTATCTTGAAGGTCTGGAAGGTGCACGCTTTGTGGTAAATAACCCAAATGCGACATCCACCTGTGGCTGTGGTTCATCGTTCTCAGTGAGCCTGTAATCTAACAGATTGCCAATACACAGCACAGGCGCTGCGGTTCATCCGGGCGCCTTTTTCATTTGACAGTTAAGAATAAATTTTCTTTACATTGTTCTTAAAACAACAGATTTATTGTTTGTTAAGCTATTGCACCAAGTTTTCAGGAAGTTGTTATGAGTAGTGAATATTTACCAGGTCTGGCGGGCGTCCCTGCTACAAAATCAAACATTTCATCGATCGACGGTGAAAAAGGCATACTGGCTTATCGCGGTTATGACATAAAAGAACTGGCTGAAAAAAGCACCTTTGAAGAAACTGCTTTATTACTGGTTGATGGCCGTCTACCGTCACAGGCAGAGCTGGATGAGTTTGATAGTCAGCTGCGGGAAGAGCGTCGCCTTAAATATAAAATACGCAGCATTATGAAAAACCTGCCTTCATCGGGGCACCCCATGGAAATGCTGCAAACAGCAGTAGCCAGCCTCGGTATGTTTTATGGTGGCCAGGAAGTGCTCTCCGATGGTATCGATGGCAATGATCTTGAATACATTCACAGCATGTCAGTTAAAATAATCTCACGCATGGCGACCATTGTTGCCATGTGGGAGCATATCCGTAACGGTTATGATCCCATTGAGCCGCGTGATGATTTGAGCCATGCGGGAAATTTTCTGTATATGCTGAATGGCAAAGAGCCGGATGAGCTTTCGGTTAAAATTATGGATGCCTGCCTGGTATTACATGCCGAGCACACTATCAATGCGTCTACTTTTGCTGCCATGGTGTGCGGTTCTACGCTGGCGAGTCCATTCCTGGTAATTGCTGCGGCAATTGGAACACTGGCCGGGCCATTGCATGGCGGGGCTAATCAGCGAGTGGTGGAAATGCTGAAAGAAATCGGCCGACCGGAAAATGCCAATGACTGGTTAAAAAATCAGTTAGCGAAAAAGAAAGTTGTCTGGGGAATGGGGCATCGTGAATATAAAACCAAGGATCCGCGTGCCATTGTATTACAGAAGCTGATGGTCGAGTGGGGTGAATCCCGCGGTAATCTTAGTCCAGAGTTTGAGACAGCATTAAGGCTGGAAGAAGCCTGTGAAGAAGCTTTAGGTCCCAAAGGTGTTTACCCTAATGTGGATTACTACTCCGGTATTCTGTACACCGAAATGGGCATAGCGCCTGACCAGTTTACCCCTATATTTGCTGTTTCCCGTGTCGCTGGCTGGTTGGCACACTGGCGTGAACAGTTATCTGATAACCGTATTTTCAGGCCGACACAAATATATACCGGTGAAGAGACGCGCGCTTACATGAATATGTCGCAGCGTTAGAGGCTGATTTATAATTAGCGGGCAGCTGTCATTGTGCCCAGAATAACGGCCTTACCTGCACCGGTTACCGAGGGCAGGTTTCCACTTTGCTGGTGAGTGTGCTGATATGCCAGCCAGGCAAATGCCATCGCTTCTACCCAGTCAGGATGAGCGCCTGCTGCTTCCGTTGTTGCTAGCGGGCATTTAGTCAGTGCCTGCAGGCGAGTCATCAGTTTCCTGTTGTGAACACCGCCGCCACAGATAAAAATTTCATTGGTATCTTTGGCGTACTGGTTTATCGCACGAATAATCGATGTGGCCGTTAAATCGCAGAGCGTGCTTTGCATATCAGCTGTGCTAATTTCAATATCGGTGTATTTATTCAGCCATGCCAGGTTGAAGTATTCGAAGCCGGTGCTTTTCGGCGGTGCCAGCTGAAAATAATCATCCATTAAAAGTTTTGCCAGCAATGTTGCGTTGGTTTTACCGCTGTTGGCCAGGCTGCCGTCTGCGTCGTAACTCTTGTTTTCATGTTGTGAAATCCAGGCGTCCATCAGGGTGTTGCCCGGGCCACAATCGAAACCGGTGGCATTCTCTTCAGCATTTGCAGGCAGTACCGTTATGTTAGCTATGCCGCCAATGTTGACGATGACGCGATTTTTTTCACTGTGACGAAACATAGCCTGGTGGAAGGCCGGCGCCAGTGGCGCACCCTGTCCGCCGGCTTCAATGTCCGCCGTTCGGAAATCTGAAATAACATTGATACCGGTTAAACTGGCGAGGCGTTTTGCATTGCCGATCTGTAATGAAAACGGTTTATCAATATCGGGTCGATGGCGAATGGTCTGGCCGTGGTTGCCAATGGCGATAACGTCCAGTGATTTATACGGCGTACCTTCGAGCGTCCTGATGCAGGCCTCGGCGAAAATTTTAGCGGTCTGTAAGTCCAGGCTTTCCAGTAAAGATAATTCGTCGTCAGGAATGTCACGAGCCTTAATCAGGGCCTGATGTAAATCATCAGGCCACTTTTGCATGTGCGTGTTGATCAGTACGGGTGGTGTGGCTGAGAAGTCAACCAGGGCGGCGTCAATGCCATCCATGCTGGTTCCGGACATCAAACCAATATAAAGCTCGGGTCCGGTAGAGGGCATGTGTAATTCGGTACTTAGTTTTTCGCTTGAGTAGTGATTGTTTCTTCAACCATGGCAACTTGCTGAGAACGAGCCAGCAGGTCAAGCTGTGCAAATACAGGTGTAGTTGTCAATTCGAAATCAGTCATGTAGCGTTTTGGCACGGGGCCGGATTCCGGCAGTTTAACGGTTAGCGGATTTCTGTGTGTGCCATTAACGCGGAATTCGTAGTGTAAATGTGGCCCTGTGGCCAGGCCTGTCTTGCCAACATAAGCAATGGTTTGTCCCTGCTTCACCTTTGAGCCATTTTTCAGCTTGCGGTTATAGGTTTTAAGGTGAGCGTATAGCGTGGTGTATTTACTGCCATGCTGGACAATCATGGTTTTGCCATAACCGCCTTTTTTACCTTTGAATATTACTTTGCCATCACCGGCAGCATAAACCGGTGTGCCCGATTTTGCTGCGTAATCGACGCCTTTGTGTGAGCGCACTTTATGCAGTACGGGATGGTAGCGACTAACGGTAAAACGTGAACTGATACGGGTAAAATTAACCGGTGTGCGCAGGAAAGCTTTTTTCATGCTTTTGCCTTCCGGGGTAAAGTACTCGCTCACATTGGTTTGTGGGTTGGTATAACGAACTGCGCGGTAAGCTTTACCGTTATTAACAAATTCGGCAGCCAGAATCTCACCGTCCTGAATTTTTTCACCGTTTTTAAACAACTCTTCATATAACACGGTGAAGTTGTCACCTTTACGAATATCGAGTGCAAAGTCGATGTCCCAGCCGAATACACTGGCCAGTTCCATAATAACATTTTGCGAAATACCGGCATCCTGTGCGGCAAGAAACAGTGAAGACTCAATAACGCCACTGGCATGAGTTGTACGTGTTTCAATCTGGTGGTTATAGGTTTTTGCAACTAGCGTGCCGTTTTCACGTTCGACCATCAAATACGATTTATGGTCGATGTCGTAACGCAAGGCCTGTAATATGCCGTCATCATCTGATAGCACACGTACAATATCTTTAGGGTAAATGCGAGTCAGTTTTTTTACTTCGTCACCGGATTTCATTAATTCATCGAGCTGCTGAGGCTTGATTTTTGCACGTTTAAATAAACGGGAAAGATTGTCACCAGACTTGATTATGAATTCACGCCATTGTTTGGGCGCCTGTTGATTAGCGTTATCGATAATTTTTTGCTGTGCCTGTAATTCGGGCAGGCTAAGCGAAAAACTGTCTCGTGCCATCTCTTCTGCCAGTTCATCGGCAGCTTTGCTAACCGGTTCAAATGCGGGTAATGCGTCACCGGCTAGAGTTTGCTGAATTTCGTTGCCTGAATTGGTGTTGGCAACAACCGCGCTAATACCTGCAAATACAACGGCCAGCAGTGCCCAGCGCAGGCGTAAGTAGCCGTGTTGCTGGCTTTGTTGTTGATTTACACGGAAATCTTTACTAATCAATGACATTGGCGTTTCATTCTATTCAAAAAAAGGTTAAAAACATACGTTAAATGTAGACGCTAAACAATGCCCGGTCAATAAGATCGTCGGCAAATTCATCAAAAAGCCGAAGAATTTGAAGGATTTACTCAATATTGCTTATGAGTAGTTGAGAAAGCATCAAAGCGCGAGTATCTTATACACCTTTTTAGCGTAACACCAGTAGGAAAACCTATATGAAATCGGTAGAGCAGCAACTTGAAATAATACAGCGCGGCGCGGATGAAATCCTCGTGGAAAAGGAGCTGGTCGCGAAGTTAAAAGAGGGGCGGCCGCTTCGTATCAAGGCGGGATTCGATCCGACAGCACCCGATTTACACCTTGGCCACACAGTGTTGATTAACAAGCTGCGCCAGTTTCAGGATCTGGGTCATGAAGTCCTGTTTTTGATCGGTGATTTTACCGGTATGATTGGCGATCCAACAGGCAAATCAGCTACCCGTCCGCCCCTGACCCAGGAAGATGTCGCAGAAAACGCGAAAAGTTATCAGCAGCAGATATTCAAGATTCTGGATAAGGATAAGACTAAAGTCATGTTCAACTCACAGTGGATGAGTGAAAAGAGCAGTGTTGATATGATCAGGCTGGCAGCCAGCAGCACCGTTGCCCGTATGCTGGAACGTGACGATTTCAGTAAGCGCTATAAAAGCGGGCAGTCCATCGCGATACATGAGTTTCTTTATCCGCTGATACAGGGTTATGATTCGGTTGAAATGCAGGCAGATATTGAGCTGGGTGGTACCGACCAGAAATTCAACCTGTTGATGGGGCGACAGTTACAGGAGCAGCATGGCCAGAAACCGCAATGTGTCTTGACCATGCCGATACTTGAAGGCCTGGATGGTGTGCAGAAAATGTCCAAATCATTAAATAACTACATTGGTATTGATGATGAGCCCAAAGATATGTTCGGTAAAATCATGTCAATTTCTGATGACTTGATGTGGCGCTATTTTGAGCTGTTAAGTTTCCGCCCGATGAGTGAAATCGAAAGCTTTAAGCAGGAAATGCAGGACGGTAAAAATCCGCGTGATATCAAATTCCTACTGGCTGAGGAAATTATTGCGCGTTTTCATAGTGAGGCAGAAGCCACGGCAGCACGGGAAGGATTTATTGCTCAGTTTGCCAAAAATAAAATACCCGATGATATCCCGCAGCTGGTTTTTGACGCTCCCGATGATGGTTACCCAATTGCCAACCTGCTGAAAGACGCTGGTTTATGCGGTAGCACCAGTGATGCCATGCGTATGATTCAGCAGGGTGCTGCCAAGATTGACGGTGAAAAAATTGCTGATAAATCAGTCAGGATAATGCCGGGAACAGAAGGTGTGTTCCAGGTAGGTAAGCGTAAGTTTGCCCGATTGACAGTGAGTTAATGGAAGCAGCATACTGATGGTTAATCTATATATAGGAAATGTACATTGATGAGTAACTTTGCTGGCAAGCTATATCGTTGTTTACTGGTACTGGGCGTGCTGCTAATGAGTGCATGCTCGCAATCCGGTAATGGTTCTAACCAGGTTGAAATAGAACATCTTATCGGTCTGTGGAACAGTTCCGAGAATAAATCGGGCAAAAGCGATATCATTTATACCCGTATCAGCAGCGATAGCACTATCGTCGAATATGATTTTGATGGTGATGCGTTTGATCAGGGACTGGAATGCTACCAGGTTAATACGGGTTCCCTGAAAGCTGTTGGCGCAAATCGATTTCTGGTAAAAGCCGATATGCATAACGATAAACAGTTTATGGTAGAGCTGGAGTTGCTCGATGCGGGGCATGCGCTGATTATTAACTTTCTTGGTGAGAAGAAACCGAGAATTATATTGAAGTCACAGATATGGACGAAAATGGCTGATGACAACTTTCTGGAAAATGAGCCTTCCTGCCGTAATTTAGACGCTGAATAATGAACCGCCCGGCAGTCAGCGCTGTCAGTAAGCGCTGGCGGAAGTGTGCCAGCCGTCTTTTATTCGCAGACTCTGCGCAAGATTTGCTTTGTTCTCCGAGTTAACCCTTTCCAGCCTGTTTTAGCCACTGACTTTTTTAGCGACTGACTTTATTGCGCCTGAAAACCTGTTCGAGTTTTTGCAGGAAAATATCGCTGCACGCTTTTATAAAACAACTGAATTCGGTGTATAAAAATTTAACAATATCCATTGTCTCTCTCCCTGTTTTGGCTCAATTATGTACCGCGAGGAAACTGTAACAGGGTGGCAGGAAATTGTTGTCAGGCAGAACTGAATAATGCTGTAGGAAAAGGCTTAAGCAGGCTGCTGCTATAATTTTGTGCTTATATAGCAGACTGGAGCTACCCTGAAATGGTATCAGGGTAGCTCGTTGTCAGACCTGGCGTCTGAATTTACTGGTTCTGCTGATCCAGTTTTGCCCAGGTGTCGCGCAGCGTTACTGTGCGATTAAAAGTCAGGGTTTTTGCCTTGCTGTCTTTAATGAAATAACCGGTGCGTTCAAACTGGTAATGAAGATTGTTCTCGGCATCAGCCAGCGCCGGTTCCAGTTTGCTGTTATTCAGCATTGTTAAAGACTCCGGGTTTAAATGCTCGGTAAAGTCTTCTGTAGCTGCCGGATTCGGGTGGGTAAACAGACGGTCATAAAGGTTAATGTTTGCGTCAACAGCATGCTCGGCCGAGACCCAGTGGATAGTGCCTTTTACTTTTCTGCCATCAGGTGATGAGCCGCCCCTGGTTTCCGGGTCGTAGCGACAGATTAATTCAATGACTTCACCGTCATCATCTTTTACAAAATCAGTGCAGGTGATGTAGTAGGCGTAACGTAAGCGTACTTCGCGGCCGACAGACAGGCGGAAAAACTTTTTCGGTGCGTCTTCCAGGAAGTCATCACGTTCGATATACAGTGTTTTAGAGAAGTTGATGCTGCGTGTACCCATTTCTGGTTTTTGCGGATGGTTTTTCGCAGTCAGCTCTTCGCTCTGGCCATCAGGGTAATTTTCAATAGTGACCTTTAGCGGGTCAAGTACACCCATTACCCGAATAGCGTGTTCGTTCAAATCTTCACGAACACTGTTTTCCAGTACCGCCATTTCTATAAAGCTGTCTTTTTTGGTGACACCAATACGGTCGCAGAAATCACGAATAGAGGCAGCAGTATAACCACGCCGACGCATGCCGGAAATAGTTGGCATACGCGGATCGTCCCAGCCGCTGACATGTTTGTCTGTTACCAGCTGGTTAAGTTTACGCTTGCTGGTAATGGTGTATTTAAGCTGTAGCCGGGCAAACTCGATCTGTCTCGGGTGTGACGGTGTTTTGACTTCGTCCAGAACCCAGTCATAAAGTGGGCGGTGGTCTTCAAATTCCAGGGTACACAGTGAATGCGTAATACTTTCCAGTGCATCTGAAATACAGTGTGTGTAATCGTACATCGGGTATATCGGCCAGTCGTCGCCGGTGCGCTGGTGGTGCGAACGCTTTATGCGGTAAAGCGCCGGGTCGCGCATGTTGATGTTTGGCGAAGCCATGTCAATTTTTGCCCGCAGCAGGTATTTACCGTCTTCGAATTCACCGGCACGCATGCGTGCAAACAGATCGAGATTTTCCTCTATGCTGCGATTGCGGTCAGGGCTTTCCTTGCCGGCTTGCGTTAAGCTGCCGCGAAACTGGCGTATTTCTTCGGCGCTTAGAGAGTCGACATAGGCTTTGCCCTGCTTGATCAGGTCTACTGCGTAATCATAAAGCTGCTGAAAATAATCCGAAGCGTGGTATAACCCGCTCCACTCAAAGCCCAGCCATTTCACGTCCTCCATGATGGACTCAACGTATTCGATATCCTCCTTTTCAGGATTGGTATCGTCAAAACGTAAATTACATAAGCCGTTAAAATCTTTTGCAACGCCAAAATTCAGGCAGATCGATTTAGCGTGGCCAACATGTAAGTAACCATTGGGTTCGGGTGGAAAACGAGTTTGTATAGTGCTGTGTTTTCCGGAATCCAGATCGTCCTGAATGATGTTGCGAATAAAATTTGTTGGGGTGATGATTTCGTCTTCAGCTGGCATGGAATTATTACTATTATTATGGGCGGTTAATCAGCGGCATATTCTAACGCTGATAAAAAGTTTGTGCTGAGATTTTATTTATGCTGGTGGCTAAAAGCAGGGCTGGTTCCTGCTGAGATTAAATCAAACTTACTTTTTAATCTTTTTTGCGGCACTTCTTTGCGGCACTTCGCCTGGCTGCAGCAATGGCCTGAATCGCCCAGTGTGTCATTTTATCGGGGTCATCCAGCGCTTCTCCGGGGGCTTCGTTATAAGACATGGCGAGCTGTTTGCCGTTACGCTGATAACTAAAGGCATCGAGTCCACGTTCCTGGTAATCAGCTATATTCCCCTGGTCTGTTTTGAAATATAAGATATCATCGGCGACCAGGGCAAACATAATATCATCCCGGCCTGCAACACCGACCAGGTAGATGCCGTGGCCGCCGAACATGGCCCGTGCTTTTACCTCGCCAACCCCCTGCAGTAATTCGAGCAGGTACTCAACAAACTCGTTAGTTTTTTTCATGACGGCCTGTCTGTGTTATAAGATGCAGGTTTTATATCATATTATCGATACTATGGGCCGGGGCCGGGGCGAAATTTAATGGTGGACAGGCAGGCTGAGGCACTAGATGCGGTGAGTTTAAAAACCGCTGTCGCCTCCAGTAACAGGCTGGATTTGGATGTTGTGGTGCATCAATCAATTGATTCCACCAGTAGCTGGTGCTTACAGCAAATTGGACAGCAAAGGAAGATGCCGTTCGCCTGTTTTGCCGAGCAGCAAACACAGGGCAGGGGACGCCGCGGTAAACACTGGGTGATGTCAGCCAATACTAATGTGGCGATGAGCCTGGCGTGGGTTTTCCCTGTAAAGCATCAGGATCTGCAGTTATTGCCGTTATCGATAGCGCTGGCAATTGTAAAAACCCTGGGCGGTTCTGGTTTGCAGCATGTGCAGATAAAATGGCCGAATGATGTTTATGTTAATGCGAAAAAGATAGCGGGTATATTGCTGGAGACTCGCTCGCTTCCTCGGCCAGGTGTGGCATCAAATACGCTTACAGGTGCGCCAGCTGGAAGTGAATCGCATCTTGCTGTAGTAATTGGTATTGGACTCAATTACGATATGGAACCTGAGGCTTTATCCCGGATTGAAGCTGGCTCTCGGCATTTTCCGGGAGTGACTGATGTTTGCACTGAGGCTAAAGCGCAGTCGCTAGCGTCAAGCCCGGGCCGCGCTCAGTTAGCCAATGCGCTGCTGCAAAATGTGGTGGCGGTATGTCAGTGTTATCCGGAATCGGCGAGCAGTTACCTGGATGAATTTCGCCAGCATTACGATTACTGTAAAGGCAAAGATATCGAAATCATCATGGATAATAATGAAAGACTTGCAGCGGTCGCCCGGGGAGTTACCGATAGTGCGGAGTTGATAGCGCTGGTTGATGGCAAACAGCAGCTTTTCAATAGTGCAGAAGTCAGCGTGAAAACGAGCCATAAATGAACCTGGAAATAGCTACACTATGATATTAACGGTTGATATCGGCAACAGCCGTATTAAATGGGCAAGCTGGCAGGCAGAAAAAATTGTTGCCCGTGGCGTCGCTGATTACGCTATCACTTCAATTAGTGACAGTTTTGATAAACTGTTTTCTATCGTCGAGCCGCCGTCAGGTGTTTTTTCGGTGTGTGTTGCAGGCGAGCCGGCCAGTACGGCATTATCTGAGTGGGTCGGGCAACACTGGACGCTACCGGTTGAGTTTCTTAAAACCGGCAGGCAGTTTGAAAATATCATTAATGCTTACCAGGATCCGCAGCAGCATGGCGCAGACCGCTGGGCGGCGATAGTGGCAGCTCACCTGAGTAGTAAGGGAAGCTCGCTTTGCGTTATCAGTGCCGGTACCGCAATTACTATTGATATGGTTAATAAAAACGGGCAGCATCTGGGTGGTTATATATTGCCTTCATACGCTACTATGCATAAGGCGTTGCTGGCTGATACCGCCAATGTGAAATCCGGATTCAGTACCGCAGTCTACAACAGGCAGCTCGATACTCTTCGTATTCCTGATAATACCAGCGATGCGGTTAATCAGGGTCTGCATAAACTATTGCAGGCGGGAATACGTGAGTTTTGCCAGTTGGCACAAAATAAAATGGATAGTCCGATGCAGATAATTTTGACCGGCGGCTTTGCTAAAACGATTCTGGATTACCCCGATATGCCGGCCATGCTGCATAAGCCTGATCTGGTTATGCAGGGCTTGTATAGTATTATGAAACAGCACGATAAAATAAAAGGATAGGTGATATGCGCTGGTTATTCCTGATAGTGCTCTCGTTAAATTTTGCTTATGTTGTCTGGCAGTTAACGTTGCCATCGACAGCATCGTATGCCGATGTGCGGCCACTCAATAATGTACAACCAATCGTACTGTTAAGTGAATTAAACAGTAAGGTGGCGCAGCAGGCCGCTTCGACACCGGCTGCTGATGCAAAGCGTGCTGTCGTTGAAGCAGGGCCGGTTAAAGAAGAGCCTGTTAAAGCAGGGCCGGTTAAAGAAGAGGAAGCCATAGCGAAACTGGCGGTTAAAGATCAAGCCGGGGCCGAATCTCAGGTCACAGAAGCGGTTAAACCTGACCTTACCGTGCAGCCTGATGAGCCTCCTCGGAGAGAGGCATGTTTTACCCTTGGTCCATTTAATGAGCTGGAAAGTTTACGTGCCATGACGCGTGAAATTAAGCGTTATGTGACGGCTACAGATTTTCGCGGCAAGGAAGAAAAGGAGCAGCCGATCTACTGGGTTTATCTCAGGCCGGAAAAAAATCGTAGTGCTGCTATCGCTACCGGTGAAAGCCTGAAAGCAAAAAAAATCAGGGACTTTTACGTGATTCGTGATGGCGAAAAGAAAAACGGCTTGTCACTGGGGCATTTTAAAAATAAGGCCGGTGCTTATGGCCTGGCTAAAAAAGTTAAAAAACTGGGCTTTGATGTTAACGTGGAGCCGGTCATTAAAACCCGAACAGTATACTGGCTGGATTATCAGCTCGCGCCGGGCACTAAAATTCCTGAATCAATTTTCGATAAGTTTGCTGAAAGCGGGAAAAAGCAAGCCGTCAGTCGTCTTGACCGGGACTGTGAATCATAATAATTGTATTTTCAGCTAATCGAGAGGGCGTGACCTAAGTATCCTGATTATTATCCATTGGGTCGCTGCTGGTCGCTACTGGTCTCAAATGGCCGAAAATGATGATTAAGTCAGCAGTATTTGCCTTTCGCGAGGCCTGTTTGGCTAAAAATAAAATAATTTCGAAAAAAATCCCATATTTATCTCAAATCATATTGCTTTCAGCGGGCTGTTTCCCTACAATTGCGCCCCTTGCCGGTGTAGCTCAGTTGGTAGAGCGCCTCACTTGTAATGAGGATGTCGTGGGTTCAACTCCTGTCACCGGCTCCAAATAATGCCCGTAGCCCCAAAATTTCGTCAATGGGACTGCGGGCGTTTTTATTCTGCGTCTTGTAGGCAGGTTTGTACCTGTAGCTGCAGTGCGAGGCCAGAAGGCAAAAAAATAGGTGTTTTAGCGTTGCATGGAAGCGCTAAAAAATATATGCCGTATCAGCGTGTTACGGTTGACAGAGACGCTGTGCTAACGCAAAATACGCGGCTTGATTTTTGGAGGGGTTCCCGAGCGGTCAAAGGGGGCAGATTGTAAATCTGCTGGTTCTACCTTCGGAGGTTCAAATCCTCCCCCCTCCACCATAAACGAATGTAGTGCTGGCAAGGAAAATAACCCTGGCAGTGGGGCAGGCTCTCTCAGAAAGGGAGGGTTTGAACCGATAAGGATGAATGTTCCTTGTTCGAGAGATGGAAAGTATAGAGGTCCGAAGCAAGCCTTCGCTTTCTATCAAAAAGTTTAGGAATAGTTCTCACGTGTTGGGGTCTATTCTCAGCTTGTAAGTATTTGCGGGTGTAGTTCAATGGTAGAACTTCAGCCTTCCAAGCTGAATACGTGGGTTCGATTCCCATCACCCGCTCCAGAATTGGTGTGCCGGAGAATATACCGGATTTGATGAGTCAAATGTGATGTTCGGGATGCTAAGGTTTTTGGCTCATATAGCTCAGGCGGTAGAGCACTTCCTTGGTAAGGAAGAGGTCACCGGTTCAAATCCGGTTATGAGCTCCAGTTTGTAAGTTTTAGTTTAATAAAAATTGTTGTTAATTTAGTTATTGATACCTTCGGGGGAGACACTAGACATGTCTAAGGAAAAGTTTGAAAGAAATAAACCGCATGTAAATGTGGGCACAATTGGTCACGTAGACCATGGTAAAACTACCTTAACTGCAGCGCTGACGAAAGTGATGGCAGAGGCACAGGGTGGCGAAGTTAAGGCTTTTGATCAAATTGATAACGCTCCTGAAGAGCGCGCACGTGGTATCACCATTGCGACATCACACGTTGAGTATGAAAGTGAGACCCGTCACTATGCACACGTTGACTGTCCTGGACACGCCGACTATGTGAAGAACATGATTACCGGTGCAGCGCAGATGGACGGCGCGATCCTGGTTTGTTCAGCAGCAGACGGCCCGATGCCACAAACGCGTGAGCACATCCTGTTATCACGCCAGGTCGGTGTGCCATACGTTCTGGTCTTCATGAACAAAGCGGACATGGTTGACGACGAAGAGCTGATCGAACTGGTTGAAATGGAAATCCGTGAATTACTGGATGCCTACGAATTCCCGGGTGACGACACCCCGATCATCGTTGGTTCAGCGCTGAAAGCCCTGGAAGGCGATACCTCAGACATCGGTGTACCTTCAGTAATAAAACTGGTTGCTGCGATGGATGACTACATTCCACAGCCAGAACGTGCTATAGATCAGCCATTCCTGATGCCGGTTGAGGATGTATTCTCAATCTCAGGTCGTGGTACGGTTGTTACCGGCCGTATCGAACGTGGTGTGGTTAACGTTGGTGAAGAAATTGAAATCGTTGGTATTCGCGATACACAGTCAACCACCTGTACCGGTGTAGAAATGTTCCGCAAATTGCTGGATCGCGGAGAAGCAGGCGACAACGTTGGTTTATTGCTGCGTGGTCTGAAGCGTGAAGAAGTTGAGCGTGGCCAGGTCTGTTGTAAGCCGGGCAGCGTGAAGCCGCACACCAAGTTTGAGTGTGAAGTCTACGTATTAAGTAAAGATGAAGGTGGTCGTCACACACCATTCTTCAATAACTATCGTCCACAGTTCTACTTCCGTACCACAGACGTGACAGGTGCTTGTGACCTGCCAGAAGGTGTTGAAATGGTAATGCCGGGCGACAACGTAAAAATGGTCGTTACATTAATCAACCCGATTGCGATGGAAGAAGGCTTACGCTTTGCCATACGTGAAGGTGGCCGTACCGTTGGTGCGGGTGTAGTTTCCAAGATTATTGAGTAAGAAATTACTCTAACTGAGTATAGCGGGAGGTGCGGCATTGCCGGACCTCCCGCGTACGGTTAGGCCAGTGGCTCAATTGGTAGAGCAGCGGTCTCCAAAACCGCAGGTTGGGGGTTCGAGTCCCTCCTGGCCTGCCAATATTATTTAACATTGTTTAATAACATGGCAGGTGTATAAATGGTCGCTAAGACCGAAGAAGTGGTTTCTAACAAGCTGGATACGTTCAAGCTTATGCTGGCAATAGCGGTGCTGTTGCTCGGTATTGTTGGTTTTTATTACTACGAAGCTGAATCGCAATTATACCGTGTACTGGGCGTGGTGTTCGCGGCAGCGGTTGCAATAGCAATCGTCTCGACCACTCGAATAGGTCAGGTATTGATTGCGTTTGGGCGTGAATCACGCATGGAAGTTCGTAAGGTGGTATGGCCAACGCGGCAGGAAACTATACAGACAACCTTTATGGTCATCGTTGCGGTGATTATAATAGGTATCTTTCTTTGGTTGATTGATATGCTGCTTGCGCAGGCGATCCAGATGTTAACAGGGGGCGCATAAGAATGGCTAAGCAATGGTATGTAGTGCACGCGTATTCAAACTTTGAAGGAAAAGTAAAAGCTTCTCTGGAAGAGCATATACGGCTTGCAGGCATGGAAGACATGTTTGGTCAAATTCTGATTCCTACGGAAGAAGTTGTTGAAATACGTGATGGCGTTAAACGTCGCTCAGAGCGTAAATTTTTCCCCGGTTACGTACTGGTGGAAATGGAAATGAACGATGAGACCTGGCATCTTGTCAAAGATGTGCCAAAAGTAATGGGTTTTATCGGCGGCACCAAGGATCAGCCAGCGCCAATATCTGAAAAAGAAGCAATGGCAATTGTGAACGCGATACAGGAAGGTGTTGAGAAGCCAAAACCCAAAGTACTGTACCAGCCAGGCGAAGTGGTGCGTGTTACCGATGGTCCGTTCAACGACTTCAACGGCGTTGTTGAAGAAGTGGATTACGACCGTAACCGATTGAAAGTGGCAGTGCTGATTTTCGGTCGTTCGACACCGGTAGATTTAGAATTTAGCCAGGTAGAGAAGGGCTAAATTCAGTTGTAGGTTTTATTTTTAAAACAAGTTTGAATTATTAACATAGTGAACGGGGAGCCCGAAATAACTGATAGTTGATCAGTTTTTGTGAGACAAGGCAAAATTTGACGAGTAAGCGGAGTGTACTTTTGTACATGAGAATTATGAGGAAAGTTTTAACGCAGTATCACAGAAAATGAGCGGCTGACAGAAGTACGGCGTTTGAACCCGGGAGAAGAAAGATGGCTAAAAAAGTCGATGCTTATATCAAGTTGCAGGTGCCTGCAAGTGAAGCAAACCCAAGTCCACCGGTTGGTCCTGCATTAGGTCAGCACGGTGTAAATATCATGGAATTCTGTAAGGCGTTTAATGCTAAAACGCAGAGCATGGAAAAGGGTATGCCAATTCCCGTCGTTATTACTGTATATAGCGACAAAAGTTTCACCTTTATTACTAAAACACCGCCAGCTTCAGTTTTACTGAAGAAAGCAGCGGGTATTCCTAAAGGCAGCGGTGAGCCGCATATCAACAAAGTTGGCAAAGTTAACCGTGCGCAGTTAGAAGAAATTGCAACAACTAAAATGCCTGATTTAACAGCGGCTGATATGGACGCTGCTGTTCGTACTATCGCGGGTAGTGCTCGTAGTATGGGTATTGAGACTGAGGGTGTGAAGTAATGGCTAAGTTATCTAAACGTATGAAGGCAATTAGCGAGAAAGTTGATAATGATAAACTTTATCCGCTGGAAGATGCGCTGGCTTTATTGAAAGAACTGTCTGTTGTTAAATTCAATGAATCTATTGATGTAAGTGTCAATCTTGGTGTTGATCCCAAGAAGAGTGACCAGGTTGTACGTGGCTCTACAGTACTGCCAAACGGTACCGGTAAAGAAGTTCGTGTTGCCGTGTTTACCGATGGTGATAACGCAACTGCTGCGAAAGAAGCGGGTGCTGATATCGTAGGTATGGATGACCTCGCTGCAGAAGTTAAAAAAGGCAACATGGACTTTGATGTTGTTATTGCTTCACCAGACGCAATGCGTGTGGTAGGCCAGCTAGGTCAGATCCTGGGTCCACGTGGCCTGATGCCTAACCCTAAAGTGGGTACGGTAACACCCGACGTGGCAACTGCGGTTAAGAATGCCAAGTCCGGCCAGGTTCGTTACCGTGTTGACAAGGCGGGTATTATTCATTGCTCTGTCGGCACCGTTAAGTTTGACGTGCCTCAGTTAAAAGAAAACATCGATGGTTTAATTGCTGATTTAGTCAAGGCGAAACCATCAGCAGCGAAAGGCGTTTTCCTGAAGAAGATTGCTGTATCAACAACGATGGGTCCTGGTATTACTGTTGATCCGTCTGTTTACCTTTAGGGGTAAAGAATAAGCGGGTTGACTCGCGGCTAATAAAGCCTGAGCAACTCGTAATAAATTGGTCGCAGTTCTGTATTGAGCTGTAACAATGATTTGACAGCCGAGTGATCGGTGTCGTCAGAGACCGTAGGTGTGGATGTTTTCAGTGTAATTCGAAAATGTCTGCTTAATTCCCTGCGTAGATGGTGACTCTCTTTATTGGGAACACCGTGGTGGATCATGCATGTTGCATGGTTTGTTTACTTGGCTAGGTTAATGACTATGTTGATTAGTAGATTGTTAATCCTGGCTTTAACAGGAGAGCTAAAGTGGCACTAAGTCTTGAAAGCAAGAAATCAATTGTCGCTGAAGTTTCTACCGTTGCCGCCAGTGCGTTATCAGCAGTAGCTGCTGAATATCGTGGCATGACAGTAGATGAACTGACTGAACTACGTGTTAACGCGCGTAAAGAAGGTGTTTATCTGCGTGTTGCGAAAAACTCACTGGTAAAACGTGCTGTTGAAGGTACCGAGTTTGAGTGTATGCAGGATGAACTGGTGGGGCCGCTGATTATGGCGTTCTCCCAGGAAGATCCAGGTGCAGCTGCTCGACTTATTAAGGATTTTTCAAAAGATAATGACAAGCTGATTGCGAAAGTAATTTCAATCGGTGGTGAGGTGTTGCCTATCGAGCAGCTCACAGCATTGTCTAAACTGCCTACTCGCGATCAGGCTATTGCTATATTGATGGCAGTGATGAAAGCGCCGGTAGAAAAATTCGTTCGTACCCTCAACGAGCCGCACGCGAAATTTGTTCGCACTGTGGCTGCTGTACGTGATCAAAAAGAGGCAAGTGCGTAGTAACTGACGCTTTGTAATTTTTAACATTTTTTTAATTTAATAATCTGGAGAATAGTCATGGCTGTTTCTAAAGATGATATTCTGGAAACTATTTCCAATATGTCTGTAATGGAAGTTGTAGATCTTATTTCTGCAATGGAAGAAAAATTTGGTGTATCTGCTGCTGCAGCTGTTGCTGCTGCGCCTGCTGCTGGTGGTGACGCCGGTGGCGAAGCTGCTGCTGCCAAAGATGAGTTTGATGTTGTACTGACTGGTTTCGGTGACAATAAAGTTGCTGTAATTAAAGCTGTTCGCGGCATCACAGGCCTGGGTCTGAAAGAAGCTAAAGATGCTGTAGAAGGCGCGCCTACTACTGTTAAAGAAGCTGCTACTAAAGACGAAGCTGAAGAGCTTAAAAAGCAGCTTGAAGAAGCTGGCGCAACTGCCGAGCTTAAATAGAGCGATTGCGCTGAGCTCTATTAGCCCTGCGGGGCTGGCGGAATCAGCGACAGGTAAGGCTGGAAACACTGTTTTAATTAACAGTGTTTTCCCGGCCTTTTCCTGTTTCCGTTAAAAACAGCTGAAAAAAATAAGTCGTTATATTACGTAACGTTAAATAAATTTAGATTAAACGAGGAAGACTGATGACATATTCTTTTACCGAGAAAAAGAGACTCCGCAAGGATTTCGGTAAGCGTCCACCTGTTCTGGATGTGCCCTATTTGTTATCTATGCAAATCGATTCATTTCGTGGTTATTTGCAATCAGAGAAAACAGCAGCGCAACGTGAAAACACCGGGTTACAGGGTGCTTTTGAATCAGTTTTCCCAATAGTTAGTTACTCAGGCCATGTTAAATTACAGTTTGTCGAGTACAAGCTGGGCAAGCCTGTGTTTGATGTCAAGGAATGTCAGCTTCGTGGTCTGACTTATGCAGCGCCACTGCGTGTGATTTTACGTCTTGAGATTTACGATAAAGACAACAAGAAGAAAACCGCACCGAAAGAAGTAAAAGAACAGGAAGTGTTCATGGGCGAAATGCCTTTAATGACGGACAACGGTACCTTTGTTATTAATGGTACAGAGCGAGTAATCGTGTCTCAGTTGCATCGTTCACCTGGCGTTCTGTTCGACCATGATAAAGGTAAAACGCATTCATCCGGTAAGATTTTATATTCTGCCCGCGTTATTCCTTACCGTGGCTCATGGCTTGATTTCGAGTTCGATCCCAAAGACAGTGTCTTTGTCCGTATTGACCGTCGCCGTAAGCTGCCGGCATCAATTTTGCTGCGCGCTTTAGGTTATAACAATGAAGAAATTCTTGCTACTTTCTTTGATAATATCGAGTATACCTTTACCAAAGATGGCGTAAGTTTTGCTTTAGTGCCAGAGCGTCTGCGTGGTGATACTGCAAGCTTCGATATAACCTCTGGAAAAGAAGTTATTGTTGAAACTGGCAAGCGTGTGACTATGCGCCACATCAAGGAGCTGGAAAAGAAAAAGGTCAAGAAGCTTAATGCGCCTCTGGATTACCTGGTTGGTAAAGTGCTGGCTACAGACCTTATCGATGAGGAAACCGGTGAAGTCATGGTGCCTGCCAATGCCGAGTTCACTGAAGAGCTGATTGCCTTTATTCAGGAAAAGGGCATTAAGAGTGTTCATGTTATTTACACTAATGACCTGGATACCGGTCCGTTTATGTCAAACACGCTAAACGTTGACAGTACGACTACAAAACTGGAAGCACAGATAGAAATCTATCGCATGATGCGTCCGGGTGAGCCGCCAACAAAAGATGCTGCAGAAAACCTGTTTAACAATCTTTTCTTCTCGGAAGATCGTTACGACATTTCCACCGTTGGCCGCATGAAATTTAATCGCCGCCTGCAGCGCAGCAGTTCTGAAGGTCCGGGCGTGCTTTACGATTTCAAACATTTTACAGATCGTAAAGATGACTTTGCCAAAGATATGGTTGAAGAGCTTGGCGAAGACTCAGATATTCTTGCGGTAATGAAGGAATTGATCAGCATTCGTAACGGTAACGGTACGGTAGATGATATCGATCACCTGGGTAATCGCCGTATCCGTAGTGTTGGTGAAATGGCAGAAAACGTATTCCGTGTTGGCCTGGTTCGTGTTGAACGTGCAGTAAAAGAGCGTTTAACCACTGCTGAGCAGGATGCTTTAATGCCGCAGGACCTGATCAATGCAAAACCTGTTGCTGCAGCGGTTAAAGAATTCTTTGGTTCCAGCCAGCTGTCTCAGTTCATGGATCAAAATAACCCGCTATCAGAAGTAACGCACAAACGTCGTATTTCAGCCCTGGGCCCTGGCGGTCTGACACGTGAACGTGCCGGCTTCGAGGTGCGTGACGTGCATCCAACGCACTATGGTCGTGTTTGTCCGATTGAGACTCCTGAGGGTCCAAACATTGGTTTGATTAACTCGCTATCTGTTTATGCGCGTACCAATGAATATGGTTTCCTGGAAACGCCTTACCGCAGAGTGGTTAAAGGCGTGGCAACAGCAGACATAGATTACCTTTCTGCGATTGAAGAAAGTACTTTTGTCATTGCGCAGGCGAATGCGACAATGAGTGACAAAGGTAAGCTGCTTGATGAAATGGTTTCCTGTCGTCATCAGAATGAATTCTCTCTTGCTTCACCTGAAGAGGTTCAGTACATGGATGTATCGCCCAGGCAGATCGTATCAGTAGCGGCATCACTGATTCCGTTCCTGGAGCACGACGATGCTAACCGTGCCTTGATGGGTTCAAACATGCAACGTCAGGCAGTACCGACTTTACGTGCTGACAAGCCGCTGGTAGGTACCGGTATGGAGCGCGCCGTTGCTCATGACTCGGGTGCCTCTGTAGTGGCTGTGCGTGGTGGCGTTATTGATTCGGTTGATTCGGGTCGTATCGTAATTCGTGCGCATGAAGCTGAAGCGGCTGACGGTGCTACCGGTGTTGATATTTACAACCTGACCAAGTACACCCGTTCAAACCAGAATACCTGTATTAACCAGCGTCCTTTAGTGCGTGTTGGTGATACTGTTGCTCGTGGTGACATCATTGCTGATGGTCCTTCAACGGATATGGGCGAGCTTGCACTGGGCCAGAACATGCTGGTTGCTTACATGGCGTGGAACGGTTACAACTTCGAGGATTCCATTATTATCTCTGAGCGCGTGGTGGAAGAAGATCGTTACACCACGATTCATATTCAGGAATTAAGCAGTGTTGCCCGTGATACCAAGCTGGGTTCTGAAGAAATTACCGCAGATATTCCGAACGTGAGTGAAAGCCTGCTTTCCAAGCTGGACGAGTCCGGCGTGGTTTATGTCGGTGCTGAAGTAAAACCGGGTGATATCCTGGTTGGTAAAGTAACGCCAAAAGGTGAAACCCAGTTAACCGCGGAAGAAAAATTATTACGCGCTATCTTTGGTGAGAAAGCGTCAGATGTGAAGGATTCGTCTTTACGCGTCGGCGCAAGTACCTACGGTACTGTTATCGGTGTCCAGGTGTTTACCCGCGACGGTGTTGATAAAGATAAGCGTGCTATCGAAATCGAAGAAGAAGAAATTGCTTCGGTGAAAAAAGATGTCGATGCGCAATGGCGTATTATTGAGGAAGATCTGTTTGCACGTATGGAAAGTGTTTTCACAGGCAAGCAGGCAGCTGGTGGACCGGGCGGACTTAAGTCTGGCGATAAAATCACAGCGGCTTACCTGAAAGGACTGGATCAGAAAGACTGGATGCAGATTCGCCTGAAGAACGAAACTGAAAACGCCCGTATTGAAGAACTGGCCAAGCAGCATAAAGAGCAGCGTGAATTATTAGACGCTTACTTTACCGAGAAGAAAGACAAGCTGACTGCGGGTGATGATCTGGCACCGGGTGTGCTGAAGATGGTTAAAGTCTATCTGGCCGTTAAACGCCGCATGCAGCCGGGTGACAAGATGGCTGGTCGTCATGGTAACAAGGGTGTGGTTTCAACCATCGTACCGGTTGAAGATATGCCGCATACAGCCGATGGCACGCCGGTTGATATTATTCTGAACCCATTGGGCGTACCTTCACGTATGAACGTTGGTCAGATTCTGGAAACACATCTTGGTCTGGCTGCCAAAGGTCTGGGTGATGTGATTGGCAAGATGCTAGATGAAAAAGCGTCGGTTGCTGAAATGCGTAAATTCCTTAATGAAATTTACAATCACAATGAGAACAAGGTTGACCTGAAATCATTTACTGATGAAGAACTGATGGATATGGCGCACAACCTGCGTAAAGGTGTGCCGATGGCAACACCGGTATTCGATGGTGCAGACGAGTCTGAAATTCATCGCATGCTGGAACTTGCCGGTTTACCAACCAGTGGCCAGACAACATTGTATGACGGTCGTACCGGCCAGCAGTTTGATAACCCTGTCACCATTGGTTACAAATACATGCTGAAACTGAATCACCTGATTGATGACAAGATGCATGCACGTTCTACCGGTCCATACAGCCTGGTAACGCAGCAGCCATTAGGTGGTAAAGCACAGTTTGGTGGTCAGCGCTTCGGTGAGATGGAAGTGTGGGCACTGGAAGCATACGGTGCTGCATATACCCTGCAGGAGATGCTAACGGTTAAGTCTGATGACGTGGCTGGTCGTAACAAGATGTACAAAAACATAGTTGATGGTAACCATCATATGGAGCCGGGAATGCCGGAGTCCTTCAATGTATTGCTTAAAGAGATTCGTGCTTTAGGCATCAACATTGAGCTGGAGCTGGAGAATAAGTCCTGATTCAGGACTGCTCCAGGGCGCATACCGAAACCATATATAAACTAATTACACAGGATTAAGGGCAATGAAAGACTTACTTAAGCTCATAAAACAACCAGGCCAGAACGAAGATTTTGATGCAATTAAAATCAGCCTTGCGTCACCAGCGCAAGTTCAGTCGTGGTCTTTCGGTGAAGTAAAAAAACCGGAAACTATTAACTATCGTACATTTAAACCAGAACGCGATGGTCTGTTCTGTGCCAAGATTTTTGGCCCGGTTAAAGACTACGAATGTTTGTGTGGTAAATACAAACGCCTGAAGCACCGCGGTGTGGTTTGTGAAAAATGCGGCGTTGAAGTAACCCAGTCTAAAGTGCGTCGTGAGCGTATGGGGCACATCGATCTTGCCAGCCCGGTTGCGCATATCTGGTACCTGAAATCTTTGCCTTCTCGTATCGGTCTGCTGTTAGACATGACCTTGCGTGAAATCGAGCGTATTCTTTACTTCGAAGCATTTGTTGTGATTGAACCGGGTTTAACCACGCTGGACAAAGGTCAGCTGTTAACAGATGAAACTTACCTTGAAGCTATTGAAGAGCATGGCGATGAGTTTGATGCTCGCATGGGTGCAGAAGCTGTTTATGAAATGCTTAAAGGCCTGGTACTGGAAGAAGAAAAAATCCAGATTCGTGAAGACATGGGTGCAACCAAGTCTGAAACCAAACTCAAGCGCCTGGCTAAACGTCTTAAATTAATTGAATCGTTTATGGCTTCCGGTAATCGTCCTGAGTGGATGATTATGACCGTGCTGCCTGTGCTGCCACCTGATCTTCGTCCGCTGGTTCCTCTGGATGGTGGCCGTTTTGCAACATCAGACCTTAACGATTTATACCGTCGTGTTATTAACCGTAATAACCGTCTGAAGCGCTTACTGGAGCTGTATGCGCCTGACATTATCGTACGAAATGAAAAACGTATGCTGCAGGAATCGGTTGATGCCTTAATGGATAACGGCCGTCGCGGTCGTGCCATTACCGGTACTAACAAGCGCCCACTGAAATCTTTAGCCGACATGATTAAAGGTAAGCAGGGTCGTTTCCGCCAGAACCTGTTAGGTAAGCGTGTTGATTACTCTGGCCGTTCTGTGATCGTGGTTGGCCCGACACTGAAACTGCACCAGTGTGGTCTGCCGAAGAAAATGTCACTTGAATTATTCAAGCCGTTTATCTTTAACAAATTATTGCGCCGCGGACTGGCGACAACCATTAAAGCAGCGAAGAAAATGGTTGAGAAAGAAGGCACGGAAGTATGGGATATTCTCGATGAAGTTATTCGTGAACATCCCGTTATGCTTAACCGTGCGCCAACATTGCACAGATTAGGCATCCAGGCATTTGAGCCTGTGCTGATTGAAGGCAAGGCGATTCAGCTGCATCCTTTAGTATGTACTGCATTTAACGCCGACTTCGATGGTGACCAGATGGCGGTACACGTGCCATTGTCAATCGAAGCGCAGTTAGAGGCACGCACCTTAATGCTGGCGACAAACAACATTCTGTCGCCTGCTTCGGGTGATCCGATTATTGTACCGTCACAGGATATCGTTCTGGGTCTGTACTACATGACGCGTGAGTCTATTAACGTTGCCGGCGAAGGCATGGTCTTTGCGGACGTAGACGAAGTGCATCGCGCATACGATAGTGGTGCTGCGCACCTGCAGGCGAAAATTAAAGCCCGTATCAAGGAAGTTGTATTCAATGATGACGGTGATCTGGAAGAGCGTTTTAGCATCGTTGAGACTACAGTTGGACGTGCCATCCTGTCCGAGATTATTCCAGCGGGCATTCCTTACGAACTGGTTAACCGCGACCTGGGCAAGAAAGCAATTTCAAACCTGATTAACTCCTGTTATCGCCAGGTTGGCCTGAAAGAAACCGTTATCTTCGCTGACCAGTTGATGTACACCGGTTTTAGATACTCGACCCGTTCAGGTATTTCTATCTGTATTAACGATATGGTTATTCCGGAAGAGAAAACTACATTACTGGCAGGCGCTGATGCTGAAGTGAAAGAAATTCAGGAGCAATATGCATCTGGTCTGGTAACTAACGGCGAACGTTACAACAAGGTTGTGGACATCTGGTCGCATGCTAATGAAGCTGTTGCGAAAGCCATGATGGACAAACTGAGCACCATGGATGTGGAAGATGCTGAAGGCAACATTGTTAAACAGCCTTCATTTAATAATATTTTTGTTATGGCCGATTCCGGCGCTCGTGGTTCTGCGGCGCAGATTCGTCAGCTGGCTGGTATGCGTGGCCTGATGGCTAAACCGGATGGTTCGATTATTGAAACACCGATTACGGCGAACTTCCGTGAAGGTCTGAACGTATTGCAGTACTTTATTTCGACCCATGGTGCTCGTAAAGGTCTGGCCGATACAGCGCTGAAAACAGCGAACTCCGGTTACCTGACTCGTCGCCTGGTTGACGTCGCGCAGGACATGGTAATCCTGAAGCAAGACTGTGAAACCGAGAAAGGCATGCTGGTGCAGTCCATCATTGAGGGCGGTGATGTAGTTATGCCGCTGAGTGAGCTGGTGCTGGGTCGTGTGGTTGCACGCGATGTAGTTAACACTGATGACGAAGTCCTGATTCCTCGTGACACTCTGCTTGATGAGCAATGGGTAGAGCAGCTGGACGAACTGGGTGTTGATGAAATCTTTGTGCGTTCTGTTATTACCTGTGAAAACAAGCAGGGTGTGTGTTCAATGTGTTACGGCCGTGACCTGGCTCGTGGCCACCTGGTTAACCATGGTGAGGCAGTTGGTGTCATTGCGGCGCAATCAATTGGTGAGCCTGGTACACAGCTGACCATGCGTACCTTCCACATTGGTGGTGCGGCGAGTCGTTCTGCTGCTGCCAACAGTATTAGCGTGAAAACTTCCGGTTCGGTTCGTTTACACAATATCAAGGTTGTGCATCAGACCAGCGGAAACCTGGTAGCGGTATCCCGTTCTGGTGAGCTGGGTATTACTGATGAGCATGGCCGTGAGCGTGAGTTGTACAAGATTCCTTACGGTGCGGTTATTAGTGCCGAAGAAGACGGTGAAGTAACAGCCGGTCAGATTGTTGCTACATGGGACCCGCATACTCACCCGATTATTACCGAGGTGGAAGGTAAAGTTAAATTTACAGACTTTGCTGAAGGTATCAGTGTACAGAAAGAAACGGATGAAATTACCGGCTTATCATCCATTGTTATTATTGATCCCAAGCAGCGTCCAACAGCGGGTAAAGATATGCGTCCGTTGATCACACTGGTTGATGCCAAGGGTAAAGATCTGAACATCGCCGGTACCGAGCAGCCAGCACGTTACTTCCTGCCTTCCGGTGCGATTATTAACATCGAAGACGGTAATGCTGTATCGGTTGGTGACGTTATTGCGCGTATTCCACAGGAATCCAGTAAAACACGTGATATTACCGGTGGTCTGCCACGCGTAGCCGACCTGTTTGAAGCACGTAAGCCTAAAGAGCCTGCTGTCATGGCAGAAGCGTCGGGTGTAGTTAGCTTTGGTAAAGAAACCAAGGGTAAACAGCGCCTGGTTATTACCAAGGACAGCTCGGAAGCCGTTGAATCACTGATTCCAAAATGGCGTCATATTAACGTCTTCGAAGGTGAGCGTGTAGAACAGGGTGAGGTCATTGCTGATGGTGAGCGCAGCGCGCATGACATCCTTCGTCTGCTCGGCGCCGAAGCGCTGGCTGAATACCTGGTGAACGAGATTCAGGATGTGTATCGTTTACAGGGTGTGAAAATTAACGATAAGCACATCGAAGTTATTATTCGCCAGATGCTGCGTAAGTGTGAAATTATCGAAGGCGGTGATTCAACTTACCTGAAAGGTGAAATACTCGAGCGTGCCCGAGTTATCGAAGAATGTGAAAGGCTTACAGCCGAAGGTAAAGAGCCTGCTATCTTTGAGCCAATACTGTTAGGTATTACCAAAGGTTCGCTGGTTACAGAATCCTTCATTTCTGCAGCTTCGTTCCAGGAAACAACGCGCGTACTGACAGAAGCATCTGTACGTGGCGGCAGTGATCCGTTACGCGGTCTGAAAGAAAACGTGATTGTGGGCCGTCTGATACCAGCCGGTACCGGTCTGGCTTTCCATGAAGAAAGGCAGCGTCAGCGTAGCGCTGATATTGAAGCAGCATTCATTACAGAAGAAGAAGTTAGTGCAGAGCTGGCCTCTGAATTAACGGAAGATCTGGAAGATGCTGAAATGCCAGTGGAAGTGATTGAATCTGCTGATTCAGCTGAAGTGGGCAATGAGGCTGAGCAGCCCAAGCAGGACGCTTAGTATAGTTAAACGTCATTGCGAGGAACGAAGCAATCTCATCAGCTGCGGCACAGTCGCTTAAAGGGGTTGCCGCGCTATCGCTCGCAATGACGGTTTATCGAATATGCGCGTTGTAAGCTCTTGACAGTTACCTGCCTTGAGCATAGAATTGCGCCTCTTTTGACAGGCCCCTGAGTGATTTCTAGGGCCTGTCGTTTATTTTAGCCTGCAGTAAATACCAGTGGGCGCCGTAACATATTGATTTTAAGATTAATTATGTGCGGAATTTGGAGTTATAGATGACAACAATTAACCAATTAGTGCGTAAACCGCGTCGCAGCAAAGTTGTAAAAAGCAACGTGCCTGCGCTTGAAGCATGCCCGCAAAGACGTGGCGTGTGTACTCGTGTATATACAACAACACCTAAAAAGCCAAACTCTGCGATGCGTAAAGTTGCTCGTGTTCGTTTGACTAACAGCTTTGAAGTGACTAGCTATATTGGTGGTGAGGGTCATAATCTGCAGGAACACTCAGTGGTACTTATACGCGGCGGTCGTGTTAAGGATTTACCTGGTGTTCGTTACCACGTCGTTCGAGGCAGCCTGGATACACAAGGTGTCGAATCACGACGTCAGGGCCGTTCTAAGTACGGTACTAAACGACCTAAGGGTTAATCAAGAAACAACGCTTTTTTAGAGAATACTAATGCCTAGAAGAAGAGAAGTCGCAAAACGAGAAGTACTGCCAGATCCTAAATTCGGTAGCACTCAGATTACAAAATTCGTCAACATGATAATGGTTAGCGGTAAAAAATCCGTTGCTGAAACGATCATGTATAACGCACTGGACCGTATCGGTGAAAAACTGCCGGGCGAGCCAATGGATGTTCTGGATAAGGCATTGGAAAATGTTAGCCCTATGGTCGAGGTTAAGTCTCGCCGTGTAGGTGGTGCGACATACCAGGTGCCTGTTGAGGTACGTACTACTCGACGTGTTGCACTGGCAATGCGCTGGTTGATTGATGCAGCGCGTAAGCGTGGTGAAAAATCCATGCAGCTGAAATTAGCTGGTGAGTTAATGGATGCATCAGAGAATCGCGGTAATGCCGTTAAAAAGCGTGAAGATACACATCGTATGGCTGAAGCCAACAAGGCTTTTGCTCACTTCCGCTGGTAGTCTGGAAGTTGTTAATCGATAGATAATTAATCGATAGATAACAGGAAGTAATTATGGCTCGCCACACGCCAATCAAGCGCTATCGTAATATTGGCATCATGGCGCACATTGATGCGGGCAAAACGACAACGACGGAACGCATCCTGTTTTATACAGGAATATCTCACAAAATAGGTGAGGTGCATGACGGTGCTGCCACCATGGACTGGATGGAGCAGGAGCAGGAGCGCGGAATAACTATCACCTCCGCTGCAACAACCTGTTTCTGGCGAGGCATGGATAAGCAGTATGATGAGCACCGCATCAATATTATTGATACACCGGGGCACGTTGATTTTACCATTGAGGTAGAGCGTTCGTTGCGTGTTCTGGATGGCGCCTGCGCTGTATTCTGTGCGGTTGGTGGTGTGGAGCCGCAATCGGAAACGGTATGGCGCCAGGCAAATAAATATCATGTGCCGCGCATGGCATTCGTCAATAAGATGGATCGTGCGGGTGCAGATTTTTTGCGCGTGGTAGATCAGATTAAAGATCGCCTCGGTGCAAACCCGGTCGCGATGCAGGTCGCCATCGGTGCGGAGGAGCACTTCGAAGGTGTTGTTGACCTGGTCAGGATGAAGGCGCTTCGCTGGACTGAAGAAAACATGGGCTCGGATTATGTTGAAGACGAAATCCCGGCTGAGCTGCTTGATCTGTGTAATGAGAAGCGAGAGATAATGGTTGAAGCTGCTGCTGAAGCCAGTGAAGAGCTTATGGATAAGTATCTTGAAAGCGGTGATCTTGATGTTGATGATATCAAGGCCGGTATACGCCTGAGGACACTGGCGAATGAAGTAGTACCGACATTTTGTGGTTCTGCGTTTAAGAATAAAGGTGTGCAGGCGATGCTCGATGCATTTATCGACTATATGCCGTCACCGCTTGATGTACCAGCTATTACCGGGCATCTTGATGATAAGGACGAAACAGTGGCTGAGCGGCCGGCTGATGATAAGGCTCCGTTTGCAGCGCTGGGCTTTAAGATTGCAACTGATCCATTTGTTGGCAATCTGACCTTTTTCCGGGTGTATTCCGGTGTTTTGAAAACGGGTGATACTGTTTTTAACCCGATTAAAGGTAAAAAAGAGCGTGTTGGTCGAATCGTGCAGATGCACGCCAACAGCCGCGAAGAAGTTAAAGAAGTGCTGGCCGGTGATATTGCGGCCGCTATCGGGCTGAAGGATGTCACCACCGGTGATACTTTATGTGACCCGAAAGCAGTAATTACACTGGAGAAGATGGATTTTCCAGAGCCGGTTATATCGGTAGCGGTTGAGCCGAAAACCAAGGCGGACCAGGAGAAGATGGGTGTTGCTTTAGGTAAGCTGGCCCATGAAGATCCATCGTTTAGAGTGCATACCGATGAAGAGTCGGGGCAGACGATTATTTCCGGAATGGGTGAGCTTCACCTGGAAATTATTATTGACCGTATGCTGCGTGAATTTAGTGTGAATGCCAATATTGGTAATCCACAGGTGGCGTACCGTGAGGCGATAACAAAATCGGTAGAGCACGAAGCGAAGTTTGCAAGGCAGTCAGGTGGTCGTGGTCAGTATGGTCATGTTTACCTGAGAATTACGCCACGCAAGCCGGGTTCGGGTTACGAATTTGTTAATGAAATCGTTGGTGGTGCAGTACCTAAGGAATTTATACCGGCGGTAGACAAGGGTGTACAGGAGCAGATGCGCAGTGGCGTGCTGGCTGGTTACCCGATAGAAGATGTAGAAGTAGCGCTGTATGACGGTTCGTACCATGATGTGGATTCGAGCGAGATGGCTTTTAAAATCGCAGGCGCTATGTGTTTCAGGCAGGGAGCACTGGAAGCAGGGCCAGCCATCCTTGAGCCGATGATGAAGGTAGAGGTGGTTACGCCGGAAGATTATATGGGCGATGTTATGGGTGATTTAAACCGACGTCGCGGCATAGTGTCAGGCATGGATGATACGCCTGCGGGTAAGAATATACGTGCCGATGTGCCGTTGTCTGAGATGTTTGGTTATGCCACATCGTTACGCTCAGCAACACAGGGCAGGGCAACCTATTCAATGGAGTTTAAAGAATACGCAGAAGCGCCAAAAATGGTTGCCGAGGCAGTGGTATCCAGTAAAACGGGTATGTAAACAAATATATTTTTAATGAACATTAAGATAATAAAGAGTCGAGGTAAGAACAGTGTCTAAGGAAAAGTTTGAAAGAAATAAACCGCATGTAAATGTGGGCACAATTGGTCACGTAGACCATGGTAAAACTACCTTAACTGCAGCGCTGACGAAAGTGATGGCAGAGGCACAGGGTGGCGAAGTTAAGGCTTTTGATCAAATTGATAACGCTCCTGAAGAGCGCGCACGTGGTATCACCATTGCGACATCACACGTTGAGTATGAAAGTGAGACCCGTCACTATGCACACGTTGACTGTCCTGGACACGCCGACTATGTGAAGAACATGATTACCGGTGCAGCGCAGATGGACGGCGCGATCCTGGTTTGTTCAGCAGCAGACGGCCCGATGCCACAAACGCGTGAGCACATCCTGTTATCACGCCAGGTCGGTGTGCCATACGTTCTTGTCTTCATGAACAAAGCGGACATGGTTGACGACGAAGAGCTGATCGAACTGGTTGAAATGGAAATCCGTGAATTACTGGATGCCTACGAATTCCCGGGTGACGACACCCCGATCATCGTTGGTTCAGCGCTGAAAGCCCTGGAAGGCGATACCTCAGACATCGGTGTACCTTCAGTAATAAAACTGGTTGCTGCGATGGATGACTACATTCCACAGCCAGAACGTGCTATAGATCAGCCATTCCTGATGCCGGTTGAGGACGTATTCTCAATCTCAGGTCGTGGTACGGTTGTTACCGGCCGTATCGAACGTGGTGTGGTTAACGTTGGTGAAGAAATTGAAATCGTTGGTATTCGCGATACACAGTCAACCACCTGTACCGGTGTAGAAATGTTCCGCAAATTGCTGGATCGCGGAGAAGCAGGCGACAACGTTGGTTTATTGCTGCGTGGTCTGAAGCGTGAAGAAGTTGAGCGTGGCCAGGTCTGTTGTAAGCCGGGCAGCGTGAAGCCGCACACCAAGTTTGAGTGTGAAGTATACGTATTAAGTAAAGATGAAGGTGGTCGTCACACACCATTCTTCAATAACTATCGTCCACAGTTCTACTTCCGTACCACAGACGTGACAGGTGCTTGTGACCTGCCAGAAGGTGTTGAAATGGTAATGCCGGGCGACAACGTAAAAATGGTCGTTACATTAATCAACCCGATTGCGATGGAAGAAGGCTTACGCTTTGCCATACGTGAAGGTGGTCGTACCGTTGGTGCGGGTGTTGTATCTAAGATCATCGAATAATAACAACCCGGTTCACTGCTGAAACTCGTTATTTCGGCGTTGAAAAATGGTCACTTACGCTAGTAAGCTCACATTTTTCGCCTTGAACTAACAAGTTTCAGCAGCAACCCTGGGTCGTTATACTTATTTAAGTAAAGAGAAAAATATGGCTAATCAACACATAAGAATTCGTTTAAAAGCATTTGACCATCACCTGATTGATAAATCAGCCAGTGAGATTGTTGAAACAGCTAAACGTACCGGCGCTCACGTAAAGGGTCCAATTCCACTGCCAACGAAAAAAGAACGTTTCACTATTCTGATTTCACCGCATGTGAACAAGGATGCGCGTGACCAGTATGAAATTCGCACGCATAAGCGCATGATGGATATTATTGATCCAACAGATAAAACAGTTGATGCTCTAATGAAGCTGGATTTGTCTGCCGGTGTAGATGTGCAAATTAAGTTAAATTAGTACTATCGCTCAGAAATAAAACTGGTATAATAGCCGGCTTTGCTGCCTGGCTAATAGCTCGGTGCACTTGCTTTAGCAGATGTACTGGATTATTTGAAGTCGCGGCGCAAAGACCAATTATCGTAAGTCCTTGTATTCTATAAGATTGTTTATTAATAGAGTGGATCAGGAAACTGCGAAAACAGTAATCGACATTATTTTTTATTTAAAATATTTCGATATAAAAAGTTAATTCATAGCCACGGTTGCTCACGTAGCGACCATGGTCAGAAGACCTGTCACCTCTAAAAATATGAGATGCGGGCTTTATAAAGCAGATTAATAAGCAGGATTCGACATGACTATTGGTGTTGTTGGTAAAAAAGCGGGTATGACACGCGTATTCACTGAGGAAGGTAATTCTATTCCGGTAAGTGTTATTGAAATTTCGTCTAACCGTATTACCCAGATTAAAACAGACGAGACAGACGGTTATCGCGCTATACAGATAACAACTGGCTCTAAAAAAGCGTCGCGCGTTAATAAGCCGGCGGCAGGTCATTTCGCCAAGGCGGGTGTAGAAGCTGGACGTGGTTTATGGGAGTTCCGCATCGAGGGTGATGAGGCGGCTGAGCTGGAAGTTGGTGGTGAGATCTCTCTGGAGATGTTTGAGGCTGGTCAGAAAGTTGACGTTACAGGCCGCACTATCGGTAAAGGTTTCCAGGGCGGTATCAAGCGCCATAACTTCACCATGCAGGATGCAACGCACGGTAACTCGATATCTCACCGTTCAAACGGCTCTATCGGTATGTGTCAAACACCTGGTCGTGTCATCAAGGGTAAGAAGATGTCGGGTCATATGGGTAATGTGCAGCGTACGATACAGACTCTCGAGTTAGTACGCGTTGATGTTGAGCGTGGCCTGTTACTGGTTAAAGGTTCAATTCCTGGTTCCAAAGGCGGTGACGTAGTCATTAAGCCAGCGGTTAAAGTTTAAGTAATAAAGATTAATAAGAGATTAGAATCGTGGATCTTCAACTACATAATAGTAAAGAAACAATCGCTGTATCAGATGCAGTGTTTGCTCTTGAATACAAAGAAAGCCTGGTTCATCAACTGGTGACTGCTTATATGGCGGGTGCTCGTTCAGGTACTAAGGCGCAGAAGAATCGTTCTGCTGTTAGCGGTGGCGGTTGCAAGCCATGGCGTCAGAAAGGAACTGGCCGCGCGCGAGCCGGTACTATCCGTAGCCCTCTATGGCGCAGCGGTGGTACGACTTTTGCTGCTCAGCCTCGTGATTACACGCAAAAACTGAATAAAAAAATGTATAGAACAGGTATTCGTTCTATTCTTTCTGAATTAAATCGTCAGCAGCGTTTGCTCGTTGTTGAAGATATTACTGTTGATGCACCTAAGACCAGGCAGATGGCAGCAAAGCTGGCCGATCTGGGTGTGAGCAAAACACTGATTATTACAGAAACAGGTGATGAAGGCCTGTACCTGTCTGCACGTAACCTTCCTTATGTTGAAGTGACTGACGTTGCTGGTATGAACCCGGTTAACCTGGTTCGTTATGATCATGTTGTTGTTACTGTTGGTGCGATACGCGCTATTGAAGAGCAGCTGGCCGGAGAAAGCAAATCATGAATCAGGAACGTATGCATCAGATTTTAGTTGCTCCTCATGTGTCTGAAAAAGGCTCATTGTTAGCAGACGAACAAAATCAACATGTTTTTAAAGTGTTGTCTACAGCAACAAAGACAGAAGTTAAAGAAGCTGTTGAAGGCATGTTTAAAGTTAAAGTAGAAAAAGTGCGCATCCTGAATACTAAGGGTAAAACCAAGCGCTTTGGTGGCCGCCTCGGTAAACGTTCTGATATGCGTAAAGCATACGTTACCCTGATGCCAGATAATGATATTGATTTCGCTGGTGCGAACTAGGGTACGGATTAGTCATGGCAATTGTAAAAACTAAACCAACATCACCTGGACGTCGTTTTGTCGTTAAGGTTGTTAATAAAGAACTGCATAAAGGTGCACCAGAGCGTTCACTGACTGAAAGTAAGAGTAAGTCAGGTGGTCGTAATAATGCTGGTCGCATCAGTGTCCGTCACATTGGTGGTGGTCACAAGCAGCGTTACCGTATTATTGATTTCAAAC
Source organism: uncultured Gammaproteobacteria bacterium (assembly GCA_963711255.1). GTDB lineage: Bacteria > Pseudomonadota > Gammaproteobacteria > SZUA-229 > SZUA-229. The sequence continues at coordinate 146,478 of CAVQDO010000008.1, read as the reverse complement.
GCAATAAAGACGGTATTCCTGCACGTGTGGAGCGTATTGAATACGATCCAAACCGTACTGCAAATATTGCATTACTGGTTTATAAGGATGGCGTTAAAAGCTACATTATTGCGCCTAAAGGTGTTAAAGCCGGTGATGTGCTGCAATCTGGAAGTAATGCGCCTATTCGTGCTGGTAATACACTGCCGATCGCAAACATCCCTGTTGGTTCGCAGATCCACTGTATCGAGATGAAGCCTGGTAAAGGTGCACAGATCGCACGTAGTGCGGGTACTACTGCTCAGCTGCTGGCTCGTGAAGGCATATACGCAACATTGCGTTTACGTTCTGGCGAAATGCGCAAGATCCACACTGACTGCCGCGCAACACTTGGCGAAGTTGGTAACTCAGAGCACTCATTGCGCTCACTGGGTAAAGCGGGTGCAACTCGCTGGCGTGGTGTTCGTCCTACCGTTCGCGGTGTTGTGATGAACCCGGTCGATCACCCACATGGTGGTGGTGAAGGTCGTACCTCCGGTGGTCGTCATCCTGTGTCTCCATGGGGTATGCCTACCAAGGGTTACAGAACACGTAGTAATAAACGTACAGATAACATGATCTTGCGTCGCCGTAACAAATAACTGAGGAAGTATAAGTGCCACGTTCATTAAAAAAAGGTCCATTTATTGATCATCATCTGATTGATAAAGTGAACAAAGCGGTTGAGATCAAAGATCGTAAGCCAATTAAAACCTGGTCTCGTCGTTCTACAATTTTTCCAGAAATGGTTGGTTTAACTATAGCTGTACACAACGGTAGACAACACGTTCCCGTTTTAGTTAACGAAAATATGGTTGGTCATAAGTTAGGTGAGTTTGCATTAACTCGTACTTATAAAGGCCACGTTGCAAATAAGAAGACTAAGTAAAGGTAATCATTGTGGAAATAATTGCAAAACATAGATACGCGCGTATTTCTCCTCAGAAAGTTCGCCTGATTGCTGATCAAATTCGTGGCTTGCCTGTTGATAGAGCTTTAACTGCATTAGATTTTGGTGTTACCAAATCATCTGACCTGATGAAGAAAGTGCTTGAGTCTGCTATCGCAAATGCAGAGCATAATGAAGGTGCTGACATTGATGAGTTGCATGTTTCAAAAGTATTTGTTGACGAAGGTCCAACAATGAAACGCATTCAGCCTCGTGCAAAAGGTCGTGCAAACAGAATTTTAAAGCGTACAAGCCATATTACGGTTTGCGTGTCTGATAATTAAGCCGGACAGTTAAGCCTGGCGGCTAAAGAGAGATAATAATGGGTCAAAAAGTACATCCAGTAGGTATGCGTTTAGGGATTTCAGCAGATTGGAATGCGAAGTGGTACGCATCGACATCAGATTTTCCAGATCTACTTAACGCAGATATTAAGGTGCGCGAGTTTTTGCGCAAGAAACTGATTAGTGCAAATGTAAGCCGTATACAGATAGAACGTCCAACTGGTTCGGCAAACATTACCATACACACGGCTCGTCCTGGCGTGGTTATTGGTAAGAAAGGCGCAGATATTGAAGTGCTGCGTAAAGAAGTTGCCAAGATAATTGGTTTGCATATCAACAGTGTCAAAGTGAACATTGAAGAAATTCGCAAACCTGAGCTGGATGCAAAACTTGTTGCTGAAAGTATAGCGCAGCAGCTGGAGCGTCGTGTGATGTTTAGACGTGCTATGAAGCGTGCTATCCAGAACACAATGCGTATGGGAGCGCAGGGCATCAAGATTAAAATTGGTGGCCGTTTGAACGGTGCAGAAATTGCCCGCAGTGAAATGTACCATGAAGGTCGTGTGCCTCTTCACACATTACGTGCTGATATCGATTACGGTACGCATGAAGCTTTAACAACCTATGGAATTCTGGGTATTAAAGTCTGGATTTATAAGGGTGAAATATTTGACCTTTATAAGAAATTAGAATCAAAAGACGCAGCTAATGCAGGCGCTGGTGCGGCTACTAAGTAGTTCGTAATCATACGTCATAGTAGAGGATTAAAACGTGTTACAACCTAAGCGTACAAAATTTCGCAAAATGTTCAAAGGCAAGAACCGTGGTCTTGCGCAAACCGGCAACAAAGTCAGCTTTGGTGAATATGGTTTGAAGGCTACAGAGCGTGGACGTGTATCTGCTCGTCAAATTGAAGCAGCTCGTCGTGCAATGACTCGCCAAATAAAACGTACCGGTAAAATCTGGATTCGTATATTCCCGGATGTGCCTATATCAAGCAAGCCCCTGGAAGTACGTATGGGTAAAGGTAAAGGTAACGTTGATTACTGGTGTTCTAAAGTTCAGCCAGGTACGGTTTTATATGAAATGGAAGGTGTGTCTGAAGAGCTGGCACGTGAAGCTTTCCGTCTGGCAGCTACCAAGCTTCCTATTAAAACAACCTTTGTAATTCGTGCGGTGATGTAATGGCTTCTGCTCAAGAATATAGAAACATGTCTGAAAAAGACTTAAATACTGAATTGTTAAATTTACGTCGCGAGCAGTTTAATTTGCGTATGCAAATGGGCTCTGGCAACACACCTAAGATTCATCGCTTTAGTGCTGTTCGTCATGACATTGCTCGCATAAAAACAGTGTTGACTGAAATGAGTCAAGCGAAACAGAAAGGTGATTCATAATGACCAGTGCTGAAACAAATACTGAAGCTACCAAGCGTACAGTGCAAGGTGTAGTGACAAGTAATGCAGGTGACAAGTCTGCAACGATTATGATTGAGCGTCGTATTAAGCATCCTATCTATGGAAAGATTATTAAGCGTTCAACCAAGTTACACGTTCATGATGAAGCAAATGAATGTAACAAAGGTGACACGATTCTGGTTGAAGAGTGTCGTCCAATGTCCAAGACAAAGTCCTGGAAACTTGTAGAAATTGTACAGAAAGCTTCTGAGCTGTAACGGTTAGGATTAGGTATAAGTCATGATTCAAATGCAAACCATATTACAATCTGCTGATAACAGCGGTGCACGTAGCATGATGTGTATCAAAGTATTAGGTGGATCGCATCGTCGTTACGCACGTGTTGGCGATGTTATTAAAGTTAGTATTAAAGATGCGATTCCTCGCGGTAAAGTTAAAAAGGGTGAGGTTTATAACGCTGTAGTAGTACGCACAAAGAAAGGTGTTCGTCGTGCTGACGGTTCTTCAATTCGCTTTGACAGTAATGCAGCAGTTATCCTGAATGCAAATCTGCAGCCAGTTGGTACTCGTATCTTTGGCCCGGTTACTCGTGAATTACGTAATGAAAAATTCATGAAGATTGTTTCACTTGCGCCAGAAGTATTGTAAGGGTAAATATAATGAGACGTATTAAGAAAGGTGACCAGGTCATCGTGATTACAGGTAAAGACAAAGGTCGTCAGGGTACGGTATTAAATGTAGCCGATGACAAAGTTCTTGTTGAAGCTATTAACCTGGCCAAGAAACACGTAAAAGCAAATCCTATGTCTGGTGTTGAAGGCGGTATTGTTGATAAGGAAATGCCAATTAGTATTTCTAACGTTATGCTGTTTAACCCAATGACCAATAAAGGCGATCGTGTTGGTTTCAAAACGTTGGAAGACGGTCGTAAGGTTCGCTACTTCAAGTCTAACGACGAAGTTGTAGACGTTTAAGGTTCATTAAGGTAAAGAAGAACATGTCTAGATTACAAGAATTTTATCGTGATACTGTCATTAAGAACTTAATGGCAACAGGTGCATACAAGAATGTTATGGATGTGCCTCGTATTACAAAAATCACTATAAACATGGGTTTAGGTGAGGCTATTGGTGATAAGAAAATATTGGAAAACGCTCTTTCTGATATGGAAAAAATAGCTGGTCAAAAACCTGTTACAACACTTGCGCGTAAATCCGTAGCTTCTTTTAAAGTACGTGATGGTTACCCGATCGGTTGTAAAGTGACTTTACGCAGTGAAAGAATGTACGAGTTTCTTGATCGTCTGATCAGTATCTCTGTGCCACGTATTCGTGACTTTCGCGGTTTAAACCCAAAATCTTTTGATGGCCGTGGTAATTACAACATGGGTGTTAAAGAGCAGATTATTTTTCCCGAAATCGAATACGAGAAAATCGACAAAATTCGTGGAATGGATATCTGCATTACAACAACTGCCAAGGATAACGCAAGTGGCCTGGCATTGTTAAAAGAATTTAATTTCCCGTTTAAAGGCGAAGTAAAGCAGGGTAGTAAATAAGATGGCTAAGAAATCAATGGTTGCTCGCGAGCACAAACGTACTCGACTAGTAGAACAATACGCTGAAAAGCGTGCAAAGTATAAAGCTGTACTGATCGATCAGGAAGCAGGTTTTGACGAGAAAATGGAAGCACAGCGTCAGTTGCAGACTTTGCCAAGAGATTCTAGCCGTTCACGCCGCCGTAATCGCTGTCGTATTACTGGTCGTCCACATGGTGTATTCCGCAAGTTCGGTTTATGCAGAAACAAATTACGTGAAGCTGCTATGCGTGGCGACATTCCTGGTCTTGTTAAGGCCAGTTGGTAGAGGTATTTCATTATGATGACAGATCCTATAGCAGATATGCTAACTCGCGTTCGTAACGCGCAAGCGGCATCGAAATTTGATGTCACTATGCCATCGTCCAAGTTAAAGCTTGCGATTGCTAAAGTATTACTGGACGAAGGCTATATAGCCGGTTTTTCAAGCGACACAGAGGTTAAACCAACCTTGACTGTAACCTTGAAATATTATGAAGGCCGTCCGGTAATTGATGAATTAAAACGTGTAAGTCGTCCTGGTTTGCGTATATACAAAAACAAGCACGAATTGCCAAAAATATTAAACGGTTTAGGTATCGCCATTGTTTCAACATCTGCGGGTGTTATGACAGATCGTGAAGCTCGCGCTTGTGGTCGCGGTGGTGAGATTCTTTGTACTGTTTCTTAATCGAACTTTATAACTAGAAATATACAAATTTACATAAACGAACTAATTAATTAGAAACGTTATAAACACATAAGAGTAGAACAATGTCACGTATTGCTAAAAAACCTGTCGAATTAGTATCTGGAGCTGAGATAAACATCAGTGGACAGACGGTTTCTGCGAAAGGTAAGCAGGGTAACCTGTCTATGGAATTACACGATGCTGTTAGTATTAAACAGGAAGATGGTGCACTGGTCTTTACGCCAAATGATGAATCAAAAGGCTCTATGGCTATGACAGGCACCATGCGTTCACTGGTTAATAACATGGTGATCGGTGTTACCGAAGGTTTCACTAAACAGTTACAGTTGATTGGTGTTGGTTACAGAGCACAGGTCCAGGGCAATGTTCTTGATCTGTCACTGGGTTTTTCGCATCCTGTTAAGTATGCAATTCCACAAGGTATTTCAATTGAAACACCTAGCCAGACTGAAATTAATGTAAGAGGCGCTGACAAGCAGAAGGTTGGTCAGGTTTGTGCGGAAATTAGAGCGTATCGTCCACCAGAGCCATATAAAGGTAAAGGTGTCAGATATTCTGATGAGCGCGTAATACGTAAAGAAGCCAAGAAAAAATAACTAGTTAGAGTCAGATAAAAATCTACTCAGGTAAGTAACATGATATCTAAAAAATCAAACAGACTGCGTCGTGCTAAAAGAACACGCGCAAAGATCAGTGAGCAAGGTGCGCATCGCTTAACAGTACACCGTACGCCGCGTCATATATATGCACAGGTTGTTACTCCTGATGGCAGTAAAGTGATAGCAGCAGCTTCAACTGTACAAAAAGATGTAGCTGGCGATGCAAAATACACAGGTAACACTGATGCTGCATCACTGGTTGGAAAAGCAATAGCTGAAAAATCAAAGTCTGCGGGCGTTACATCGGTAGCATTTGATCGTTCAGGTTTTCGTTATCATGGCCGCGTTAAAGCATTAGCTGACGCAGCGCGTGAAGGCGGATTAGAGTTTTAATCCAGGCTGTATAAAACAGTTTATAAAGATTAATACTAATTAGATTAAGCATAAAGATTAAACACAGGGTTTAAGCATGGCACAAGCAGAATCACCAGCAAGCAACAAAGATGACTTCATTGAAAAACTAGTTGCTGTTAATCGTGTAGCGAAAGTTGTTAAAGGCGGCCGTCAATTTGGTTTCACAGCACTGACAGTAGTTGGTGATGGAAACGGAACGATCGGTTTTGGTTACGGTAAAGCAAAAGAAGTACCACTGGCAATTCAAAAAGCCATGGATAAGGCGCGTAAGAATATGAAAGCCGTTCCATTGAAAGGTGATACTTTACAGCACGCTATTACTGGAATTCATGGCGCAGCGAATGTATACATGCAGCCAGCATCAGATGGTACTGGTATTATCGCCGGTGGTGCGATGCGTGCAGTATTCGAGGCTGTCGGTGTTAAAAATGTACTGGCTAAAATTAACGGCACACGTAATCCAATAAACGTAGTACGTGCAACGATTAATGGTCTTTCATCTATGTCATCACCTGAATATGTTGCTGCTAAACGTGGCAAGAAGATCGAAGAAATTATAGGTTAATAAGTTAATTGATTCAGCTTAATATGCTGGAAAAATAAGGCTGGAATAAGAGCATGGCTAATAAAGAATTAAAAGTAACGCTGGTTAAAAGCACGATTGGACGCTTAAAGTCTCACAAGGCTTGCGCACGTGGTTTAGGTCTATTGCGTACTAACCATAGTGTCACTGTTCAGGATACACCTGAAAACCGTGGCATGATTAATAAAATTTACTACATGGTAAATGTTGAAGAGGCCTAATGATGAGTACTGATGGAATGCATTTAAATACTCTTGCTCCTGCAGCGGGTAGTAAAAAGAACGCCAAGCGAGTTGGTCGCGGTATTGGTTCTGGCACGGGTAAAACATGTGGTCGTGGTCATAAAGGCCAGAAATCACGTTCAGGCGGATTCACCAAGGTTGGTTTCGAAGGTGGTCAGATGCCATTACAGCGTCGTTTACCTAAAGTTGGCTTCGCATCACGTTCAGCAAAATTAAGCGCTGAAGTACGTTTGGGCGAGCTGGCAAATATTGATGCTGAGGTTATTGATCTGGAAGCATTGATCAAGGCAGATGTGGTTCCTACAAGAACTCAGAAAGCCAAAGTAATTGATTCTGGTGAGATTTCCAAAGCAGTAACGCTTAAAGGAATTAAAGTAACACCAGGTGCGCGTAAAGCTATTGAGGCTGCAGGCGGAAAAATTGGAGATGCTGAGTAATTCAGTATCGTGCGCAGGCAATCGTTATTAATACGGCAGTGATTTAATGGCAAATACGGGTAATTTTTCGGAACTAAAGCAGCGCCTTTTATTTGTTATCGGTGCATTGATAGTCTTCCGAATAGGAACATTCATACCTGTACCCGGAATTGATCCGACTGTATTGTCAACATTGTTTGACCAGCAGAAAGGCAGCATCCTGGGCGTGTTTAATATGTTCTCGGGTGGTGCGTTAGGACGTATGTCCCTGTTTGCACTGGGTATTATGCCTTATATTTCTGCATCTATTATCATGCAGTTACTGGCGGTTACCGTGCCTACGCTGGAGCAGCTGAAGAAAGAGGGTGAGCCTGGTCGCCGTAAAATAGCGATGTATACCCGTTACTTTACCCTGGTTCTGGCCAGTTTCCAGGCAGTGGGTATTTCGGTTGCGCTGCAAAGCCAGTCTGTAGGTGCTCAGGCACTGGTGATGAACCCTGGAGTCAGTTTCATCTTTACAGCGGCTGTTACCCTGGTAACAGGTACTATGTTCCTGATGTGGCTGGGTGAGCAGGTGACAGAACGAGGCATCGGTAACGGTATTTCTATCATTATCTTTGCCGGTATTGTTGCAGGTTTGCCCTCTGCAGTTGGCGGTACACTGGAGCTGGTAAGAACCGGTGAGTTACATACATTGGCGATTATCGTACTGTTTGTACTGGCAGTCGCAGTAACCGCATTTGTTGTCTTCATTGAAAGAGGGCAGCGCCGCATAACGGTTAATTATGCGAAGAAGCAGCAGGGTCGCCGCTTATACCAGGCTCAGAGTAGCCATTTGCCACTGAAGCTTAATATGGCGGGTGTAATTCCACCGATTTTTGCTTCAAGTATTATTCTGTTTCCGGCAACAATGGCAAGCTGGAGCGGACAGACTGAAGGCATGGAATGGTTGTCAGATATCGCGGCAAAGATATCTCCGGGACAGCCGATTTACATAATTTTATTTGCCATTGCGATTATATTTTTCTGCTTTTTCTACACCGCATTACAGTTTAATGCACGTGATACAGCAGATAATTTGAAGAAAGGCGGTGCATTTGTCCCGGGTATACGCCCAGGTGAGCAAACAGCGAAGTATATTGACAAGGTAATGACGCGCTTAACGTTTGTGGGTGCGATGTATATCACCGCGGTGTGTTTATTACCTGAGTTTTTGATTTTGTACTGGAACGTTCCATTCTACTTTGGCGGTACGTCATTGTTGATTATCGTGGTAGTAGTGATGGATTTCATGGCGCAGATACAGTCGCACCTGATGTCACACCAGTATGAAGGTATTATGAAAAAAGCCAATCTTGACGGTTATAAGCGCTAGATTGCCCTTATTTGTATTAAATTTAGTAATTTTTGATTAGATCATAAGATCAAAGTAGCAGGATTAAGATAATGAAAGTACGTGCATCAGTAAAGAAAATGTGTCGCAACTGTAAAATCGTTAAACGTAGCGGTGTAGTACGTGTGATTTGTACTGATCCTCGTCATAAGCAGCGTCAGGGCTGATTTTTAGTCAGTTACCCTGGTAGATAGATTCCTATTGATTTAGGCCCATATTATTAGTAAAATTGCGCGCTTTGTCGCGAAAAGACGGAAACCATAATGGCTCGTATTGCAGGTATAAACATTCCAACAAATAAGCACACCGTAATTGGCTTGAGAAGCATTTACGGTATCGGTCAAACCCGTGCCCAGCAGATTTGCTCAGCAACAGGTATAGCCGAAGATGCAAAAATCGGTGAACTTTCAGAAGAGCAGTTAGAAACGCTGCGTACAGAAGTTGGTAAATATTCTGTTGAAGGTGATTTGCGCCGTGAAGTTTCAATGAGTATTAAACGTTTGATGGACCTGGGTTGTTACCGTGGTATCCGTCATCGTCGTGGTTTACCACTACGTGGTCAGCGCACAAAAACCAATGCACGTACACGTAAAGGTCCACGTAGACCCATTACACGATAGAAACGCGCGTTAACTAATTAGATAAATAATAGAGTATCCACATGGCGAAGCCTGAAACAAAGAAAAAAATAAAACGTACCGTAGTTGACGGTGTTGCACATGTATACGCAACATTCAACAACACTATTATTACCATTACCGACCGTCAGGGTAACACTCTGTCATGGGCAACATCCGGTGGTTCTGGTTTCCGTGGTTCTCGTAAGAGCACACCATTTGCTGCACAGGTAGCGGCCGAGCGCGCAGGTACACGTGCAAAAGATTACGGTATGAAAAGCCTGGAAGTTATGGTTCGTGGCCCTGGCCCTGGACGTGATTCGGCTATTCGTTCTTTGAACAACATTGGTTTTAAAATTACCAATATCCATGATGTAACACCTATTCCGCATAACGGCTGTCGTCCTCCAAAACGTCGTCGTGTGTAAAGTAGAGATCTGAGAAATTTTTTATGGCTAAATATACTGGACCAAAATGTAAACTCAGTCGTCGTGAAGGCGTTGATTTAGAACTTAAATCTTCTTTACGTCCGCTTGATAGTAAATGTAAGCTTGATCAGGTACCTGGTCAGCATGGTGCGCGTCGTACACGTTTATCTGACTACGCACTGCAGTTACGTGAAAAACAGAAAGTACGTCGTATCTATGGTGTTCTTGAAAAGCAATTCCGTAACTACTATAAAGAAGCTGCCCGCCTTAAAGGCTCTACAGGTGAAAACCTGCTGCAACTTCTTGAACGTCGCCTTGATAACGTTGTTTACCGTTCAGGTTTTGGTTCTACACGTGCCGAAGCTCGCCAAATGGTGAACCATAAATCAATTTTGGTTAATAACGTGGTTGTGAACATACCTTCATACCAGGTTAAAGCAAACGACGTAATTACGATTCGCGAAAAAGCGAAAAAACAAACACGTATTGCCGATTCAATGAATATGGCCAAGCAGAATGGTATCGTTGAATGGATTAGTCTTGACGATTCTAAACTTGAAGCTGTGTATAAAAATGTTCCTGAGCGTGCTGATCTATCAGCAGAGATCAACGAACAGTTAATCGTCGAACTTTATTCTAAGTAAGGGAGCATATAACACATGTCAGCGACAGATGAACTTCTTACACCGCGTACCATTAATGTACAGTCTTACAGCGAAACTCATGCAAAAGTTGCATTAGAACCGCTTGAGCGTGGTTTCGGTCATACACTGGGTAATGCTTTACGCAGAATTTTACTGTCTTCTATCGAGGGCAGTGCCATCGTTGAAGCTCAAATCGAAGGTGTCGTACACGAGTACAGCACAATCGAAGGCGTACAGGAAGATGTACTTGAAATCCTGTTAAACCTGAAAGGCGTTGCATTAATCATGCACGCAAGTGATGAGCAAATGATCACTATAAACAAAACTGGTGCTGGTGTTGTTACTGCCGGTGATATCGAAACCGGTCATGATGTGGAAATTGTTAACCCTGATCATGTTATTGCAAATGTAAATAGTGAAGGTACATTAAACATCACGCTTAAAGTTGTTAAAGGCCGTGGTTATCAGCCTGCAAATACACGCAGATCAGATTCGGAATCAACAACTATTGGTACATTGCAGCTGGATGCGTCTTTTAGCCCTATCCGCCGTGTTTCATACAATGTTGAAAATGCACGCGTAGCGCAGAGTACTAACCTGGATAAATTAATCATTGATTTACAGACCAATGGTACCGTTGATCCAGAAGAAGCAATTCGTACTGCGGCAACTATTCTGCAAGCTCAGCTTTCATCATTTGTTAACCTGCAAAGCATGGAAGACGAAGTTGCTGTTGATGAAGAAGCTGATATCGATCCTATATTGCTGCGCCCTGTTGATGAGCTTGAATTAACAGTACGTTCTGCTAACTGTTTGAAAGCAGAAAATATATATTACATTGGTGATTTAATTCAGCGTACTGAAGTTGAGTTATTAAGAACACCTAACCTGGGCAAGAAATCTTTAACAGAAATTAAAGATGTACTGGCTTCACACGGTCTGTCACTAGGTATCCAGTTAGATAACTGGCCACCTGCTTCAATCCGTGAAAAAGAAGAAGCGAGTTAATATCCCGGTAGTTAAACATGGCAATACCAGCCATTAAATAGAATTTGAACTTTTGTATTGAACAATACAAATAATGATAAAGGTTATATATCATGCGTCACAATAAATCTGGCCGCAAACTAAATAGGAACAGCAGTCACCGTAAGGCGATGTTTAGCAATATGGCTAACTCACTGTTCGATCACGAAATTATCAAGACAACTCTGCCAAAAGCAAAAGAGTTACGCCGTGTTGCAGAGCCACTAATCACTATGGCTAAAAGTGATTCAGTTGCGAACCGCCGTTCAGCTTTTTCAAAGTTACGTGATAAAGAAATGGTTGGAAAGCTGTTTAACGAGTTAGCTCCACGTTATAAAGAGCGTCCTGGTGGTTACACACGTATTTTGAAATGCGGTTTCCGTTCAGGTGATGCTGCACCAATGGCATACATCGAACTGGTTGATCGTCCTGCTGATGCGGTTGAAGAAGCTGCTGAATAAGCAGATCAATCTTCAGTATGAGTAAAAAAACCGGCTTTTAGCCGGTTTTTTTTGTCTGCATTATTTTGTTCAGTCATTGAGCTACAGGATGGAACCTTTTATTACACGGTTTCGTCATAGCTTACGGGTTAGTCAAATCTTAAAATTCGTTATAATCTGTTGTGCCACATAGTTGTGCCACAAATCAATTCAAGCATTAAGTCTGCCAGGAAAGCGATTATCTGTTACCGGAGTGTATAGAAATACCTGTTATGAGTATTGTTAAACTGTTCAAATTACAGAGCAAGCCTGCAGATCGCTTTGCCGGCCTGGTTTCGCCTCATATAGATATGTTGTATCGCTTTGCCTTTCGCCTGTGTCAGTGTTCAGACGATGCTGAGGAACTGGTTCAGCTGTTGTTAACACGCTTATTCCTTAAGGTCGATCAGCTTGAGCAGGTTGAATCTCTACGCCCCTGGCTGATGCGCTCGCTCTATAATCTGTACGTTGATAGCTATCGTAAAAAACAGCGTATGTTAGCCGTAATCAGCCCTGATGAAATGCCTGAAAATATCGTTTCCACTGACAGAACGCCTTACGAACGGGCAGAACTGTCACATGATCAGCAGGTGCTGGTGGCTGCCATGCAAACATTAAACGATGACCAGCGCCTGGTTTTAACGCTGCATGATGCGGAAGGTTATACCCTGGTTGAATTATCAGATGTGCTGCAAACACCCCTTGGAACGCTTAAATCCAGGCTGCACCGTGCCAGGAACCAGGTGCGGGAACTGACTGAAAAGGAACTATTTGGTGATGAGATGCGTGATAATGGTTAAGAGGAGCTAATTTAATGACCTGTGAACACACTTTAATACTGCTTGATGATTACCTCGACGGCACACTTTCCGATACACAGAAAGAAGCTGTTGATAGCCACTGTGCCAGTTGTGAAAGCTGTGCGCAAAGCCTGAATCAGCTGCAGCAGCAAATTAGTCTCTTAAAGTCACTGCCCGTTCCGCCTGCCTCTGAAAATTTTAAGACCAGCGTTATTGCGAATGCGGTAGCCGCTGAACGAGAATCGACTTCAGGGTCACACAATTTCTACAAGTTTGCGACGGCTGCGATGTTGTCTGCACTGGTGGTATGGCTGGGTTTCTTTAACGACTCACAGGTAGACAATAACGAGCTTTACCTGGTGACAGTAAATGATGAAGTACGAACCATTAAAGTTGCGATAGAATCAGAGCAGGCACTGGATGCTGTTGATATGCGTATCGAACTATCCGACAACCTGGAATTGTCTGGATTTGGCAGCAAAAAACAGGTTAACTGGACCACAGGCCTGCGACAGGGTGTGAATGTTATCGCATTACCGATCGTTGGAATCGCGCAGGGTAATGGTGATATAACAACAACAATTCGCATGAATGGTAAAGAAAAAGTAATGAGAATAAAGACGCAATATAAATCACCCGGCAGTGTGTTGTATAACAATACCGGAGTATTGCAGGGCTAGTTTTATGTATTTATTTAACAAAAAACGATTTGTCCTGCCGTGTTGCGTGCTTTGCATGTGCGCACCGACGGTGTTGCTGGCGTCGCCGGATGATCTTGATGAAATAACGATTCGAGTCATTGATGATAATGATTCAGTGCTTGATGTACATACACTAATTTTGCCCATGTCGGGTGATGATGATCACGGAAAAGAAGCCGACAATGACCGCGAAGATGACAAGGATGACGACAAGGACGATGATCGTGATGATGACAGGGATCATGACGGTGACAAGGACGACCCGGATGAGCCAGACGAACCGGATGAAGCTGACGAGCCCGATGAACCCGATGAACCCGATGAGCCCGATGAGCCAGATGAGCCAGATGAGCCAGATGAGCCCGATGAGCCCGATGAGCCAGATGAGCCAGATGAGCCAGATGAGCCAGATGAGCCAGATGAGCCAGATGAGCCCGATGAGCCCGATGAACCCGATGAGCCAGAGGAAGAAGGCAAGTCTTAACGCGTAAACACAAAATTCACCTCGTTTGAGTTTTGTGAACTATCGCTCATTTTTATCTTACCTTAGTAAATCCAGGGGATTTAGTTCAAAGGATGCATGTGCAATAATTGCCGCTTATGTTTCATCTGCGTCAAAAACTAGTCTGTTCGTGTTTGCTGTTAATACTGGCCTGTGTACCCGTCTACGCTGCTGACAATAAACCGGCAGAATCCGCTTATGATTTATCAGAAAATCTCAAGCTTGGCAGCGCGCAATTTCAGCAGGGAAAGTACCCGCAGGCAAAACAGACTTTCGAACGCGCCCTGGAGCAGGCGCAGAAGCAGCGTAAGCCATTGCACACCATCTATTATAATCTTGGCTCTGTTAGCTATCGCCTGCAGCAGTACCCCGAAAGTAAGCGTTATTTCAATAAACTTCTAAAGCATAAAGAGCTGCAGGCACTGGCTTACTATAACCTGGCGCTAATCGAAAACAGACAGTCGAATAAAGATGCCGCTATTAACTATTTCAATAAAAGCAAACAGCTGAGCGACACCCCGGAAATGTCAGCGTTAGTTGAAAAACAGCTGCAAACCCTGGAAGGCAAAAACAAGGAACAAAAGGACTGGCGGGCTTACCTGTATTTGAGCCATGGTTATGACTCGAACATTCGCTTTGCACCGCTGGAAATAGCGTCGAATGAATCCGGCACGTTTTTTCAAGCCTATGGCCTGTTCGATAAACGAATAATGGGTAAGGGCTACGGCAAAAAAGAGCCCGCATTACTGGTAACCGCAGCGGTATTCCTGACCAACTATTACTCCAGTGATTTTAACGATTATAATATTTACGATGTTGGCTTAAGTTACCTGTTTTCACTGGACAGCTGGCGCAATACACTGGACCTTAATTTAAAGCAATCTACCTATGGCCATATCGATTACCAGCAATCTTACGTTGCTACCTTTAAAAGCAAACGTAAGCTTTCTAATGGAGATACTTTCCGGCTGCGTTACCGCTATGAAGAAATCGATAGCCGCGAGCCAGTCTATGATTACCTGCAGGGCTCTCGTCAGAAGCTGCGTTTAGGCTACCAGTTTAAATGGCCGCGGGATGCGCTGAACCTGTGGTATGAACTGGAAGTAAATGATCGGCAAAATACCGAAACCCGAAACTACTCGCCTACACGAAATGGTGCTCGAGTGCGTTATGAAAAGATATTTAGCAAACAGCATAAGGCTTATATAGAAGCGTCTTACCGGCGCAGTGAATATGATCCGACAGCAGTACAGGACCGGCAGGATAATCGCTCGGATATCCTGGTGGCCTATGTTTACGACTTCGCCCGCGACTGGCAGTTAATGGCAAGATGGATAGACCGGACTAATCGCTCGACAGATTCAATATTCAGTTACGACCGGCATATTGGCATGATTACTGTTCGCAAGAAGTTTTAATATTAACGTTTCCAGCTAGCGGAATATATTCCCGTCATTATGAGCGAAGTCCCCGTTATTGCGATCAAAGTTCCTGTCATTGCGAGGAACGAAGCAATCTCCTGCCGACCACGCCACCGCCTGATCGAGATTGCCGCGCTTCGCTCGCAATGACGAGCATCGTGGTAAGGATAGGCAGCCAGGATTGAATGCTACCAGCCGGAAACGGTAATAACAAAATACCGTTCTACATCGTGGATATATTCATCCAGCTCTTCAGCCGTTTCAACTTCATCACCATCGATATTGTGTTCCTTGATGTTCATCTGTAACTGCAATGTCCTGACTTTAGAATTTAGCGTGTTAAAGCCATCCGTGTTTTTAATGTCATCCAGAGTCAATGAACTGCGTTGCGAAACCAGCAGGCGTGCACCGGTTTTTTCCTGCAAAACATAGTCGATATAGCCTTTGCTCTGGTAATCGGTTTTACCATCGTGCGCATAAAATCCCTGTTTCTCTTGTTCGATATCGGCTTCAATTTGCTGGCTGACCTGTGTCAGGTGATGATCAAGCCACTTCAGCAGGTCGCGCCGCTGCTGTTCATCGTTAGCATTAGAGCAGGCAAGCGCGCCGAGAATGCCGGTAACACTAACGATGCCGCTAATTAGTTTATTTATAAAGCGCATTGTCCTATCCTGCTTTTCGTGTCACCTTGTTATTGTCTAACAGGCGTTTAATGTACTTGCCGGTAAAGGATCCTTCGACCTGTGCCACTTCTTCCGGCGTACCGGTAGCAATAATTCTGCCGCCTTTATAACCGCCTTCTGGTCCGAGGTCGATAATCCAGTCGGCCATTTTTATAATATCGAGATTATGTTCGATAACAATCACGGTATTGCCGTGGTCGCGCAGGCGCAGCAGCACGTCGAGTAATTGCTGTACATCGTAAAAATGTAAACCGGTGGTAGGCTCATCCAGGATGTAGGCGGTTTGACCGGTATCGCGCTTTGACAGTTCTTTCGACAGCTTGATACGCTGCGCCTCTCCGCCAGAGAGGGTAGTGGCGCGCTGACCCAGAGTGATGTAACCCAGGCCCACGTCCATCAGTGTTTGCAGTTTGCGTTTAAGCACAGGAATGGCATCGAAGAATGTCATGGCATCTTCAATGGTCATTTCCAGAACCTGGTGAATGTTCTTGCCCTTGTATTTTATTTCCAGTGTTTCACGGTTGTAACGCTGTGATTTACAGACATCGCATTCGACATAAACATCCGGCAGGAAATGCATCTCAACTTTTATTACACCATCACCCTGGCAGGCTTCGCAGCGTCCACCTTTTACATTAAAACTAAAACGGCCGGGTTTATAACCGCGGGAACGTGATTCCTGCGTGGCTGAAAACAGTTCGCGTATCGGGGTAAACAGGCCGGTGTATGTCGCCGGGTTAGAGCGTGGTGTGCGGCCGATAGGCGACTGATCGATATCAACCACCTTGTCAAAATGTTCGATGCCTTCAAAGGATTGATGCGGCGCCGACGACATCGAATTATTATTAATCGCCTTGGCCAGGATCGGGTACAGCGTGTCATTGATCAAGGTCGATTTGCCCGAGCCGGAAACGCCGGTAACGCAGGTAAATAAACCCACCGGTATTTCAACATCCACATCCTGCAGGTTATTGCCGCTGGCGCCTTTTATGCTAAAGACATCAGCGCTGCGTTCGGTGCGTTTTTTAGGAATCTCAATTTTCCTGGCGCCCGATAGATACTGCCCGGTGAGCGACTTTTTATTGTTCATGATTTCCTGCGGCGTACCGGCGGCAATAATTTCACCACCGTGAACACCGGCACCGGGGCCGATATCAATCACATGGTCGGCGCATAAAATAGCATCTTCATCGTGCTCCACCACAATAACGGTATTGCCGATATCGCGCAGGTGGTTGAGGGTGTTAATCAGGCGATCGTTATCACGTTGGTGTAAACCGATGGAGGGCTCATCAAGAATGTACATAACACCGACCAGGCCGGCACCAATCTGGCTGGCCAGGCGGATACGCTGTGCTTCACCACCGGATAATGTATCCGAACTGCGATCCAGCGTTAAATAATCCAGCCCGACATTAACCAGGAAATTCAGCCGGGAAGAAATCTCGCGATTAATTTTTTCGGCAATCTCACCACGGTGGCCGGCCAGCTTAAGCGAGTCAAAAAAATCAAAGGACTGCTGAATCGGCATTGCGGTCAGTTCGGCCAGGGTTCTGTTATCAATAAATACATGGCGTGCCGCTTCGTTCAGGCGTGTACCCTTGCATGCCGGGCAGGGTTGTATCGACATGTACTTGGCAAGCTCTTCCCGCACCAGGTTCGACTCGGTTTCCCGGTAACGCCGTTCCATGGTGTGCAGTACACCCTCAAATGGATGTGTACGCTGTTTGCCGCGGCGGCCAGCGTGGCCGGGGTAATTAAAAATAATCTTTTCCTTGCCGCTGCCATACATGATGATGGTTTTTATCTTGTCGGGTAATTCCCTGAAGGGTATTTCGAGATCGATATCGTAATGATCAGCCAGTGACTGAATAATACTGAAATAATAGGCGTTACGGCGATCCCAGCCACGGATTGCGCCGCCGGCAAGGCTGAGATGCTCGGAGATTACACGCTCCGGATCAAAGAAATTATTATTGCCAAGACCTTCACATTCCGGGCAGGCGCCCGCCGGATTGTTGAATGAAAATAAACGTGGTTCCAGTTCCCGCAAACTGTAACCGCACTGTGCGCAGGCAAACTTGGCCGAGAAAATCAAATCGGCATTGTTTGCCTCTTCATCATCCATCCAGGCAATGGTGGCCACATCATTGGCCAGCAGCAGGGCGGTTTCGAAAGATTCAGCAAGACGGGTTTTAATATCATCGCGCACCTTAAAGCGATCGACCACCAGCTCGATGGTATGTTTCTTTTTCGCGTCCAGTTCCGGTACTTCGTCCAGCTCGTAAACCACGCCATCGACGCGCACCCGGATAAAACCCTGCTGTTTAAAGTCGCCGAACATATTCAGGTGCTCACCCTTACGGTCACGAATCACCGGCGCCAGCAGCATCAGCCTGCTGCCTTCCGGCAACGCCAGCACCTGGTCAACCATCTGGCTGATAGTCTGGGCCTGCAGTTCCGTATCGTGCTGCGGGCAGCGCGGGGTACCGGCACGGGCGAACAGCAGGCGCAGGTAATCGTAAATCTCGGTGATTGTTCCCACCGTCGAACGCGGGTTGTGCGAGGTCGTCTTCTGTTCGATAGAAATAGCCGGTGACAGTCCCTCAATGGTGTCGACATCGGGTTTTTCCATCATCGAGAGGAACTGCCGGGCATAAGTCGATAAAGACTGCACGTAGCGTCTCTGGCCTTCAGCAAAGATGGTATCGAATGCCAGTGACGACTTGCCTGAGCCTGATAAGCCGGTAATGACAATCAGCTTGTCACGGGGAATATCAATGTCAATATCTTTTAAATTGTGGGTGCGAGCACCGCGTATTTGAATCGTATCCATAAACTATGCGAAGAAAAATAAAGCAATCTGATAGAATGCCGTCTTTTAGCATTTTCGGCAAGAGCAATAGCTGTTTATTTTCCATAAGCCACACCATGAATCAACCCGCCACACATAATCTTACTGACAACCTGGCCTCCCAGGAACGTCGCGCTGCGGTCTCGCTGGCAACAATCTATGCCTTCCGCATGCTGGGGCTGTTCATGATATTGCCGGTTTTTGCCTTGTATACCGAGCATTTTCCCGGCGCCACACCGTTCATGATGGGGCTGGCACTGGGCATTTACGGGCTGACGCAGGCCGTGCTGCAAATACCCTTTCGGCATGTGGTCAGACCGCATCGGGCGTAAACCGGTTATTTTGATCGGCCTGCTGATCTTTGCCGCCGGCTCGCTGATTGCCGGCGGTGCCACCTCGATAGAAGGCATTATCGTGGGCAGGGCGATTCAGGGCGGCGGCGCCATAGCGGCCGCATTGATGGCGCTGGCGGCCGATCTGTCGCGTGAAGAACACCGCACTAAAATGATGGCGGTAATCGGGGTCAGTATCGGCGCTTCGTTTGCGGCATCAATGGTGCTGGGGCCGCTGGTGAATAACTGGATTGGTATCAGCGGTATTTTTTATGGCACGGCAGTACTGGCGATGGTCGGTATTGCCATTCTGTTCCTGTTCGTACCCGATCCGGTGAAGAGCCATTTCCACCGTGATGCCGAGGTGGATTCGCATTCACTATGGTCGGTGCTGAGCAATACCCAGTTGCTGCGGCTGGATATGGGCATTTTTATTCTTCACTTTGTGCTGATGTGCGTCTTCCTGGTTATGCCGCTGATACTGCAAAATAACCTGGGTATCGATTCCGATGATCACTGGAAAATCTACCTGCCGGTGTTTGCCCTGTCACTGCTCATCATGGTGCCGTTCATCATTCTCGCCGAACGCAAAAAAGCAATGAAACCGGTGTTTAACGCGGCCATCGCCAGCCTTATCGTGGCCACTGTACTGTTCCTGGCTAACCAGTCTAACGGGGTATCATTATGGCTGACCGTGACAGCACTGGTGGTGTTTTTTGCCGGCTTTAACCTGCTGGAGGCATCACTGCCTTCACTGATCACAAAAACCGCGCCTGCGACTCAAAAAGGCACAGCAATGGGCATGTATTCCAGCAGCCAGTTTCTCGGTGCCTTTGCCGGCGGCGCCATTGGCGGCTATGCCCACCAGGCATGGGGCGTAGAAGGGCTGTACCTGACAGTGCTGGCGGTACTGGTGTTCTGGCTAGTGCTGGCCATCACCATGAAAAAACCAAAGTATTTAAGCACTTACCTTTTAAAGGTGAAGGACATCAGCATCGAGCAGCTGCTTGCGGTTAAAGGCGTCGTCGAAGCCACCCTGATTGATGATGAGAATGAGTCTGGCCAGGTGGCTTATTTAAAAGTTAAAAAACATATCCTTGACGAAGAAAAATTGGTATCGTTAGCCAGCTCAAATTTGAGCGCCTAACGAGATTGTAAAGTTAGAATTTAAGTAAGTATTAATACGACGATTAACATATAAATAAGGTGAGAAAATAATGGCACAACGTGGCGTTAACAAAGTAATTTTACTCGGTAACCTGGGTAAAGACCCGGAAGTTAAATACATGCCAAACGGCAATGCAGTAGCGAACATCACACTGGCTACTTCAGAGACATGGAACGACAAAAGCAGTGGTGAGAAAAAAGAAAAAACAGAGTGGCACCGTGTTGTGTTCTTCGGCAAGCTGGCAGAAATCGTAGCCCAGTACCTGAAGAAGGGTTCAAAAATTTACGTCGAAGGCAAAATGCAAACCCGTAAATGGCAGGGACAGGACGGCCAGGACCGCTACACCACAGAAGTTGTAGTAGACATCGGCGGCACCATGCAAATGCTCGACAGCCGAGGCGGCGAAGGCGGTTTTGCGCCAGCTCAGCAATCAGCCCCTGCGCAACAAAAGGCGCAACCGGCACCGGCGATGGTTGATGACGGCTTTGATGATGATATTCCGTTCTAGCAGTAGTTAAAAGTATAGTTGTTAAGAAGCGCCTGTTTTTTACAGGCGTTTTTTTTGCCCTTTCAAATGTGGGTAATTATTTCAGATTATCGAAAGAGTTATTGACCGAAATTCCAGGGTTATTTAATTAAGTGCATTAGCAATAGCTTAATTACGGCTACTCCTGCCCACAAATATTGAATAGGTAGCCTTGATTAAAAATCCTTACATAATCAAGGCTCCTTTACCCCTTAAATATGGCAATAGGTAGCTATAGTCATGTAGTATGATAAATTTCAAAATTCGAACACTTTTTTAGGCTCTTTTTGCCCTTAAATATCGTAATAGTTAGCCTTACAGGGTGTATATTATAAAAAATAGGGAGTCTTGGTTGGCTTCATATCGACAAGTTATACGCGAAAATAAAAGGAGAATAAATCATGTCTGACCAAAACCCTTTTATCTGGCAAGAACTCGTAACACCAGATCAAGAAACTAGTGGCGCATTCTTTAGCAAGTTACTAGGCTGGAGCATAAAACAAGTCGATGTTGGTGAATTTGGTACTTATACATTATTCCAAAAAGAAGGACAGGATATAGCTGGCATGATGAATCCAACACCTGACACACCAGGAAAAGGTTCATCTTGGCACTCATATATAGCAGTTGATGATATTGATGATTGCGCTAAGCAAGTTGTTACACTTGGCGGTAAAGTTTTAGTTCCACCACATGACGTACCTGACGTTGGGCGTATATGCGCAGTTTCCGACCCAACAGGTGCTATTGTTCATTTAATGCAACCAGTTAATGGCTAATGAAAAAGCGTATAACAAATCAATTAACAGCGACCGCAAAAAGCGCGTCGCGTTATTTCAAACGTTAGCTGCTTAAAGGAATAATGACAATATTAATAACTATTACGTTTATCGTCTTTCTTGCTTTCTCATATTTGCATGTAAGCAATACCGTCAACTTGAAGAATTATTTACGTAGTAATTACTTACACATTTACAAAGAATTAAATCTAGATCATCCTCTTTTATTATATCGGCCATTTATAGGCATGCAAAAAGCTAAGGAATTTATATTTAAAAAACAGTATCAAAAACTGAATGACCCAATTATTAATAACTTAACTAGCAAAATACGCATGGGTACTTTATTCTCTAATTTATCAATAATTCTGGTTATACTATTGGCGGTCATTGATGCAATTAATATCAGCTAACAAATCGTTCGTGTGGGACGTCTTCAGCATTAAGTATTGATGCGCATTTTCTATTTATCTTTAGCATGCCTAGGAAAGAAATAATAAAATGACTAAGCAAAAATTAATTGGAATTATATCGCCGCTAGTTATATCGGGTGCACTTGCCGCACTCATTCTTATATTGGTCAAAGATCATGTTCAGTACAAAGAGATATTTGAAGATATAGCCGCCTGGAGCGCATTCTTTAGTGTTTTCGGCATTGTTTACGCTATTGTGGCAGGCTTCTTATTGGTTACAGTCTTAACCAAGTACAGTGACTTGAATCAAGCAATTGAAAACGAGTTAAATGCTATAGAGACTGTGAGAGATTTCTTAACATATTTAAATGACGAAAAAATTGAAGTCAAAATGAGCATCAAAAGCGCGCTTTCTCATTATACGTCTTCATTATTAAATATAGAATGGCCTGCAATGAGCGATCCGCATGAACCTATGGATTCTGATACTTCTGAAGAATTATATGAAGTAATGCGCAAGAGCAAGAAAATATCAGTTGATACTGAAAGCGATGGAGTTGTATTCACTGCCATAATTGAAAATATATCAGACATCACTAAACTACGTACAAGAAGAATTGCGCTAGCTAATGAGAGATTACCTCCAAGACTTAAGGTTTTAATGATTTTTATGTCTATTGTACTCATCTCGGCATTTGTGTTGTTAGGTGTCCAGAACATTTATACGCATATAACAATACTTGTAAGTCTGTCTGTTTCTATTCATCTTCTATACATGATTATTGAAGACCTGGATCATCCATTTTATGGGGTATGGAATATAAACCGAATGCCGTTAGAAGAATTGGTAAGTAGGTTTTCTAACGAAGTCAATTGAATACATATAATGCCTAACAAGGCGCTTGTTCGGGGCTACGCAATAAACGCTCCGCCCGCACAGCTTCAACGTTATATGGTAAAAGAAAAATGTACGTAGGTGGCTATAAACCGATTAAGGATAAAAAGGACCTTCTAACAAGATTATCAATATTAGTTATAGGTATATCAATTATCTATTTAATATCTCAATGGGAACAAAAAGAACTAAATAAACCAATTGATCAATATGAAAGTATAATAGGTGAAATTATAGAAGTAGGAACAAGGGAAAATCGATATATAGATAAATACTACATACGAATTAAAAATAGCACAGGTACATATAAATTAGAAATATCTAAAGATATTGCACCAAATGATTTTCTAAATACATTAGAGATAAATAAACAAGCTACTGCATGGGTCACACGAGATTTAGGTAATATAGAGTTGGTGCAACTTAAAATAAGTAATGATTATGTTATCAAGCACGTACCTTAACCAACCATACAAGGCGATTCAGCTGACAGTCAAAAGCGTCACGCTTTTTGCTGCCGCAAAAGCCACGTCACTTTCGCCTGCCGCTGAGCCAGGTCGTTAGGTTTGATAGGCAAAAGAAAATTATCCAGATTACGCTTTAAACAACTAAGTGAGATAACTATATGAAAGCAAGAGCAGCAGTCGCCTGGGAAGCTAAAAAACCGCTTTCCATCGAAGAAATAGAGGTTATGGGGCCACGAGAAGGCGAGGTTCTATTAAAAACAATTGCCTCAGGTGTTTGCCATACAGATGCCTTTACCCTGTCTGGAGAAGATCCTGAGGCTTCATTCCCTTGTGTATTAGGGCATGAAGGTGGCTGTGAAGTGGTTGAATTAGGTGCTGGTGTTAAAAGCCTCAGTGTCGGTGATCATGTGATTCCTCTCTATATTCCAGAATGTGGCGAGTGTGAATATTGCAAATCAACAAAAACTAACTTGTGCCAATCCATTGCCGGTACTGTCTGGACAGGATACATGCCTGATGGCACACGTCGCTTCTCAAAAAATGGTAAAGATATTTTTCACTATATGGGTTGTTCGACTTTTTCGGAATATACCGTGGTTCCAGAAATAGCCCTGGCAAAAATAAACAAAGCGGCACCGCTTGATAAAGTGTGCCTCCTTGGCTGCGGCGTTACGACGGGAATAGGTGCTGTACTGAATACCGCAAAAGTTGAACCCGGTTCTACTGTTGCCGTATTTGGCTTAGGCGGCATTGGTTTATCGTGTATTCAAGGTGCTGTCATGGCGGGTGCTGAACGCATCATCGGTATTGATATTAACCCCGACAAATTTAAGTTCGCAAAACAATTAGGCGCAACCGATTTTGTAAACCCCAATGAGATTGATGGCTCGTTTGTAGAGTATATGCAAGACACTTTTAACGGTGGCCCGGATTATTCTTTTGAATGTATTGGTAATACTCATGTGATGCGTGATGCGCTCGAATGCACGCATATGGGATGGGGTGTTTCTACCGTGATTGGTGTGGCCGGTGCTGGGCAAACCATAGAAACTCGGCCTTTTAATCTAGTGGTTGGACGAACATGGAAAGGCACAGCATTTGGTGGCGTTAAAGGTAGGACTGAATTACCAGGATATGTCGATCGTTATATGAACGGAAAAATTGAGTTGGATTCTCTGGTAACGCATACCATGCCACTCGAAGACATTAATACCGCCTTTGATCTAATGCACAGCGGTGAAAGCATTCGTTCAGTGATTATTTTTTAATACTATGAAACAAATTGCCTTGAAAGAAATTGAAATCATAAAAGAGTTTGGTGGTTTTCTTAAACGCTACGAGCATCAGTCTAGTACATGCCAGTGTAAAATGACTTTTTCAGTTTACCTGCCGCCACAAGCAGAAACTAGAAAAGTCCCGGCTTTATATTGGTTATCTGGCCTGACCTGTACAGATGATAATGCGCGCACAAAAGCAGGCATGCAACGCTATGCAGCAGAGCACGGCATAGCGTTAATTTTTCCCGACACCAGTCCGCGTGGAGCTGATGTGGCTGATGCGTCAGATCGGTACGACTTGGGCAAAGGCGCGGGATTTTACGTTAATGCCACACAATCCCCCTGGCAGGAACATTATCAAATGTATGATTATGTGACACAGGAGCTGCCCCATTTAATTGAGTCCAACCTGGCCATTCAAGCTAACGTTAAATCAATCTCTGGCCATTCAATGGGCGGACATGGTGCGTTAATTTGTGCCTTGAAGAATCCAGATGCTTATCGCTCAGTGTCAGCCTTCTCACCTATCTGCAACCCCATTGAATGCGGATGGGGTCAAGGTTGTTTTGGCGCTTACTTGGGTGATGATCCAACTGCTTGGCAAGCCTATGATGCCACGCAACTCATTCACTCTGGGGCCAAACTGAATGACATTCTCATCGACCAGGGAAGCGCAGATGAGTTTTATGATGAAGGGCAATTATTACCAGAAAATTTTAAAGCAGCTTGTGATAAATCAGGGCAAAATTTAACATTGAGAGTGCAGCAGGGATATGATCACAGCTATCACTTCATCGCTAGTTTCATTGGCGAGCATATTGCTTATCACGCAACATTTTTAAAAACCTAACAAGACGTTAAAAATTGACGGCGGAAAACTCGCCGCAATTTAACTCTGACGTTATACACAAAGAGGAGTATATATTTAGTGAGTAAAAGCATCGATAAAGCTGTTTCTTCAATTCGTTTAGCAAAAAAGTGGATGTCGTTTATTGTACTTATTCTGATGACAATAATTGTTGCTGTCGCGATAGTAGAACTCGGTATAATTCTTTATTTAGATTTATTTGATCCGACAGATGATGTGCTTTTTCTTGAAATAGATGAAATCTTTAGAATCTTTGGTTTCTTTTTCATTATTCTCATAGGATTTGAGCTTGTAGAGACAATAGAAATGTATTTCAAAGATAATGTCATACATGCAGAGGTCGTTTTATTGGTGGCGGTTATAGCTGTTGCTCGGAAGGTGATTTTATTAGATCTAGAAAAATATGATCCCCTGGCAATAATAGGCCTGGGCATTATCATCCTCGCCTTGGGAGGCTGTTATTGGTTTATTAAGCTGAGTCATAGAGGCAGTAATGTGTAACAAGTCAATTAAGACCGCCAGTAAAAGGCGCCTGCTTGGTCTTCGTAAAAAACGCTCTGCCTCTTATATTGAACGTTAAGCTTCCAAAATAATGTCGAGAATAGATATCAAAAGCCTCCAGCAAATACCCAATGTAGGCAAGGCTATTGAAAAAAATTTAAATATTATTGGCATCTTCACTCCTGAACAGTTAATAGGCAAAGATCCCTATAAAATGTATGCCGAACTTTGCAATGTAACTAAGAAAAAACATGACCCATGCGTTATTGATGTTTTTATCTCAGCTGTAAGGTATATAGAAGGTGGCCCATCTAAAAAATGGTGGGAGTTCACTAAAGAACGTAAAAAGAAATTGAGTGAAGATTAGTGAGCGAAAGCTGAATTAAAGGGCCAGGCTCCCTCGATTTCATCAGTAGTTAATTTTATCAGGCTTTGTTTGTTCTTTGATTCTATAGAGAGGATTTCGGGAGTAGTATACTTAATTAAATTTTAGCTGCGTGAATAGGTATACTGTCCCTGGAATTAACTATTATAAGACAACTGCACTAGAAAGATCTAATCTGGCGGACCGTGGAAATACATCAAATAAAACGTGGTGATTCAGCATTTCAACAGCCTGTTAATGAACAGGAATTACGGTTGCAGCTAGGTTATGAGCTGTCTGGCGAAAAAATTATTGAAGTGACTGAACTGAAAGCCGGTCTTTTTAATAATACTTACCGAGTTAACACATCACACAATGCCTATATTTTGAAAGTAGCGCCTGAGCGGGGTGCCAATATCTTTTACAATGAACGTTATCTAATGCAGCGCGAACGGTCGATTTCTCAGCAGCTTCAATCAGTCAGTCCGTTGATTCCTGAGTATCTGTCATTTTTCACAGTAGGCGACCGGGATGCTTTTTTGCAGCCATTGATTCAGGGTAGGCTCTGGCAGGATGCTATCTCCTCGCTATCTGATGCAGAAAACACATTACTGTGGAAGCAACTGGGTGTGTTTGCCAGTAAATTACACAATTGTTGCGGGGAACAGTTTGGGTATCCTGCTCCTTTCAAAGGCTTTACTCGCTGGTCTCAGTTTATTGCTGATAATGTTGAAGGCATGGTTGAGGATTGCCGACGATATGATGTTTTATTTGAAGAGGTAGTGGATTACCAGCGTTACCTGGCACATTTCCTTCATACATTGGATAAGGTTAAAACGGCTAAATTGCTACACGGTGATCTCTGGCCCAGAAACGTCATTATCGATGGGGTCGGTGAGGATATCCATCTGAAGGCGGTATTTGATGGTGAGCGGGCTTTTTGGGGCGATCCGATCAGTGACTGGGTTTTAATTCTTTATGGTGTGCCGGATGCGTTTTGGCAGGGATATGGTGATAACTTGCTGAAAGCTAGCGACCCTGCCTGCATCGCTATTTATAAAGGTATGTATTTTATTTTGAATATTCTTGAGGCTGTTCGTTTTCAGAAATCTACTGAAGAGCCTGTAAGAAGGTTGTCTATGGTAAATAAAGAACTGGATAAATTTTTGCAATCTGTATAATAATTGAAACAAACCAGGGCATCGCGAAAGTGTCGTGACCTTGATCAAGGAGTCTGACCCCTTGATTACACCTTTATTACAATAGGGCTAAAGAAAAATTATAAGCACGCGGGAATAATATGAAAAAGATAGCATTACTAGTGGTTATAGTCTTTTCGTTATATGGATACTTAGACAAGAACCCTGATTTCATACAATCATTTGACAAACAAGGTGCAACTGATGACGGCGCACTTATCAGTGCATATGAGAACCGAAAAAGTAATATTCAAGTTGGCGGTTCTGGCATTGTTATTCACAATTTAGCAGATGATACTGAAGGAAGCAGGCATCAAAAATTCATCCTAAAACATTCCTCTGGCCAAACCCTTCTTATATCACATAACATTGATTTAGCACCACGTATCAACTCATTACGCAAAGGTGACACCGTCAACTTTTACGGAGAGTATGAGTGGAACTCTAAAGGTGGTGTAGTACACTGGACACATCATGACCCTGGAGGCAAACATGAAGGTGGTTGGCTTAAACACAATGGTGTCACTTATCAGTGACCTTATAACAAACCGTTCGTGTGGGATTGCTCTACACTCCGCCTTCGCGGTCAAGATGGCCTTAACACCAGGCGCAATAACGACAACACGAGGGTCTGAATATGGGTGTTGAAATTATTGGTAACAAAGAATCTGCCGAAGAAATTATTTACTTAATATCAAAATGGGATAAAGCAGTAGAAGAATGCGATTCTAATTCAATCGCTAATGACTATCTTGATAACGTTGAAATATTTGATATAGGCACACAAATTGTTGGAATTGAGAAATATAAAGATTTATGGACTTCGTGCTTCCCATATTTTGGTGAATATCTCAAAGTAAGTAGAAGAAAAGTTAAATTATATGCAGGCAACGATCTTGCCTTTATGCATTTCTATTCAAAGGTTACAGGCAGTAATATAATAAATCCGGATGAGCAACCTTGGTGTCGTACTACTGTATGTTTTCAAAAAGAAAGTGACGATTGGTCTGTTGTGCACGAACATATTTCCATGCCAATTGACTTTGAAAATGGTGTGCCAGCTTTAATTACTGGCGAGCCATAAGTGCCTGGCAAGGCACTTGTTGGTGCGCAAGCTGGGCTGTGCCGCAAAGCTTAATCATTATATCAATGAAAACATCATATTCTAGTCAAACTAGAGGAAACGTTAATGGCTGAGAAAAAGAGAGTTGTTTTGGCAGGATGGAATCCAGAGGTTGTTGATTATAGTAAGTGGCCCGGACGGACTCCAGAAAAGCTTCGCGCTGCCCTGGAAGGTGATCGAGATAATTTAAATACGCTTGGATACGAGGCAGAGTTGCTCTATATTAATGATGCTGATACGGCATACGATACGATTAGTGATGCGCTGAGTAAAACCGTCTATGATTGTGTTCTAATAGGGGCAGGCGTCAGAACTATCGACGAACACTTTATTGTATTTGAGAAACTGGTTAATGCTGTCCATCAAAGCGCACCAACCGCCAGGATTTGCTTCAACACTAACCCCGGCGATACCGCTGAAGCAGTACAGCGCTGGATATAACATCACCTTGCAGCGGACACAGTCGCTAATACGCCTGCTGCGCTGAAAGCAACGTTAGGTAATATTGAGGTTAAGCATGTCTTTTAAAATAAAATGGGAAGAAAAAGGAATCATATGTGCTTTTGATAAAGCTTTCACATGTGAAAGCCTATTACAATCAAATCAAGAAATATCTGAAGATCATCGTTTTACATCGATAAAATATTCAATACATGATTTTAGTTCGGTAGAAAGCTTCCCGATAAAATCCTCTACTATTAGAGAAATAGCATACATAGATGCAGAGTTATACAAAATTAATCCAAATATAAAATTAGCAATAGTAGGAAATAAAGCTGTAATGAAAGGGTTAGCGCAAATGTTTAAAACATATTTTGAAATAGCGGCTAATGGTGTTATTTGGGACACCGTGATATTTGAAACATTAGAGGACGCGCGAGTATGGGTTGCTTCCTAACATGGCACTCCGGTTGATTCTCAGAAGTCAAATGAACGAATAAAAAAGGTAAACGTATCGGGGCAATACATGACACACCATGAAATGCATAGATCACATCGCGTAGGATGGTTACGTGCCGCTGTATTGGGTGCGAACGATGGCATCGTTTCCACAGCTAGCCTCATTATTGGTGTTGCGGCTGCAAGTGCAACACAAGAAAATATACTTCTTGCTGGTGTTGCGGGGTTAGTGGCAGGTGCCATGTCAATGGCGGCTGGTGAGTACGTATCTGTCAGTTCACAGTCAGATACTGAAAACGCGGATCTGGCAATAGAAAAGAAGTCATTAGAGAACGATGTTGAGTCTGAAAAAGACGAACTCGCTAAAATATACCAGGATAGGGGGCTTGAACCTGTATTAGCAAAACAGGTTGCTGAGCAATTAATGTCTCATGATGCGTTAGGAGCGCATGCTAGAGATGAAATAGGCATATCAGAAACTGTTAGTGCTCAGCCAGTTCAAGCAGCCTTGTATTCGGCCGGCTCATTTACTCTAGGGGCAGCACTTCCATTATTAGTGGCCTGGGTTATTCCTGGTAGATTTTTAATTGCTGCAGTCGCAGTTTTATCTCTTGTGTTTCTAGCGATACTTGGAGGACTTGCAGCACGTACGGGCGGCGCATCAATTACTATTGGTGCCTTTAGA
Organism: uncultured Gammaproteobacteria bacterium; assembly: GCA_963711255.1. Classification (GTDB taxonomy): domain Bacteria; phylum Pseudomonadota; class Gammaproteobacteria; order SZUA-229; family SZUA-229. The sequence continues at coordinate 116,222 of CAVQDO010000008.1, read as the reverse complement.
GTTGCTTTTTGGGGTGCTCTTGCCATGGGCTTAACTGCAGTAGTAGGTCGTATCTTTGGTGTCATAGCCTAATGGGTAAACAGCTAATGGCAATCTACTCTTTAACAGCATTTAATAATCGGCTTAACCTGCTCTGGACCTTACCATTATAAATGTGTCGAACTCAATTATGCACTTAGTATTAACCTGGGTTTTATTTGCTTCAGCGATGTTATCGGTAAATATTACCGTAGCTGAACCTGCCTCTGCACCTGCACTTAGATACGGTTCTCGTCCTGATAGATAAAAAAACAGAACAAAGTATTGGTGTTTTCCCTTATGAAAGGGATGTATATGCAAAAGGTATTCAAATGCTGTCTCAATTAGGGGCCAGTGAAGTCCTGCTGAAATTATTTCTGGATGCGAACAAAAATAGAAGTAAAGACATACAACTCGCCAATACCTTTACTACTATTCCTGTAACTCTCCAGGCGCGAATAGATGATTCGGAACCCAATGCCAATACATTGCTACCCGGACATAAACTTTCGAAAGAATTCAAAGCGATTAGAAGTGGCTTGCATGGTGAGTCTGGATGGCTACCTACTATCGATTTCAGTAAAAACGCAAAGGCAATAGGGTTTATTGACAGTATATATCCTGTATTATTTATTGAAAGTTACAAAGGTGAAGCCGTTGGCTCATTGTATTTTCATGCATTGGAATCTATATATGGCTTAAAGATGGTTGCGAAAGAAGATAAGTTGTATTTGGGAAAAAAAGTAATTAATCTCAATTCTAACGGAGAATACAGCTATAAATGGATGTCAGAAAAGCCTGTCGAATACATATCATATATCGATCTTTTGCAAGGCAATGTGGAGCCTGGCAAGCTCAGGCGAAAATACGTAGTATTGGGATATGACGGAGAAAAAGCCCACCAGGTACCTACGCCTGAAGGATTGATGAGTGCGCACATCGCTTTCTATCAATCGCTGTTGTCGGTAATAGCCAGTGTTGAGTAAGCAGAACTTAGAATGGAGCGGTGTAAAAAACTGGAAAATCAACGAAAACATGGTGTAACATCACGAGAGGTACGGCATGTTCTCCTGAGTGCAAACATGCAGCAAGCAATTTAGTACTTTAGGTAATTTTATAAACAATAATAGTGTAATTCCAACAAGGTTTTGCAGGGTTCGAGATTATGACAGATAACAAAAATAAAGATTATGCTTTCTATACCAAAATGGCATGGACCATTTACGTCCTGCTAACTATTGTTATTATCCTTGTATTGGTGTTATTTGTTGCACAGGACAACGAAGAAATGTTTTTCTACGGCTTAATGCCCGCAGCGGCAGCTTATGTTTTACGTCCAATGGATAAACCCTTTAGTAAACTGATTTTCAAGTTTACTGGCGTTTCTCATCCCACAGAGGAAAAATGAGCTGTAAAATACCATACAAACGCATTAACTCTTACGGGATTTACACGCCGCATAGCTAAAACATTTAGCGAATCAAATAGAAAGAACTGGAGAAAAAAATGTCGAATGAAGGTTACCATGAGCCCATTGAAGAACTAACTGATGAAACACGGGATATGCATCGTGCAATAACCTCGTTGATGGAGGAGTTAGAAGCAGTTGATTGGTATAATCAGCGAGTTGATGCGTGTAAGGACGATGAGTTAAGGGCCATACTTGCTCACAATAGAGATGAAGAAAAAGAACATGCCGCAATGGTTCTGGAATGGATAAGAAGAAAAGACCCGACTATGGACAAAGAACTAAAAGACTATCTATTTACTGAAAAACCAATTGCACATAAATAGACAAGCTCTGACAAGGCTATTTAACCTGACCGATGCAAACAACGTGCGGTCAGGTTAGATCAAACCGCAGGCAAAAAAATGAATTTAAGCTTTAACCTGGAGGATGCAAGTCAGGTTGCCATTGGTGCATTTGCTTTAGCCGTTCCAATATCGTTCTCTGAAGAGGCCTGGAGGCTAGGTGAGACGCTTCCTTTAAGTAACCTCCTGATGGTATTTATCCTGTCTATTTCATTCCTGGGCTTTTTTGCATATGAAAGCGTATTCCAGGGAAATATTAAATACCGGGTGCCCATTTTTTTGTTGCGTATAGCTATTGCTTATACAATTGCAGCTATAGTTGTTGCATTAGTGTTGTTTTCATTAGGTAAATTCCCGTTGCTTACAGACACTCTTATCGCATTCAAGCGCCTGATAGTTATTACAATGCCTGCTTCCATGGGCGCTATTATTGTGGACAGCTTTGATAAAGAGTGAATCTCCCCAATTTATCAATACTCTGATAAAAGTAAACTTTCTGGTATTTCTCTGAATCAAATCCTTTTAACCTGTTAATCTGCGCCGCATATGCAGATAATCCAATCGACCGCTGCTAAATAAGATTATACTGAAATGGAACTTTCCGGCACATTCCTTATAAAGAGCACATCAGCAAAGAATCGTGATTCGCCATTTGTTTGCCAGAAGTATCTGAAAAGCAGGAGTACTCGACTTCATGTCATATGCTTACCAGGCAATTAACGCTTTCTGCTAAAGACATAAAAGGCACCTTATGCAGTAGTGAAGACAGCATCGATGCCTGTTTAATTTTTTATGGGGGTATTCTTCCAGTTGGGTCTTTTGTTGTTTCCGGAAGCGTGGTTCTTGTTGGCAACACGCTTCACTGGTTAGAGGCGCAAGGTCCCTGTAGTGATGACCTTGCTTTAAATAGCCGTCATTAGTAAAAGAGAAAATTCACAAAAATATAACCAGTCATTCCTGCGAAATATTTCTTCGTTTGATAAACTATTGCCAGACTAAATATTGGTCTGGTATCAAATAGCTGAAATCGTAGCGTATCACACATGAATAATAATAATGACAATGGCAGAAAGATTCATCTAACATTGAAAAATCATTGGGGTTCAGTAGAGCACTACTATCATTTTTTATTTGGTTTTTTGATGCCGCTTGCTTTGGAACAGAAAAAGATAAATGCGCCAGCGGGTGATATATTATTTATTCGAAGCTGTGCAATTATGGACGAGCATTTAAATGCTATTGGTTTTGATGGGGTAGAAATTGTTGACAGTAATCGTCACAACACAATAAAAATAGAAAGTTATTCAGATGTAAGCACTAAAACAGTTGCGGATGAGTTTATCGAACTCTGGGGTTATGATGATCCCGATTATTACAGCTATGATAAATTCTGTGATTTCAAGTCAATACTCATGACATCATTATCTAATGATATTGCGAAATTTTCTAAACAGCTTAAGGCGTACATGAAAGATGATACTCCCCGTGTAATTATGATTAACAGGGAGCCTTCTGATCCATTCTACTTATCTCAGGCGTGCGAAATTAAAACTGCCGGTGATATCAGGCGGTCAATTCCTAATTTTGACAGCCTCTTCACTGCTGTTGGTTCTGAATATAAAAATACAATAAGCGTCACGCTTCAGGGGAAATCGCTTGCTTATCAAATTGCATTGTTCAAACATGCTGATGTGATTATTGCCCAGCATGGTGCGGCTCTTGCCAATATAATCTGGTGTGACTCTAGTGCAAAAGTAATTGAAATACATCCTGATGATATGCTCCACTCTATACAAAACAAAGACTTCTTCCGTAACCTGGCATTATGCATGCATAATGATTACAGGCGAGTAATACAGAGCGGTAGTCATTCGAATGTTGATGCGGAGTTAGTATTGTCGGCTATACGGGATTAACGAGTGTAATAAACAGTTTGGAAAGAAATGTTATACAGAGCAATTACTTCTAGTTGAGACGAAGCAAAAAATGGGCACTGTGGTTATCGCCACGAAACACAGTGATAGTGACTGATTATTTGTTCAGGTTATTACATTCAGGTTATTCTAAACAAGCATCTAATAATATTATGAATGAAGAATTATGCCAGAAGTAGTTGCAGTCATTGGTGCCAGTGATAAGCCCGAGCGTTATTCAAATATGGCGCTTCATGCTTTAAAAGAGCATGGCCATGAAGTTGTCCTGGTTAATCCGTTTAAAAGCAATATTGAAGGACAGCATTGCTATACTTCTGTTGGTGATTATGAAGCTGTCATTGATACGGTAACACTGTATGTGAATCCATTGAGATTTCATGATCATATCGATGAGGTGATAAAAGCCAGACCGAGAAGAGTTATAATGAACCCGGGAACGGAAGATGACGAGCATGAGAGAGCTTTAAATGATGCTGGTATTGAAACCTTGAGGGCCTGCACTTTGGTTTTGCTATCAACGGGCAATTTTTAAAATCATATACATACCCGGTTAGAGATTATAACTTATCATCTTCTTTCGTCAGCAAATCTGGCTAACCCCTTAACCTTCTTTAGTAATAGCAAATGGAGTGGTGCAAATGTCTCAATGTTAAGTATCAGGAAAGCTGATGATGAAAGTGGCCGTATTAATCAGCTGAATGCTTGACCCGGCCTGATCATGACCAGTTTATGAGACGTTGCATCGTAAAATGCTGTCTAGTTAATCATGCTATTCATCTGCTTGAATTTCAAATTATAACGTTCGATGACGGTTGACGGGCAATTTGAACGGAGTGTGTTCTAAGTTTTATATGTTTCATTATTTCGTGTTATATTCATTTTTCAGTCATCCAGTTGCTGCTGAAATTAACCCGACACAGGATTTACAGGTTTTGACATGCTAGATTATTTTGCGTTATTTCTGCTTTTTTTCGTTGTTATTGTGCTGTTCTACGGCATTATTATTATTCACGATATTCCCTATGAGATTGCCAAACATCGCCAGCATCCGCACCAGGATGCCATTCATGTCGCTGGCTGGGTGAGTCTTTTTACTTTACATGTGCTGTGGCCATTTCTCTGGATATGGGCAACTCTGTATAAGCCTGAACGCGGTTGGGGCATGTCGGCTGTTGCATCTGGTGAAGCTGATGTTGATACTAAACTGGCTGAACTGGTAACCCGAGTCGAGTCTCTGGAACGGGAGCTTAAACAGGTGAAGGAGCAATAATATGGACCTATTACTGATTATGACCTATACCGCTATTTGTGTTGCGGTATTCAAGGTTTTTAAACTGCCACTAAATAAGTGGACTGTTCCTACGGCGGCATTAGGCGGCGTTGTACTGATAGGTACATTGATTTTTGCAATGAATTACAACCACCCGTATTCAGAAGTCAGCCGTTCTTATTTCACCACAATCCAGATAGTGCCACAGGTGGCTGGCAAGGTTATTGAGGTTACAGAGTCGCGTAACCAGAAGCTCAAGCAGGGCGACGTGCTTTTAAAGATAGACCCAACCCCATTTGAGACAAGCCTGGCTACGCTCAAAGCTGAGCTTATTTCTGCCGAGGCAGACCTTGTCCGTGCAAAAAAATTAACGTCCAAAAATGCTCTGGCTAAACGTGAGCTGGACATTGCCCGGAGACAGGTTGATGAATTGTTGCCTAAAGTCACCAAGGCTCAGTGGGATCTCGATAATACGGTTATCCGCGCTCCATCTGATGGCTATGTTTCACAGGTAGCGGTTCGCCCCGGGGTACGAGCTGTGCCGCTGCCGCTGGCTCCCGTTATGGTCTTTATTCCTGATGAAAGCCGCCACTTTGTGGGCTGGTTCCGACAGAACAGTATGCTTCGCTTAAAGCCGGGCTACGAGGCTGAGATTGCCTTTGACGGTTTACCGGGCGAGGTTTTTTCTGCCAGGGTGAAACAGGTGTTACCTGCCATGTCACAGGGTCAGGTCTCAGCATCCGGCGTGCTGCTGGATGGCAGCAGAGATCGTTACGCGGGACGAATCGGTGTTGAGCTGCTGATTGATGACCCGGATTTTGCCCAGTATGACATGATGGTTCCGGGTGGTTCATACGGTCAGGCGGCAATTTATAGTGAACATATGCACCATGTTTCAGTTATGCGTAAGGTATTATTAAGAATGTCAGCCTGGATGAACTATATCTTTCCATTTCATTAATGCGAAACTTCGGTTGCTACAGGTGAATAAGGGCAAAAGCCCCGAAGGGCTTTTGCGTAGCCTGACTTTGCTAGTCGGTCGTCACCAGACATCGTTGGTCGGCATCGTTGTATAGTAAGGCCGGTTACATAAGAATAATTGACGATTTGCGACAACTGTTTGACCCGATCTTGAGCAGGGTGTGCACATCGCCTTTGCACAATATTGTATGCCAGGTGGACCTGTGTAAACGTTTATACAGCCAGTTACTAATATAACTGGTGACCGATGTTACTGGTGCTAACGTCGAAGAGGCTGTCTTTCATGGAAGGAGATCCAATTATGAAAATCATAATATTGCCGCTAACACTTCTATGTGGCATTTTATTTGTTACTTTTCCAGTTAATAGTGAGATCTATAAATGGACCGATGCGCATGGCAAGGTGCATTTCACGGATAACCCGCCGCACAATAAGAAAGCAGTAGAAGTTGATCTTCAAATTAATACCTATACCGCAGTAGAGGTCACCCCACTGGTCGAGCGACTGGGGCGTTCTGATAAAGTGGTAATGTATAGCACCAGCAAGTGTGGTTACTGTAAGAAAGCGAAGCGCTATTTCAAAAGCAAAGGCATTGCTTATGTTTCATACGATGTCAATAAAAGCAGGACGGGTAAAAGGGATTTCAAACGGTTACGTGGAACAGGTGTGCCAATCATTATTGTTGGTGATAAAAGAATGAACGGTTTTTCCGAGTCACGGTTTGACAGGCTGTATCAGCGGCATTTGAAAAAACAGGAAAAGAAAGAAAACGAAGCTGAGGAAAGTCTCAATAATCAGGGCAATAGTTAGCTGTTTTTTTATTGCTTGTTTTTGATCATCATTTTCAAAGCGTCAGCACCTCTTATACCGTCGCTTCTCGCTTTCCCAACCAGCATGTCTACTTCACTGGGAAAGGCATTTGGAAAGAGTTTATTCAAGTTATCAAAGGTTTTCCTGGTATCATTTTTTTCTTCATATGTCAGGGCATTCTGTGCCAGCTTATGTGATTTTTTCAGCAGTAGCATAGCAGTAATCAGGTCCTCGATATTATTAAGGCCTTCTATCTGAAACTCCATGTTGGCCGGGTCGTGTTTCTGGAAGACAACGACAGTCAGGGCTGCTCGAAATATGTGGCAAAGTGTTTCTGCATAGTTTTTTATTTCATATTCTAACAATACTTCGGTAACCAGTAATTCGAGGTAAAAACCGTTAAACAGGTTACCGGATACGCGATTCCAGGTTTTAATCATGCGAATAATTTCTATCAGCATGCCTTTATGGCGGGTGTTCTCCCTGATAAAAATTTCATTATAGGAGTTAATATCATATGCCACCCAGTCATTAAATTTTTCAGCGGGTATCATATAAGAGTTATCTGACACCGAGTAGGCGGGCTGAATCTTGAAATAAAAACCTTTGACCGGAATCATTATTACGTTTCTGTTTTCTAATATGCTCGATCCGGGATATTGTTTCAACAGCTCGTTGCTTAATTTTTGAAATATCCATGATGGATGACGATGTTTGATTTCGCTTTCTCGATAGAGAACAAGCATATCTATAATGCTGCCTGCCAGAGGTGTAACGATAGTTTTACGAGAAAAAGCGCCGAATAGTACCGTGCTGAATGTATCAAGGTGCTGTTTTAAGAATAACTCAATATCAGCCTGGCTCTGGGTTATTTCGGTGTACTCACCGAGGGATAACCGGGTGCTTTTCGCAAGCAGGCTGAAACCGTCGTTGACTGTTGGCTGTCCGTATTTTGACATTAATTGCTCTTATTGCTAGTTGGGCCTGGCATAAATGTTTCCTTGTTCAAACAGTACCAAGATTTAATCCTGGAAACAAATACTATACGCTTAAATGCCGGTAACTGACGAGATAAATTTATAGATTTTCGGGTGATTGATGTTTATGCGGAAGTTTTTATGGCTAAGCTGTCATTTGAACGATTGCTGTGTGGACGATGAACCCTGGGCTTATAGCTACGTTTTAGCCAGGTAATTGTTTATAATGCCAGTCATTAGCTTTTTACCGTATTGCACAGAAGTCAGGGGGATGTATGAGTAGAGAACAACGAGAACATATACGCAGCATTATGCCGGCTGTAGTAAAAGTGACGCATTCTTCGGTAGGTGAAATAACGCTAAAGGCTCGTGATTTGTCTGACGGGGGCGTTTATGTTTACTGTGACAGCTCAGGTTTTATCCCGGTGGGCAGTGAAGCAAAAATGCAGGCGGTAAATGATGAAATCGAAATGCCTGTCATTAATGTGAAAATTGTTCGCCATGATAGTGAAGGTATGGGCATGGCTTTTATCGATTAGTGGCTGGCAGATTAATGTCAGGCAGTTATTGCGGGGGGTAATAATATTGTCTATGCAAATGTATAAAATAGTGGCTGTAGCATTCCTTTTTCTGTTTTCAGGCATAGTTAGCGCAGATATCGTTGAACAATGGCAACAGGGTTTAAAGGGCGCAAAGCTAACTTCTTATTCCGGTTCGGTAATCAGCTCTAATAGCACGCTGGAAACAGTCAGTTTCTGCAGTAATGGCCAATATCAGTATTATAAAGAAGGCAGCTGGTCCGTGCCTGGTGTTGCCGGCGGTGCTTCAAATAATACTATTACGGGGCGCTGGCAAGTGCTGCAAAATGCTGCTGGTGTAATGCTTCAATACGTGACTGATCAAGGTGAGCAGGGCACGTTTCCTATTTATTTACAGGCTAATGGACGGGTAAATATCGGTGGCACTGCTTTTGCTGTGCAGCAGGGCGGAGCGGGTTGTTAGCCATGATCGTTATGCCTCTTATCTGTTTCTAATGTGTGGACGATTTGCCAGTGCTTTACCTGATGTTGAATCGTGGGGCTCTCCTGGCTGGCATGATCTTATGCAGGACTGGTCTGGCGAATTATTCAAACGCTACAATGTATCACCCGCTTCTCAAATAGGCGCTTTTGTTGAAGGGCAGTGCCGTGCAATGCGCTGGGGACTGGTACCTTCCTGGTCGAAAGAACTCTCTAATAAATATGCCACATTTAACGCCCGAATTGAAAGCATCGATGAAAAACCGGCATTTAGAACGGCGTGGCGTAAAAACCAGAAGTGCCTGATTCCTGCTCTTGGTTATTATGAGTGGAAAAAAGAGGACGCTGAGAAACAGCCATATTTTGTGACTTCGGCAAACACTTCAGTTGACAGGGTGCAGCCATTGGTTTTTGCCGGCCTTTGGGATGAATGTGATTTTTCAGGTGAGCCACTGCGATCATGCACGATTATTACCACTGACTCCAGGAATGAACTTAAGTCACTGCATGGCAGAATGCCGTTAATGCTCGACGCCAGTGTTGCGAAAAAATGGTTACAGGCAGGCGCCGATAAGGATCTGTTACTGAACGAATGCCTGACCGATGTCGCGGTTTATAAAGTTGATAAACGGGTAAATAATTCGCGACAGGAAGATGAGGGTTTAATCCTGGCTTTATAGTGATGCGGCAATGTTATTAAGCGGCTTCACTTCCCGTGTTAAATCATTCATGGTCAATTCATTGGACTGCATGCGTTGCTGATAAATCATCGCGTAAACCAGAACCGAGGTAACGTAATTACGGGTTTCACGGTAGGGGATAGTCTCTATCCAGATATCTGCTGGAATTGATTCATCCGGTAGCCACTTTTTAACCCTGCTTGGTCCTGCATTATAGGCAGCCAGTGCCAATGCATAGTTACCGTCAAACTGGTTCAGAAGTTTCTGGTAATAATAAGAACCGTATTTCAAGTTTTTAACCGGGTTGTACAGGCTGTTTTTTCCAGACCAGCGTTCATTGAGGTCTTTTGCTATTTGTCGTCCTGTTTGCGGCATTATCTGCATCAGGCCACGTGCGCCAACGGGTGAGTGTGCGTCTTTATTAAATGCGCTTTCCCGGCGAACAAGACCGAATAGAATAACCGGGTTGAGGTTTTGCAGCTCTGCGTTTTCATGTATTTTATCGGCGTAGCTCAGGGGGAAACGCATTTCTATGTCATCCCACTGTTTCACCTTGGCAATGGTGAAAATTGCAATTTCATCCCAGTTCCACTGCTGTGCAAGTTTAGCTGCAGCTGTTATTTCTTTTTTCTGCAGTGTTTTTAAGGCATGCCACCATTGCAGTTTGGCTTCCTGTTTTCTATCCAGCAGCATAAGTTCATGCGCAACCTGGAACTCTATGTTGTACTTAATGGCATCAATTTCTTCGGCGCTCACGTCTACCGGATTGTCGGCCAACTGGTAAAGGCTGTTAATATTGTCGGCTGCCATATAGCCATAAAAGTCACGTTTAGTAGAAAGTCTGGTCAGAATTTCGTCTGCCTGTATTGGCTTGCCGGTTTCCTGGTAGGCGCGAGCCAGCCAGTACTGCCATTTTTCCTGTTGCTGCTCTTCTTCATCGAGGTCTTTTATTGCGCTGATTACACGCGGCCATGTCTGTTCCGACAGTGCCACCCGGATGCGCCATGTTTTGCTGTTTTTATCGGATTCGTTGAGCTGGCCAAGTCGCTCATATGCACCTGATTCTTTTTTGTAGACTAGCTTAAAGGCCAGTCTCTTTTCCAGTTTGTCTAATTGATTTTTACTGATAGTGAACTGGTGTTTGTTGGCATCCCACAATTCTATTGCGTGATTAATGTCCTTGCCGGCCAGCCGATTGATGGCATGGCTGAACATCAGTGGGGTTTGCGCTGTTTCAGTTTTGTTCAATAAGATCGGGATGTAGCGTTCCGGGTCACGGTGTAGTTTTAACCAGAATGCCGCTGTTTTCTGCTCAGCAGACGGCATCAATTTTTTTATGTATTTCGCCAGGCTTGTTTTGTTGTTTCTTAAAGTGGCATCAAAACGCGTCCACAGCAGTTCCTGGTTAAATAATTCAGATTTTTTTAACTGGGCAAATATCGGATCGCAGGCTTTGGGTTGTGAGTAGCCGGCTGACCAGAGTTTTCTTGCACCCTCAAGCGCGCTTTTTTTATCACCGGTATTGTACTGCGCGCGATGAAAATTACACTTTAAGCTGGTATTGCTGCTTGTGGTGTAGTAATCAAGAAAGGTTTGCCATTTTCTTTTCTTGGCCAGCTGGTGTAACCACCGGTGTTTTAGTTTGCTGGCATAGCGGGAAGATTTATGCTGATCGAGAAATTGTTTGATTTCAGCATCACGGCTGATATTTTTTTTCAGCCACTGATACTGCAGGTAAGGGTAAAGCGGGTAATCCTCCAGTTGTTCAGATAAGCGTAAGTATTTTTTATTGTGACGCTTTTTGATGGCACTTTCGGCCTGTAAAAACAGCTGCCTTTGTTCGGCTAATTGTTCTTCGGAAATTTGCTTTGTAATGCTATTAGCAGCGCTGCTTGCTCGCACATCGCTATCATCCGTTAGCGGTTCGATCCCAATATCGGTACTGCTGGCTGCATCATTCTTCGTCGAGTCTGTTGTGCCTGTCAGCATGGTTAACTGTACAGCAGCTGTCTGTTCGACTGCGCCATCAATTACTGTGCCATTTTTACTGAGTATAGCTGGAGACCATACCAGGCCCGCTGATAAGGTTAATAGTAGAAATGTACGATTTTTTAACATTAGATTTTAAGGCTCATTATGGTCTATTGACCTCTTGCTGTTTGCTAGCAGCAGCGGCTGTATTGTTAGTCAAGGCTAATTTGAATACGAGACAACCACCCTATAAATTAGGAGACATATTAAATAGTACTATATAATCACGGCAAATCAATGGATTTAGAAGTTTCCAGCTTCTATTATTAGTCATTATTTACATCAATTTACAGTTTAATTTTCAGGATAACTTATGTGTGGAATTGTCGGTGCTGTCGCTGAGCGAAATGTAACTCCAATCTTATTAGAAGGACTTCGTCGACTGGAGTATCGCGGTTATGACTCAGCTGGAATTGCTGTGCTGGATAATGACGACTGTATCAGTCGTGTTCGCCGTGTCGGTAAAGTAAAACAGCTCGAGGATGCGCTTGCGCAAACAGAAGTGCGCGGTGTTCTGGGTGTGGCACATACCCGCTGGGCAACGCATGGTGAACCCAGTGAGAAAAATGCGCATCCGCATGTCTGTAACCAGTCAGTGGTTATTGTTCATAACGGCATTATCGAAAACCATAGCGCGCTTCGGCAACAGCAGAGCAATGATGGTTTTGATTTTACCTCGCAGACCGATACCGAAGTGGCTGCCCACCAGATTGAGCATTATCTAAAAAAGGGTAATGATTTACTGCAAGCGGTACGTTTAGCGGTTGCCGATTTTGAAGGCGCTTATGCATTAGGCGTTATCTGCAGCAGTGAAAACAATCGCCTTATTGCGGCACGGCGCGGCAGCCCGCTGGTGATTGGCGTTGGTATCGGTGAACATTTTATCGCTTCTGATGCTTCGGCTTTATTGCCGGTGACCCGCCGTTTCATTTACCTGGAAGAGGGTGATATTGCCGATATTCGCACCGATGGCCTGACCATCTACAATGCGAATGGCGAAGTTGTCGAACGAGACACAAAAGAATCGGATTTAAGTGCCGATGCAACGGCCAAGGGCGAATATCGTCATTTCATGCTGAAAGAAATTCACGAGCAGCCTTCGTGCCTTATTGATATTCTGGAAGGCCGTATAGTTAATGGCCAGTTGCTCGATTCTGCTTTCGGTGTGACCAGTAAAGGTGTCGCTGCAGAAGAGATTCTTGACCGCGTAAAAGCGGTACAGATTATTGCCTGCGGCACCAGTTATCACGCCGGCCTGGTCGCACGATACTGGCTGGAAGCTATTGCTGGCATCCCTTGCCGGGTTGAAGTCGCCAGTGAATATCGATACCGCAAAACCGTGTTGCAGGACGATACCCTGGTTGTGACGATCTCTCAGTCAGGTGAAACCGCCGATACCCTGGCAGCATTGCGCGAAATCAAGAAATTAACCAGTCTCACGCTGGCTGTGTGTAATGTACCGGAAAGCTCGCTGGTAAGGGAAAGTGAGCTCAAGTTAATGACCCGGGCAGGCCCGGAAATCGGTGTTGCTTCAACTAAAGCATTTACCACTCAACTGGTTGCCTTATTGATGCTGGTGGTGGCATTAGGTAAACGTCACGGTCTGTCTGAAGACCGGGCACAGGCACTCTTTAAGCAGGCGCAGACATTGCCTGTTTTGATTGAGCAGGTGCTGCACATGAAAGACAGCATCGATGCCTGGGCAGAGATGTTTGCCGACCTGGAAAACGCGATTTTTATTGGCCGCGGCACGCTGTTTCCCATTGCCCTGGAAGGTGCTCTCAAATTGAAAGAGATATCTTATATCCACGCAGATGCCTATCCCGCCGGTGAGTTGAAACACGGGCCGATCGCGTTGATTGATCAGGATTTGCCCACTATTGCGATCGCCTCGATGGATGGTTATGAAGGCAAGATCAAGTCTAACATCCAGGAAATTCTCGCTCGCGGCGGTCATGTCTTTTTATTTGCTGATGAGCGAATTGACGTGTCTGATCTGGGTGAAAACTGTAATGTGCTGAAGATGCCAGCTATTGATGCCGAACTGGCGCCTGTGCTGTTTTCTGTGCCTCTGCAGCTGTTTTCTTATTATGTTGCGGTGCGAAAGGGCACAGATGTCGATCAGCCGCGAAATCTGGCGAAATCAGTAACGGTAGAATAAGGCCCGGGGCCCTGTCACAGGCAAGTCAGGCCCGGACGATCAGTTTTGGTGCGATTCCATGCCGGCCGGGCGTACTGTATTTGATTACATTTTTCATAGATATTGCATTCACGGACAAGTTATAATTGACCCCTAGTAAAATTACCTTATCAGGGTCGAATGCCAGCTAAGCCAACGCGGAAACTATTTATCAAAACATATGGTTGCCAGATGAATGAATACGATTCATCTCGTATCTCCGATGTTCTTGCCGACTCCCATAATCTCGAGATAACAGACAATGCAGAAGAAGCCGATGTGCTTTTGCTGAATACCTGTTCGATTAGAGAAAAAGCACAGGAAAAAGTGTTCTCTCAGCTCGGCCGCTGGAAAAACTGGAAGCAGGATAAACCCGACCTGATCATCGGAGTTGGCGGTTGTGTTGCCAGCCAGGAAGGTGCAGAGATTCAGAAACGTGCGCCTTATGTTGATGTCGTCTTCGGCCCGCAGACGATTCATCGTTTGCCGGAAATGATTTCTGGAGTCAGTGAAACACATAAGAAAATAGTCGACATCAGTTTTCCCGAAATTGAAAAATTCGACTGTATGCCCGAGCCTAAAGCTGACGGTCCGACGGCTTTTGTTTCGATTATGGAAGGCTGCAGCAAGTACTGCAGTTTCTGTGTTGTGCCTTATACCCGCGGTGAAGAAGTTAGCCGGCCATTTGATGATGTGCTGGCAGAAGTCGCATCGCTGGCAGAGCAGGGTGTACGTGAAGTTAATTTACTCGGGCAGAATGTGAATGCCTATCGCGGAGTGATGCACAGCAGTGATGGTGAAGAAACGGTGGCTGACCTGGCTTTGCTTATTCATTACGTTGCCGCTATTGATGGTATTGACCGGATACGTTTTACCACTTCGCATCCCATGGAATTTAATGATGACCTGGTCGAAGTCTATGCCCAGGTTCCTGAACTGGTCAGCTTCTTGCACTTGCCGGTACAGAGTGGCTCCGACGCTATACTTGCGGCGATGAAGCGGGGACATACGGCAGAACAGTACAAGGATATTATTCGCCGGTTAAAAATAGCACGTCCTGATATATCAATCTCTTCTGATTTCATTATCGGCTTTCCGGGTGAGACAGATGAAGATTTTGCCGATACCATGAAATTGATTGAAGCCGTGGGTTTCGATCATTCCTTTAGTTTTATCTATAGCTCGCGCCCGGGAACACCAGCCGCGTCCCTGTTTGACAGTACAACGGACCTGATTAAAAAACATCGCCTGGCGATATTACAGAATGTAATCAGTTCAAATGCGGCAGCAATTAACAAACAAATGATTGGCACGGTTCAGTCTGTGCTGGTTGACGGTGTTTCCAGAAAAAGTGATGCACAGATTTCAGGGCGAACAGAAAATAATCGAGTGGTTAACTTTGCCGGTGATGCAAGTCTTATCGGCCAGTTTGTTGATGTTAAGATTAGCGAAGCATGGACCAATTCATTGCAGGGCGAACTGATCGGCCTTACCGCTACCAGCCCTGGCAATAGCAACCAGCTGAATTATAAAAGCCGTAAACTTGCGTAAACAAATATAGAGTCCAACCAGTTAATGCATAATCCACAAAATCAAACATCGCCCGGTGTTAGCACTATACAGTTTGAGCTGACACCGCTTGATAACTCGCGCATGGCAAATTTGTGCGGCCCGGTAAATAAGCATATAAGCCAGATAGAAGATTTTTATAAGGTCAAAATCAACTGCCGGAGTAATCAATTTGAAATTAGCGGTGACGGCCGTATTTTAAAAACGGTAAAGAGTGCGATACAGACACTTTATAATGTTGCCGGGCATGAAGCGCTTTCAGCAGCAACCGTTCGCTTATACCTGAATGATAATGTTGAAGATGATTTAGTTAAGTCGGTTTCAATTAATTCAGATAACGATGATTTTTCAGGTAGCAAGCATCGCCGTGGAAAAATAAGCGGTCGCGGTAAAAGTCAGCAGCAGTACCTGTCACAAATTGAGTCGAATGATTTAACCGTCGGTGTTGGACCTGCAGGCACCGGTAAAACTTACCTGGCGGTTGCCAGTGCTGTTGAAGCACTGGAAAACGACCTGGTGGACCGCCTGATCCTGGTACGTCCCGCGGTGGAAGCGGGAGAGCGGCTGGGTTTTTTGCCGGGCGACCTGTCACAGAAGATCGATCCTTATTTACGGCCAATGTATGACGCCCTGTTTGAGATGATGGGGCAGCAGAAAGTAGCCAAGTGTATCGAGCGTAATGTGATCGAGATTGCGCCCCTTGCCTATATGCGCGGGCGAACACTTAATGACTCATTTATTATTCTGGACGAAGCACAAAATACAACCATTGACCAGATGAAGATGTTTTTAACGCGCATAGGATTTGGTTCTAAAGCGGTGATTACCGGTGATATTACCCAGGTGGATTTACCGCGTGATAAAACCTCCGGTCTGCGTCATGCATTGAAAATATTGACAGATATTGAAGGCATTGGTATTACCCAGTTTCATAAAGGTGATATTGTCAGGCATCCATTAGTGAAAAAAATTGTCCATGCCTATGAAAAGGACGAGTCTCAATAAAGGTGCGCCGGTGAACATAAGAAAAGATTCTCATGACATTAACTGTTGAGGTTTCACTTTCAGATGAACTGGCTGCAGAAGCGATTGAAGCGGGTGATGAAGATGTGCCCGACCTGGCTTTATTGCAACAGTGGGCGGCTGCCGCATACCTTGATGAAGGCCCTGCCGTTGCCAGTATGATGCTAGCCACCAGTAAAGAAATGCAGCAATTCAATAAGCAATATCGTGATAAAGACGCGCCGACAAACGTCCTGTCATTTCCAATTGAAACACCGGCTGAAATTGATTTTACCTTGCTGGGTGATATCATTTTGTGTTCTGAGGTTATTAAAAATGAAGCACAGCAGCAGTCCAAATCAGAAGCTTCACACTGGGCTCACATGGTGGTTCACGGCATGTTGCACCTGCAGGGTTATGATCATATCGATAATGACGAAGCAGAAGAAATGGAAAAGCTGGAAATCGAAATTCTCCAGCGGCTTGGAATAGCCAATCCTTACAATTAAGCAAAACTATTTACCGATCTTACCAATAATTTTATACACCTATTAGATGAATAAAAATAAACAAAAAGCTGGCTGGTTAACTTCTCTGAAGAACAGGTTTTTTAAAGTTAAAGATGAGCGCACAGAACTGTTGCAGCATCTTCGGGATTCACAGCGCAAGGGTGTTATCAGCCTTGATGCCCTGATGATGATTGAAGGCGTGTTCCAGGTTTCTGAAATGCGTGTGCGAGATATAATGGTGCCACGCTCTCACCTGGTTGTAGTGGAAGAGGATTTGGGTGTTGAGGATATGCTGTCTATCGTAGCAAACTCAGGCCATTCGCGTTTTCCCGTGGTAGACGAGAGTATTGATGAAGTGGTGGGTATTTTGCTGGCAAAAGACCTGACGCATTATAATGATGAGCCAAGCCGGGCGGCATTTGAATTAAAAGATATATTACGACCGGTAATTTTTGTACCGGAGAGTAAACGCCTGAATGTGCTGTTGAAAGACTTTCGTGAAAGCCGCAACCATATGGCAATGGTTATCGACGAGTATAGTGGTGTTGCTGGCCTGGTGACTATCGAAGACGTACTTGAGCAGATTGTCGGTGAGATCGACGATGAGCATGATGCTGCTGATGTGACTAATATACGCCGCAGCGGTTTTCAGCGTTACAGTGTGCGCGGTCTGACACCGATCGAGGAGTTTAACCAGTATTTTGATTCCAGGCTGATGCATGAGAAATTTGAAACCATAGCGGGCCTGGTAACTTTTGAACTGGGTCACCTGCCTGAGCGTGGTGAAGAGGTGACGATTCAGAATTTTCATTTTAAGATTGTCAGCGCTAACTCGCGCCGGATAAATAACATGCAGGTCAGCCTGTTGTCTGAAAATGAAACGGGAGATCTTACCGATGATCTTCCTGCAGATGATAATGCCGAAAATAGTGAGGCTGCCCGCTCGCTAGCTGAAAGTGATCATTAACAGGCGGAGCGTCATTCCTGGTACCTCAGGTTTTATATTTTACGCATGGTAAACAAATGAATAAGGATAGTTTTTTTAGCCGTGTTGCCCAGTCATACTGGATTTTATTAAGCCTGTTTGCAGGCGCTATAAGCACGCTGGCATTTGCACCATTTAATTATAGCGGCCTGATTTTTCTAACCCTGGCACTGGCTTTTTACCTGTGGGACAGGCTGCCATTAAAACAGGCCGTTACCAGCGCCTGGCTTTTCAGCCTGGGGCTGCAATGCACAGGTGTTAGCTGGATCTATCATAGCCTGCACACTCATGGTAGTGCACCTGCTGTTTTCGCCGGGCTGTTAATTTTCCTTTTATGCTGCTATTTAAGCATTTACACCGCTCTCGCTGTTTATGCCGTCAAGCGTTTTTTGCCGGAACGTCAGGCCTGGCGGTTCATTCTGTTCTATCCTGCGGCCTGGGTGGTATTTGAGTGGCTTCAGGGCTATGTCATGACCGGTTTCGCCTGGATGCAGTTAGGTTATACCCAGATTGATTTGCCATTATCCGGTTTTGCGCCAATATTGGGTAATCATGCTATTAGCGGCCTGCTTGCGTTGTCTGCTGGTGTGCTGGTTCTACTGGTTAAACAGTACGGGCGGTTTCAGATTAAAGCAGTGTTATTCATGGTTACGCCTGTTCTGCTGTTATGGATTGCCGGTAGCCAGTTAAAACTAATTGACTGGACAGAACAAGCCGGTGATCCCATTAAAGTTAGTGTTATACAGGGAAATATCAAACAGAAAGATAAATGGAAAATGCAAAACAAGCAGTCAACGCTGGATCTGTATCGCGACTTAACGCTGGCGCAGAAAGATGTGGATCTGTATGTCTGGCCTGAAACCGCAGTACCGGATTACCGCTACCGGGTTGTGCCTTACATTAAGCAGTTAAGTCATGAGATGAAAAAGCGCGAGGCAGATTTGCTGCTTGGCATCTTTGTTAAAAACGAAGACAGGCGTGTACTCAACAGCGTGCTCAATGTGAACGGTGGTGTATACAATAAACGCCACCTGGTACCGCTAGGTGAGTTTATCCCGCTCCGTTTCCTGATTGAGTTTTTTAACCGCTTTGTGAAAATACCTATGTCGGATATTGCTTCGGGTGAGGATGAACAGAAATTACTGGTAGCGGCCGGTATTCCTCTGGGCATATCCATCTGTTTTGAAGAAGCTTTTTCGCGTGATGTGATTCGCGATTTGCCTGAGGCGCAGTTGCTGGTTAATGTCAGTAATGATGCCTGGTTTGAAGATTCGCATGAGCCGCATCAGCATCATGCCATCGCCAGAATGCGTGCGCTTGAAGCGGGGCGTTATATGATACGTTCGACCAATACAGGCATCACTTCACTGATTGGTCCGCATGGCGAAGTAATTAAGCAGTTGCCGCAATTTGAAACAGCTGTTTTAAACGGCGAAGTACAGCCGCTTGCGGGAGCAACCCCCTTTGTTCGCTGGGGCGACTGGCTCATCGTGGCTATGTGCACACTCTTACTGCTGGGTTTTGCTTCATTACGTTACATAAACCGGCAACAATAATACATGGTAGCGACCAGGCCCGGTTTGGCCAGTGCTCCCTCACTGGCGTGTGTTGGGAAATAGTGATTTTGCAGAGACCCTGTCAGAGATCATGCTGGTGTCGTTGAATGAAACGCTGGTGTCCACATCGTTTGCAGTCAATAATTTTTATGGCAGTAAAGTAGGGGCGGGTTTTGCCGCAGTTTTCACATATCAGGGTGCCCGGTGTAGCTATTTCGCCACTGGAGAAAAGCGGTATTTGTTTTCTCTGCTGTTGTTCAATGTGTGAGTTATTGTCTGTGAATTTTTCCAGCTCTAACCGGGTATGATCGGCAACTGATAAAAATAATTCCATGACTTTTCGTTCGATCACTTCAATATCCAGCATCAGCCAGTCATAAAATTCTGCACTGGCCTCCATCATGTGTTCGGCGGCGTCATTTATGTCACGTTTAATGTACTCACTAATTTCATGTGCTTCTTCCTGGCTTACCTGACCCAGGTGGACGGTTTCAAACTTGGCAATATCCAGAGCTGACTGCATAGAGATATTCCTGGTGTTAGCCTGGTCAAAGGCATTTCGCATCTCGATCATAATCTGGTTATAAGCGGATATCAGGTGCTTGGCTGGCTTTTTTTGTATCTGATGCATGTTTTGTCTAATAAATTATGTATCTAAATGATGATGAAGTCTGATTTTGTCGCATATAAATAGCCGGCATATGAAAGGAACCCTTTATGTAGTCCCGGTGCTGGTGTATCCTTCATAGCCTTAGTTATAGCCCAGAAATTAATGCCAGGTGACGTCATCCGACGAACTGCACAAAAAAGTTAAAAAAGTTTATGAATGAAGAATATCAAGCCCAGAAAATAGAAGAAAAAGTCCAAAAAATCTGGGATGAAAAGACCACTTTTAAAGCCATCGATGACTTGAATTTAATCGATGAGGGCAGGGAGAAGTTCTATTGCCTGGCCATGTTTCCATACCCCAGCGGCCGGTTGCATATGGGCCATGTGCGCAATTACTCCATAGGTGATGTGATTTCACGCTACCAGCGGATGCTGGGTAAAAACGTACTGCAGCCCATGGGCTGGGATGCTTTTGGCCTGCCGGCTGAAAATGCAGCGATGAAGAACAAAGTGGCCCCCGCGAAATGGACCTACGAAAATATTGATTATATGCGTGATCAGTTGAAACGTCTTGGTTTCGCCTATGACTGGGACCGCGAACTGGCAACCTGTACACCGGAATATTACCGTTGGGAGCAGTGGCTGTTTACCCGCCTGTTCAAAAAGGGCCTGGCTTATAAGAAAACAGCAGGCGTTAACTGGTGCCCCAATGACCAGACCGTACTGGCAAACGAGCAGGTTATTGAAGGCAAGTGCTGGCGCTGTGATACCGAGGTAGAGCGTCGTGAGATTGCACAATGGTTCATGAAAATTACCGATTATGCCGAGCAGCTACTGACTGATATTGACCAGCTGGATGGCTGGCCGGAACAGGTTCGAACCATGCAGCGGAACTGGATTGGCCGCTCACAGGGTGTCGAGCTTCAATTCGAGGTGGAAAATGAATCACCCTTAACGGTTTACACCACGCGCGCCGATACCCTGATGGGGGTTACTTACGTGGCGGTGGCCGCAGAACATGCCCTGGCAAAAAAAGCAGCTGAAAATAATTCTGAATTACAGGCGTTTATTGATTCCTGTAAAGCCACCAGTGTTGCCGAAGCCGATGTTGCTACCATGGAAAAACGCGGTATGGCTACCGGTTACATGGCAAAGCATCCGCTTAGCGGTAAGCTGGTGCCGGTATGGGTGGCAAACTTTGTACTGATTGACTACGGTTCAGGTGCGGTGATGTCTGTGCCCGCTCACGATAGCCGGGATTATGCATTTGCCAAAGCCTACGGCTTGCCAATAAAACAGGTTATTTATCCTGCTGATGGCACTGATATTTCGGTTGAGGAGGAGGCCTACGTAGATAAAGGCCTGTTGAAAAATTCAGCTGAATTTGATGGTCTGACTTCAGAGCAGGCGGTGGATGCGATTGCCGCCAAACTGGAGTCAATGGAAAAAGGCGAGAAACAGATCAATTTCCGCCTGCGGGACTGGGGTGTATCCAGGCAGCGTTACTGGGGTACACCGATACCTATTATTTATTGTGATAAATGTGGCACCGTGGCTGTGCCGGAAGACCAGCTGCCCGTGGTGCTGCCGGAAGATATTGAATATGGTGAAGATGTCGGTTCACCGATCAAAAAGATGCCCGAGTTTTATGAAACCTCCTGCCCCGAGTGCGGTGGTGCGGCGACCCGCGAGACCGATACCTTTGATACCTTCTTTGAATCCTCCTGGTATTATGCGCGCTTCGCCTGTCCCGATGCTGACTCAATGCTTGATCAGCGGGCAAAATACTGGGCACCGGTAGACCAGTACATTGGTGGTATTGAGCACGCCGTGCTGCATCTTCTTTATGCCCGTTTTTTCCATAAGTTAATGCGTGATGAGGGCTTACTGGAAAGTGATGAACCGTTCATCAACCTGTTAACCCAGGGCATGGTCTTAAAAGACGGCAGCAAGATGTCGAAGTCCAAGGGTAACACTGTCGATCCTCAGGAACTGATTGAAAAGTATGGTGCTGATACTGTGCGGCTGTTTATTCTGTTTGCGGCTCCGCCCGAACAGTCACTGGAATGGAATGATGAAGGTGTCGATGGCGCCGCCCGTTTTCTTAAACGCCTATGGAAACTGGTAGCGGAACATGTTGCAGCTAATGCGGGAAGTGCCAGGCTGAATGTCAGTGAGCTGAGTTCAGAACAGAAAAATATTCGCCGTAAATTACATGAAACAATCGCCAAGGTAAGTGATGACATAGGCCGTCGTCATACGTTTAACACTGCTATAGCAGCGGTAATGGAGCTTATCAATGAACTGGCCAGGTTCAAGGATGATAGTAAGCAGGGTAATGCGGTCAGGCATGAAGTGATTGAAAATATCATTTTGCTGTTATCACCTATCGTTCCGCATATAACGCAACAGCTGTGGAATGAGCTGGGTCACGAAGAACTGCTGGCAGAATACCGCTGGCCAATATGTGACGAAGCTGCACTGGTTCGGGATGAAATTGAAATGGTGGTACAGGTTAATGGTAAGTTGCGCTCTAAAGTTAATGTTGCGGCTAATGCAGATAAAGAAACAATCGAAGCGGCGGCAATGGCTGATGACAAAATTATCAGCAACATCGAAGGTAAAACGGTGCGTAAAGTTATTGTGGTTCCGGGTCGCCTGGTGAACATAGTGGCTAATTAATATGTACTTAACTGACACACATTGTTTACGGCTGAAATATCGGCGTTATTTTTTAATGATTCTGTCCTGTTTACTGGCAGTGACTGTACTTAATGCCTGTGGTTTTAAACTGCGCGGTTCGCTGGATCTGTCAGAGGATTTATCACCAATTTACCTGCAGCAAAACAGCCTGTTCGAACTTGGCCGGCAGATTAAACCACTGCTTCTGACTAATAATGTAGAAATTACCGAGAATGCGGCTGAAGCCAGTGCGCAGCTGACACTTATAAGTGAAAGCAAAGAGCGCCGAGTTCTGTCGGTCGATAGTAATGGTCAGGCACGTGAATACTTATTAACCTATAAGGCTAATTTCGCTATTAAAATTAAAGCCCTGCACGGTAATAAAGAAAGGAACATTGAAGACTCTATCTCAATTTCACGCAGCTTGTTATTTGACCAGGATGCGGTTCTCGCCGTATCTAATGAGACAGAAGTGCTTTATAAGGATATGCAGCGTAATGCTGCGCGTTTGATCTTGTTAAGGATGCAGGCAAAAACGAGGAATTCATCGACTGTGAATAAACCCGCTAACACGGCGGAAGACAGCATTACTCAATAATGAATGTACGTCCCGATCAATTAAAATCCAGTATTGCCAGCAAGGTCTATCCGGTTTACATGGTTAGCGGAGATGAACCTTTACAGCAAATGGAATCGCTGGATTTAATACGGTCTTTTCTGCGCGAGCAGGACTACAGTGAAAGAGAGATACTGGACGTCGATGCCCAGTTTGACTGGCAAAACTTGATGGATGAAGCGGCCAATATGTCGCTGTTTGCAAGCCGCCGCATCGTTGAGCTAAGGCTGCCGACGGGCAAGCCGGGTCGCCTGGGGTCGCAGGCCATTAAAGAGTATTTGACGCGGCCGCCTGAAGATACCGTGTTACTGGTTAATGCCGGTAAACTGGACGCTAGCGCAAAGAAATCAGCCTGGTATAAAGCGATTGAACAAAGTGGCATGGTTGTTCAATGCTGGCCGATGCCGGTAGATAAGCTGTCTTTCTGGTTAAAACAACGCTTTAAGTTGCGAGACATGAATGCTGACAATGAAGTTCTTGCGTTTATCAGTCAGCATGTTGAAGGCA
This sequence comes from uncultured Gammaproteobacteria bacterium, assembly GCA_963711255.1. Classification (GTDB taxonomy): domain Bacteria; phylum Pseudomonadota; class Gammaproteobacteria; order SZUA-229; family SZUA-229. The sequence continues at coordinate 92,475 of CAVQDO010000008.1, read as the reverse complement.
ATTTGCTGGCGGCTGATCAGGAAATAGAAAAACTCTACCTGTTGCTCGGGCCGGGAAAAGTGACTTATGCTGATGTGGCACAGGCGATAACTTCGCAATCAAGATACAGTGTGTTTGAGCTGGTTGATGTGTTGCTGGAAGGCAATACAAAACGCGTACTTAAAATTATTGCTGGTCTTAAAGCGGAGGGTATTGTTCCGGTAATAGTGAACTGGGCGCTGGCAAAAGATATAAGGTTGCTGGCGCTGGCCATGCAGGATACCTCATCTGCAGACTATACCTTAAAACGTTCCGGCGTCTGGCAAAGTAGAATGCTGTTATTCAAGTCCTGTATGGCGAGACATTCATTGCGTGCTTTTCAAATGATGCTGAAACGTTGCGCTTATATCGATGCCGCAAGTAAAGGCGTGGTAGATGCTAATGTCTGGGATGAAATTGAATCACTCTGCGTGCGCATGGCGAGTTCAACGCGATAAAACGCTGCTGTAAAAAGCGGCAAGAATATACAGGCATAAAAAAACCCGCCATCAAGCTGCGGGTTTTTCTATTCAAGGCCGTATCAACTGCAGATTATTCAGCTGCCCATGAAATATATTGCGCTTCCTGAGCGGGTGTATCAACGGTGACGACAACGGCTGTTGGTTCCTGTTCGGCACGTGCTATTGCTGTATCATTGATCAACGCACCTGCGACAGCCAGATTAATAATTGCTAATGTTGCTAACATGTGACTCTCCTACTAAAGGGATTATTTAAACAGTGTTAGTATATTATAATATGCTAATATATTATGCAAGTACTAATATGAAATTCTTTACAGGTTTCTATTTTTAATTATTAACGATTGATTTTGTTAGCTATTTTTTGTTCTTCACTGAAAAATGTAAGAAGGCAGTTAAGCGATAAAGTTAGCCGTACCTCATGAGTAATCAGCAGAATAATTTTATGGATAGCTGATAATCCTCGGAATCGATATTAAGTATTTGATATAATTGGATAATTACAAACCCCGAAATCGACATAAAATCGCTTTTTATATGAATGCAAATATTGAAACATTAATTACCGACATCGCTGATTATATGGTCAATGTCGGTCATGCCGCACGGCAGGCCTCCCGGGCTATCGGACGCGCTTCAACCGCGCAGAAAAACCAGGCACTGCAGGCTATAGCCGATCTTATTATTGAGCAGTCTGGCACCTTGCAAAAGGCCAATGCCCTTGATCTTGCCGCGGGTAAGGAAAAAGGCCTTGATGCAGCACTGCTGGATCGTCTCGAATTAACTACTGATCGTATTCAGGCCATGGCTGAAGGTCTGCGCCAGATTGCATCCCTGCCGGATCCGGTCGGCGTCATTTCAAATCTTGCCTATCGTCCTTCGGGCATACAGGTTGGACAGATGCGAGTGCCTTTAGGTGTTATCGGTATTATTTATGAATCGCGGCCCAATGTTACCGCCGATGCAGCCGGCCTGTGTCTGAAATCGGGAAATGCAGTGATACTGCGTGGCGGTTCGGAAGCTATTAATTCTAATCAGGCTATTGCTGAATGCATTAAACAGGGGCTTAAATTTGCCAATTTACCAACTGAAGTGGTTCAGGTTATCGAAACAACCGACCGTGCAGCGGTGGGTGAACTGTTGCGATTAAAAGATTCTGTAGACGTTATTATTCCACGCGGCGGAAAAAGTTTAATTGAGCGCATCAGCAATGAGTCTGAAGTGCCTGTTATCAAGCATCTTGATGGTATCTGCCATGTTTATATTGATGATGATGCCGATAGAGAGAAAGCGATTAATGTCGCTTTCAATTCCAAAACACAGCGTTACGGTACCTGTAATACCATGGAGACACTGTTGCTGGCAGAGTCAGTTGCTGCTGACATTCTGCCTGAGCTGGGAGCCATGTATGTCGAGAAAGGTGTTGAATTACGCGGTTGTGAAAAAACCCAGGCGATTTTAAACAGCAACAATATTGCTGTCATCGCTGCGCTTGATGAGGACTGGGCAACAGAATACCTGGCGCCGATATTGTCGATAAAAGTGGTGCCAGGTATAGAGGCTGCCATCACTCATATCAACCACTACAGTTCGCAGCATACCGAATCAATTGTGACCGAGAATTACACCCGGTCACGTCAGTTTATGCGTGAGGTCGATTCCAGTTCAGTCATGGTCAATGCGTCAACTCGTTTCGCCGATGGTTTTGAGTATGGTCTTGGTGCGGAAATCGGCATCAGTACTGACAAGCTGCACGCCCGTGGTCCGGTAGGGCTGGAAGGCCTCACCAGCCTGAAATATATTGTTTTAGGCGATGGCCAGATAAGGCAGTGAATAACGAATAGTGAAAAGTAAATAGTGATAAATACAGGTTTTAATCAATCGCTGTGTGCGGCTTTACTATGGCTGGCGACTGGTAAAACTATGCAGCTGATTTTTACGAAAGCTGTGTTTCACTATTCGCTAAATTCAAAATGATTGGCGTTTTTGGTGGTACCTTTGATCCCGTCCATTATGGACATATTAAACCCGCGCTTAGTGTTAAACAGGCATTAGCTTTAAAGCAGTTACGTTTTATCCCTAATCGCATTCCTCCACACCGTGAGCCGCCATGGCTGAGTGCAGAGCAGCGCTTATCGCTGTTGCAAACTGCACTTGCCGGTTATGCTGATGTGGTGATTGATCAGCGTGAACTAAACCGGGAAGGCTCGTCCTATATGATTGATACCCTGGTATCACTGAACCGGGATTTTCCTGATGAAAGTATCTGTCTGATTATTGGTATGGACGCATTTTTAGGTATTACCACATGGCATCAATGGAAGTCACTGTTTGACTGGTGCCACCTGGTCGTCATCGCCCGTCCCGGGTTCACCGATAACGATCTTGAGGCACGGATAGCAGAGGAAGATTACCGTTTTTTACAGCAAAAAATCACGCAGGACGCAGCTGTATTAAGAGCACAGAAAACAGGACGAATCCTGTTACAATCCGTACCACAGCTGGATATATCATCGACTCAAATCAGAGCGAGCTTTCAGAAAGATGTGGATATAAGTCAGTGGATGCCCGAACAGGCATACCAGCAATTAAAGAGGTTAACTTTACATGACAATTGATGAACTAAAACAACTGGCAATTGATGCGCTGGAAGATTTAAAAGCTGAGGACATAACGGTGCTTGATGTGAAAGGTAAAACCACCGTTACTGACTGGATTGTGATAGCCACAGGTTCCTCAAGCCGTCATGTGAAATCGATTGCAAATAATGTTGTAGTTGAAGCCAAAAAGGCGGGTAGTACGGTGCTGGGTTCGGAAGGTGAAGAAGAAGGTGAATGGGTTCTGGTTGATCTGGGTGATGTTATCGTGCATGTGATGCAGAAGCAGGTAAGGGCTTTTTATGATCTTGAAAGCTTATGGTCTATTGATGTATTAAACCGGCAGGGCAGTGAAAGCAAGTAGATAAGTTATTAAGAGAGACTGGTTTTTACAGTGAAAATAAATCTCATCGCGATTGGAAATAAAATGCCGGACTGGGTTGACCTGGCCAGTAATGACTTTTGTAAACGCCTGCCCGCGGAGATAAAAGTTAATACGATTTTATTGCCATTGATAAAAAGGGGAAAAAATCCGGATATTCCGCGAATTATTCGTGATGAAAGCAGAAAGCTGCTGGCCGCGGTTCCTAAAAACTCTATGCTGGTGGTACTTGATGTGCTGGGTAAGCCGGTAACTACGATGAAATTTTCATCGCTGCTGGGAAACTGGATAGAGGAAGGCAGGGAAGTGTCAATTGTCATTGGTGGTCCCGATGGTATCTCCGATGAGCTGCTTACCCAGTCGTCATTAAAACTGTCACTTTCTGCTTTAACCTTTCCCCATCCATTGGTGCGTGTTATTTTGCTTGAACAGATTTATCGTGCATGGAGTATCCTGAATAATCACCCCTACCATCGAGCCTGACCCTGAGTGCTGTCGACTATATAATGATAGAAGCAATGATAGAAGCAATGATGGAAGCAACGAAAGAAGCCCAGATTATCCTGGCCTCGGCATCACCGCGGCGCCGTGAGCTGCTTGAACAAATCGGCATCAGTGTCAGGGTGCAGGCAGTTGATCTCGATGAATCAAGAAGAAAGGATGAGCCGGCACTGGCATTTGTGCAACGACTGGCGATGGAAAAGGCACAGCTTGGTTACGAGATAATCGATAATGCGAATAAGTTGCCTGTTCTGGGTTCGGATACTATTGTTGTTATTAATGGCGACATACTGGGTAAGCCGGAAAACAGGCAGCATGCGAAACAAATGCTGCAACAACTTTCGGCGAAAAAACATACAGTACATACATCAGTAGCTATAGTTACTGATAATAAAAATGTTTTTGCCACCAGTAGCAGTGAGGTGCATTTTAAAGCACTGGATGATGAAGAAATAGAGCTGTATCTTGATAGCGGCGAGGCCGACGATAAAGCCGGTGCCTATGCTATACAGGGGATAGCTGCTCAGTTTATCGTCAATATTAATGGCAGTTTTTCTGGCGTCATGGGTTTGCCATTGTACGAAACCGCCGAATTATTAAAACAGTGTGGGATTCGGCCTTTAGTAAGTACGGCTCAAAAAAATTCTGTTCCCCGGGCGCAGCGCGGGTAAATAAAAATAATACTTAAAAGAAGAATAATATGAGTAAGGAAATTTTAATCAATATGACCCCGCAGGAGACACGGGTCGCAATCCTTGAAAATGGCATGTTGCATGACCTGTACATTGAGCGCAGTAGAAGCCGTGGACTGGTGGGCAATGTCTATAAGGGTAAAGTCGTTCGTGTACTGCCCGGAATGGAAGCTGCATTTGTCGAAATCGGACTGGATAAAGCCGCTTTTCTGCATGTGTCTGATGTAGCCCAAAAACACAAAAACAGTAACGAACCGGTACATATCACACAGTTATTAAGAGAGGGGCAGGAAATCCTGGTACAGGTGCTTAAAGACCAGCTGGGTACCAAGGGCGCAAGGTTAACAACAAACATTACAATACCATCACGATACCTGGTATTTATGCCAAATGCAGACAACATTGGTGTTTCCTCGCGTATAGAAAATGAAGAAGACCGTGAACGCCTGAAAAATGATTTGCTGGAGCAGGAACATCGAATACATGACGCGGGTTATATCTTGCGTACCGCAGCTGAAGTTGCTGATAAAGAGGCGTTGAGCAGTGACCTGACTTACCTTAATCGACTCTGGGATAATATAAATAATAACAACGGTGTAAAAGCCGGCAGTGTTGTGCATAAAGATCTGCCGTTATTTTTACGCGTGCTGCGTGACATGGTTGACGAAGATCTCGATGTCATTCGTGTGGATTCAAGAGAAACCTATCTTACGATGATTCAGTTTGCAGAAAAGTACGTGCCTGAAATTGCCAACTTCATCGAGCATTATCCGGGCGAACGGCCAATATTTGATTTGCACGGCGTCGAAGATGAGATACAAAAGGGTCTGGAACGTAAAGTGCAGCTAAAGTCCGGTGGCTACCTGATCGTTGACCAGACGGAAGCAATGACAACAATAGATGTTAACACCGGGGGATTTGTCGGTAGTCGTAACCTGGAGGAAACTATTTTCAAAACAAACCTCGAAGCGGCGCAGGGCATCTCCAGGCAGCTGCGATTACGTAACCTTGGCGGTATCGTTATACTTGACTTTATCGACATGAGCGAAGAAGAGCATAAACGCCAGGTGATGCGGGCCCTGGAAAAGGCACTGGAAAAAGACCATGCCCGGACTTCAATCTGTGAGGTTTCATCTTTGGGCCTGGTAGAAATGACCCGTAAGCGTACACGTGAAAGTCTGGAACACGTGCTTTGCGGTACCTGTCCAACCTGTGAAGGTCGTGGTTCAATAAAAACGGCTGAAACGGTGTGTTATGAGATCTTCCGAGAAATTTTACGTGAAGCCAGACTGTTTGATGCCAGAGAGCTGCTGGTGCTGGCGGCTCAGGATGTAGTCGATTTACTGGTTGATGAAGAATCAGACAGCCTGGCTGAACTGGAAGACTTTATTGGCATACCCATCAGGTTCCAGGTCGAGGCGCTGTTTACCCAGGAGCAGTATGATGTGGTTATCGTTTAGAAAAGTTAAACCTCAGACTATTACTAAATAACACTACCGGCCATGCAATGGATCTTACGCCTGAGAGTTTTTATCATAATCAGCCTAGCGTTGATATTGATAACGACCGCAGTAATATTTAGCGTATTGCGCGCAGTGCTGCCGTACGCCACCGGCTATAAAAATGAAATACAGCAGGAAATCAGTCAGCAAATCGGTTTGCCTGTTGAAATATCTTCCATTGATGCGGCGATAAACTGGTTTTCACCCCGGCTCAAATTAATCGGCGTATCGGTCTTCGATGAAAAGAACAAGGTCCCCCTGTTTAATTTTCGTGAAGCTTTTGTCGAGCTTGATGTGGTCTCATCTCTATTACGGCTCGAAATAATCATTGATGACATCGGGCTTGTCGGTGCTGATCTGTCTATTGAAAAGCTGGCAGATGATGAATGGCTGATTCAGGGTATCCGTTTTACCAGTGAAGGTTCCAGTGAGTTGCCGGACAAGTTTATCTACATGCTGCAGAATGCTGATTATTTATTGCACGACAGTAATGTTTATTACCAGGATCATACCGGTGAAAAGTTAAACCTGAATTTACTGGATGTAAATATTGATGTTGAAAATAACTTTAATAACCACGACATAAAATTTTCCATGAATTTGCTGGAGTCATACGGTAAAGACCTGGCCGTGGTGGCAAACTTACATGGCGATCTTGATGCGCTGAATGGCGATATCTATATTGAAGCGCATGAGCTTAACCTGCGGCAATGGAACACAAAATTCAAGATAGCTGATAATTATTTACTGGACAGTGTTACTGATGTAAACCTGTGGATAATACTCGAAGAAAATAAAATTAAGAGCCTGGTTTCACAGTTATCGATGCATGATTTATCGCTGCAAAATAAGAGCACGGCTAAATCATGGCAAACGGATTACCTGGAAACAAATGTCCGTTATGTTGATAACAATGATTATAAAAGTATCACGCTTTCTGATTTTTATTTTGGCAAGGATAAGCTGCCATCATGGGGTGGTAAGACAACATTGACAGCAAGTGAAGATGAAAACTCTTTCTATTTGAATGCTGATTTATTGCGAATACAGGATTTGCCGGTAATTACCGCTGTTTTTTTGAACAATGAGCAGCTTGCTGAGCTTGATAAAGTAAACGCCTACCAGTTGCAGGCAGATGTATATAACCTTGATCTTCAACTGCCCAGAGATGTCTCAGCAGCGGAACTGTCGAAGGCAATAAAATTTGAAGCTTCCGTTGTTGATCTTTCAGTGCATGACACACAAAACGAAATAACTGTTTCGGGCTTTGACGGTTTTGTAAAGTATGAAAACCAAAGCGCGACACTGGAAGTTAGTTCCAGTGACACTTCGTTTGAATTTAAAAATCTATTTAGAGAAGTCATCTTTGCCGATACCATCCAGGGCCTGCTGAATTTACAGTATCAGGATAGCAGCTGGCATTTGAACACAGATCGGCTGCAGTTTAAAAATGCTCACATTAATACCTATACACGCTTTGAAGTGGAGTTGTTTTCTGCCGACGATATTTTCGTAAATGCACAGACTGATTTTTATGATGCATACGGTAAATATGCCAAGCGGTATTTACCGGTAGGTATTATGAGCCCTGAGCTGGTTAACTGGCTCGATATGGCAGTAACCGATGGTTATGTGCCTGATGGTTCTTTTGTTTTGTATGGGCGTCTCAACGAGTTTCCATATAAGCATAATACTGGTGTTTTTCAGGTGTTGTTTTCAGCGCAAGATATTAATATGCGTTTCCTTGCAGACTGGCCGGTATTAAACCAGTTATCTGCCACGGTTAAGTTTGAGAACGAAGGCCTGTTTGTAAGCAAGGCACAGGCAATGTCAAAAGATGCACGTTTATATAACGGTAGAGCTGAAATTCCTGATCTGGAGATGCCGCATTTAACGGTGAATACCGATGCCAGCGGCAATAACGTGGATATCCAGAGTTACGTCTGGAATAGCGCGCTCGATGATATGCTGGGTGACACGTTGCGGCAGTTCCAGTTACGTGGAAAGAGTAATTTAAAACTTAAGATTGATGTGCCATTAGTTGATGATGAAATTGACGTGGCTATTGATGGTCATCTGGACTTAATTGATAGCGAAATTTATTACCCTGCACTTGGTTATGAAATCAGTGCTATCAATGGCACGGTTGATTTTACCAGGGATAGTTTATTTTCTGATTCTATCGATGCTATTGTCGAGGGTGAAGCTGTCACTATTAATGCCTTTACGCAAGACGATTCTGCTGTGGGATCATCAGGCCGTGAAGCGGTCTTCCATCTTGATGGTATGTTTGATAGTGATTATCTTCTGCAACGTTATGACTGGATTCCGGATTACTGGGTTACCGGTAAGTCGATGTGGGATATCAACATAGAGTTGCCTTACAAACCGGTTGATTATCTGTTGCATGTAAAGGCCAGTTCTAACCTGAAAAATGTCTCTCTGGATATTTCAGACAAAGTGAATAAGCCGGCTAATCGCGAAGTTGCTTTTTATCTAGATATGAATGTAGTTGAAAATGAGGGTATGCAGATTAACTCAAAAGCCGGCTATATCGATTCTGCAGAAGCTGGCAAAAATACCATTTTTGACCTGTATGCCTCGCGTGACGAAAACACTATGTGGAATTTTGATATTAAATCGAAGTACCTGACCGGGCAGGGTGCTTTCACCGAAGGCCTGGATAAAGATACACAGATAAAACTGGATCTTGCCAATATTGATTTGCATGCCCTGTTTTATACAAAAGACAAACGAAACGGAAAACCACTAATACCCGCTGACTTTCCGCCACTTAACTGGGATGCGGCAAGGGTTGTCTGGGACGACTGGATATTCACTGATGCCAGACTTGAAACCCACTGGCATGAGCACGGTATGTTAATCAACAAACTTTCTTTAAATGGGCCGGCAATGTCCTTCGATGCGCGCGGCAGCTGGCTGACATCCTGGCGAGGTGCACATGAAACCGTGCTGGAAGGCAGCATAAGCGGTAATAATCTGGGTGAGACATTAACCGGTCTTGGATTTGAGCGAAGTGTTGACCGCAGCGAATATAAAGCAAACTTCGATTCTAAATGGCCGGCTGAGCCTTATGCATTATCATGGGCCAATATGAAAGGTAAGTCTTCATTTGAATTGACTGATGGGGAAATTCTGGAAGCAGACCCGGGCGCAGGCGGGCGTTTACTGGGATTATTAAATATATTTAAACTGGCAAACAGGCTGGCGCTGGATTTTGATGACGTAACACGGGAAGGCTTTTCCTTTGACTATATAAAGGGGGATTTCGAATTTATAAATGGTGACGGTTCATTAAAGAACTTTGATGTTTCGGCGCCTGCAGCTGATATTAATATTTTTGGTAGTGTTGGACTGTTAAACCGGGATTACGGTCTGTTAATGCGGGTAAAGCCGCATACCGATACACTGACGTTTGCTGGTGGTGTGTTGTTAGGTGGTGTGGTGATAGGTGCCGGCCTGGCCCTGATTCAAAAAGTTTTTGATCTGGGCGTAATAGGTCATAATGTTTATTCTGTTACTGGTAGCTGGGACGACCCTGTGATAGAAAAAATTGTTGAGCGTAACCAGAATACGGCGGAAGATGATGAAGATGATTTTTGATAAAGCCGGTGAAAACGGACGTTTTCAGTGCTGCGCTATAACGGGTATTGTATTATTGCTTTGCACAGCGCAGTTAAATGCTGATGTGTTAGTTAATAATATTGAAAAAAATGATAAAGTAAGCGGTAGTGTACTTTCGGAAATGGAAGTTTCTCCCGATCAGACCGGGTCGAGTAGCGGCGTAAGGAAAAACTGGCAAATGCGTGCTGAACAATGGGAGACGGCAAGAAGTGGCGAATCCCTTTTGTCTTTACCGGTACTGAACGAGGTGATTAATCACTGGCTGCAGGATACGCAAAATAAAATAGAAATACAGTATCCCGGTGGAGAAGAAGGGCAGTTCTGGGTGCAGGAGCTGTCAGACTGGCTGGTTTCGCTGGCGATACCGTCGGCACAAATCGTTCTGGTCCCTGGTAGCGGCGCCGATGATATGATTAAGTTTTCTATTGTTAAATGACAGGTTTATAAGGTGTAATGTTTCAAATGAGCAGGAGTGTTTTTGGTGAGTAAAGTTGCAGCAATACAGATGGCATCCGGCCCTAATGTAAAGGCCAATCTGGCCGAAGCTGAAAAATTAATTAAAATTGCTGTGCAACAGGAAGCGGAGCTGGTGGTATTACCCGAAAATTTTGCCATCATGGGTACAACAGAATCTGAGAAGGTGAAAATTGCTGAAGATTATGCCGAGGGCGGCCTGTTGCAGGACTTTTTGAAAGAGCAGGCGATAAGACATAATATCTGGCTGGTGGGCGGTACTATCCCCATTCGTTCAGATGAACCGGGCAAGGTATTTGCAGCCTGTCTATTATTGAATCCCCAGGGTGAAGTTGTTGCCCGCTACAACAAAATTCACCTGTTTGACGTTACTATTGAAGCGACTAGCGAGAGTTACACTGAGTCTGAAACAATCACTCCAGGCAACAGTATAGTAGTCGTTGATACGCCTTTCGGGCGACTTGGCCTGGCGGTATGCTACGATCTTCGTTTCCCGGAATTATTCCGCGCTATGATCGAACAGAACATGGAAATATGTGCCTTGCCTTCTGCCTTCACCAGTTTGACCGGTAAGGTTCACTGGGAGTCGTTGCTGCGTTCTCGCGCTATCGAGAACCTGTCATTTATGATAGCTGCAGACCAGGGCGGCTATCATGTCGGTGGCCGCGAAACACACGGTGACAGTATGATTGTTGATCCCTGGGGCCAGGTATTAAATCGCCTTCCGCATGGTACCGGTGTCGTTGTGGCTAATGTTGATGTGGTGAAACTGGAGCGCACCAGAAAGATGTTCCCGGCGCTCAATCATAAACGCCTCGCATGTACTTTATCTGTCGATTAATTAATCAATAACGGCGAAGAATTCAATGGCCTTTCAAAATATAATTTTTGAATTCACATTGATCTTCGCGGGTGCGGCGGTATTTGCCACTGCTTTTCTTTATTTAAAGCAACCCGTTATTCTGGCGTATATCGCTTTTGGTATTGCCGCCGGCCCGCTGGGTCTTGAACTTATTAAAGAACCCGCACATATTGAAAAGCTGTCTCATGTTGGTGTCATTCTGCTGCTGTACCTGCTTGGTATAAGTCTTAACCCCGATCGCTTATTGCACCTGTTTAGTAAAACGGCAGCACTTACCCTGCTTACCAGCCTGGTCTACCTTCTTGTTGTCGCGGCCGCGGCCCTGGCCTTTGGTTTTAGTTTGATCGAAAGTGCTGTTATTGGTGCCGCTTTAATGTTTTCCAGCACTATTGTTAGTCTGAAACTGATACCGACAACGGCTCTGCACCACAAGCATACCGGTGAAATGATGATCAGCGTACTGTTAATGCAGGATGTGATCGCTATTATTCTAATTGTTGTGTTAACAGGTGGTGCTGGTGAAAACGTTAGCTATACGATTATATTGCTGATTTCCAAGCTGGTCATATTAACCATTGTTGCTTTTGTGATGGTGCAGCTGGTGGTTAATAAATTGTTTTTACGTTTTGATATTATCCAGGAATATACCTTTGTACTGGCATTAGGCTGGGGACTGCTGGGTGCGGGTGTTGCACAGCTGCTCGGGCTTTCGTATGAAATGGGCGCCTTTATTGCCGGCGTTGCCTTTGCCTCTTCACCGGTTGCGCTGGTAATGGCCGAGCAGTTAAAACCGTTGCGTGATTTTTTCCTGATACTTTTCTTTTTCTCAATCGGCGCGCAGTTCGATAACCTGATTAGCGAGCAGGTTTTATTTGCCGGTATCGTAATCGCATTACTGATTATGGTGCTTAAGCCGCTGGTGTTCGGGTTCGGCTTTCGATTAATTGGTGAAAGTAGAAGTTTTTCAAAGGAACTGGGTATCAGGCTGGGGCAGGGCAGTGAGTTTTCTCTGCTGGTTGCCTACAGTGCGCTGGCCAGCGGGCTTATCAGTACCCAGGCATCCTATCTGATCCAGATGGTGGTCATCATTACCTTTGTATTATCGACTTACTGGGTGGTCTATCGTTACCGCACGCCAATATCCAGTAATGACAAAAATCGTATGGATTAGCGATTTTTAGCTTTGATTTTCCGCCAGTTCGCGAAGGTATTTGAACAGCTTGCGTGAAGCTGTGGGTGCTTTCTCTTTGAGTTTTTCCTGCTGGGCGGCGCGAATCAGCTGGTTAATATGCTGTCGGTCTATTTCGGGGTAATATGCAATAATTTCATTAAGTGCATTTTTATTATTTTCAATCAGTTCATCACGCCATTTTTCAACGCGTTTAAACTGTGCGGTATTGGTGTCATGGCGATGCTGTATTTTTCTTAAACGCTGTTCGATTTCATTGCTATCAATTGCGCGCAGTAATTTACCAATATATTGTCTTTGTCGTTTAAGTCCGCTGCGAGACTTGATTTTCAGGGCAGTGTTTATCGCTTCTTCTATATCATCGGGCAAACCCAGTGACTGCCGGTCTTCAGTTTTTAATTTTAGAATTTCTTCGCCAACATCGGTGATATGTTGTGAATCGCGCTTTATCTGCGATTTACTCGGTCCCAGATATTCTGCTTCTTCTTCGTTAGCATCGTATTGGTCGAAATCAGAAGTCGTCATCAATCAGCTCTGCCTGTTTGGTTATTGGTTCTTGGTTATTCAATTGCAGGCTTTCAAGCTGCATACGCGAGTGTTCTTTTCCGTCGCGATAATTTTCTATAATAACAGGAATATTAATCAGTTCTGGCAGTAGCCAGATGTGTATCTGCCGATCTTTTTCCGGATCAGTGCGAACCATTTGCAATGCCTGGTATTCTTTGCCTGAAAAGTTTAATTGTTCGATCGACTTTAGCTCAAAATTATAAGTGTCTATTTCGCCTTTTAATATTGCATTATAAAGGTATTCTTTTTTGTCTGGTCTGGCATCTATCATTAAAGGTATTTGAAATGACAGCGCTTCCCATACCTCTGTATCTGCTTCTAACTTGATTTGTTTACTTCTAACGATGCCGCTGATGTTACCTGTCAAGCGGGAGCTTTCCGTGACCCAGTCTATTGAAAACTCCTCGTCTCTATTTTTTTCCTTGCCTGTTTGCCGATAGCTGTGTTTTTTTAATAATAATTTATCGCCTGCCTGGTCTACGTAACTGACAGCATTAATCGTGTCATTTCTAAATAAACTGGCAAAGCCATGAAGCTTTGAGCTCTGTGAGAATTTATATCCAGTTGCTGTATGCTCAAGCTGGTACTTCGCTTCGGCTACCTTCAGGCCAAATTTTTCTATAGCGTATATTGCGTTAAATTCGGGTAGAGCATGTGCGGCATAAAGCCTGCCACTGAAAACCAGGCATATTAATAAGGTGCTGCTTATTAGTAGAATAATTGATTTTTGCGTGTTCGGTAACATGGTCAATAGGATCTTTGTTATTAATCAATGAGTTTGTTGTTTTTCCATATCAGCGGTTTAAGCAAAGGCTGTCCGTCCAGCAATAGCTGATTATTGTTAAAACCGATACGACCGTCCAGGTGCAGCTTTATCGCCAGTGGGTAGATTTTATGCTCCTCCAGCAATACGCGCTCTGCCAGCGTATTTGCATCATCACCCTCAAGTACCGGAACTTCTGCCTGTATGACCACGGGGCCGCCATCAAGTTCGTGGTCAACGTAATGTACACTGGCACCATGTATAGCATCACTATTATCAAGCGCCTGTTGATGGGTATTCAGGCCTTTATACTTTGGCAGTAAAGAAGGATGAATGTTTAGCAGACGACGCGGGTAATGGTCGATGAACCCATCCGTTAAAATTCGCATAAAACCGGCCAGTATTACCAGGTCAGGTTTCGACTCATCAATAACCTGCATCAGGGCTCTGTCAAAAGCTTCCCTGGACAGGTACTGTTTGTGGTCGATGACGTGGGTTGTAATGTCCTCCCGGGCAGCACGGTCAAGTCCTTTTGCTGTAACCCGGTTGCTGATAACAGCCTTGATCTTCGCGTTTAGCTGGCCGTTTTTAGTGGCATCAATGATTGCCTGAAGATTACTGCCAGCACCCGAAACAAGGACAACAAGAGAAGCTTTTTTCACTGATATTTCCACTAGTGAGCCGGTATTGAATACCGTGGTTAGCTCATGATGACCTGTTTATTTTCACTTGAATCAATGGCGCAGGCTTCAATCACACCAAGGCGCCACGCGCTTTCACCGTTCTCATTTAATACGGACAGAATAGCATCAGCCTTTTCAGCATTAACCATCAATACCATGCCTACGCCGCAGTTGAAGGTGCGATGCATTTCACTGCTCTCGACATTACCATTGTCCTGAAGCCACTGAAAAACGTCGGGTAACTGCCAGCTTTCCTGGTCAATGACTGCTTTCGTAGCGTCGGGTAATACACGCGGTATATTTTCCAGTAAGCCGCCGCCGGTAATATGTGCCATTGCGTTGATTTCAAACTGTGATAATAACTGGTGAATTTCTTTTACATAAATCTTTGTCGGTGCCAGCAGTGCTTCACCCAGGGTCCGATCCTGTCCGGCAAATGTTTGTGTAATGTCTGCGCCACTGACTTCGATAATTTTACGCACCAGTGAGTAACCATTTGAATGTGGTCCGCTTGAGGCCATGGCAATCATTACATCGCCGGCTTTAACGTTTGAGCCATCAATGATTTTCTGTTTTTCTACGATGCCGACGCAAAAGCCAGCCAGGTCATAATCACCTTTGCCGTACATGCCCGGCATTTCAGCAGTTTCGCCGCCAATCAGTGCGGCGTTGGACTGGCGGCAGCCTTCCGCTATGCCTTCAACAACGCTGGCAGCGATTTCGGCATTTAACTCGCCAGTGGCGTAATAATCGAGGAAGTACAGCGGCTCGGCACCGAGGACAAGAATATCATTGACGCACATTGCTACCAGGTCAATACCGATGGTATCGTGTTTGTTCAAATCGATCGCCAGCTTGAGCTTGGTGCCGACGCCATCGGTACCGGAAACCAGTACTGGCTGCTTATAATTATCAGGCAGTTCAAAGCAGCCGCCGAAACCGCCAAATCCACCCATAACACCGGGACGGTTTGTGCTGGCAACACTGCTTTTGATTTTCTCAACAAATGCATTTCCGGCGTCAATATTTACACCGGCATCTTTGTAACTTAAGGATTTGGATTGCTTGGAAGACATTGAATTTAGTCGTGTTTCAGACCAGATGGTCGTGTGATAAAAAGATGTGTTATTGTACACGCTCTCGGGCTATATTTTTACAATTTTTCATATTCATAGGTCTCAAATGTTCAAGTTTAAAGCGAAAATTTTTGTTTTCGCCGTTTTGCTGTCTGTTTTTAGCCAGGTCATTTTTAATCAGGCACAGGCGGCCCAGCTAGAAACGTTATATAACGTCGATGTACTGGTTACGGGTGAATCTGCTGATATTCGTTGGGGAGCCTTTAAAAAAGGTCTGGACGAAATTTTTGTTCGGGTCTCAGGCGACAGCATTATCATGGACAAGCTAAAACGTCCGGCGCCAACAAAATATGTAAAGCAGTTTAGTTATGACCCCGTTGAGAATCCGGCTACGAATGATAGAGGGGAGCTGTTATCGCATCGTTTGAAAATTCAGTATAACGGCAGCGCGATGGAGAAGTATCTGAAGGACAATGGCTTTCCGGTATGGGGAGCGCATCGACCGGATGTGGTTATCTGGCTGGCAGTGAGAGATGGCAGAAGTGAATATGTGCTAAAAAGCAGCGACCAGTCATTGCTGAAAATGGCAGCTGATGAAGCGCTGACACGCCGTGGTGTCCCGGTAAAATGGCCATTGTATGATTCCAGGGACAAAAAAATTCTTAAAGTGGCTGACATTCGTGGCGGCTTTAAAGACCAGGTGCAGGCTGCATCAAAACGATATTCCAGGGGGCCTGCGCTGACCGGCAGCATGTTATGGAACGGTTCACAGTGGCAAAGCAGCTGGAGCCTGCTGATGAGCAGCGGTAACCGTCACTGGAGCCTGGTGGATGCCGATTATAACCGCCTGATCGACAAAGCGGTTGACCAGGCAGCCGATGCTATGGGGCTTGTTTTTGCACTTCGCGCTTCGGCCAGCAAACAGCAACTGGTGAATATACAACTGGACATACAGGCGGTTAAATCAATTGAACAATTTCGCCAGCTGGAAGATTATTTAAACGGCCTGAATGCAGTTGAAGCAGCTCGGCCTGTGCGTGTCGATAGCGAGAGTGTTTTATATGACCTTTTGTTGACGACAGAAGAAGCCGACTTTCTTAGTCTGCTTAAAAGTGATTCGATGCTGATTAAGATAAGCAAGCCTGTGGTGACAGAAGCAGTGCCACCAGCGCCAGCTATCGTGAAAGAAACAGAAATCAACACGGGAACAGGTAAAACAGTGCAGACAGGAGTGCCGGCTGTTAGTGAAGATAAGCGGGCTGTCGATACGATAGTCACTCGGGCTGCGGAGCCGTCGGCACCGGTCTATTACTATAAACTGGCGGAATAATGCACTGAAATGACTGCATTACAGCATCCGCAATTACCACTGGGTTTTGAGCCAGGTGAACTATTCACTTTTGACAGCTATGTTACAGGCAGTAACAAAGTGGCAGCCGGCCTTGCGCAATATGCGGCGTTAAATAATGGTGAAAAACAGCTCTATTTCTGGGGCAGTGCAGGTCGCGGTAAAAGCCATCTATTACAGGCCTGTTGCAATCTTGCTGCAAAAAATCAGCAGACAGTCTGTTACCTGACACAGGCCGAAATCTTAAATCAAAGTACGCAGATATTCGATGGCCTTGAGCAGCTTGAGTTGATCTGCCTGGATGACATCGATAGCTGGCTGGTCGACAATGCCTGGGAAACGGCATTATTCGATCTGATCAACCGGGTTCGTGAAAACAGTAACCGTTTAATTATGGCCTCGTCGAATCCGCCTGAAGAGGCCTTCGTCAAACTACCAGATCTTCGCTCGCGTCTTTCCTGGGGGCCAGTCTTCCAGCTTCAGGAATTAACCGATAAAGAAAAGTACCAGGCGCTGAAGTACCGTGCCAGGCAAAATGGACTGGAACTTCCGGAGAACGTGGCGGATTATTTGATGCAGCGTTATCCTCGTGATACCTTCGGGTTGTTTGAGCGGCTGGCTTTACTGGATAAGGCGTCAATGGCGATGCAGAGGAAGTTAACTATTCCGCTGGTTAAGTCGGTGTTTGGTGAGGGGTAGTTTGGCTGGTCGCTTTTTTTCTTTTGCGTTTTTTATTTGGTATTGGCGTTAATATTTTCGATTGTTTGCTTACTTAGGCATTGCGGTTCTCGCACCGCGGGCGAGTTACTCTTTTGTCAGCAGCAACAAAAGAGTAACCAGAAAAGTGCCGCCCCGACTTGTTTGCCCCGGAAGAAGCGTCCGGGGTACCTGGCTTTCGGGCTATTGCCTACGAGCCCGTGCTGATGCGCCGTCCAGGCGCAGCATCACTAAATTCGCCGTCCATGGCGAATTTGCTCTACGAATAGCCCGCAAATTCAGCAATCGAAGGCGGAAGAGTCAAAGTCAAAAACAAAGTCAACAGCACCAGCTAGAACACAGCATAAAAACATGGCGCGCGCGCCATGCTGGATTTGCGGGTTCTTGTTGGTGCTTGTTGACTCTGTTTTTGACCTTGACTCTCCCGCCTTTGTTTGCTGAATTTGCCGACACGTAGAGCAAATTCGCCATGGACGGCGAAATTAGCGACGCTGCGCCCGGACGGCGCATCGGGGCGGCTCGGGCCAAGTAAGCGCTCAACACTAAGCAAAACACCAAAGCCAATGAATAGAAACACTCAAATTCAGGTACCCCGGACGTTTCTCCCGGGGCTATCGAGTTCGCGGCGGCCTTTTCTGGTTACTCTTTTGTTGCGCTGTAGCAAAAGAGTAACTCGCCCGCGGTGCGAGAACCGCAATGCCAAAGTAAACAACCCATAGAAAATATTAACGCCAATTAATGAGTAGAAAACGCAAACCCACAGGAGCAATATTGAAACAAAGAATATGAAAAGAAACTAACCCTCAGCAGAAGAGCTCTCAGCTTTGGTTTGCTTCCCCATGTACCGCGTATAAACCACCGTCCCGGTAAAAAACACCAGGCTAGTAAATATAACAAACAGCCCAATCATCAAATCCTCACTACTGCCGGCATACCAGACACCCACCACAAAATAGAAAATGGCAAGGTACATCGACCAGGCATGGGTATACAACTTACCTTTGAGCAGTCCAAAAAGTGGCAGCATCAGGGGCCCTAATTGAAAGAAGATAATAATTGATATGAGGTGTTTTGCCGGCGGCTCGATTAACAGGTGCCAGGCAAAAAGACCGAACAGTAGTGTGAAATAACCGGACAGTGTCAGCCAGCGGCCAAGTTTTATAAGTTGCGTTTGTGTCATTGTGATAATTTCCTGGCCGTTGATGCGACGCGTTTGCCGATTGCAAGGCAAAGCTTATGTTCTTCATCGCTTAAAGGTGTTGCTTCCAGGTCATCGGTTAAACGGGTGGCACCGTAGGGTGTACCGCCGGTTTTTGTGGAGAACAGTTCAGTTTCGGTGTAGGGCAGGCCGACCAGTAACATGCCGTGGTGCAATAGTGGCAGCATCATGGTGAGTAATGTTGTTTCCTGGCCGCCGTGCATGCTGGTGCTGGCGGAGAAAACTGCGGCGGGTTTTCCCGCCAGTTTTCCACCCATCCATAAAGCGCCGGTGCCATCGATAAAATGTTTCATTGCCGCCGGCATATTGCCAAAGTGAGTAGGGCAGCCGAGGATCAGGCCATGGCACTCGATAAGGTCTTCATTTGTTGCATAGAGCGGGCCATTTTCAGGTATGACATCGTCAACTTGCTCAGTGGTTGCTGATACATTCGGCACGGTACGCACACGTGCCTGCATGCCTTCAACTTCTTCGACACCGCGGGCGATAATATTTGCCATTTCTGCGGTCGTGCCGCCGGGGCTGTAATAGAGAACCAGTACTTCTTTAGTCATTAGATAATATCCAGTACTTTTTCAGGAGGTCTGCCGATAATCGCCCTGTTACCGTTGATAACGATCGGACGTTCGATAAGTATCGGATTATCGATCATCGCCTGAATTAACTGTTCACGGCTCAGCTCAGCATTATCAAGATCGTTATCCTTGTAAGGTGCTTCGTGTTTACGCATCAGCTCGCGGGGTTCAATACCAAGTAAATCCAGAACTTTGTTCAGTTCTGCACTGTTTGGAGGCGTTTTTAGATATTCAATAACTGACACGTCAAGCGATTTGTCAGTTAAGATTTCCATTGTCTGACGGCATTTACTGCACCTGGGATTATGAAATATTTGAACTTTATTGCTCACTGGGTTTCCTCACTATGTCAATTAGGTGATTTTATCGGAAATTAAGTATGAATACATAGACAATGCTTGACACTCAATGCTTACATTGTTACTTTTTAGCGCTATAATCCACCTGAATAATTATAAATTATACCAACACCCATATATACCAACATCCATACCGGAGATATTATGACCATGCGTACAACTGCCCGTCTGTTTAGCGTTGCCCTTTTGAGTTTAGGCCTGATTACAGGTTGTGCTACAACAGATGAAGATGCTGATTCTTCTATGTCAGCAGAACAAGCTATTGCTGAAGCGAAAGCTGCTAATGCAGAAGCTAAAGCCGCCAATTATGAATGGCGCGATACAGGAAAATTAATTAAAGAAGCTGAAGCTAAGTTAGCTGCAGGTGATGAAGAAGGCGCAATTGCTCTGGCTAACAAGGCTGCTGCACAGGCCAATACTGCTGTTGCACAGGCCGCCGAAGAAAACAAGAAATTCCTTAACAGTAATGCAAGTGCTGCCGCAGCCGCCGCTGCTGCTGCCGCAAGTTCCTCTAGCAGTGCACGTGGTGCCGGTGGACGCGTAAGCAGTTACTCTGTGGTTCGTGGTGACAATCTGTGGAACATTTCGGGTAAAGACGAAGTTTATGCTGACCCTTACCAGTGGCCACTGATTTACAAAACTAACCGTAACAAAATTCAGGATGCTGATTTAATTCACCCTGGACAGGTTCTGGATATTGATCAAAATGCCTCTGCTTCAGAAATTGATGCGGCCATCAATCACGCGAAAACTCGCGGTGCATGGTCAGTTGGTGATACAGAGCAATCTGATCGCGATTACCTGAATAAATAAGGTAATACAATACTGGTTAGTTTGATCAGTACAACTAGTATCTGGTAATGCTATACAGATATTTAAAAGGTCCGCTTGCGGACCTTTTTTTATGTACAGGATGTACGGTATGTCGCGGTGCCATGGATGGCAAGGAGCGACGAATGTCCAGGATGTACGGTATAACGCAAGGAGCCATGGATGGCGGTGCGTGTATGTCAGGATGTACGGTATGCCGCGGTGCCATGGATGGCAAGGAGCGGCGAATGTCCATGGATGTACGGTATGCCGCGGTGCCATGGATGGCAAGGAGCGACCAATATCTATGGATAGTGGAAAAAAGTTAATATAAAAACCGTTGTGGAAGTTAAAAATGAACGTTAGCAGGCAGATTTTTATCAGTGGCAGGGTGCAGGGTGTCTTTTTCAGAGAGACCACCCGGCAGCTGGCTAGCCAGTTAAAGCTTGCTGGTGGTGTCAGGAATTTGCGCGATGGCCGGGTAGAAGTACAGGTTAGCGGGGATGAGAAAAGTGTCGATTCGTTAATTAAATGGCTGAAAACAGGGCCGAATCTCGCAAAAGTGTCTAATATTGAGGTACTGGACCTGGAAGTAAGCCAGCAGGATTTTAGCTCCAGTCCGGGATTGTCTGGGCCTTATTTTGAAATTTGGCCTACACAATAAATAAATGTCCATTAAAAAAGTATTAGCGGGTGAGTACGATAGCAATGAATGCCGTGTTTGATAACAATACCAAGCAGAATCAGCATCTTGAAGTTCACGATATATTGTCGTGGCTGGAAGAAGATGAAATGGTTGATGCAGAAAATGCACACGTGCTGCGAACCCTTGCCGTCAGTGCTGAATATAAGAAAAAAAATCCGTTAGAGATAGTTGCTGATCGCAACTGGGTAAACCTGAAAACAGAAAAAGTCATGTCACTGGATATGTTGACGCTTTGGCTGGCAGAACGGGTAGACCTGCCTTATGTCCATATTGACCCGCTAAAAGTTGAAGTTGCTGAAGTTACCGAAGTAATGTCTTATGCCTACGCGGCGCGCTATAACGTGCTGCCGATTAAAGTAGATGCCAAAAGTATTACAGTAGCAACGGCCCAGCCTTTTGAGCGTGACTGGGAAGCCGAACTTTCCAGAATTCACAATAAAGAATTCCACCTGGTTATTGCTAACCCGGACGATATACGTCGTTTATTACTAGAGTTTTATACCATCGCCAAATCGGTGCATGGCGCCCGCACTTCGTCCGATGCAAGCGGCGGTAATATCCAGAACCTTGAGCAGTTAATGGAGCTGGGCCGCTCCGGCAAGCTGGACGCCAACGACCAGCACGTGGTTAATATTGTGGACTGGCTGCTGCAGTATGCCTTTGAACAGCGTGCCAGTGATATTCACCTGGAGCCGCGGCGTGAAATGTGCCCGGTACGTTTTCGTATCGATGGTGTCTTGCAGGAAGTCTATCAAATACCCACTGCGGTGATGAAAGCAGTGACCAGCCGCATCAAAATTGTTGGCCGTATGGATGTGGCTGAAAAACGCCGTCCACAGGATGGACGCTTAAAAACCCGTACCGAAGATGGACGCGAAGTTGAGCTGCGTCTTTCCACCATGCCGACTGCATTCGGCGAAAAGATGGTGATGAGGATATTTGATCCGGATGTACTGGTGAAGAATTTCAGGCAGCTGGGTTTTAGCAATAAAGATGAAGCAATCTGGCAATCCATGATCGAGCAGCCGCATGGCATCATCCTGGTCACCGGGCCGACCGGCTCTGGTAAAACCACCACGCTTTATTCCACCTTGAAACTGCTGGCCAAGCCTGAAGTTAATGTCTGCAGTATCGAAGACCCAATCGAGCTGGTTGAGCCCTCGTTCAACCAGATGCAGGTACAGAAAAACATCGACCTGGATTTTGCCAGCGGGGTACGTACTTTGCTGCGCCAGGATCCGGACATTATTATGATCGGTGAGATTCGTGACCAGGAAACCGCCGATATCGCGATACAGGCCGCTTTAACCGGACACCTGGTGCTGTCAACCTTACACACGAATGATGCGCCATCGGCAGTGACACGAATGCTGGAAATAGGCGTGCCACCGTATTTAATACAGTCCTCGGTGCTTGGTGTTATGGCACAGAGACTGGTCAGAACGCTGTGCCCGCACTGCAAAAGGCCGGCACCGATATCAGATGCTGCGTGGAAAGAGCTGGTGCACCCGTGGAAAGCTAAAAAACCCGAATCCATTTTCGAGCCGGTAGGCTGCCTGGAATGCCGCGATACCGGCTACCAGGGGCGAAAGGGTATCTATGAAATGTTCAAGTTTTCAGCCGAAACGCGCCAGATGGTCACTGACGACTGTAATATTCATGAGTTGCGCCGACAGGCTGTTAAAGACGGCCTGCATCCATTGCGCTTAAGTGGTGCAAACAAGGTTGCCCAGGGTGAAACCACGGTGGAAGAAGTGCTGCGAGTGGCACCACCGCCACTGGATAGCTGATAAACTTTCTGAGCTGTTTTTGCTTCATTTTGGCCAGTTTGATCCGTTTCACGGTTTTAACGGGATAATGTTCCTCTATCCCTCTAGGTAGGTTTTGTCGCCCGGCATCAACAGGTTATAATGTGCGCCACTTTTACCCCCGCATCTGTGACCGAGGTATCTCCATGA
This sequence comes from uncultured Gammaproteobacteria bacterium, assembly GCA_963711255.1. Classification (GTDB taxonomy): domain Bacteria; phylum Pseudomonadota; class Gammaproteobacteria; order SZUA-229; family SZUA-229. The sequence goes on along the minus strand of CAVQDO010000008.1, from coordinate 69,351 downwards.
GTTATTATTTTTCAAAGATTGTTGATGACAGTTTTGAGAACACAATTGAACGTGTAACAGCTAACCTTGCCGAGGCTGGCTTTGGTGTATTGACAACGATTGATGTCAGCGCGACATTGAAAAAGAAAATTGATGTGGATTTTCAGCGTTACACCATACTTGGCGCCTGCAACCCGGGCTTTGCCTACAAGGCATTACAGGCGGAAGACAAAATCGGTACCATGTTGCCCTGTAACGTCATTGTTCAGGAAACCGCTGATGGTAAAGTTGAAGTTGCAGCAGTTGATCCTATGGCGTCAATGATGGCTATACAGAATGAAGCCCTGGGTAGCGTCGCTACCGAAGTTCAGGGCATGCTTAAAAACGTTATAGAAGGTTTATAAATTTATGTCACAACCCAAAGTTGTTGTTTACAGTGGTCGTTTTTGTGGTTATTGCACTGCGGCCGAGCGCCTGCTGCAAAGTAAAAATGCCGAGTACGAATTAATTAAGGTCGATGAAGATCAGGCTCTTTTTGACCATATGATGGAAATTACAGGCCGCCGTACTATTCCACAAATTTTCATTGATGATTTTCATGTCGGCGGATTTGATGACCTGTCTGCTTTAAATCAAAGCGGCAAGCTGGATGATTTGCTTAATCCCTAAATGCCGGTATAGCACCTTTCTCTTAATCCTTTCAATATTACAGATTCGTTGCCATGGAATATTTACCCCTATTTATACAAGTTAAAAATCGCCCCTGTTTAGTTGTGGGCGGTGGTTCAATCGCGGCGCGGAAAGTTGCTTTATTACGCAAGGCGCAGGCTAATGTCACCGTGGTATCACCGGAGCTTTGTGAAGAGCTGAAAAAGTTGCGTGACGATAACCTGATTCAGCATGTTAACCGTAAATTTGAAGATATTGATCTGGAAGACTGTGTTGTCGTTATCGCTGCGAGCAATCAGCCTGATGTTAACCAGCGTATTTCGGAGCTGGCGCAGCAGTTGCGAGTGCCGGTTAACGTAGTGGATAACCAGGATTTATGCAGTTTTATTATGCCGTCAATTATCGACCGTTCACCGGTAGTTATTGCGGTATCAACCGGCGGTTCGTCTCCGGTACTGGCGCGCCTGATTCGTACCAAGCTGGAAGGCAGTATCCCGGCAGTATACGGTCGCCTGGCTGAACTGGTTGAGAGCTTTCGCGATAAAGTTAAAGCCGCTTTTCCTGATGTTGAATCGCGTCGTGGTTTCTGGGAAAAAATGCTTGAAGGCCGAGTCGCTGAAATGGTGTTTTCCGGTCATGATGAAGATGCAAAAGTATTGCTGGAAAAAGCCATTGATGAAGGCTCTGCCAATCCGAAAACGCCGGGAGAGGTCTTCCTGGTTGGTGCTGGCCCCGGTGACCCGGACTTATTAACCTTCCGTGCTTTACGATTAATGCAGCAGGCCGATGTGGTGGTTTATGATCGCCTGGTTTCTCCTGCGATTATGGAAATGGTGCGTCGTGATGCCGAGATTGTGTATGTCGGTAAAGAACGAGATAAGCACACCATGCAGCAGGAAAATATCAACCAGCTGCTGGTACGCCTGGCTAAAGAAGGCAAGCGGGTATTACGCCTGAAAGGTGGTGATCCCTTTATCTTTGGCCGCGGTGGTGAAGAAATTGAAGAGCTGGCGCAGGAAGGCGTTGCTTTCCAGGTTGTGCCGGGTATTACTGCAGCCATCGGCTGTTCTTCCTATGCCGGTATTCCGCTAACGCACCGTGATTATGCGCAATCCTGTGTTTTCGTTACCGGCCACCTGAAAGATGGCACGGTTGATCTTAACTGGAAAGCGCTGGCGCATCCGAATCAAACGGTTGTGTTTTATATGGGATTGCATGGTGCGCCGACACTGTGTAAGGAAATGATCGCCCACGGGCTGCCAGCGACTACTCCTGTGGCACTGGTTGAGCAGGGAACTACGCCGCAACAGCGTGTACTAATAGCAACGCTGGACACCTTGCTTGATGTTATAAAAAATGAAGACATCAAACCGCCGACATTGATAATTGTTGGTGAGGTTGTGACGCTGCATGACAAGCTGAAATGGGTTGAAGAGCATCATGCAAAAGATGCTGATGGTGTTTTTGCCTATAAAGATCAGTAAATATTATTCTGTACCTGATTTGAAATCATGATTACCAGGCTGCTGCTTCGGCCGTGGCCGACAGTAGGTTTCAAATTGAAATTCGAAGTGACGAAATGTGTCATTTTCGTCATAATAAGCACTTAATTAATGCAGTCCGACGTATTGCCGGACTTTATTCTCTATTTATCTGTAATAACAAGTGGTCAAAAATAACGTGTTAAATATCCGAACTCAATCTATACGACGCTTTATCCTGTCATTCATTATGTTGTTCAGCCTTGCCATTTGTTTTCCGCTGCAGGCAAAAACCAGTTACGTCAGTGATGAACTAAAAGTGCCAATGCGTTCTGGTGCCTCAAACGGACATCGTATTATCAAGTTTGTAAGCAGCGGTACAGCATTAACCGTACTGGATACGTCGGAAGATGGGAAGTTTACCGAGGTTGAACTCAGAGACGGTAAAACCGGCTGGCTTGCAACCGACGATATGATGGATATTCCCAGTGGCAGAGACCGGCTGGCAGCGGCTAAAGAAAAATTTGCGAAATCCGGGCAACAGATCAAAGATCTAAAAAGTTCGATTGCTGAATTAAAGGCAGAAGTCAGGGAATTAAAAAATGAAAAAGGGACCTTGCAAAGCGAACGTACTAATTTAAGTAATTCGCTGGAAGACCTGAAGATTACTGCGGCAAATCCTTTGTCGTTATCGAAAAAGAACAAACAGCTAAAAAAAGAACTGGAAAAAGTTCGCGAGAATGAAGCGATGCTGGAAAAAGATAATCAGCAGTTACGCAGTAATGTTATGCAGGAATGGTTCATTATAGGCGGTGGAGTATCAATAGGCAGCCTGATTCTTGGCCTTATTATCACCCGCATTAACTGGCGTCGTAAAAAAGACAGCTGGGGCGATAGTTTTTAAAGAATTTTTACCGCAGAGACGCAGAGAACAGCTAAATAACTGTTGTTAATGCTTCGCATTAATAATGAAAAACTCTGCGCCTCCGCGTCTCTGCGGTAAAAAAGTTTTTTAAATAGCACAACTTCTAAAACCTGCAAACACATCATTTCTATCCGCTGCGTAATAATTCCGCCAGGTGTTTCGTATCATTCGTGAGCGTGTCGTCCAGGCACCGCCGCGTAAAACTTTTGTCTGGCCAAATAACGGCTGTGAATAATCCTGGTACATATCAGCGACAAAGCCGGGGTAGGGCTTGAACGTGTCGGCGGTCCACTCCCAGACATTACCCAGCATCTGGCGGCAGCCGAAGGCACTGTCACCGTCCGCTAAAGCGCCAACATCTATTGTGCGCAGGGCACGACCATCCATGTTTACCCGTCGTGCATCGGGTGCTGCATCACCCCACGGGTATAAACGTTTTGCATTGATGTTGTCGGGCGTACCAGAGGCAGCCAGTTCCCATTCGGCTTCTGTCGGTAGTCGGCGGCCAGCCCATCGACACCAGGCGCTGGCTTCGTACCAGTTAACATGAATAACGGCGGTGTCTGCCTGCATGGGCAGCCATTGATCAAACTGTTTGATTAACCAGTTGCCATCGCTGTCTTTTTTCCAGCCGTTGGGTTTTGTTATCTGGTTTTTCTGTAGCCAGTTCCAGCCGTCATCGTCCCAGAATTTTTTAGTTTTCATAACCACCATTATCAACAAAGGCAGCAAACTGCTGGTAGCTGGTTGCAGCACGTGAAATGGCGAAAGCTTCAACAAACACAGGATGCTGCCATTTTTCATTATCAAAAATAAAATCAGTATCCTGCTTTGTGCCGAACATCGCGCCGAGCATATAGTCGCCGCCCTGTATGGCTATATCGCCATCCAGTGTTCCAGCGTTATATGCAGTATCATTAAGTACATTGTTGGCAAATTTGGGTGCCGGGTAGTTCAGTGTGCGACGGCTATAGGTATAAGCCTCAGTGTGCATGTCTTCATGGAATACGGCATATCGGCTCAGGTAAATATCTTCCGCCGTTACTGTGTCAGTTTGCAGGCGCTTTATAACAGCATCGAGTACCTGCTGCATATACTGTTTAGTTTCTTTAAGTGAAAGCAGCGGCAAATCCCAGCGGGTGTCATGCGCAATGTTAATGGAATCATAAAGCTCATCGGCATTGGCAAGCAAGGAGTCCGCATTATCGAGATGACGTAATGTCCATAATTCGTAAAAGTAGGCGACATGGCCGATTTCCCACAACAGCGGGTTAACGATATCAAGCCTGGGGCCAATGATTTGTTGCTGATCAAGTCCGTCGACAAGTTCAAGTGTACGTTGCCGGGTATCGTTTAAATCATCGATTAAAGTGCTGATGGTTTGCGCGCTAATTTTTTTATCTGACATGTGTGGTTAGTTTGTTTTTGGTTTAACATGCGTAGATGCACATAGGAATAATAACACCTGCCGCGGTAAAATCACTAAACGGAAATCGGGCGACAGCATTACGCTGGGCTGATTTTTTGCGTCAGCTGGGCCACCGGGTCAGTATTGAAGTACAGTGGCAGGGTGCAGCTTATGACTTGATGATTGCACTACATGCATGGCGCAGTGCTGAATCGATTGCATCTTACAAACATACTTACCCGGATCGTCCGCTGGTGCTGGCGATGACGGGTACGGATTTATATGGTTTTATCAATAGCCACCCGGAGCCAACGCTGGCATCCATCGAGGCGGCTGATCAAATAGTGACGCTGCATCCGTTGGCGACGAAGGTGCTGCCAGAAAGCGTGCATCATAAGGTGCATGTTATTTACCAGTCAGCATTGCCGGTTTCTACTAAGGCTTTAAACCCGGTTAAACGCTCTGTTAAAAACTTTGATATTTGTGTGGTCGGGCATTTGCGTGAAGAAAAAGATTCGATGCGAGCAGCTTATGCTGTGCGTGATTTACCAGCAAACAGCCGTATACGTATTTTGCATTATGGTAAGGCGCATAACGATAAATGGGCATCGTATGCCACAGAAGAAATGAAAATCAATTCACGTTATCACTGGTTCGGTGAAGTGGCGCACTGGAAAATACGGCAGGCATACCGGCGCTGCCACCTGATGGTTTTGCCTTCAATTATGGAGGGCGGAGCAAATGTGATTTCTGAAGCCGTGGTGGCCGGCTTGCCGGTAATTGCGTCTAACATAGATGGTTCGGTAGGCCTGCTGGGCGATGATTATGCCGGTTATTTTCCAGTGCAGGATACGAACGCCCTGCGTGAACTGTTATTAAAGGCTGAAGCAGAGCCGGATTATGTAAAAACGCTTGAGCAGCAATGTAAACAGCGTGCGGGGTTATTTACCCCGGAAGCAGAAAAGCAGGGCTGGGCTGTTTTGCTAAAGGATATGGGTTAGGTTTCTAGTTTTTTAGTGTAACACTTTCCACACTGTCAGTATCATCGGTTACCGTACCAATGATAACGCTTAGCGGATAACCCAGCTCATGCAATTCCGCTAAACAGGCTTCAGCATTCGCAGCGGGAATAGATGCCAGCAGTCCGCCCGATGTTTGCGGGTCGAACAGAAGCGGAAAATGTTTATCTTCGCGTAACTCACCCGGGTCTTTTATCGCGCGGCGTAAACGCACATTCTGTTCCTGTAAGGAACTGAAGATTCCGCTGGCTATCATTTCCAGTGCGCCATCCATAATGGGCAAGGCGCTTAAGCTTATTTCAACGCTTTTTTCTGATGAGCGTGTCATTTCCACCAGGTGGCCGAGCAGGCCAAAACCGGTAACATCGGTACAGGCAGTGGCGCCATGACGATGCATGCAGAAACCGGCCGCCTGGTTCGATAACAGCATGCTTTGCAGTGCGGCATCGATCCAGCGGCCTTTGGCTTTAAGCCGCATGTCAGCAGCAAATAATGTGCCTGTGCCCAGCGCCTTGGTCAGAATGAGCACATCACCCGGCTGCATACCGGCTTTGCGCATGACCTGCTCGCGGTCGGCCAGACCGGTTACCGAGAGGCCAAACGAAAGCTCCGCGCCTTCGCTGGAATGGCCGCCGACCAGCGCAGTATTACTGGCGTTTAATACTTCCAGTGCGCCGGACATTGTCTGGAACAGCTGTTCTTCTACCTGGTTTTCGATACCGTAAGGGATCGTTGCAATGGCCATGGCCGACTGTGACTCTGCGCCCATGGCAAAAATATCGCTAAGCGCATGGTTGGCTGCAATCTGGCCGAACAGGTAAGGGTCATCGATAAAGCTGCGGAAATAATCAACGCTTTGCACCACCAGTTTGCCCGCGGGTACTTCGCTGACGGAGGCGTCATCCGGATCGTTCAAGCCGATAACGATATCATCGCGGCTGATGGGCTGCAGCCGGTTAATGACACGCGATAAAACCGTACTGCCGACTTTTGCGCCACAGCCGCCGCAGCGCATGGCGATGGCAGATATCTCGTGCAGTGCCTGTTCGCTTGCCATGGCTTTATTGAACGAAGGCGCCTGCTGTGGTGCCATTTCCGGCAGCAGGTTGAAGTTATCCATAAAGCGGCGGTCGATCCAGTCTTTAATGCGCCACAGCCAGTTGCCTTCGAGTGACCAGTTGCTGTATGAAGAGATGGCGTATTTATCACCGGTGCTGATTAATCCAAGGAAGTTTTTTTGTGGTTTGTATGCTTTTAACGGCTGGTTCTGTGCTGCCCGGGCGAGGTTACGTGCCAGCGGCGGCCCCTGGCGGACAGCGAAGACACCTGACTTTGGCCGCGGGTGATTAACCACGGCGGCAATATCGCCGGCGGCAAAAACACTTTCATGGGAAGTCGACTGCAGGCAGTCATTCACCGATATAAAACCTGACGCGTCGACATCAAGGCCGGTTTTCGCTAACCATGCCGGTGCGGAGGCGCTGGTTACCCAGAGCACAGCGTCAGCTTTAAAAGTCTTTCCATTATTACAGCTTAGCTGGTCCTGCTGTACCTGTTCGACACGATGGCGGGTATGAACCTGTATTCCGCGCTGCTCCAGAGTTCGAATAAAACGTTTCCTGACCTGCCTGTTATGTGTGGGCATAATGCTGTCAGTACCGCAATACAGATCTATGTGTAAATGGCTGTCGCTGATGTTGTTTTCACGCAACAGGTGTTTAAGGCGAAACTGGGTTGCCAGTGCCATTTCAACGCCGCCGGCACCACCGCCAACAACAGCAAGGTGAAAGTCTTTTTCTAAATTACTATGTATAACTTCATGTGAAAGCCGCTGCCACTGAGAAAGAAACTGGTCAATCGGTTTCACCGGCATGGTGTAATCATCAGCGCCGGGTATATTCAGTGTGCCTGGTCTTGAGCCTATATTAATCGATACATAATCGTAAGCAATCGGCGGGCGTCCTGCGCAGATGATATGCCTGTTTTGCAAATCAATATCATCAACGGTGGCGTGATAGACACGTGCCTGGGCAAACTGGGCCAGCGGGCGTAAATCGATATGCGCTTCATCATAGGAATAGTGGCCGGCGATGTAACCGGGCAGCATGCCTGAATAGGGCGTATGTAAATCACGCGTGACAAGCGTGATTTTTAAACCCGGGACAGGGTGCATGGCAAAGTATTTCAGCACGGAAAGGTGACTATGACCGCCACCTATCAGAACGAGATCTTTTATCACCGGGACTGTGCTGGAATTATTCATGCTGAATACGGGGTAATTGTTTTTCTGCTTAGGTATCTTGTTATGGGCTTAGCTTACACTAAATGATAAAACAAAAAACTTGTTACCGCGGAGACGCAGAGGCGCAGAGGAAAAACGAATATCTTAATTATAAACATATTAATTTTCTTTCTCTGCGTCTCGATAACTGCTCCTCGGTAACTGCTCCTGCGTTACTCTACTACCGTCCATCCATGGACATATGCGTTGTTCTACTTACGGGCGTCCTGCCCTAATCCGCGGTAAGGCTTTATTGTAGTTGCAGCAACAGCAACACTGCGATAGGGTAAGTTTTTATTCATAATAAAACCGATGACCAGTAAAACAAATGAGCCGAGTCACCAGAACAGCGATACCAGTTTTTTGATCAGCATCCGCAGGCATCGGATTTTCGTGCCGATATCATACAGGGCCTGTCTGCGCCTGAACCTTACATACAAGCCAAGTACTTTTATGATGAAGCCGGTTCGCGTTTATTTGAAGCAATCTGTAACACCGAGGAATATTACCCGACACGCACAGAAGTCAATATTTTACGCGATAACATCGACGATATTGTTGAGGTGCTGGGCAAGGACTGTTTGCTGATAGAGCCGGGCAGTGGTGACAGTTATAAAGTTCGCCTGCTGCTGGATGCATTAAGGCCCGTCGCTTATCTGCCTATCGATATATCACGACGCTACCTGCAGGACGAGGCGAAGAAGCTGGCCGCAGAATTCACCTGGTTAAATGTGCATGCAGTATGTGCCGATTTTACCGGCGACATGAAGTTGCCCTATCATGTGGAAGCAGTTAATAAAGTGGCGTTTTTTCCGGGTTCAACCATTGGTAATTTTTTACCGGAACAGGCGGTCACGGTGCTAAGTGAAATCAGAAATATGGTGGGAACTGAAGGTGGTTTGTTAATTGGTGTTGACCTGCTAAAAGATAGTGAAATTTTAAACGCTGCCTATAACGATAAGGCCGGATATACCGAGCAGTTCAATAAAAATCTGCTGGTGCGGATTAATCGTGAGCTGAAAGCCGATTTCAATGTCGAGCAGTTTAAACATCATGCTTTTTTTAATGAAGAGCAAGCATCGTATTGAAATGCACCTGGTCAGTTTGCAGGAACAGCAGGTGTGCATCGGTGAGCAGGTGTTTAATTTTAAGAAAGGCCAGTCGATATTGACCGAGTATTCACATAAGTACTCGGTTGAGCATTTTCAGCAGCTGGCTAAAAAAGCCGGCTTTAAGCTTGTGAAAACATGGCTGGATGATGAAGGTTTGTTTAGTGTGCATTACCTATGTTGAAGATAATTTCGATGTTTAATTATGGTGCAGCATGGAAACTACGCTCACCTGTCGGAATTGATTACAGTTTTTGTTTTTATATAACTTATTGAAATAATTAATGAAAATGTATTTTTTTATGTGTTTATCGAAATATTGTTATGCAGAAAGGGAAATTTCTAGTATTTCACCTGTATGTAAGCTGTTGTATTTATTCAAAACGTTATTGAGTCACTAGATTGGTGCAAGTTTAAAAGTCGGGTTTGTTGACAGTTTTTGTTTGTGAAGATTGTTGATTGTGCTTAATTGACTGAATTTAGACGTGTTATTAAATGTGGCACGGAAAATGTATGGTTAATAGCAGTCTTTAAGTAATAAATTATGTTTTTAAGGGCGTTGGTCGCTGGTTGGATGTGTTCCGGTGGTTGTATCCAAAAATTTTAAAATAGGAAATAAATAATGAAATTTAGAAACTTAGTGGTAGGTGCAGCGTTGTGTTTGACTGCGATAACGTCGCAAGCATCCACAGTACTGATACCAATCTGATACAAATGTTAACTTTTTAATGGGTAGTGGTGATGCTGCGTCATATACGCTTGCTGTTTTTGATCAAGCTGACACCGGCTTTACTACGGCTTTGGATGTAATTTATTTCTGCTTCTGCCTTTCCTAGTCTTGATGGTGGTACGGTAACATATTTTCCCGTTTGCCGCACCTTCATCTGCACCTTATTTTGCAACATAATGCGGGTTAACACTATTGATTTATTTGATTCAACTGAGTTTAAGTTGGTCTGAAATATCTGGGTACATGGTATGCGGATATTGAAAGTCTTGCTACTTCTGGTGCTGGGAGTCACAGTAGCGATTGGTGTTTGATCTTGCTGGTGTCATGGTCTTATCGACGTAGAAATTAAACCTGTTCCTGTTCCAGCTGCTGTCTGGTTGTTCGGTACAGGTCTTATCGGTCTGGTTGGAGTTGCACGTCGTCGCGCTTAATTAAGACAACGTAAGCTTCAAAAAAACAGCGGCTTCGGTCGCTGTTTTTTTTTGCGTTACTGAAACTTTTTAATTCCGGGGACAGTATACTTATATCAATATAAAAATACGGTATAGTCTGTTAGTGGCGAAAAAGTAAGGAGTGTTGTTGTTCGCAATATAGACAATTTAAAGGACTAAAATGGAGAATGAGTATGGCCAGGATGCCAGGAGTCGTTGTAGCAGGATACCCTCATCATATAACCCAGTGTGGTAATCGACGCCAGCAGACATTTTTCTGTGAAGATGATTACCAGATTTACCTTGAGCTAATGGCAGAATATACCCGTGAATCCGGGACTGAAGTATTGGCCTATTGCCTGATGCCAAATCATGTTCACCTGGTCATGGTTCCCGAGTGCGAAGATGGATTAAGGTCATCGCTAGCAGAAGCCCATCGGCGTTATACACGGCAGATTAATTTTCGAGAAGGCTGGCGTGGACATTTATGGCAGGAACGATTTCACTCCTTTCCTATGGATGAAAGTTATCTGCTTTCAACCGTGCGTTATGTTGAGCTAAATCCCGTAAAAGCTAAAATTTGTACCATGCCCCAGGACTGGAGATGGTCAAGCGCTCGCGCTCACCTGAGCGGGTTTGATGATATTCTAGTTAAGGTTAAGCCAATGCTTGATCGGATTAATGATTGGTCATCCTACCTGTCCGCTGGTGGCTCGACTGAGGATGAGTTGCTCGCTAAGCACAGCCGTACCGGCCGACCGTTAGGTAGTGATTCGTTTATCAAAAACCTGGAGGCGGTATACGGTTTGACGTTAACGCCAAAAAAGCCTGGACGGAAATCTGGGGTACGGTGAAATAGGTATACTGTCCCCAGATACACTTAGTTTGAAGTAACTACTGTCGGGTTTTTTTACTGTTCTAGTGTTCTTCTATCTATCTGAAAAATAAGGATAAATCTTCTTTTTAGGTGCTAAGGAAAATCAGAGTGTAATATTGTCGAATAAGTTGACGATATGTAAGTAATTGAAAGTTATGGGTTTTTTGATCTGGTTAATCGGGGAACGGGGGATAAAGTGTCGGTATGTATTACATAATTGTTATTAGCGGATCTAAATAAACACTAAAACATAAAAGATTAATGGTGACTACCTATTAAGTCATTGTTATTTTTAGTGTGGTTTGTTAATTGGCATTATTATTGCAATACGAAATAGCAAAATTAATAAATTAAGGATGAAGTACCATGATGAAATATTTAGTGAAGATTGCTGCGCTGCCAGTTGCGTTATTTGCTTTACCTGCAAGTGCGGCAACCATGAGTTACGATATGACGTTTTCGAATGCACTAGCTGATGGTCCAGCTTACCTGACAGTGACTATTAGCGATTCTGCTAGTGATGTTTCCTTGGCCGCTGGTGATATTGGTTTCGAAGTTGTTGTGAATACAGGTGAATTTACAGGTGTGCCTGCTCCTGGTACTGGAAACTTTGGTATGGATAAGTTCTTTTTCAATTATGATAATAACTTGACTGTTGATGCTTCCGTTAATATCTCTGACATCGATCCAACTACTTGGGGTGTTACTACGAATAAAAACGCGGGCGGTAGTTTTGGTTTCTTTGATTTCCAGGTAAAGGGTAATGGTAATTCACGTACGGAAATATTGTCTTTTTCAATTACTGGCGTTTCAGGTGACTCTATAGGAAGTTACGCGATTGGTTATGAAGGTGTAGGTGATGCTTATTTTGCAGCTCATGTCGGTGGTTTCGATGATGGGAATGGTGTATCGAGTGCTATATTTGCAACAGTAGTTCCAGTTCCTGCCGCTGCCTGGTTGTTCGGTTCAGGTCTGTTAGGTCTGGTTGGCGTAGCTCGAAGAAAACGCGTTTAAGCTGACGATCCAAAAGATAGTTTAAAAACGGCCCTGAGGGGTCGTTTTTTTGTCCTGTGAATTTAACAACAGACTTCATAGATAGAGCTTCTGCAAGCTGGTTTCAAGAATGTTTTCTCTCTGCAGAATGAATTTGCACAAAGTTATATTTCTCGATGCCCAAACTTACCACTAACATAAACCCAGCGATTTTCAAATCGTGAGAACCGGCTGGTTTCATGCAAGCGACTGGCTTCACCGTTGATTTTTGATCGTGCTACAAATTCAACTTCACCTGTATCGTCTTTCTCTTCGCCGGCCAATGTGCTCTTAATTTTAAGCCCCAGCCATTGTGTGCGCTCGTTTAAACGGATGTTTTCAGGACAGGTGTCTGGATGCCAGCTGTAGCGTAAATAATCCTCATCAAGCATTACAAACGCAGTGTAGCGGGAGCGCATTAAGGCTTCTGCGGTAGGCGCATTACTGGTTTGTTCCAGGTAGGGCTGGCAACATCGTTTGAAATCGTTGCCACTGCCGCATGGGCATAAAAATAGTTCTGTTTTTTGCTTTTTCATGGTTGTTAACTTATCGCAAAGATTAGGAAAATTAGTCGTTTAATGCAGGTGTTCGTCATAAGTATTACTTATCGAAAACACAACAATCGAATCCCTGATTCATCTCCATTTTATAGAGAAATTGGCATGGAAGGGGCATAGTACGCACTCCGAGCGTTCGGGCTAATTCAAGGGCTCCTTGATAAAAAATACTTATCCAGATAAAGCTGTTGATTCTGCTTTCAATATTAGCTGGATTTCCCAAACTGACAAATGATCCTTTGGAGGAATAATTTGTGTTTATAACAAAATTCTTGTCGAATAGTGCCCGCAATAAGAGTAAGGTAAATCTAATTCTTTTACTTGATTATTATCAACGCGTAGATCCAAAGACTGATGTTTAATGATATTGAGAACTACGAACAATGAGGAGCTGAAAGTTATGAAATTAACCTGGTTAGTTGTTGCAGATAGTAGTAAAGCCCGTATTTTCAAGGTAGATACCCGCACCGGGCCGATAGAAGAAATAGAAAGCATCGTACACACGCAGGCGCGATTACACGAACGGAGTATGACCAGTGATTTGCCCGGAAAAGGTAATGGGAATGGCGGATCCGGCGGACATGCCTACCAGGACGAAGTTAGTCCTAAAGAACAGGAAAACATCAATTTTGCGCGAGAAGTCGCCAACGAGCTGGATGCCGCACGTAAAGGCAATAAATTCAAGCAGTTCATCCTGGTCGCTGCTCCCGGTTTTCTTGGCAGCCTGCGACACCAGCTTAATTCACAAACACAAAAGCTGGCCTGTTTCGAACTGGCAAAAAATCTTTCCCAGTTGAACGCCAGGGATATTCGTCAGCATCTGCCGGCACGTTTACCCAGCCTGTAAAAATAGCTCTATCCCGCCCGTCTCCGAGAAGGGCGGGGTAGAGGTATCTCGTAGGAGCGGAAAAAATTGTTTGGAGCAATTTTTCACGTAAGCCACGAAGTGGTGAAGCATAGGGATATGCTGAATAATTTATTCCGCGAACGGACTATCAGGTAGCAATCGCGCTTTAAAAAGCGCTCCTACCGTTCCAGGCTTTTCAGCAAAGCATCGGTATCTACTTTCATTGTGGTATCAACCAATACCACCGAATCTGTTTCACTATCCTCTAACGGCTTCCTATGCGCCAGCTGGTGCTCCAGAACTGCCAGGTCAGCATCAGAAACATCATTCTTCCTGTCAATGATACGTTGCCGTAAAACCTCATCTGGTGCAGTTAGCTGCAAAATAATATAAGGGACGGATAGAGAATCTGCCAGTTGCTGAAATATCTTACGCTGTTCATATTTAAGAAAGGCAGCATCAACAATAACGCTATAACCGGCATCAATAACCTGTGATGCCAGGCTTGCCAGCTTTGCATAGGTTTTCTCCGATGCACTGCTGGAATAAATTCCGTTATCAATTTTATTAGCAGCACCAGTTGGCCTTTCATTATTTGTCATAGCTGACTCAAACAGTCGCTTGCGTTCAACATCCGAACGAATACGTATCATATTGCTAGCGTCAAGCAGCTGCTGAGACACTGTGCTCTTTCCCGAAGCAGACAGGCCGCGCATGATAATTAGTTTTGCTGTACGGGTATGAGTAAAGCTGGAAGCAAGCGCAAGATAAGAATCAAATTCAGCCAGCACCTGTTCTTTTTCCTGCGGTGAAATATTATCCTGGCCAAGACGTATCACGCTAACTTTGGCGCGTACCAGTGCGCGGTAACAAAGATAATAGGGCAGAGCAGCCAGTCCGGCGTAGTCGCCAGTAAGTTCAAGGTAACGATTTAAAAAACGACTGGCAAGCACATGCTGTTTCCTGTCCTGTAAATCCATTACCAGGAAAGCCACTTCACTGATCACATCGATCCAGCGCAGGTTTGCATTAAATTCGATGCAATCAAATGCAGCAGGCCCGCTGTGCGAACCTGAATCCAGCCACAGCATATTGCGTAAATGCATATCACCATGGCATTCGCGAATAAAACCGTTCGCTTTACGCTGCTGAAAATAAGACTCCAGGCGTGTAAAGGCAGACTTGCTCCAGGTTTCAAGTTCTTCAAGTGTCTGCTGGTAAATACCGAAGTAAGTGTTCAGGTGTTCACGTATTTGAATAAAGTTTTCTTCAACCGGTTGATAGACTGCATGACTGTTGCCAAAGTCTGAGCTCTTATCGGCAATCGCAATAGACTGGTGAAAACTGGCGACCATTGATGCAATCGCGTCCATGTGAGTAACATCAAGTTCACCATTGGCCAGCATATTATCCAGCTGTGCAGATTGTGGGAACTGTTTCATTTTTACCGCATACTCTATGGCTTCACCTTCTCCATTAATGCTCAGATTGCTATCTGTACCAGTAATTGCCACGACGTTAAGGTAAATGTCTGCTGCAAGCCTTCGGTTGAGCTGTAATTCATTAAGGCAATATTTATGTCTTTTTTCCAGGGTAGAGAAATCGAGGAAACCAAAATCGACAGGTTTTTTAATTTTGTAGGCAAACGCACCCGTTAAAATCACCCACGAAATATGTGTTTCAATAAGCTCGATATTTTGAACCGGATGATCAAATGCGGCAGGATTAAGCAGACTGGAAATGGCGAACGTCATTATGGAAACCTTTTAACCAGCAGGGTGAAAAGAACATGGTCCAGAGAGTTAATTTTTCTAGTGGAAAATGAAAATGGGGCAGAAAATACTACAGATGTACAATTAAAAAAACGCCTGAAAAATATCGGGCGTTTTTTTATGCGGTTCCAAGTATTAATACAGGATTATTTACCTGATACTTTCACCAGGTAAATAATTAAAGCAGCTGCTGCCAGCATAATAATATGTTCTACGTGCAGAAAACCGTGTACTGACTCAGCAGCAACATGCCCGGTATGAGCCAGCGCAGTGCCTGCTGTAAATAATAGTGCAACGATTGAAAATAGAGATGTGATTATGTTTTTCATTATTTTACCTTTACCTTAATAATTTCTTCACCATCAGGGTCGGTTACGTGTACGGCACAGGCAAGACAGGGGTCGAAGCTGTGTATGGTGCGCAGAATTTCTATTGGCTGCTTTGGATCGTGCAGCGTGTGGTTATCCTGAAGTGCTGCTTCATAAGCGCCGGGTACACCGTTGGCGTCTCGTGGGCCGGCATTCCAGGTGCTGGGTACAACGGCCTGGTAGTTCTTGATGATTTCATCTTCAATAACAATCCAGTGTGCCAGCCCGCCGCGTGGTGCTTCCATGAAGCCAACGCCCTGTGCACTTTTCGGCCATGATGAAGGCTCCCATAACACTTCGTTAAAGGTTCGGGTTTCACCGGCTTTGATGTTGACGATTAAATCATCTAACCAGCCCTGCATGGCATCGGCAAATATCTTTGTTTCCAGTGTGCGGGCAGCGGTGCGGCCCAGTGTTGAGAATAATGCCTCAACCGGAACATCCAGTTTGCTTAGTGTCATGTTAACCAGTTCTTTGGTTTGCTCATGGCCTTTAGCGTATAACATTAAGACACGAGCCAGCGGACCGACTTCCATTGAATGGCCTTTCCAGCGGGGTGATTTTAACCAGGAATACGACTGGTCTACATCAAGGTGCTGGTAGGGTGGTGTAGGCCCGGTGTAATTAAACTTGGTTTCACCATCATAAGGATGCAGGCCGGTGTCTTTACCACCGTCATAGTCATACCATGAGTGTGAAACGTATTCCTGGATTTCTTCGGCGGCATTCATGTCAACATCATGGATGGTGCTGAGGTCGCGATTTAAAATAGCGCCTGAAGGAATCATGAAGCCGGAAGGGTCGTCCATGCCATTGGACGGGAAGTCACCATAGGTGAGGAAGTTACCCAGGCCTTCACCGCGGCTGCCCCAGTCTTTGTAGAAACCGGCGATAGCTAATGTATCGGGTATATAAACCTGTTCAACAAAGGTTTTCATCTGGTTGATGATGTCCTGTACCTGTGACAGTTTTTTCGCATTGATCGCTGAATCAGAGTTCAGATCAATGGCGCAGGGTACGCCGCCAACAACAAAGTTAGGGTGCGGATTCTTGCCGCCGAAAATGGTTTGCAGGCGGGCAACATCACGTTGCCATGATAGTGCTTCAAGGTAATGCGATACTGCCATCAGGTTGGCTTCGGGCGGCAGTTTATAAGCAGGGTGACCCCAGTATGCCTTGGCAAAAATACCCAGCTGCCCGGCTTCAACAAATTTCTTCAGTTTTTTCTGCTGGTCGGCGAAGTAACCCGGTGATGATTTAGGATAACTGCTTAACGACTGCGCAAGTTCGGAAGTGGCTTTCGGGTCTGCGCTTAATGCAGAGACAACATCCACCCAGTCGAGCGCATGCAGGTGGTAGAAGTGCATCACGTGGTCATGAATGTATTGCGCACCGCTCATCAGGTTACGAATAAGGTCAGCATTTTTCGGCACTTTATAACTTAGAGCATTTTCGACCGAGCGTATTGATGCCAGTCCGTGAACCAGGGTGCACACGCCGCAGATACGTTGAGCAAAGGCCCAGGCATCGCGCGGATCACGACCCTGAAGAATGACTTCAATGCCGCGCACCATGGTACCGGATGAATAGGCGCTTTCAATCTTATTGCCGTTCATCTGTGCTTCGATACGCAGATGGCCTTCGATACGGGTGATCGGGTCAACTACAATTCTTTCGTTTCCGCCGGATTCGCTCATGGTTAGCTCTCTCTTCTTGGTTGCTGCGTTATGTGGCAGCTTAGCTTATTGATGCCAGGTAATTTGTTAATGTACTGTACTGCCATTCGTTTTCTTTATCTGCCGGTACCTCATCAGACTCATCATCAATGAGTGTACTGGTCTGTGCCATTTCTGCTATCGCCACAATTTCTATTAATCATCTGCCAGGTGTTCGGCTAGTGTTTCGGTCAGACTCATTAATGGAATATCCATATGGTATTCCTCCAGGCCATCTTCAAGATGTATCCGGCAGTTAGAGCAGGCACTGATAATGGCATCAGGATGTATTTCATCCAGCTGGTCTTTTTTGCGCTGGAATACCTTGAGCCTGATTTCGTCGGCACGTTCGTTGGAACTCACGCCGCCACCTGCGCCGCAGCACCAGTTCATCTTGCCGGCATCGGGCATTTCAACGAAATCCGTGGCAAACATATTGATCAGGTTGCGTGGCTGATCGATGACACCGCCGCGACGTGAAATCTGGCAGGGATCATGGTAAGTCAGTTTTTGTGTTTCCTTGCCGGAAATTTTCAAACGGCCGTCCTGGCGGAATTCGTCCAGCACTTCGAGAATGTGTCGCACCTTGAAGTTGAAGGGCTTGCCGACCAGGTTAGGGCCTTCCCAGCGTATTGCCATGTAAGCATGGCCGCATTCCGGGCTGATAACGGTTTTTACCTTAAGCCTTTCCGCTTCATCAACAATGCGCTGCACCAGTTCGGCGGCGATATCGGCAACACCAATTTGAATACCGCTGTTGGTGGCTTCGAATGCTTTAGAAGAAATGGTCCAGGTAACGCCGGCTTTTTCAAATATCTTCGCCGTGGCCTCAATAAACTCGGGGAAGTTCATGATTTCCATTGATGATAACAACAGCATGTATTCAGCGCCGACCACATCAACGGGTATGCTCATGCCGGTATCGTTTTCAACGTGTTTAATCTGCGCCTGCAGAGCGGGTAACTTCACGCCCATTGGGCTGCCGATGGTAACTGCACGTTTAGTGGCGCCGATTAAACCATCGGGTGCATGACCGGAAGCAGCCATACCTTCGCGTGTTTTACGAATCATCAGGGTAATGTCATTACCCACCGGACAGACCATTGAGCAGCGACCGCATAATGTGCAGCTATCATACACAAGCGTTTCCCAGTCTTCGAGTAATTGATCGTCGACTTTTTTATCCAGGCCGAACATTTTCTGTAGCCGACCCAGCAGGGTGTACTCATATTTCCAGATGCGGCGCAGCGGCTCTGTCTTGTTTATCGGTGTGCGTGAAGCGTCGCCGGTTTCGGTATAGAACAGGCAGGCATCGGCGCACATGCCGCAATGCACACAGCTGCTGAAAAAGGCAGCGACAGTTGAATCGACCTGCTCTTTAAGAGAGTTAATACCTCTTTCTAATGATGCGCTCATGATTCAACTCCTCTGTATCCGGAAATAGCGCCGTTATACCAGCGGGCCATAAATGTAGTGAAAATATGTGTCAGCTTGGTGAAGGGTATTGCTACCATTAACAGTTCCACACTCAGGATATGAATTGCCAGCAGCATCGGACCAGTCATGCCTATTCGGTGGAAAGCAATATAGCCGGTGACCAGTGGCGCGATAGTGACAAACCAGACCAGTAAATCTTCGGTGTGGGTCAGGTAACGCTTTACCTTGTTAGTTAGCCGGTGCACCAGTACCGCGAGCAGGGTGATTATGCTGACCACGGCAACGGCATCAACAATCGCTGAAGGAATGGCGGGCCAGCCGAAACCGATGATGTCTTTTATTAACAATATATGCGGTGCATACAGGAAAATGGTTATAAACAGGCCGATGTGAAAAATGTAGCCCGAGACCGTAGTAAAGGCAGAGCGACTGAAAGTTTCCTTCGTCGGAACCGAGCGGGTAACTACGGTCCTTAGTCCGCTGCTCATTTCAGAGCCTTTAGCTTCGGCGAGGTTGGCTTTTCTGCCTAGCAGTAATATCTCCAGGACACGAATAACCACGCCAGCGATAAGGATGACTGTCGCAATTTGAAACCCAGGACCCCGTACCCAGTTCAAAAATTCTATTTCGCTCATTTTAAAAACTCTCTATATCTATGCTGCTGTTATTCGGATTAAATTTCTGGATTAGCTGTTTCTGTTAACTTTTCCCGATTATTTGCCGGACTACTTTTCCAGGTCATCAATGGTCATTTTCTCGTGGGCCTTATTGGCGCTGCCTTTCTTCGAGCGGTTCATCGAACCAATGACGGCACCGGCAGCTGCGGCGCCGGCGAGTGTGTAAACAGCGGTTTTGCTGATATTTTCCGTTGGCATTGATAGCGCCTTGTAAAAGCCGCCGCCGTCCCAGAAATCGGGCTCTGAACAGCCCAGGCAGGGGTGTCCGGATTCAATGGGGAAACTGGTACCGTTGTTCCACTTGGTAGTGGCACAGGCGTTATAGGTTGTTGGGCCTTTGCAACCGAGTTTGTATAGACACCAGCCTTTCCTGGCACCTTCATCATCAAAGGTTTCCGCAAACAGGCCCTTGTCGTAGAAAGGACGGCGGTAACAGCGGTCATGAATACTCTGGCCGTAAAAGGCTTTTGGCCGACCGATATGATCCAGCTCGGGAATCGCGCCAAAGGTCAGGAAGTGGGTGAGTACACCGGTAATAACCACGGGAATAGGCGGACAGCCGGGTACGTTAATAATTGGCTTGTCTTTAATTAAATCTTCAACGGATACCGCCCCTGTTGGGTTTGGGTCTGCGTGCGGAATGCCGCCATAGGTTGCGCAGGTACCAACAGCAATGATCGCGGCGGCGCCTTCAGCGGCTTCCATCAGCATATCGTAATTACTGATACCGGCAATAGTAGAATAACCGGGGTTGCCCATGGGGATCGAGCCATCAACAACCAGCAGGTACTCGCCATAATTTTCTTTCATCGCAGCTTCGCGTGCTTCTTCCGCTGCATGTCCGGAAGCGGCCTGTAATGTATGGTGATAGTCCAGCGAGATGGAGTCAAAAATCAGGTTCTCAATGGTTGCCGTATGTGCGCGAGTCAGCGATTCAGTACAGCCGGTGCATTCCTGGAAAGAGAGCCAGATGACCGAAGGTTTTCTCGCATTTTCCAGTGCGTGAGCAATCTTCGGAATCATGGCCGGAGACATTGCCATCATTGATGCCGTTGCTGCACAGAATTTCAAAAAGCTGCGGCGGGATACACCCTGGTTTCTTAAAGCATCACCAAGCGTAATCTCTTTATTATTAGAACCGGGTTTATTATTATCTTCGGACATGCTGGTTTCTCCGACTAGGACTCATTGGTTTTCTGGCTGTCCTGCAGTGTCTCGGCAAGACGATCAAAAGCTTCGCTGACATCTTCGTTCTGGGAACAAAGAATACTCGGTATGTTTGTTATTTCGATAAAGCGGCCGATGATTTCGTTTTCATCATTGTAGTGAGTAACCACCCAGACACCGGCGTACAGGGTTTCAATAATTTCACTCGGGCCCAAAGCATCAAGCTCTGCCTTTACTTCGCCGCAACCCAGGGCATTTAAAATTTTATCTTCTTCACCGGGTGCCAGTGGAATACTGCGTAAATCAATAATGCTGCTTTTACCCGTCTGAATTAATTTTTCCAGCGAGTGTTTAATTTCATGCAACAGCGGTTCTACGTTCCAGGTGAGCGCATCGCCATTTTGAATATTAAACTGGGAAACGGTAGTGTCCATCTGTGTCATGGCAATACCACCGCTTTGCTTAATGGGTCCAGGAATGGATCCGCGGCAGCCGATGTTGATGTGGTCTGAACTGGCGGTATTGATGTCCTCTGGCATTTCATGCCATTGCTTAAGCAGTGTGGCTGCTTCATTAGCCGCAATACCCAGTGCATTTTGCACGGCTGCTGTCGGTTTCATGCCCCAGCCCATGTGACCGGGTTGGATGCCGATTAATGCACGGTTTTCCGGCAGGTGTTCAGTCAGGCGGGCGATGTCCATGAGGTCAAGCAGGCCTACTTCATGTGCGCTGCGCTTGGAGTTGCCCAGGAAGTTATCCATATCTTCGCCAACAAAGGTCTTAACAGTTCCGGCTGGCTGGTGTAACTCGGTGGCATCGAAAACAATGAAGTTGTCACAGTCTTCAATCCAGACAGCAAGCGTAAAGCTTAGCGTGCCGCCATCGATGAAGTTTATATTTGGTATATGCTGATATTCTGATTGAAGCTTATTTAGCGCATGTATGCCTGCACCTTCATCAGTAAGAAGAGTGTTACCGATACCGAGAATCAAAGTTTCACGTTGTTCCATCAGGAGGCCTAATTAAGTATATGACACTTTTTATCAGTGTATCGTGCAACTCTAGTTGACATATGTCAACTAGTAGGCGTATTTTCTAACGTTAAATGAAGCGTAACCACTAACAGTCATTTTGGTAATAAATTTATGTGCTTAGGTATACCGATGCAAATCAAATCTATCGATGGTTTTACAGCCCGCTGTGAAGCCAAAGGAGTCGAGCGCGATGTCAGTCTGTTCATGATGCAGGAAGACAAACTCGAGCCTGATGACTTTGTCGTCGTGCATGTTGGTTATGCGATACAGAGAATTTCGCCGCAGGATGCACAAACCGCCTGGGAGCTTTATGACCAGATGCTGGAAGCGGGTATTTAATATGCACGAGCTTGCCATCTGTCAATCATTGATGGACCAGGTCGAGACCATCGCCGCTGAACGTAATGCGCAAAGTGTGACGTCCATCGTGGTAGGCATGGGGCCGTTATCCGGCGTTGAAGCGCAACTGTTAAAAAATGCTTACCCGGTAGCCAGTGCCGGTACCATCGCTGAGCAGGCAGAGCTGGTTATCGAATATTTGCCGATACGGGTTAAGTGTAATCAATGTGGCAGTGAATCAGATGCCACGCCTAATAAGCTGGTCTGCAAACAATGCGGCGACTGGCGAACGACATTAATCAGTGGCGACGAGTTGTTACTGATGAGTGTTGAACTTGAACGGTTGAAAGATACAGAAGCGGTATCGAAACAGGCAGTGCATTAAACAGACAGGCCTGATTCATATTTTTTTAATCGCTCTGCTTTTTTCTATCCGAGTATTATTGATATTCCCAGCAGTATGGTTGTTAGTATGGCAACAGCAACATTTGTCGCGAGAAACTGCGGGTAGCTGCCGAGGCGTTCGCCGTACTTTACTGCACCATACAATGAAAATAAGGCCAGCGGCATAGGCAGCAGTGCAATCAAACTCAGCGCCGGTAAATCTCCGGTTATAACTGGCGCAATAATAATAACGATTGTAGCCAGTACAAATAATCCATAAATCATGTTGCTGTATTTTATGCCATAGGCAATCGGGAAATGATTGCGGCCAGCATCAGTGTCTGCTTTTAAGTCAGGGTACTGGTTGAGTAACAGCAGGTTGTTCACCAGGAAAAAAGGCACGGCGGCAACAAGCCAGGATAATGATTGATACTCTCCCACCAGTACAAACTGGGTGCCGGCGACCATAAGAAAACCAAAGCCAAGACCGGGTGCAATTAGACACAGCAGCGGGTGTTTATTAATCCAGCTGGTATACGTGGTTATTAATATCAGGCCGGTAATACCAACAGGAATAATGCCGGCGCCGTATTGCCAGGCAAAATAACTGCCGATTAAAAACAGTGTGACTGAAGAAGCAATGCCAACGGCAAAAACAGCACCAAGCATTTCCGGCTGCTGCGGCAGCGCGCCGCTGCCGCCACTAAACGGTGTTTTAATAGTGTTTAGATCAAGCCCGCTTTTGAAATCAAAATATTCATTCAGTGTGTTTACACTAATATGCGCTAATAACGCACCAAGCAGGGTCAGTGCAAGCAGTGAAAAATTTATATTGTTCTGTATTTCAACCGCGATGCTCATGCCAAGAAAGACACAGGCAAACGTTAAGGCCAGAAAAGGCGGTCGCATCGATTGGAAAATAGTTTTTAATTTCATTTTTTGCATTTTGTTGAGGTTTTTACGTGGGCATTGTGCGTGAGATGTTTGGTCAGTCGACAGTATAACTATTTACCTTAATGCTGATGAAAATCATTCGGACTCAGCACTCAGGAAAATATTGACATGTCCTTGTTAACTTGACAATTGTCAATTATAACAGCGCAGTTTCCCGTGGTGAACGTATAAAAGTAACCTTTTGTTAAATCAGGTATTGATAATGCGCAATGACACCTTCATATGCGTATAATAACTTATATTACCTAGTTGCTTTTGAGTTAAAAGCTGAGATTTATACTGGATTACTGCGTTGTTCGGAAATCATATTGCATGAAAAATAAAACCATCCGTTTACTGAAAAATATAAGCTTACCGGGTTTATGTTTATCCGGGCTAATTATTACTGGATGCAGCAGTAGTTCTGATGACCCGGCTTCATCGACGGTGACAACACCGGTCGAGCCAAGCGAAACCCATGCTCTTTTTGAAGGCGGCGTCTATGGCGTTACCGTTGTTGAAGACGCTGATGACCTTGAATTTGTCATTGCGCTTTCTGAAGCAAGCAGCGAAAGCGTGAGCGTAGATTATGAAACCGTCGACGGCACAGCAGTTGCAGGCGAAGATTATTCTGCGGTGAATGGCACAGTGCTGTTTGCGCCTGGTGAAACAAGAAAATTTATCACTGTCCCGGTACTGGACAATGATTCCGCGCCGACAACAACCAGCAAGCAGATGCAGCTTGTTCTTAGTGATTCGCAGAACAGCGTTTTTGATCATGGGACTGCAACCGGCACGATTATCGACAGTGATGCCATGTCGAGTGATGCTGCGTTTACGCCTGACTGGCCGGATACCGGCGCCTTTACCAATGCGACACAATGCGCAGACGGCTGCCACGAATCATCACTTAACCCGTCTAACCCGGTGATGTTTTTTGATAACAAGGATATTAGCCCGCCGAGCCAGTGGCAGCACAGCGTAATGGCGCAGGCATTCAATGATCCATACTGGCAGGCAGCTGTCGAAGATGAAGTCGACAGCTTTCCGCATCTTGCCGGTTTTATTGAAAATACATGTACCCGATGCCATGCGCCCATGGGCAATGTGCATGCACATCAAACAGGCACTAATCTCGATACAGACAATTTTTACCGATTCGATACCGCGGTAACTGAGGACCATTCGCGCGAAGGTGTGAGCTGCACGGTATGTCACCAGATTGATGCCGGCAACCTGGAGACTGAGGGCTCTTTTTCAGGCGGCTTTATGATACCCGGTTCATCCGATGCAAATTACAAAAATGTTTACGGGCCTTATGGCAGCCCGGTAAATAACAACATGGAAAGTAGAACCGGGCATGCGCCGGTTGAAGGCAGTTATGTCTCAGAGTCAGCGCTTTGTGCTACCTGTCACACCTTGTATACCCCTACGCTTAATCCCGATACCGGTACACCAACGGGGACGACTTTCCTCGAGCAGGGGCCTTACCTGGAATGGCAGAACAGTGATTATGCCACGGGTGGGATACAGGAAGCGCAATGCCAGGATTGCCATATGCCTGAACCCACGGCGGGGCATCAAACACCAATCAGTCTTGCGCCTGCTTCATCACCCGATCGAACCCCTTATGGACAGCATACGCTGGTTGGCGGTAATGCCCACCTGCTTGAAATACTGAGCGAGTATCGCACTGAAATTGGCATAGAAGGTTCAACATCGGAAGCAGGTTTTAATGAGCAGATTTCGCTGACACAAAACTTTCTTGATGGTGCAGCGACAGTTGCGATTTCAACTTTTGCCACGGTTGGCAGTAACCTGGAGTTCAATGTTGAGATAAGCAACAATGCCGGCCATAAAATCCCGTCGGCATATCCCAGCCGCCGGGTATGGCTGCATATGCGGGTGAAAAATGGTGCAGATCAAATAATCTTTGAATCCGGTAAACCTGACGACAGGGGTTATATCTCAACAGATGCTGAGCGATTGAAAGCCGACTGCATGGCAGGGCACAAACTTGAAGGTTTTGACAGCAGTGTATGTTACGAACCGCATCGGGACGTGATCAATGACCCGTCGCAAATAGCCATATATGAAACGGTTCTTGGCGATATTAATAACGAGATAACACATATCCTGCTGCAAAGTTCACAGTACCTGAAAGACAACCGTATTCCACCGGCAGGTTTTACCAACAGCAAAGCGGCAACAATTGAGCCGCAAACAATACCGTCTGGCGTTGACGGCGATAACAATTTCAACTGCGTAGCCGCGCTTGAAGGTTGCGGTAAAGATAGCGTTTCATACCAGGTTAATACAGAAGGCCAGGCAGGGCCTTATACTGTCGAAGCCAGGCTGTTATACCAGGCAACGCAGCCCGGTTTTGTTGATGGTATGCATAACGTTGGTGATCGCGTAAATCGATTCAAGGTTATGTATGATGAAGTGCCGCCAACGGTAGAATTATTGGATGCAGCAAGTAGAACTAACTGATCTGTTTTCAGTTAAGTTAATAGTGGCCCCATTGTTTACGCCTGCTATTGTTGGTGCCAGGTTTACTAACTGGTTTTTTATGAAGCGTTTTTTATCTAGCAAATTAACATTTCAGTTGATTCTTCCTGGAAAAAATACCGATAAAAAAGCCAGTATTTAATTTCATAGTACAGACAAAATAATCCATCGTTATAAATATGACAGTCAAACGCGCCTGGCGTAAAACATCAAGGCGCCGCTGCCGCCACTAAACGGTGTTTTAACCGTATTAAGATCCAGCCCGCTTTTGAAATCAAAATATTCATTCAGTGTGTTTACACTGATATGCGCTAATGGCGCACCGAGCAGTGCCAGCATCAGTATTAAAATATTTATACTAACCTGGTTAGCAACTGCGATGCTCATCCCCAGAAAGACACAGGCGAAGGTCAGGGTCAGAAACGGTAGTCGCATTGACTGAAAAATGGCTTTTAATTTCATTGTTATTTTTGAAAATAAATGTATTTGTATTGGCTCAGTGAGATAAAGCTTGCGTTAATAATGTAACCACTAGTATGGCTTATTTTACAGGATAATGAATTAAGCAGATATGAACGTATTGTTGATGATAAGACATAGTATCCAGTGCCGGTCATCCAGGGCAGGCATCTTCATAGATACGTTTAGTTTCAACTCAAGGTTACATGTTTACTTGCAATAATCGCATAACTTTGAGGTGGTATTGATAATTGTCAATATTGTAGCAACTTGGCTGGGTTAGTATTCCAGTATACGGAAAGATTCAATAAATAGAGGGTCTTTTGTTTCTTATATTATTTATTTTTTATGGAGAACTACTGTGAATAAACGTCCTTTGATAAATGCGTTGGCACTGGCTGGGTTTGGCGCGACGGCACTTTTTTCTGTGGCAGCTAATGCTGTTCCCTATGTTGAATCAGCTATGCCGTCAATTCAGAACGGTTTTCCATCCAGACATGGCGGACTGGATTGATAACCCAGCAAATATACCTGGAATCCGGAAAATGTCAGACTGGGTGTTCACCCTGACCGTCCTCTTGGTGTTATCTATATTTTCCCGGATGCGGCTACTGCAAATGCCTGGTGGGACGGTAATAGCTGCTCCAACCGGTATGCCTACGACCATACCTGACGATGCTGTCGGCTATATTCACTGGAAACTGGACAATAACAGCGGTAAGTTTCCCGGCATCATGGCTATTAGTGATGATAAAAAATTCAAAAGTAACAACTGTTTCATGGCTTCCGGAACAAAAATCCCTATCGATGTCGATGAAAATGGTGTCTACGATGATGATACCTTTCAGGATAAACAATGCAGTAACCCGCGCGGTTCCTCCAAGCGTTTCAAATTTATGGTCCTAAAAGCAGACGAGCCCATCGACCTGGTCTTTAATACCACCAATACGGTGTTCAATAACACCGATCCGATCCATACTGCTAATGATGCAACAGACCTGGTTTATAGCAACTATGAAGATCCGCCACTCATGGGTGATGACCCAGTAACGGATGATGTTTTTCGTATCTACCGCTACATCATGAAGTTCGGCAACGGTACCGGTACTGACTCTGCTAATGAAGTTCGTGAAGGTACACGCCTGGCTGGTTTCAAGGTGCAACTGGGTTTTGGTGTTGGTCGCTGATCCCGGTGATTTCACATTAGCAACTGATTTAGCAACAGATGGTATCGCCTATGAACTCAGGCTATGTATCCCCGACCGGTATTTCGATGAGCGCTCAGGTCAGACTACCCCGGGCACCAGTGACTGTGCTGCCGGTGAAACTGAACTTTGGCTGGGTAATGAATTTGCTACCTTCTCACCCAGCATGTACTCGCTGACCACGGATAAACGCACGACACCGATTGGTGGTTACTGGGACAAGAATCCAGCCGGTATTTTTGCACCGCAAAACATTACGTTTGATGATCGAAGAGGATATCGAATATGCTGGATAGTGGTTCAGGCACGTACATACCAAACGTACTTACTGATACATTAGATCCAATAACTTTTGGAGACCCTGATTACGATCCATTCCCGCCAACTGGCCAGATCGGCCAGACAACAAGCAACTATTATGATGTTGCTGCATCCCAGGGTGCCGGTGCGCAGATTCCGGACAACATGTTCGGTTACCTGATGTACTACGGTGTGTTTGCTGATGGTGATGTCGGTAATATATCCAAGGGTATCTACCGGGATGACGATGGTGATCCGGCGACTGAAGGCAAACTGCATGCATGGTGGGACGGCAGCAGCCCAACCTGCTGCTTCCGCTGGGCGATTGATGCCGATATGGATGGCAATAATGGCGGTACACAGACCTGATCCAAATGCCTGGGGTATCGTCAGTGATGAAGACCTGGCCTATATGGCATCACGTCCAATGAGTGAAACTGAAATACTTGAGCCGCCACGTTTTGAGTTTGGTTACATGGATGACCTTGGCGGGTTGAATGTGGATACATTTATAAAAATGACAGCCTAACTATGATGCTGATGCACAATAAGCATCCAACCTTTACCGTACGTTTCACTGGGCAGTCAACTGCTGATGCAGGCCTGGCACCGACTGATCCAGGTGTAGCTGACGGTCCCTGGGTTGCCAATCCACTGCCTGGTAATAACGACTTTTTTGATGATCTTCCCGTGAATGCCGACGAGTACACAGGTACTTCCAAAGATGGCCTGTTCGGCTTCAGCTGGATAACCGCCGGTCTGGTTGGACTGGGTCTGTTGTTAAGAAGAAGACGTTTTTAGTCAGAAGTACTGATACGTTAATAACAAAAAGCCCCGCACTTGTTGCGGGGCTTTTTGTTTGCATGTTGAATAATTAACAGATCGTACTTGAATTATTTTATAACGTGCTGCCTTAATATTTCGTAGGGTGCGCCGCGCGCACCGTGTATTTTATTTGCAATTATATTATGGTGCGCACGGCGCACCCTACGAAAGAGTTGATGAATGCCAACGGATGCAGAGGTACTACCAATGATGGCTTGTTCAGTTTCAGCTGGATAACTGCCTGTCTGGTTGGACTGGGCCTGTTGTTAAGAAGAAGACGTTTTTAGTCAGAAGTACTGATACGTTAATAACAAAAAGCCCCGCACTTGTTGCGGGGCTTTTTGTTTGCATGTTGAATAATTAACAGATCGTACTTGAATTATTTTATAACGTGCTGCCTTAACATTTCGTAGGGTGCGCCGCGCGCACCGTGTATTTTATTTGCAATTATATTTGGTGCGCACGGCGCACCCTACGAAAGAGTTGGCTATTCTCGTGTGGTGACATGCTGTATTTAAAATACAGTAAACTTTGACGTTGACTCGTTATAACGAATAAAGATGTACCAGAGCGCCAGCAATAGATAAGTTATCATCAGGCTGTATTCCCACCCGCCTACAAGGTGCGGCAAGAAGGCCTGGTAACCGAGGCCGGTTATTTCGGAGAAGCCATCTAGAAAATCGATATCGAAATCGGCTTTCAGCAAACCCAGTTTGCCAAACACAGCACTGGCTGTTGAGCCACTCCAGGCGAAGAAAAGAACGGCAACAAGCAGTTTGATATGGCCTTCACCAATACGCCATAATGAGCCGGAGGCGCAGCCGCCAGCGAACACCATGCCGATGCCAAAGATCAGACCACCTGAAATAGATCCCAGCCAGAAACGAGAAGGAATAGCGAGATAAGGATCAATGGAACCATTATGTATAAGCAGGGCGCCAACCGGTGCGCCCAGCGCCACTGCCAGCATTAATGCCTTGGTCATTTCGCCTTCTGCGGTCATGAAGGGTTCACGAAAAACACGCGACAGGCAAAAACGCGAACGGTGCAGAACAAAGCCGATTGCAAAGCCGGCAACAACCAGTAATGCGCGAACGACTTTTTTATCTTCGTCCGAGTTCCACCAGTTAATCGCCCAGATTAAAATCAGCGCGGCAACCAGAACACCAATAAGCGGATACCATTTTTTCAAGCGTGCCGGTCTGTAGGCTGCCGGCGTACAACCCCAGGTAATGTTTTCCATTGTCCACAGCAATAACTTGAGACCGATAATCGCGCCGGCCAGTAAGCCCAGCCACATCGCCCAGCCGGATGCGGAAGAAAAGATGAGTGGCACAAAAAAACCGCCCGTGGTGCAGCCGCCTGCCAGCGTTGCACCAATGCCCATCAAGCTGCCACCCAGGGCTGCCCAGATATATTCAAGCGGTGGTGGACGATTAATATGAAATTGACGCGATAGCAGGGCAGCACTGAAAGCCCCCATAACCAGGGTGATATCCATCAGTGAAATACGGTGCATTAAGGGGCTTTCCAGCTGCGTCTTGATGCCCAGTAGAGAGCCCAGGCCGATAGCATTGTTGAAATAATCGCCCCACAGTTTAATGCCGCCAAACACGCCCCAGAATAAACCGGAGCCCATCAGTACTGCCATGATGATGACCAGTAAAATGGCACCGGTATAAGCCGACCAGGGCTCGACAAAAACTGATTTATAGTCCTGATTGAAACCTTTTAACCATGTTGACTTGTTTGTATTGTCACTCAATTACATCATCCTTACAGAAGTTAAAGGCCTTATTGCTGGTGCGAATAAATTCGCACCGGCATTATTCGCAGCGTGAAGGCTGGTCGGAATCTTTTGCCGTATGATTAAGGAAGGCTTTCACGTCTTCAAGTAATTTATCATCAGGAATTTTCAGCATCTTTTTGGCCGCCCGGTTAGTATCTTTAATGCTTTCACGATACTCGCGACTGACAAAATAACTGGCAGCAAATTTAGCCGGCGCATCCTGTGGGCCATGAATATTTTTTTCAAAATAATCGGCCCATTCAGCCTTGGTCTTTTCTGCCGGTGATATTTTACCGCCAGCCTGTTCAACGTGGCATTCGGTGCAGACCATACGGTAATAGATTCTTCCTTTCTTCCAGTTGCCTTTTGCTTGTGCTGCTGATGATAGTCCCAGCATAACAATGATGAAGACGGTGAGCAGGGTTGTTTTATATTTCATGTTACGTCTCCTTAAAAACTGCTGTTTTTTGCACTGTACGAAGCTGTAAAAAAATGAGCATGCTGAAAATCATGATTCTTCCGCTTTCGGGTCAATATCTTCCCAGCCGGTAATCATTGCTCTCATGTGAGACCATACGGTCCGTCCTGTTGTAATCAGGTACAGATGCGCGATTAAAAAAATCAGCATCATGAAAGCGCCCATGGCATGAAAGTATGCGACTTCTTCCAGTGCCAGGTATTTATCAAGCCCCCATTCCCCCCAGCTGGCATAAAACAGGTAGGCCCAGCCGGTAAGCCAGATCATCGGTGATATTACAATCCAGAAAAACAGGTAAGCCAGCCGCTGTAATGGATTGTGTTTTTTCAGCATGGTCTGCCTGAATGGATGCGGTGCTCGGATAAAAATGCCCAGCAGATAATACTTAACCATGGCATCCACTTTTTTCAGTGTAGGAATGTACTGTCTCCATTCACCGGTAGTAAGGTGCCAGAAAATAGCAAACACCCATAGTGTTACCAGCGACCAGGCAACAGCTCGGTGCAAGGTTACTGCGTTTTCAAAGCCGAGTAATTTATAGGAGCCGTGAATTTCGAACCCAGACATTAACAGTACCATGATCAGCGCCGCCTGTGCCCAGTGCCAGAAGCGCTCGAAACGCTTGAAAATCATTACTCTTTTAATCATGAGCGTTTACTCCAGTAATAGCTGAGGATGCGTCCCAGTCCATGTATAAGCACACCAACGAAAGTTAATAGTGCGATTGTCCAGCCGAATTTATCCAGTATTTCGCTGGCATCACGGCCAGGAATATAAATGCCGTCAATCTCTTTTAAACGGCCATTTTTATTATGACATTCGTCGCAACCAACGGCGTCTTTTGCCGGTGCGACCATGTGGGTAATCGGCCATGACATTTGTGTTTTAATAAAATCAACCTTGCCTGAAAATGGTTGACCTGCACTGAGCATGCCAGCCGTGATAGCTTTCTTCCAGTCAAAATTTTTCCAGTAGGCATCTTTATTTAAACCGGTCGTGTGTGGCACAACCATGGTTCCTCTTTCGGGGTCATATGGCTGCACTCCGCGGAAAACTTTGACGGGCCAGATACGCGACTTATCATCATTCGGGCTGCCACTAAATTCATTAATTGGCGCATAGCCATCCGCATTTAACTCAACTCTTTCATTGAGCTGTAAATACTTCACCTGGCCGTTAAACCAGATGTATTCCGGTTCAATGTTTTCGCCGTAAGTGAAACTTCCGCGTTTGCCGTGGTACACCAGGTTGCCTTCAACCCTTTGTTGTAATGGTTCGCCGCCATCATCCAGCTTACCGGCTGTTGACCAGTCCCATGTCATGCGGGTGGCAACACCGCCGCGCGCTATCCGCGGAATATGGCATGTCTGGCAGGCAATTTTGTTGGCATGATGATTCAAGCGGGATTTGTCCGCTTTCTCATGTGGCTTGTTGCCATGACAGGCGCGGCAGTGCGCATTGTTTTCTTCGTCACGATCTCTTCTATGAAGGTGGTAACCTTCGGTATGTTTGGCATCCGGCACATAACGGCTGCCGGCAATATCATGTTCTATACTTTTGTGGCAGGTGGAGCAGGTAAAGTCAGCGCCTACTGCATCCATATGTACATCAAGTTCGCGATCAGGCACGGCCAGTGAGTCGTCCATGTCGCCATGCTTAACGCCGTTGCCGCCACCGCCAAAGAAGTGACAGGCACCACAGGTGTCGCGACTGGTTTTTCCAATATTCTGCGCAACATAGGTCAGATCAATGCCGTCTTTGGGGAGTCCCGCACTACCGGGCGGTTTGCTGTAGTCACCGGTGGTATCGTGGCAAACCAGGCAGTCAACATTTTCTTCTGAGGTGAAGTCGAATGTATCATCTTTCCAGCCGTAACCGACGTGGCAGGCAGAGCAATAAGCAAAATTGGATTGTGGCGTAATACAGAAGTTGTTCAGAATGTTTTTCTTGCCCAGACGCTGTTTATTGTCAGGGTTAAGGAATTCCCAGGTCCAGTGTTTGGTTTTATGTATCTGTTTGGCGGCTTCGGTGTGGCACTTGATACAGGCTTTAGTGACTTCCGGGCCTGTGTTGAAGTTGACCTGCAGCTCTTTAAATTTACTGTGATCTGCAGTGGATACCGCAAAAATATTTCCTGTCAGTAAAATAAACAGTGCAAGCGTTCTTACTGAATAGAAGAGTACTTGAGTTAAAACGCTAATATACAACAACATCTCCAAATCCGCCTGGCTCACGGAAAAATAAATGATACCGAGTCAGTAGTTTATTATTTTTAATGAAACCACTACCAGTGTAATTGATAATTCTCAATAAAACTTGAACTAGGTCAATTACACTATTAATAATACAGTTAAAGTAAGTATACCTTGTATATTATTAAAAATAATGATTACTATATAGATATGAGTCAGCGATACAAACTTTTAATACTATTTATCTTCACCTTTCTATTCGCCAGTACATGGTTGAATGCTGCTGAAACGATTGCTGAAAATACGGCTAAAACAGAAGATTCTGCTGAAGCAGCAGCGCTAGAAAAGACGTCACCGGTTGATATAAGTCCCGCCGATACCGCCTCAGCCGGTAAAGCGAAGCATGCATTCAAACAGGAAAATCTCTGTGAAGGCATGGCTGAGGGTGACTACCTTGGCGCTGATGTCTGCGCTGACTGCCATCAGGATAAGATCAAAACCATGCAGGCAAGCCCGCATGGACAGTCTGCTGATCCGCGATCACCCTTCGGTAAGAACGGCTGTGAAACCTGTCATGGCCCCGGGGCTTTGCATTTTGAAAATGAAGGCAATTGTATTATCAGTATGACCGGGCGCTATGGTGAGTCTATTGAGCAGCGCAATGATACCTGCCTGGGCTGCCACCAGACCGGTGAACGTATGCACTGGTTTTCAAGTATTCATGAAGCGGAAGACCTGGTCTGTGTGAACTGTCATTCAATTCATAAACCCAATGATGTCATAGAACGTACCTCGCAGGCTGACGTCTGTTACAAATGCCATAAAGATGTTCGCTCTGAGACTTTCCGCGCTTCTTCACATCCAATTAGAGACAACAAGGTTATATGCAGTGATTGCCACAATCCTCACGGATCAGCCGGGCCTTCCTCATTAAAACAATTCAGTGTTAATGAAAACTGTTACAGCTGTCATGCGGAAAAACGCGGGCCTTTCCTTTGGGAGCATTATCCGGCCAGTGAAGACTGCACGTTGTGTCACAAGGTTCATGGTTCGAACCACGCGGCCTTGCTTAACAAACAGGGGCCGCAATTGTGCCAGCAGTGCCACGCTGATATCAGTGCCGGCGGCGGCCGTAGACATATTAGAAACTTCCTGGATTATAACGATACAGACCCCGGGCGTGCGCGCTTTAAAGTTGGAATGAACTGTGCAAATTGCCACAGCAAAATACACGGTTCCAACCATCCATCAGGTGCCGGACTGCAACGATAACAAATATACAGTTTTATTAATCAGACAGCTAAACGATTATGAAAAGAAAAACATCACTGCTGATTTTTTATTTGGCCGCTTCAGGGTTTGTGCCTGGCGTAGCCTTTGCAGAAGACAAGCCTGCAGAAGCTCAACCGGCTGCAGATAAAGCCGTAACAGATAAGCCTTCTGCTGAAGATTTGTCGACCCTGGAAGACAAATCCTTAACCGAAGAAGGCGAGCTGATAGTCCCTGAGGAATTTATCTCCAGGCCTATACGCAATGAAATAGAGCTTGGCCTGGGTTATGTTTCCGATGACGCCTACAAGTTCGGCCGTTATAACGGTCTGCAGACAAAAGGGCCGTACCTTGTTGGCGATATAAGGGTCCGGGAGTTTTATGAAGACGGAGAATTCTGGCGTATTCGCGGCACGAACCTTGGCCTGGAATCGCGTTACCTGCGTCTGGACGGCGGCAAGCAGGGCAGCTATAAACTCTTCCTGGAATACGATGAGTTGCCCGATTATAAGAACAACACGGTACAGTCCCCCTTTGATGGTATCGGCGGCACTAACCTGACCCTGCCTTCAGGTTTTGATATTAATACCAACCTGGACGCCAACCTGAACAGTTTTGAACTGGAAACAAAACGTAAACGTACCAAAGTCGGAGCGATGTTTATTCCGACCCAGCACTGGCAGTTCGATGTTGATTTCAGCCACGAAAATAAGCAGGGCACCAATGCAACCGGGTCGGCCATTGCAACTGGTAGCAGTATGATGGTTGGTAACACTAAAATAGCAGTGTTGCCGGAACCTGTCGATCAGGATACAGACATTGTTAACGCGGTACTGAGTTATGCGGGTAAGGGTGCTCAGATCGATCTCAAGTACCAGATGTCAGTCTTCGACAACAAGTACAACTCGCTGACCTGGCAGGATCCATTCAACCCGACGACAGGTGATGGAAGTATGTCGCTGGCACCGGATAACGAATTTCACCAGCTCTCTCTCACCGGTGGATATTCCTTGCCATACAAAACCAGGCTCACCGGTTTTATATCCATGGGCCGCATGACCCAGAACCAGAGCTTCCAGCCCTATACAGTTAATAACAACGTGACGACATCTGCGCTTCCAGCTACATCCCTCGATGGTGAAGTTGAGCTGACAAACGCACAGCTGAAACTGTCTTCTCGTCCGATCACCAGTCTGCGGCTTAACGCCGAGCTGCGCTATAGCGAACGCGATAATAAAACATCGGTTGCAACTTATGATTACGTGATACTGGATTCAGATAATTTTATTAACAGTGCAGCAAACCGTCCATACAGTTACAAGAATAATCGAGTGAAGCTTGATGCCAACTATCGTTTCAATGCAATAACCAGCCTTCGCGGCGGATACAAGTATAACGAAATGAAGCGCAGTTACACGGATGCAGAACGAGATGAAACCACGGAAGATACACTGTTTGCGAAGTGGAAAATAAAAGCGCATTCAACGGTTGATGTGGCGCTTTTTGCTGAAGCAAGCCAGAGAGATGGCAGCGATTACAACAGCCTGGCTACAGAAAATCCGGCATTGCGAAAGTATTATCTTGCCGACCGCGATCGGACTAAAGTAGGTACAACTATTGATTACATGGCAACAGAGAAACTGTTCCTGAGTGCGCGGGTTGATTACAACAAGGATGACTATAAGAACTCTACTATCGGTCTCACCGAAGCAACCCAGCCTGTCTACACTGTTGACTTCTCCTATCAGCCACGCCACAACATCACCACCTATGGTTACTATACTTACGAAAACATAGAGTCTTCCCAGGCTGGCAGTGCTTTAGGCACAGAGACTGCAGACTGGGCTGCAGATTTTGAAGATAGCTTTGATACTGTGGGTATTGGCGCCAAGTGGACTGATCTTGGCAGGTGGGATATCGGTACAGACATCGTCTACAGCAAGTCTAACGGCTCAAGCGAAATGAAAAACCTTACTGCTGCAGGTACTGAAGGCCAGTATCCTGATACCAAAACAGCATTGACCAGCGTTAAACTGTGGGGCAATTACAATTACAGTAAACAGCTTAGTTACAAACTGGGTATGAGGTTTGAAGAATACAGCGCGGATAACTGGGCAGTTGATGGTTTACTGCCTTATGACCCGGCGGCCGTTGAAGGCAGCCTGCTGCTTGCTGGCGATACGCTTGACTACAACGTATACGTGATCACCGCTTCAGCCAGTTACCGCTATTAAAGTATCCGGTTAAGGCATCCAATTAAGTATCCAATTAAGTATCCAGTTAAAGCAGCAGTGTACTGTTGTTTATTTTTTCGCCGGCTTGACGTGGCATAGTTTGCATTTCTTCTTCAATGGCCCGGCGTGCTGACCGCCAGCAACGGTATATTCGTGGCACCCCGTGCAGCGTGCATGAAAGGCATTTTTAGCTTTTGCGGGTTCTTTGGATTTATGCTGGTGGCATTCATGGCAGGGTTTCACGCTGCTGTCATTGGGCAGCAAATCATGATGACAGGTAGTGCACTCGGTAATGCTGAGATCTGCGTGTTTTTTATGCGCAAATGTCACTTCGCCCAGCTTGGTATCAAATTTGATGATGTTTTTATGCTTCCGGCAGGATCGGCTCAGCCACCACAAGATTACCTGTTAACAATGAAACCAGACCCAGAAAATAAACACCAGCTTTTATACGCATCACCATCACCTCCATTACTATTCACTATGTGTTAAATATAGCAGGTGAATATATACACTGTTTGACTGTTATCAATAATTCATCATTAAGTAAATTAGTTTCAAATAAAGCAGGTCAAAACAGGCAGGGTTGAATTTTGCCAGCCGTATAAGTTTGCTACAAATAGACTGATAATAAATTGGTGAGAGTATTACTTCTTGTTAGTTTGATTTAAATCAATAGTTTGCGTGACAGGCTGATACACTATCGTAGCTTATGTTGAATCAAAGAGTTGTATCTTTGCCAGCTAGTGGATTACACTAATGAGCAATCTATTCACATTTGAAATCAGCGATGTTAGTTCTCGCCTGTCTATATACAGCAGTCGGGGTTTATAAATAGAGTATAAATAGAGTATAAACAGAGCTGTTAAAGAAAACATATCTGGAGCAATTATTATGTGCGATACCTGTGGTTGTAATATTACTCACGGCAACGAGAGTTTAATCAGGCCGGGTGGCAAGTTGCAGAAAACGGAAAGCGGTAGAGAAGCCGTTACTGTGCTGCATAGCCTGCTGCATGAAAATGACCATACTGCGGCACATAACCGCGAACATTTTGATCGGAATAATGTGCTGGCTATCAATTTAATGTCATCGCCGGGGGCCGGTAAAACCGCGTTACTTGAAGCCACTATTTTGCAAATGCAGCAGCAGTCAGACAAGCCATTAAGAATGGCTGTCATTGAAGGTGACCTGGAAACAGAAAACGATGCCGAGCGCATTCGCCGTCACGGTGTTAAAGCCATACAGATTGCGACCGGCAGTGCCTGTCACCTGGATGCGCACATGATTCACCAGGCATTGCATAACCTGGATCTTGCCGAGTTCGATGTCATCTTTATTGAAAACGTTGGCAACCTGGTATGTCCGGCAAGTTTTGATCTGGGCCAGCACCAGAACGTAACCCTGCTTTCCGTTCCGGAAGGTGATGACAAACCGGCAAAGTATCCGGTTATGTTCCGTACTTCCGACCTTGTCCTTATTAGTAAATGTGATTTGTTACCGGTGTTAGATGATTTTAAACCGGAACGGGCAAAACGTTACCTGCAGGATATTGCCAGTACAGCACCGATTATCGAGTTGTCTTCCAAAGATCAATCCGGTATGCCGCAATGGATGGAGTGGATCGATGCTCAAGTTGAACAGCGTCGGCTTTATCTTGAGCAGAATCCTGTTGCCGAGCCGCATTCTCATGACCACGATCATGACCATGATCATGGTCATACGCACACCCATGAACATGTGCATCTGTAAGCCAGGCTTAAAATGACAATAAGCGCAAAACAGTGGTTACAGCGCATTCATGCATTACCGCGGCCGAAGACTGATAGCGGTAAAGTAAAAATCATGAATGTCTGCGGTGGTCACGAGCGCTCCATTACCATGGCGGGTTTGCGCAAGGCCTTACCTGATTATATTGAACTGGTTCCCGGGCCCGGGTGCCCGGTCTGTATCTGTCCGGAAGAAGACGTCTTTGAAGCCATTCAACTGGCGCTGCATGAAGATATTATTCTGGTTGCCTTTGGTGACATGCTGCGGGTGCCGGTCAACGTTAAAAAAGCGCAGGCGCGAACCCTGGAACAGGCAAAAGCGCAGGGTGCAGATATTCGTCCTATTGCTTCTCCCACGGAAGCGGTGAGCATTGCTAAAGCCAATGCCGATAAAGCGGTGGTGTTTTTTGCTGCCGGTTTTGAAACCACGACGGCACCGGTTGCCGCCATGATGGTGGAAGGTGTTCCCGATAATCTCTCGGTATTATTATCCGGACGTTTAACCTGGCCTGCGGTAGCGATGTTGCTGGACTCTGGTGAGCCGGGGTTTGATGCGCTGGTCGCACCGGGGCATGTCTCCACCATTATGGGGCCGGAAGAATGGGAGTTCGTGGTTGAAAAGCACAATATTCCTGCTGCGGTTGCCGGTTTTAAACCGGATAGCCTGCTCGCTGCAATGTACTCGACCTTGCGCCAGTTTAATGAAGGACGCTATTTCCTCGATAACTGTTACCCCGAGCTGGTGCAGTCCGGCGGTAATAAATCCGCACAGGCGCATCTTGCTAAAGCCATGAATGTCTACGATGCTAACTGGCGGGGTGTTGGTATCATCCCGCAATCGGGTTACATACTGGAAAAAACCTATAGCAGTCATGACGCCAGAAAACTGTTTCCATCGTATGCCGATGATGCCCGGAAACGTGCCGGTCAAATGCCACCGGGATGTGACTGCGCGCAGGTGGTGCTGGGTAAAATCTATCCCAATCAATGCCGGTTGTTTGGCAAAGCCTGTATTCCCAGAAATCCCATCGGGCCCTGCATGGTTTCGGATGAAGGCGCCTGCCGAATCTGGTGGGCTGGCGGTATGCGCGAACAAGCCTCCGATGATGCGAAGCAAAAAGCGGCTGGTTAATAATAAACAATTGAACCACAGAGGCACGGAGACACAGAGGAACATCGGTTTGTTTTTTTAACATTCAAATGTTTTCTCAGAGTCTCTGTGTCTCTGTGGTGAATTAATCTTTTAGCTATACGTTGGATACCTGTTTGAAGAATGTTCCCCACGCTACCCCGGTAATTTCCGCCAGGCAGATACTGCTATCCGGCCAGGTGCAGGGTGTGGGCTTTCGGCCTTTTATTTATCGCCTCGCCAGTGAGTATCAATTAAACGGCTGGGTTAGAAACTGTCTCGGTGTGGTTGAAATTCACGTGCAGGGCGAGGCGCTTAAGCTGGATGAATTTTGTTCGGCTATCTTTGAAAAAAAACCGCCTTTAGCCCGTCCTGTTCTCGAATCAGAAACCAGCGCCGAGGTTGCTGACTTTGATGGTTTCAGTATTTTGCAAAGCGAGCAGCAGGGTGAAGCCCGCATTAGCGTACCGGCTGATCTCTTCTTGTGTGACGACTGCCTTGCCGAGTTAAATGATCCGGCTGATCGCCGTTACCGTTATCCATTCATCAACTGCACCCAGTGCGGCCCGCGTTATACCCTGATTCGACGTCTGCCCTATGACCGGCCGAATACCACCATGGCGGCATTTGAGTTATGTCCGCCGTGCCTGGCTGAATACAGTGATCCGGCTGACCGCCGTTTTCATGCCGAGCCGGTTGCCTGTGCAGATTGCGGTCCGTCGTTAAGTTTTCATGCGGATGACATTAGAATTAATGATAGTGATGCGGCACTTGAAGCAGCCGTTGAAGCATTACGTCAGGGCAGGGTGCTAGCGGTAAAAGGTATTGGCGGTTATCACCTGATGTGTGATGCCGGCAATAGTGAAGCGGTTGACGCACTAAGAGCTAATAAACCCCGGCCCGATAAACCACTGGCTGTTATGTTTCCAGCACCCGTTGAAGCACCATTCAAAACGCTGGAAAAATCGTTTGAACTGAACGCCGTTGACAAAGACTTTCTGCTGCAGCCCGCCAGGCCGATTCTTCTGCTGATGAAAAAAGACAATGCCGGCTCAGGCGGCAACGTGCTTTGTGAAGGTATTGCGCCGGGTCTAAAAGAGGTGGGCATCATGCTGCCTTACAGTCCGCTGCATCATTTATTGCTCAATGAATTTAACGGCCCGCTGGTGGCGACTTCGGCGAACCTGAGCGGTGAGCCGGTACTGACAGAAAACACACAGGTCGAACAGCGCCTGGCCCATGTGGCCGATGCCTGTCTGCATCATAACCGGCCGATAGAACGTCCGGCGGATGACCCGGTATTTCGCACCATTGCGGGTAAACCAAGGCCACTTCGTTATGGCCGCGGTTATGCACCGCTTGAGTTCACTTTACCCTTTGAGCTTGCGACAACCGGTTCTTGCTGTCGGTGCGCATATGAAAAATGTTATTTCACTGGCATGGCAAAACCGTGTCATCACTTCACCGCATATTGGTGAAATGAATTCACCGCGCAGCCTGCAGGTTTTTGAAAACACCATCAATGATCTGCAAAAACTATATGGTATAAAAGCCGAGCATATCATCTGTGATGCGCACCCCGGTTATGCCAGCAGCCGCTGGGCAAAAAAACAAAAGCTTGCTGTCAGCATGGTCTATCATCATCACGCACATGCCTCGGCAGCTTATTATGAATGTGATACTAATGAAGATATCCTGGTGTTTGCCTGGGATGGTGTCGGCTATGGTGAGGATGGAACGCTCTGGGGCGGTGAAACTTTTTTAGGGCGGCCGGGCAGCTGGCAGCGGGTTGCCAGTATGCGTCCTTTTAGAATTCCGGGTGCTGATAAAGCGGGTCGTGAACCCTGGCGAAGTGCGGCTGCTTTATGCTGGGAAAACGGTGTAGCTTATGATGACATCCCTGAAAAAGATCCATTATTGAAACAGGCATGGCAGCAGAATATCAACAGTCCGCAGACAACTTCTGTCGGCCGTCTTTTTGATGCGGCCGCGGCCCTGACGGGTGTCTGTAAGCTGGCAAGTTTCGAGGGGCAGGGGCCAATGATGCTTGAATCACTATCAAATAAGACTGAAAATATTATAGAATTTAGTTTAGATAAGATTGATAACTTATTGTTTTATAACTGGTCTAGTGTGGTGGTTGCAATGACAGAAACTACATTAAGTGTTGCCGAGCGCGCTTCACTGTTTCATGCTTCATTGGCGAACAATATTTTGCAGCAGGCATTGCTGCAGCGTGAAAAGCATGGTGTAAACAGTGTTAGTTTTTCTGGTGGCGTGTTCCAGAACCGCCTCTTAACCGAGCAGGCAATGGCTTTATTATCCGCAAATGATTTTGCAGTATGTCTGCCTGAGTTGATACCCGTCAATGATGCGGGCATCAGTTTCGGGCAGGTTATAGAGCATGCTTATAAAAACAAATACTAAAAACTTTGAACCGCAGAGACGCAGAGGCGCAGAGTTTTATTTTTTGGTTTCGCCTTCGGCAAAACCAGCATAACAAAGTTTTTCTCTGCGTCTCCGCGCCTCTGCGGTAATATTTTTTTACAGTTTTCCATACAGGAATTAATATGCAAGATAC
This sequence comes from uncultured Gammaproteobacteria bacterium, assembly GCA_963711255.1. GTDB lineage: Bacteria > Pseudomonadota > Gammaproteobacteria > SZUA-229 > SZUA-229. Next base: position 27,439 of record CAVQDO010000008.1, on the reverse strand, counting down.
TCACATCTCATTAGCACACGGTAACGGCGGTCGCTATATGCGCGAACTCATCGAAGAGATTTTTGCCCGTCACCTGGCCAATCCGGATCTTGATGTGCAGGCCGATGCTGTTCCCATTTCGCTGGGTGATGGTGATGTGTTGTTTACTACTGATGGCTTTACCGTGCAGCCGCTTGAGTTTCCCGGCGGCAATATTGGATCGCTGGCCGTGCATGGCACAACCAACGACCTTGCTGTCGCAGGTGCCATTCCTAAATATTTAAGCCTGAATGCTTTTATCGAAGAAGGCATGGAAATCGCCACGCTGGATCGCATAATCAAAACCCTGGCAGAAACGGCTGCCGAGATTGGCGTCAAGGTTGTTGCCGGAGATACCAAGGTGTTACGGCGCGGTGAAGGTGGCGGTTTATACCTGGCAACGACTGGTGTTGGCATACGTCATGGGCATGTATTGTCGATGAAAAATATTCAAAATGCGGATGCTATTCTGGTCAGCGGTCCTGTGGGGGATCACGGTATTGCCGTTATGCTGGCGCGGGAAGAGTTCGGCTTGCGTGGCGATATTCAGTCTGATGCCGCCAGTGTTTTAAATTTGACCACGGCGGCGCTAGAGCACCCGGGCTTACGATTTATGCGTGATCCCACGCGCGGCGGCATTGCCACTGTATGTACCGAGTTACAGCGCGCAACGAGCATGGGTGTTCGTATTTCTGAAGAGCAATTACCGGTGCGCGATCCGGTACAGTCGGTGTGTGAAATGCTGGGTTATGACCCGATGTACCTGGCCTGTGAAGGCAGGGTGGTTGCCGTGGTCGATCCAGCACAGGCTGAGGCGCTACTTGAGAGCTGGCAGCAGCTTGATGAGGGTAAAGATGCTGCGATTATCGGGCATATTGATTCCGCTATGAATTACGTAGTAATGGAAACCGAAATTGGTGGCGAACGTATACTGGAAGAACTGGAAGACGATCCTTTACCTAGAATTTGCTGATTGATTAACGCTTATTACTGACTTTGGCAATTGTGGGTAAATTGTTAGGCGCCCTGTTTATTAAAGAGAGCTGGGCGTCACGCATTATGATTGGTATGTCGATGGTGCCCAGAGGCGAAGTCGGACTAATCTTTGCCGAGCTGGGCCGGCTCAGCGGAATTTTTAGTCATGAAGTTCATGCGAGTATGGTCATCGTTATAGTGCTGACAACGATTATTCCGCCCTTTGCCATGAAATGGTTTTATAAGCATTATTCATATAAGTTACTGCCAGCGAAAGGAAACGTGGCAGAAAAATAATAATTCGTTCTGCTGATTACTGATTAATTGTATGGACGCTTGTTTTCTATTTAGCGTCCAGGCTGCGTACCAGCGGATAAAGGTGTTCTGTCTCGTCCAGAATACGCTGTAAGACAATATCAAATAATTCAGACGTTGCGTCCAAAAATTTCTCGTGGTCTTTTATTATCAGCTCGCTGCCTTTTTTAGCGGGGCACCAGTCTTTGGAAAATTTTCTAAGGATTTTTTTTACTTCCACCGAACCAGACATAAAGTTTTTCGCTACATTATTTATTTTCTGATCAGGGCTGCTTAACAATTCGCTGTACATGTTTTTATCGACTAATTCTATATGCTCGTTGACCAGTGCAACGTAATTATTAAAAAGTTCGCAACATGACTTCGTGTCGCACATGGAGCGGTCTTTAAATAAATAGTTAAGTACGTTGGATAGTTCAGTAATACGATGATTTTGTTCGTTAAGTTCTTTGTATGTGGCCATCATCAACTCCCGTAATGTGATTTTGCTTATATCTCTCTTTGGTAGCCTGACTCTACCCCTAACTGCATGGCAAGTAGATGACCTAAATCAATAATACGATTTTGCTTGCATGACATAAGGTCATGGCCTGGTTTGTTGCGTTATTGCAGTGCAAATATTCAGTGAATATGGCACTAATTAGCGATGATACAGGCCATAACAAATATGGTTACACATTATTTATCTAAACAGCGCGGCCTGCCTGTGAATCGGCATCTTTTTAGTTAACCGGATAGTGGCCTGATATTTTCATGCTAACAAAGCAATACTGCGCTGTTTTCACTTATTGAAACGCTACTTTGGCCAGGCGCTTTAAAAATAGTGCTCTATTCGTTATCATTAGCGTTTAATGATTCAGAATATTTCTAATGAAAAATCAAGAAAATACAGAGCCTGATCAGGATCAGCCTGCAACTGAGAACACAAATAAACCGGGTGATTTTGTTATCGGCCTGGTGACTTTTATTGTGTTTATCATCTTCATGACGGTGTGGATGTATTTTTTCGGTGATGGCAAAGTCAGTCATTAAATCACCATTTTACTAGCTTGATCTACATCATTTTATTGGCTGCACTGCCACCGTACAGTTCGTCCCATGGTAATTAAAATCTCATGTTAAATATCGATGGAACAGTTGTAGATGCAGCAGCAGACTACGGTGTGCCTGTATTGCGTCTGGGGTTTCGTCCGTTCTTTCTGGCGGCTGGGATCTTTGCTATCGTTTCAATGGCGATCTGGATGGCATCTTATGCCAACCCGGTAGCATTTCAGTTTTCAGGTTTAACGCCAAACCTGTGGCATGCCCATGAAATGATGTTTGGTTACACCATGGCAGTGGTAGCCGGTTTCCTGCTCACCGCAATCAAGAACTGGACGGGCCTGGAAGTGCTTCGTGGAAAGGCGTTGGCCGTATTATTTTCCCTCTGGCTGCTGGCGCGGTTGCTGCCTTTAAGCGGTCTCAATCTGCCCCTGGTATTTACTGCAGCAGCAGATATTGGCTTCATGTTTATGCTGGCCATCGTGTGCCTGCGCCCGGTATTAAAAATTAAACAATATAAACAGCTCGGCATTATTGCCAAGCTGGTTCTGCTGATGCTGTGTAATATCAGCTTTTACCTTGGTGTTACAGGTGTGCTCACTGATGGTATACAGTGGGGCCTGTATTCAGCGCTGTACATGATAATTGCGCTGATACTGGTGATGATGCGCCGGGTAATGCCGATGTTTATTAAAAACGGTATTGATGGCGAAGTTGAAATTAAAAATCATACCTGGCTGGACAATGCCAGCCTGGTATTGCTGGTGGTATTGTGGCTGGCAGATGTCTTTACGACTTACACACTGTTAACCTCGATAACTGCCGCCTTATTAACAGTGTTACATATTATCAGGCTGGCCGGCTGGTATACCCCTAAAATCTGGCCAAAGCCGCTGGTGTGGGTACTGGTAGTTGCTTACGGTTTTATTATTACCGGTTTTGCTTTAAAAGCGGCGGAGCTGCCTTTTGCTATCTCTCCTTTTTTATCGGTACATGCATTTAGTGTTGGCGGTATAGGGCTGGTGACTATCGGCATGATGTCGCGCGTATCGCTGGGTCATACCGGGCGTGATGTGTTTAACCCGCCAGCGTCAATATTCTGGGCATTTCTGGCCTTAATTATCGGGGTTATTGCGCGTGTTGTGTTGCCGCTGTTTAATATGGAGTTGTATGTTTACTGGATTGCCGTATCACAGGTGATGTGGATGCTGGCATTTGCTATTTTTGTGTTCCTGTATGCACCTATGCTGGTTACAGCAAGAGTAGACGGTAAAGATGGCTAACGTTGTTTATATCCTTATCAATAAAAAAGCCCGGATGTTTTCACAATCGGGCTTTTTTATTTTCTGTTAAAGAAAGTATTAGCTGGCTAATTTTTCTTTAATGGCATCGATAACCGAATCAGAAGAAGTTGCAGCTACAGAAAGCAGCATGCCTTCGTTTTTGTAGAAATCAACTAATGGCGCAGTCTGGTCGTTATAAACGTTCAGACGGTTGCTGATGGCTTCTTCAGTTTCGTCGTCACGCTGTACTACAGGCTCGCCACATTTATCACACACGCCTTCAACTTTTGGTGGGTTAGATTTAACGTTGTAGATTTCTCCGCAGCCAGTACAGGTACGACGAGTCGTTAAACGGTCAAGAATAACGTCACGTGGTACGTCAATTTCAACGGCACAATCTAAAGTCTCACCCATGTCAGCTAACAGAACTTTTAACGCTTCAGCCTGTGGAATAGTGCGTGGAAAACCGTCCAGTAAGTAACCCGCTTTACAGTCGTCCTCTTTAAGACGCTCACCCATGATGCCCATGATTAAATCATCAGATACCAGGTCGCCAGCTTTCATTGCTGCTTCAGCTTTTTTGCCCAGCTCGGTGCCGGCAGCAACTGCGCCGCGTAAAATGTCACCAGTAGAGATTTGAACAGAACCGTCAAGTTTAGTCAGTAATTTTGCAACAGTACCTTTACCAGCACCCGGTGCGCCTAAAAGTATTAACTTCATGGGATTTCCTCGGAAATAAATAATATTAAAAGGGATATGCGATGAAAACGCATAGCTAAAATTCAGGCGCGTATTTTCCAGCTTTCAGCGGATGAAATCAATCAATTCATGGGGTATATCCCCGAATAGTGCATTCAGAAGGTATAATTACAGGAATTTATTCGAATATTTGCCTGTTCTTTAATCGACAGCATTAAATTTGAGTTATATCAGGCTTACGATTGTTATATCGCTGTATTATTATTCGACACGTAGGCTTCTTAATTTAAAGGTAGAAGAGTAGAGATGGAATATCAGACATTTGTAGAAGAGTTGAGTAAAGGCGATGATGAATTTAACCAGTTATTGTATCAACGCTATGTGAGATATATCGAGGATGTCTCATTAAGGCCTTACCAGGCTGAGCTGATTAAACTGCAGGATCACCTGGAGACACAGCAGCTGAAAATGATTATCCTGGTTGAGGGTCGTGATGCAGCCGGCAAGGGCGGCAGTCTGCGCCGTATTACTCGCTACATGAATGAAAAGCATTACCGCGTTGTAGCCCTGGGTAAGCCCTCTAACGTGCAGTTAAGCCAGTGGTATTTTCAGCGCTATGTCGAGCAGTTCCCTCGTGGCGGTGAAATTGTGCTCTTCGACCGCAGCTGGTATAACCGCGCCATGGTTGAGCCCATCTTCAATTTCTGTTCCCAGGATCAATACAGTACGTTTATGAAGACGGTTTCTCAGTTCGAGGGTGACCTGGTGGAGCATGGCATCGTGTTCCATAAAATTTATTTTTCTGTATCTAAAAGGGTACAGGCAGAAAGGTTTAAGGAACGAGAAACCAATCAGCTAAAGAAATGGAAATTATCCGAGATTGATGTGCAGATGCAGGAGAAATGGGACGAATTTACCGAAATGAAGTACCAGATGTTAAAACGCACGCATAACCATGTCAGTCCATGGTCAGTCATTCGCAGTAATGAGAAACACCTTGCCCACCTGAATGCAATAAAGAGCATTTTAAACAAGGTTGACTATGAGGGGCGCAACATGAGCCTTGATTATACGGTAGATGATACTATTTATTATTCGGGCGCCCGTGAAATTGAACTGATGGAAAATCAGCTAAGAGAAACCGGTAAGTTCATCGTTTAACCAGGGTTTTTATTGCAGCGGTAAACAAATTTCCGTCGCCCGTGGCTGTTATAATGCGCAGTCATGGCAAACTCTTCATACCATCAGATCGTACTGACCACGCTGAATGCACGTTATATGCACTCAGCGTTTGGTCTGCGCTACCTGTACGCTAATCTTGGCGAGCTTCAGCATTCGGCAATAATAGAAGAGTTCAGTATTCAGCAGCGCCCGATCGATATCGCGGAAAAGCTTTTAAAGCATCGGCCTCAAATCATTGGTTTTGGCATTTATATCTGGAATGTCGCCGAAGTTACAAAAACGGTTGAGTTAATTAAACAGGTATCACCTGAAACCGTCATTATTATTGGCGGCCCGGAAGTCAGCCACCTGCCGGATAAGCCGGCTGTTGCTGATATGGCAGATTATGTCGTTATGGGTGCGGCTGAAAAAAGCTTCCGTGAGTTATGTCAGCTGCTTCTCTCTGCTAACAAACCGCTGCAACGAATTATTCAAAGCGATGAGCTGCCGCTGGACCAGTTGCAACTGCCTTACCAGTACTATACGATGAAGACATAAAGAACCGCTTGATCTATGTTGAAGCCTCTCGTGGATGTCCGTTCAAATGCGAGTTCTGCCTGTCATCGCTGGACAAAACATCAAAGCCGTTCGAACTGGGGCTGTTTCTTGAAGAAATGGATCAGTTATTCCAGCGCGGCGCACGAAATTTTAAATTTATTGATCGCACCTTCAATTTAAAAGTCAGCAGCAGTATTGCGATTCTTGAATTTTTTCTGGAGCGTATGGTTGATGATTTATACCTGCACTTTGAAGTGGTGCCGGATAACCTGCCGGAAAGTTTAAAAGCGGTTATTGAAAAGTTTCCACAGCATGCACTGCAGTTTGAAATAGGTGTGCAGACCTTTGATGAAGAAATCCAGGGCCTGATCAGCCGCAAACAGAATAATGCTAAAACCTGTGACAACCTGCGCTGGTTGAGAGAAAGTACACATGCTTATATTCATGCCGATTTAATCTTTGGTCTGCCATCGGATAGCCTGTCAAACTTTGCAAAAAGTTTTAACCGGCTGGTTGAATTAAACCCGCATGAAATTCAGCTGGGCATATTAAAGCGCCTGCGCGGTGTGCCGCTGAATCGCCATAATGAAGAATACCAGATGCGTTACAACCCGGAGCCGCCATACAATATCCTGTGTACGCGAGATATTTCATTTGACAGCATGCAGCGTGTCAATCGTTTTGCCCGTTACTGGGATATGATTGCCAATTCAGGCCGTTTTAAAAATACCCTGCCACTGATTCTGGGTGACAGCCCTTTTGAAAATTTCATCGAGCTCAGTGACAGTCTTTATCAGTCGGCTGGCAGTACCTGGAAAATTGCCCTGCAGCGTTTGTTTATATTGTTGCTGGACATTGTCAGTGAACGTGATGATGTTGATAAAGAGCAGTTGATCGGCAGCCTGGCGAGTGACTATGAGCGCTGTGGCGAAAAGACATCCTTTGATTTTTTACTGAAGAAAAAAGTTAAATCCTCGCGCACCGGTGTTGCTAACAGGCGTCAGCAAAAAGTTCTTCAGTAAGCCCTTCATTTTACTACCGGTTGTCGATTTAGTGCCTGATTTTTTGTCTGGGCGCTTGATGAAGGTCAAGTGAAACGTTACAATTACTCATTATATTTCTACAACATATAGTAAATAATAATAACTATAACGCTATATATGGTGTATTCGTCAGGGTTCACTAATATACCATTGTAGTCACAGGAGCCTCGAATGAACACCGTTACACGCGCAGCCAGTAAATCCATCAAACCACAGGAAATAGCCCTTCAACCCGCATCAGAAGATATCTGGCAGCGAAAATATCAACTTAAAAATCAACAGGGCGAAGCCGTCGATTCCTGTGTCGAAGGTACCTTTACCCGTGTTGCACGCGCGCTGGCAGATATTGAAACAGGCCCTGAAAAGCAGGAACACTGGTACGAGAAATTTCTCTGGGCCTTAAAGCATGGTGCTGTGCCAGCGGGCAGGGTGCTGTCTAATGCCGGTGCACTTGAGTATAAGCCGGCAACTTCAACGATAAACTGTACGGTTTCGGGAAAGATTCATGATTCCATGAGTGACATTCTGCAAAAAGTCCATGAAGCCGGAATGACGCTGAAGTCTGGTGCTGGTATTGGTTATGAATTTTCAACATTGCGGCCAAACGATGCCTATGTCACCGGTTCCGGTGCAGTGACATCCGGCCCGCTGTCTTTTATGGATATCTACGACAAGGTCTGCTTTACCATCTCTTCCGCCGGTGGCCGCAGGGGGGCACAAATGGCGACTTTTGATGTCGGCCACCCCGATGTGCTGGACTTTATTCGCGCCAAACGTGAGGACGGCCGTTTACGCCAGTTCAATCTTTCCCTGCTGATCACCAGTGAATTTATGGAAGCGGTAAAAAATGCGGCACCCTGGCCGCTGGCGTTTCCCATTTCGAAAGAAGAGTATGAAATACAGGATATCAACTTGCAGGATAGCGGGCAGGTTATCTGGCGTGACTGGCCAATTAAAGATGACTATATGGTTAATGATGAAGGCAAGGTTGCCTGTCGAATTTATAAAACCATTGATGCGGCAAAATTGTGGAATGTCATCATGACGTCCACCTACGAATATGCCGAGCCCGGTTTTATTCTTATCGACCAGTACAACGAAATGAACAATAACTGGTTCTGTGAAAATATTCGAACCACTAATCCCTGTGGCGAACAGGGCCTGCCTGAATACGGTGCCTGCCTGTTAGGTTCTATAAACCTTACCCAGCTGGTGAATAAGCCTTTTACCAAAGAGGCCAGTTTTGACTGGGATACGTACAGGGAAGTGGTGAAAATTTTCACCCGTATGCTGGATAACGTGGTCGAAATAAATGGCCTGCCGCTGGAACAGCAGCGAAATGAAATTATGAATAAACGCAGGCACGGCATGGGCTACCTGGGACTGGGTTCAGCACTGACCATGCTCGGTGTGCGTTATGGTTCTGATGAGTCACTGGCGTTTACCGAAAAAGTGACGAAGGAGCTGGCGGTGGCTGGCTGGCAAGCGGCACTTGATCTGGCAAAAGAAAAAGGGCCGGCACCAATAATGCAGCAGGATTATACGGTTACAACAGAAATGCTGGCGCGTCGGCCGGAAATGAAAACAGACGGCTGGAAAGTGAGTGACATCATCAAAGGCAAAGTATTACACGCAAGGTACAGCCGCTACATGCAGAAAATGGCTGAGATTGAGCCTGAGCTCGTATCCCAACTTGAAAAATACGGTGCTCGATTTACTCATCATAGTTCCATTGCGCCCACCGGTACAATTGCGCTTTCTATTGGTAACAATGCGAGTAATGGTATTGAACCCAGTTTTGCGCATCATTATGCGAGAAACATTATTCGTGAAGGTAAGAAGTCGAAAGAGAAAGTCGATGTCTGGTCATATGAATTGCTGGCATACCGCGAATTAATAAACGCTGAAGCGCAACCGTTTAGCGAAAATGAAAATGAGAAGTTGCCAGATTATTTTATCAGCGCAGATGATGTAACACCAAAACAGCATGTTGATATTCAGGCTGCTGCACAGAAATGGATAGATTCATCAATATCAAAAACGGCAAATATCCCGACTGATTTTCCTTTCGACGAGTTCAAGGATATTTACCTGTACGCATACGAGAAAAATCTAAAAGGCTGTACCACCTTTCGTTTTAACCCCGAAGCATTCCAGGGTGTCCTGGTAAAAGAAAAGGACCTGGAAAATACCACTTACCGTTTTTCACTTGAAGATGGCAGTATAGTTGAAGTTAACGGCAATGAAGAAATTGAATACGATGGTGAATCACATACCGCCGCTAATTTATACGATGCGTTAAAAGAAGGCTATTACGGAAAGTTTTAGTTAAACGATAATATCTATAAAAGCAAAACTATAAAAGCAGGACTATAAGAGCAGAATAATGACAATTGAATTTAAAAGTAAAATAGTTGGTTATGACATTATTGATAAAGAAATGTCTGAGCCAACTCAGAAAGGCACGGCTAACCGTGGCGCTGGGAATAAAGAAGCAGAGACAGCTGAAATAATCCAGATGCATGAAAAGATTGAACGCCCCGAAATGCTGCTTGGATCCACTTATAAAATTAAGACTCCGCAATCAGAGCATGCTTTATATATTACGATTAATGATGTTTTACTTAATCAAGGAACGGCACACGAATCTCGTCGGCCCTACGAAATATTTATCAACTCGAAAAACATGGACCACTTTCAGTGGATAGTGGCTTTAACCCGAATTATATCGGCTGTTTTCAGAAAGGGAGGTGATGTAACTTTCCTTGTTGATGAGCTGCGTAGTGTATTTGACCCAACTGGCGGTTATTTCAAAAAAGGCGGCAAGTATAAGCCTTCACTGGTTGCAGAGATCGGTGATGCAATTGAATGCCACATGAGAATGATCGGCATGATTGTCGATGAAGAAATGGATGACTGTCAGCGTAAAATCCTGGAAGAAAAACGCAGAGAGTATGACGCCATTAATAAACCGGCAAAAACCGGCAGCAGCGTTCAGTATGATGCTAATAACAGCGTGAGCGATTTTCCCGTCAATGCAGCCTTATGCAGTAAATGTCATACCAGTGCAGTGATCAGTATGGATGGCTGCATGACCTGTTTGAATTGCGGTGACTCTAAATGCGGATAGACAGACTTCGGTTGAAGGTTGTTCGTCGACGCTGCTAAAAAGTTACTGGCTCCTGGCTTCAATTTCCCGGTATAAGGTTTCGTAATCGTTTTGCGTGCGTGCACCGAATACCGGGTCATCTTTTAGTTGAATAATTGTTTCTGCGTGTTCCCAGTCAGCTGGTTTTATAAGCTGCTCAATTAACGGGTACACTTCGATTTCTTCAATATACATATGCTGCCGCTGGCGGCTGATGAAAGTAGACAGCTGGTGGTTGAGTTCATTTAACAGGCTGTGATCCTTTTCAAATTTCGCCAGCGTGTGTCTTAACTTTCGGGTGACAACTTCAAGGTCATTATGATCGGCAATGAGCTGCTGAATAAGTTTTGTATCATCGACTCGTTTTAATAACAGGGAGAAAATGACATCTTCCAGTGGATGATGTGTCATTTCCGGATACTCCTGAATATAAACAATAATACTGCGCATTATTGAGAGGTCAGGTGATTTACCGCGGCACAAATCCAGAAACTGCATCTCAAGCAGGTTGAGCGTTCTGCGAATGTGGTCGTGCTCAGCAAGTAGTCTGTTCAACATGTTTTTATGTGTGACATATCTGCGTTCCAGTGTTGAATACGGGTTTCCTTAGTCTTGATGCAGACTGATGTGCCACTCCGGTTAATTATGAGTAGCCACTATCATATCTATATATTGCTGAAACTTAAAGATTTATTTCCCGCTACAGAGATAATGCTCCGGGTAGTCCGGGCTTATGTTGTGCTTCTTGATTTAGATCATTCATCTCCCGCTGCAGTTATAGAGAATAGTCACTCCCTGATTAAATCCGACTTTTGATTAATAGTTAACCCTGATCGGATAGAACCATAAGCAGGCATGGTAACCATGGCAACAGTGCTGACAACACAACAGTTTATTAATGACTGCAAACTGGGCAGTCCATTTGACCTGGGAAATGACCGAGCCTACCAGGCGTGGCGGCAGTACAAGTTAGAAAACTATCCTGAAAATATCGAAGACCTGATGGTTGAAATTGCGGACCCGATGGCATTGAGCATGGTAGAGAAAGACGCACTATACCAGCGCCTGGTAAAAACTAACATGGCTATCTATGCCGGCCCAACCGGGGGTGATCCCGATAAAACCATTCCGACGAAACTGGGTGAACAGTTTGGACTGTCAGAACTCGACAATAATATGGGCGCTGATGATGGTGTTACTTCCTTAAAAGTAGTTGCAGAGCAGTGGCGGGGAGCTTACATACCTTATACCGACAGACCCATCCACTGGCATACAGACGGTTACTATAACCTGGTGTACCAGCAAATACGGGCACTGTTTTTACATTGCGTAAGCCCGGCAGACAAAGGCGGCGAAAATGCTTTACTGGATCATGAAATGGCTTATATGCATTTACGTGATTCTAATCCCGAATACATCAGTGCATTAATGGCAGCAGATGTAATGACTATACCGGCTAATATTGAAAATGGAAAAGAAATCAGGCCGGCACGTATCGGTCCCGTGTTTTCAATTATGCCGGACGGTAATTTACACATGCGTTATACCGCACGTACCCGCAGTATTGAATGGAAGGATGATGCGATAACTCGCGAAGCAATAGATAAGCTGAGCGATTTTTTGAATTCTGACTCAGCCTTTATTTACCGGGCAACACTGCAGCCGGGTCAGGGCCTAATATGTAACAACGTATTGCATGACCGCTCAGGTTTTGATGATGAGGGCGAAAGCAAACGCCTGTTATACCGGCTGCGTTATTATCAGCGCATTGCCAATACTTAAGGCCGATTTTAAATCTGTTTATATAAGGCTTTCTTTTTTCAGTGCTTCAATATCATGAATGCAAACGCTGTTACCATCAATACTAAGGACGCCACGGCTTTTCAGACTTTTTATGATGCGTGAAAAGGTTTCCGGTTTGATCGATAGCCTTGCGGCGATAACATTTTTTGCTGTATCCAGTTTGAATTCGTTTTTGCCTTCGGGGATTTCTTTTAATAAATAAGAAGCTACCCGGCAGGTTCCGCTTTGCAGGGTCAGGGTGTCAATTTCCTTGATCAGTTTTCTCAGGCGAAGACTCATGTCACCTAGTAATAGAAGGCAGGTTGCTGTTGAGTCCCACAACATTTCCTGAAACATTTTAGCGTTGATTGCGATAACAATAGTTTCTGCAAGGGCGGCAGAACTTACCGGGTAATCAGACTGGTTGGTAAACATCAGCGCTTCGGCAAAGACATCACCTGGGCGCACAATTTCGATAATTTTTTCCTGGCCATCCGGTGACATCCGGAACAGTTTTATCTTGCCGCTTAAAACCATGTAAAAAGATGTGAATGGGTCTTCCTGGTTAAATAACAGCTGTCCTTCATCAAGGTGCTGCAGCTGGCTATGCTTACAAGTCCTTTCCATCTGTAATTCGGTAAGTTTTGAGAACAGGTGGTGCTTCTTAAGGCTATGTTTAACGGCGTCAGGATTATTATGTATCATAATGCTCATTCCAGTGAATCTTGATGTGAATTATGCCACGAATCAGTCTTACTGTTATATGACATCTGTTACTGTATCTATTGTGTAACGGGAATTATTTCATACTCGCTGTTTGCTGTGTTAGCTATTTTTTTTGATTGTTGCTAAATTTGGGCGGGTATTAATTAGTCAGCCTTAAGTACAGTAATGGCAGTTTACGCGGCAGTTCCTCGGCATTGCGTATTAAAACGTAGGATCTGCTGCCAAACAGATAAGGTAGATAATCTTCAGCCTTTTCATCGATGGTAACGCAGAAAGGCTGTAGTCCCAGTTTTTCGGCTTCCAGTACGGCCATACGGGTATCTTCTATACCATAGCGACCTTCGTACTTATCAAGGTCGTTAGGTTTGCCATCGGTTAGTATTAGCAGTAATTTCTGGCTGCTTGCTTCCTTTGCAAGTAACTGGCTGGCATGACGAATGGCAGCGCCCATGCGTGTGTAGTACCCGGGTTTAATGGCTTCAATGTGGCCGCGAATATTATTATCATAAGTATCGCCAAAGGCTTTTATATTATAGAAACGAACATGATTACGGTTGCGTGAAGAGAAACCGTGCAGTGCAAAGCGGTCACCGCTGGCGCTTAACGCTTCTGAAAACAGGTAGAGAGAATCACGAACCACATCGATAATTCGCGCATCATTATTAATATGGGCGTCGGTAGAAAGTGACAGATCAGCCAGCAGTAAACAGGAAAGGTCGCGGCTCATGTTACGGACTTCACGATAAACCGGTGTATCGTCTTTTACATGCCCGTGTTTGCGATCGGTAAGAAAGTTAATATAATTTTCCAGGTCAAGTTCTGAACCTTCGTTCTGCCGGTTGACCCAGTGCCTCTGCGGGCGCAGTGCTTCAAACTGCCGGCGTATCTTATGTGCCTGTGGTCGCAGCCTTGCGGGCAGTTCTGTTGCCTGTGCCTGTCGCGAAGTCATTTCCTGCAGACGGCAGTGGGCTTTCTGTAATAACTGTTTTTTATAATCCCATTCGTCGATCTCTATGCCTTCACCAAGCACAATATCGTCATAGTCACTGGCGGGCAGATCCAGGTCCAGCTTGATTTTCCCGGCAGTGGTTTCGCTGTCCTGGGCAATGGAAATGTTGTCCATATCTTCAGCTGTCTTGATGGCGTCATCGTCATCATCTTCGACTGTGGTGCGATCGACTTTGGTATATTCCGCCCAGCTCCATAAGGTTTCCAGGCGAAAGCTCATTAGCCCGTCCTTGCCGTCCGGCATTTCACTGCGCTCGGCTTTTTTGCGCTTGTTCTGTTTTTTCTGTTCTTTATTGTTTTGTTTTTTATCCTGTGAGTCTTCGTTATGCTCAGGATCGTAAGCTGTGGTGCGGCCTTCAAACTCAAGCTGCGGGGGAGAGGGGTGCAACCACAGTGTAACCGGCTGCGGCGGGTGCCTGGCATATTCAAGGCTGACGGTTTCTGCTGAACAGGTCAGTGCCTGGCGAATGGCCCTTTCCTGGCTGGCTTCGCCCGCAGTTAGTGATTCTGGATCAGGGCGCTGAGTTAAATGCGCCGCCAGCAGCTTTTGGTAACGGCTTTTTAAGCCGGGCCAGGTTTCCAGCGTTTGCCGGGTTCGATACTGATTGCGGCTAATCCAGTTATCACCTTCGGCCGGTGCGGGCGATGCTATAACTGACAGTGCGGTTAACCATAAATACAGGTCCTGGTTAAGCTGCCTTTCGGGAAACAGGGCAATGCTGTCGGGCAGTCGCAAAGTTTCTTCATCGCGCCAGGCATACTGTGTTTTTTTACCGGTTCCAGCGATACGTTGCAGTATTGTGCGGCGAGAATGAAGATCAGTGTCGGTCGCATTTTCAACCCGTAAACCGGCCTCGCCACCGAGTGCACGAAAGAAGATGCCGGCGGTTCGCCGCATATCATCAAGATGGACAATCGCTTCGGGGTAATGCGTGTCGGCACTACTGGTAATAAAGCGGTCCCAGATTTTTCCTACGAATTCTTCCATAGCGATTACCTGTTCATGAACCGTGTCCAGTCCGGCGGCAACCAGGCGGCCATGGCAAAACAGAAAATAACCAGTACCACAAAAAAGATAATAAATTTCCTCTGTGAATGTTTTCCCAGGTCTTCGGGTAAAGGCATACCGCAATGCGAACAAACGTGTTCGCCGACAGTGACCTTACCACCACAATGCTTGCATTTTTCGCTATTCATAGCCTTATAATACCGTCCAGCTGGCTATCTTTTCAGGGTATAGATAGACCAGGATAATCATCGCTGGTATCACGTAAAAGTAAACCTGCATCAATGTGCGCAACACCACGTGTGAATGTTTAAGTTCCATAAAATGATCAACAATAATCCGGCCTTTAATTGCCAGCACCAGCGCCATAATGGCGACGTCGCTGAGCCCTGTATTTTCCTGTTCAGCCATGTACGCACTGAACAGGGTGAGTGCAATCAGAAGCAGCCACAGATTGTTAATCAGTTTTATGTGTTGTTTATACATTATCGTATGACATACAGCAGGGGGAAAATAGTAATCCAGGCTAGATCGATCATATGCCAGTAAACAGCAATATTGAGCAGGCCTTCATGTTCTTTACTGGTGTATATGCCGGTCTTTACCCGGTAAATTACCCAGATTATCGCGGCGCTTCCCCAGCCTACGTGCAGAAAATGGTTAAAGGTGATGTAGTAATAAACGCCGTAGAATATATTGGTTTCTACATCAAGTCCCTGTGCAGTGTTCCACTGGTATTCAAAAATCTTAATCACCAGGTAAAACCCGCCCATACTAACAGCGCCCCATAACCAGCGGGCACAGGTTTTGGGTTTGTCTGCACGCATGGCTATGATTGCGCGCACGACAAAAAAACTGCTGGTTAACATGATCAGGGTGTTTGCCGTACCAGCGAGCGTGCTTAATTTTGTCGGGCCGGCGGCGAAGACTTCAGGGTGGTGTACCTTGGCCAGGAAATAAACGATGAACATCACGGCGAACTCACTCATCTCAGCGAGAATGGCTGCCCAGATAGCGAGGCTGCCAGGTATTCTGCGGCTTTCTGTGCCAAAGTGCGGAGGTGAGTGCGCTAACGCGTTCATCTTCAATCGTTGTCTTTACTGACTGGCTGACTGTTTAAAAAAACGGCCAATTAGCGGGTAATGAAAATCAATGCCCTTGATTGCGCGGGTGAATCCAATGATGCCGATGACCAGGAATACAGGCAGCAATATCATAAAGTAAAGTTCAAGAGAAAAAAGTGCAGTGACCGAGGCGTAGCCGCTGGTGAGCATAATCAAAATATTAATGGCAATAAAAATAGCCGTGCTGATGCTGCTGGCAAGCAGCGTTTGTTTCAGGTGGTTTTGCGTGATCGCTGATTCTTTTTTATAACGTAACAGGTACAGAATCCACAGTGCAATATAAAAAAAACCAACAAATAAAAGGTTGCCGATAAAGAATGCTTCAGCAAAAGCAGCAGTATGAGTGCCGGGTTTAGGGTTATGGGGGTTAACTGCCTGTGTCACTCTAACTGGCCTCCATCTTTGCTTTAACGACTTCCATTAAAGCAGCGACGGTTTCTTCTTCATCGCTCAGCGGTTCTACTATTGCCGCACGGCAGGCTTCTATCGGGTTGAATCCTGACTTGATCAGCGTCGCGGCATAAACCAGTAAACGTGTGGAAGCGGATTCTTCCAGGTCGTGGTCTTTCAGTACGCGCAGTGCATGTGCGAGCTCGATTAATTGCGTCGCGGTTGCCTTGTCAATTTCGGTTTCCTGCTGAATGATGGTTGTTTCTGTTTCCATATCGGGATAATTAAAACGCATTGATATGAAGCGCTGGCGGGTTGACGGTTTCATGCCTTTTAAAAGGTTCTGGTAACCGGGGTTGTAGGAAACCACCAGCATGAAAGTATCCGGAGCCAGTAAAACTTCACCGGTGCGTTCGATGGGCAGAATTCGGCGATCATCCGACAGTGGGTGCAGTACAACGGTGGTATCTTTACGCGCCTCTACCACTTCATCGAGATAACAGATGGCACCTTCGCGCACGGCTTTTGTCAGTGGACCATCATGCCAGTAAGTTTCACCGTCGCCAATCAGGTGTCTGCCTACCAGGTCTGCTGCGGTAAGATCGTCGTGACAGGCAATGGTATATAAAGGTCTGCCCAGTTTTGCTGCCATGTGCTGGATAAAACGGGTCTTGCCGCAGCCCGTTGGGCCTTTAATCAACATTGGAAGCTGATTGCTATAGGCATGTTCGAATAATTCAATTTCGTCATTCTGGCTCTGGTAGTAAGGGATATCGTTCATAAGTGTATTCACAAAATTTGAATTAAAGGCTGATGATATAGGTAATGGCTATGGAAATACAAACCACCCATAGCCAGCCGTACATAATAATACGCCAGAGTAAGGAGACGCCCCGCAATTCCATGTAGTCTCGAATAATTAGCACTGACTTTATAAAGGCCGTTATTATCAATAGCAGCATAATTGCCGGACCGCTGAATTCGAGCCTGCCTAATAAGTAGGTGGATAGCGTCAGTAATAACATGGCTAGCCAGATCGTATGGATGTTGTACCACTTGTTTAGCTGAGCATTCATCGAATTATGTACACCAGTGGAAACAGGATGATCCAGACCAGGTCTACCATGTGCCAGTAAGACGCACCGCTTTCAACACCTGTGTGATTCTGCGCACTATAGGCGCCGCGATGTGCTTTTATGACAACAGCAAACAATATGATCATGCCGAGTATGACGTGCAGAAAATGGAACATGGTCAGTGACAGGTAAAACATATAAAAGGTATTGGTGCTCAGGTTAATGCCGCTGGAAAATTTATCGAAATACTCCAGTGACTTTAACAATAGAAATCCGGCACCACAGCCGAGTGATGCATACAGCCAGCTAATGCAGCCTTTCACATTATCAATGCGAATTTCATGAATTGCGCGAATAACGAAGTAACTGGCGGTAATCAGCAGGATGGTGTTGGCTGCGCCCAGTTCACGGTTCAGTGTTAGCTGGTAGAGGTTAAACATTTCCACGTTCTGCAGGCGCATTACGGCATAGGAAAGAAAAGCGATACCAAATACCAGCAGTTCGGCGAAGATAAAAAACCAGATTGCCAGGTCACCGGGTAACAGCCGCGGTTCGTCTTCGATAGCTATAGTTGTATTCACATTCACTCTGTTTTAAAAGGTTTCAATTCGTTTCTGCGCTGTTACAGGCATACTCCGAAAATCTTCACTGAGAGTGTGTCAATGCACTTTACAGGAAGAAACGGTTACTCATTCTATTATTGCAGCGGTGGTATGGCATTGATTCGTATCAAGGAACAGATGCTGCTCAGAGTGCGCCAGGAATCACTAAGTAGATAAAATGTAGCTTAAAGCTGATCAGTTTCGATCATCTCGTAATTTATCACCAGACCATGCGCGTACCAGTGCCCACAGCGCGAATACGATAAAAATGGTATGGACCAGGGTGAAATAGGAAATGACATAAACCCATGTCCATGGAGAATTAAAGCCACCCAGTAATATCATCAGGCCACAGACCAGGAACAGGGCGATGGCAGCAATAATGTTTATTTTTATGCCTAATAAAGAGTGGTAGCGGTCTATTGTGCCGGCTTCGGATTGTCGGTAATAAACCAGCAATGCGATAAAACTGATTACCGGAAGCAGTGTTAGATTAAGCAGCGAGGCAAGGGCGGCATTGGCTGCACGTTTCAGCTGTATGTCATTAGAATCATTTATTGTCATCAGGTTGCTCAGCCATTATTGTTTTGTTGTTTACGTGTTTCAGCTTACACCATTTCAAGCTGGTGTTTTATGCTGGTATTTTTAATACAGGCAAATAAAACCCGGTTAAATAAAACCCGGGCAAAAAAATACCGCCTGAAGCGGCGGTATTTTTTTAGCCGTTTAACAGGCAAGGCTTATTTCTTCACGCCTTCAGCTACTACAACTTCCTCACCTTTAACAAAGAAGCTGATGATGTAGACGATCAGGCCTATCAGGAAGATAAGTCCAGCACCTTCACGCATCCAGTAGAACAGTTCAACCTTGTCCTGTGTTGCCATGAAGCCAAGCGGTTCATCAGAGTAACGCTGCAGGTAAACCTGCAGGATGCCTGCGCCAGTCAGGAACAGCGTGATGAATACCATCGATACTGTCATTAACCAGAATGACCACATTTCCACTACCTGTGCCGATGCATTGCCGGCTTTCTGGCCACGCATGATAGGCATAGAGTAGGAGATCATGGTCAGCACCACCATTACATAAGCACCGTAGAAAGCCATATGGCCATGTGCTGCTGTAATTTGTGTACCGTGTGTGTAGAAGTTAACTGGAGCCAGTGTATGCAGGAAGCCCCATACGCCAGCACCCAGGAATGCCATTACTGCCGTTCCTAATGCCCATAAGGTAGCGGCTTTATTAGGATGCTCACGACGTCTTTTATTCACTACATTGAAAGCAAACAAAGTCATCATGAAGAATGGAATTGGCTCTAAAGCAGAGAATATAGAACCTAACCACTGCCAGTAATCGGGCGTACCGATCCAGAAGAAGTGATGGCCGGTTCCGAGAATGCCTGAGATCAGTGCCATCGCGATAATGATATATAACCATTTCTCGATAACTTCACGGTCAACACCGGTTACCTTGATTAATACAAAGGCAAGTAATGAAGCCATGATTAATTCCCATACGCCTTCTACCCATAGATGAACAACAAACCACCAGAAGTATTTATCCAGTACCAGGTTTTCAGGGTTGTAGAATGAGAACAGGAAGAATACTGCCAGTCCAACCAGACCGGTGAGTAACACCAGGCTAATAACGGTTTTACGCCCAGTAAGAATGGTCATGCCAATATTGAAGATGAACGCCAGGGCGACGACAACGATACCCAGTTTGGTTATCGTGGGCTGCTCAAGGAATTCTCGTCCCATGGTTGGCAACAGGTCATTCATGGTGATCTCAGCCAGTGTGGCATAAGGAACCAGCAGGTAACCCAGGATAGTGAGCGCACCGGCAACCAGGAATATCCAGAACATAAGTTTGGCTAACCAGGGTGAGTAAAGCTCGCGTTCAGACTCTTCAGGTACCAGGTAATAAGCGGCACCCATAAAGCCAAACAATAACCAGACTATTAGCAGGTTAGTGTGCACCATGCGGGCAACGTTGAATGGTATTTCCGGAAACAGGAAATCGCCCATAACGTATTGCATACCTAGTATGACACCGAACAGGATCTGTCCTACAAAGAGGCCAATAGCTGCAATAAAATACAGCATAGCGACGGATTGTGATTCATATTTCATGTGTGTTTCCCCTTAACCTTGTACATTAGGTGGCCAGTCTCTGGCAATTTGAATGCCATCAACATATTTCAGGAATTGCGCAATTTCTTCCAGCTCCTGATCGCTGAAGTTAAATTGCGGCATGCTGCGACGTCCTGGAATACCCTCTTTAGGCCGACTGGCAATGAAGCCTTTAATCGCTTCGGTGCTTTCGCCAAAGCGGGTATACACATTGCCAAGTTCGGGAGCGAAATAAGCACCTTCACCTAACAGCGTATGGCAGCCAAGGCAGTTATTGTGTTCCCACAAACGCTTACCTGCAGCAACCTCTTCGGTCAGATTTTCTCTATTGTCTGTTTTGGGTAGACCTTCAACCGTATCAACGGTTAAACCTATAAATACCAGGAAGAAGAAGACCGATCCCCCGTAGTAAATATTTCGTGCCATGCCCTTGGTAAAGGTTTCTCTCATAGCTATCCTCACTCATTTATTGTTGATATTGTCCAGTAGTTCTAACTGCTGGACAATAGTAGGTAGCCGTACACGTGTTCACCTTGATGTTAATCAAGGTGAACACGTGTTGGCCGGAACGTTAACACATGGTCTGCATGTTAATTTTGTGTTTTTTTATCGGGTAAAATATTTCCCCTCAATGACTGGTTCCTGCAGAACGGTTTATTTTGTTAAATACGTTGTACTTACCGACAGGTTTGCTCATCGGCAGACGTTTGACGATTTCCAGTGTATTGCTGTCATAGACGATGATTTCGCCGTCCAGCTCCCAGATACTGAGCAGGGCACGGCTGCCATCACGATTAAATTCGATATGCCCCGAGGTTTTTCCGGGAACAGGTCGTAGCGTTTTTATGATCTCGAGCGTGTTTTTATCAATCACATGCATGACATCTTTGTCGGGTCCGCTAAATACGTCTACCCATGCGTACGGTGAATTTTCGTGGCTACGCATAAAAAAGCCCGGACCTTTGGTCTTCAACTTTTTGATGGTCTGCCATGTGGCAGTATCGATAATACTGATTATGCCGTCCCGAAGATTTGGAGAAGCCAGTACGGTGGTGTCTTTATATTTCCAGCTGATGCCAGAACCGAGGTGTGGCATGCCGGGAAGGTCGATATCGGCGGTTTTTTTACCGACGATCAGGTTGACCACCTGGCCATCCCTGTCACTCCGTGAAGCACCGATCAGATGTTGATATGACTGGTCGAAGAAGAAATCATCGAGATAATCATCTAGCTGGATAATTCTAACCGGGAATAAGCCTTTTTCAGCAATGCCTTCCCCCATCTTGTAATCGTGAACATAACCATGGTAGATCGCTGGTGGATCGTCGCTGTAGTTTATCTCCCAGACCTGTTTGAAATCTTTTAAGGCGACGATAAAGCTATTTCGCGGTGCCGCGGTATAAACAGCGCTGACACGTGAGGAATTACCGAAATCATCTTTCACATCGATGATCCTGATCAGACTAAGGTCATTCGCATCGAGGATGACTAAGCTGTGTGGCAGATAGTTTCCTACCATCACATACCTGTCATCGGCCGAGACAGCCGCATTTCGTGTATTGATACCAGCGCGAATCTCGGCCACGGTCTCCAGCGTATACATATCGAATTTGCTGATCCAGCCATCACGTGATGCAAAAAAGACAAAGCGCCCGTCAGAAGAATATTTTGGCCCGCCGTGCAGAGCGAAGCGAGATTTGAAGCGGTGTATAGCTTCCATCTTATCACCATCGAGAACAGTGACATGATGATCGCCGCTTTCGACTACCAGGAAGAGGTTAAGTGGGTCTGCATCATAGACAGGTTCGATCGTCGCGCTACTTTTTGCTAACGCTGTCTCATAGATGACTTGGCTCGACCTGATCGCATCTTCCCGCCAGGCGGGAACCTTTTCTAGCGGAGTATAGATCATGTCAACCAGCGACAGGATCTGTGACTCTTCTATCATATGTTTAAAGGCTGGCATCTGAGTCGCGACTCGGCCATCTCTAATGACACCGCCGGCTTTATTCTTACGCAGGCGTTTCAGATTTTCAGGTAACAGCGCCGGGCCGATACCGCCAAGACGATCTGATCCATGACAGCCAGCACAATGTGTCTCATAGGTGTCAGTTGTAGAGGCGACCTTGCCGTCCTGACTGTATAACGGTATAGATGTCGTCAGGCACAATAATAGTAAGACAATGGTGCTAGTTAGTGATCTGTTATTTAACATACACTAGATGATGTCTTTGCAATTGTGACTTTATTATCCGTTTTACGAGACCAGGGTGTTACCTGTAATCTATGTTGTTCTCCGTCAACACCGATCTCGCTATTTTCCAGGTAGCAGCCGGGGTCTTCTGCCCAGAAGTTACCGCTTAACTGCCAGGCGCGTGTTCTCGAGTTGCCGCCACAGATATTAATGTACTGGCACTTTGCACAACGTCCTTCAACCGGACGTGACTTCTGTTTCAGGCCGGCCATTAAAGGATCGGAAGTATCCATCCATATTTCCGAGAAAGGGCGCTCTTTGATATTGCCAATAGTGTAGTCCCACCACATGGTATCAGGGTGTACATTACCGATGTTATCAATATTGGCAATATTCACGCCTGAAGAATTTCCGCCCCAGTTATTTAACATGGCTTCGATCTGATCGGCATGCTGGGGTAGATTTTCTCTTGCCCATAGCAGCAGGTAAACACCATCAGCGTCATTGTTACCGGTTACAAACTCGCGACGTTTACCACTGAGAACATCATTCCAGCAAGTGTCGAAAAGAAGGTTCATGGCATTGCGCGTCATTTTATGATGCAAATCATCGCCACGATTTTTATTGCCGCGGCCGGCATAATTAAGGTGTGACAGGTAAAACTTGTCAACGTCTTCATCATCCATCAACTGCAGTAAAGCCGGTAGATCCTGCTGGTTATCCTGGGTAAGCGTGAAGCGCAGGCCGACCTTAATGCCGGCATCGCGGCATAAACGTATGCCGTTAATCGCTTCATCGAATGATCCCTGTTTGCGGCGGAACCTGTCATGGGTTTCACGTGTGCCATCAATGCTAATGCCGACATAGTTGTAACCAACGTCAACAATATCCTGGATGTTGTCTTCATTAACCAGGGTGCCATTGGACGACAGGCCAACATAAAAACCCATGTCTTTGGCGTGATGTGAGATGTCAAAAATATCAGGCCGCATCAGGGGTTCGCCGCCGGACAGAATCAGTACCGGTACGCCAAAGCCCTTTAAGTCGTCCATTACGCCGTAGACCTGTTCGGTATTTAACTCGCCGGGAAAATCTTTATCGGCAGAGGTCGCATAACAATGTTTGCAGGTAAGGTTGCAGCGGCGAATCAGGTTCCAGATAACAACGGGACCGGTTGGTGGCCGCACCGGGCCGCGCGTAGTTGTACCGCCGGGCTGATCTTTCAGTGCATGCATATACTGGCTTAATCGAAACATAATATTTCTTCCGGTAATTAGGCGGCTAGTCTTAGCCCGGTTTTTTTCAGGATGGCGGAGCTGAACAGGGTTTCATGGGCATGGCAGTGTTCACCCAGTAAAACAGCAATCTGTTTTGCTTTTTCATCAACTTCGTCGCGTGTATGTCCGTGTACCATGGCAAACATATTATATGGCCAGACTGGAAGATGATCGGGGCGCTGATAACAATGACTGACAAAATCCAGCTGGCCGATAATGTTTCCCAGTTCTATAATTTTACTTTCTTCGACTTGCCACACCGTCATGCCGTTAGCACTCAGGCCAAGACGATAATGGTTAGGCACGGCACCGATGCGGCGAATAATGCCGCTGTTTAGCATTTCACCGAGCCTGGTGATAACTTCATCCTGCGTGACACCAAGCTCACTGGCGACATTACGGTAGGGTGTTGCGGTAATGTCCAGGCCTGTCTGTGTAATGCTAATCAATTGTCTATCGATATCGTCCAGTTTGATTTCGCCTTCGAATAATTCTGTTTTATTTTTTACCGGGCAGGTATCGACGCTGCCATCCGCTGCCAGCATTAGCCACAGGCCAATATAAAACTCATGTTTTTTAGGAAAGTTATAAACCTTGAGTCCGGTCGCCTGTTCAATCGCATTAAGTGTTTGCTGGATTCCCTGCGGTGTTTCTGTTGCCAGTACGAACCACATATTCAGCCCATGTTCGCGGCGGTAATTATGCGCGACTTCGGCAAAGCTGTTGACCTCTTCGGTAACGCGTTCGTATTGCTCTTCAGGCACGGCGATTGCTGCCAGCGTCAGGCCACCGCCCAGCCTCGCTGCATCGTATAGCGGGCCAAAACGTGTCAGTATGTTTTCTTTTCTTAATTTGCTAACACTGGCCAGCAGTTCGTCTTCTGTGCAGCCAAGCTGACCGGCTATTTGTTCAAAAGGGCGTTCGGTAAGCGGAAAGCCACCCTGAAAGTCATTGATGAAATGACGCTCCAGTTGAGATAGTTTCGGGGCTGTGGCTTTCATAATGCGGGCCTCACCTGACGACTTTAAGCCGGGGTGTTTTTATCTCGTCAGCCGATATATCTTTCTGTGTATAGCTGGCGCCGCGCTGTTTAAAACGGCGAGTGCTGAACAGGATAGTGTGCTCTATATTCTGCAGCCCGCACTGCTCGACTATTTCAGCAACTTTTCGTGTCACTTCTTCCCGGCAGCTGCCGTGAACCATGGTGAACAAATTATAAGGCCAGTCGGGCAGGCGACGAGGGCGGCGGTAGCTAAGCGTTACGCAGGAGTATTTGCCGATGCAGATGCCCAGCTCTTCAACCCTGCCATCCGGCATATCCCATACCACCATGCCGTTGGCGGTATAGCCCAGCTCCTTGTGCCTTACCACAACGCCGTAACGTTTAATTGCGCCGATATCCATCAGGTGCTGTAAACGTGAGATAACATTTTTTTCTGTGGTATCCAGCTGTTTAGCCAGCACCTCGTAAGGTCGGCTGACTACAGGCAGACCGCTTTCAACCGCTTTAATTAATGCCCGGTCTTCGCTACTTAGCTGAACAACTTTTCTGTTGAGTTCTATCATTGGTTTGCCTGCTTTAATGTAAAACCAAGGTCAATAAAGTAGTCATCCAGCATCGGCAGAGACATTAATGAGTGCTCGGTGTGCAGCTCAATTTCGTAAAGTACAATATCAAGATGTTCTTCACTGGAGGCGGTAACGACAAACCACAGGTTGTAATCATGGTCTCGCTGGTAATTATGATTAACTTCAGGGAAGGCGCTAACGATTCGAGCTACACATTCCAGCTGGTCCTCTGGCACTGACATAGCGGCAAGGGTGCTGACGCCAATTCGGTTCGGCCTGAATACCGGCCCAACTCGGCTGATAACGCCTCTTTCCTCTAGCGACTGTATTGACTGTAAAACTTCGTTTTCACTCACACCCAGCTGTTTCGCCATGTCGGCATAAGGTGTTGCCGAAAGCGACATATCGCGCTGAAAGTCATTTAGCAAATGCTGTTCCAGTGGTGTGAAATCGTTTATCGAGTTTGTCATTAGTATAATTCCCGTACTTATTCTGTATTCAGGCCGTATTCGGGCCGCTTATAAACCAATGCGGTGTGCGCGCGAGGTCAGGAAAATGCCACTGGGTTTCCTGGCTTCAAATGTTATTAACTGTTCGAACGTTTCCGTGTCGAAAACAGCAAGACGGTCTTCATCTCGAACCGATACCCAGACTTCACCGCCGCGTGGTTCAAATTCCATGTGCAGCACACCTTTACCGGGCGTCAGTGTTTTGATTATTGCCAGTGACTGGGTATCAATAATCTGTAAGGTATCATTATTGGGTACCGCGAAGTTCACCCAGATATTGCGGCCATCCGGACGCGCCATTACAAATACCGGCTGGCCGTGTACCTTGATGCGACCGGCTTCTGTCCAGTCCAGTGTGTTAATAACCAGCACCTCGTGGCGGCCAACAGCGGGTACAAAGGCAAAGTTGCCAGCAATGGCCCAGCCTTCGAGGTGCGGCATTTTATAAACTGGCAGTTTCTGTTCGCCCTTGCCGTAACCATCGAGAATACGTTTAACACCGGCATCCAGGTTCCATAAATCCAGCATCGCCATACCGTCCTCTCCAAACAGACCGGCGATATAATAACGGCCGTCAGGTGTAATCAGAGCATCGTAGGGATTCTTTCCGATATCTTTAAATTTGGTAATACCTGGTTTCTGGGTATCTGATAGATCGGCTACCCAGATTTCACCGGCATCCCATAGACTGAAGACAAATTTTTGTCCGGGAGCATCCACCAGCCCGATCACTTTGGAGAGATTATCGTTGTTGCCGTATGTTGCCGGAATATCGGCGACCAGCTCCAGAGTCCCTGAATCAAATATTTTTACGCCGCCCGGTTTGTAGTTGGATACAGCGATCAGGCGGCCATCTTGCGAGATTGCCCCGCCGATACTGTTGCCAGACTGCATGATCCTTTTAACCAGTTTTTTATCGATGATATCGATCTTGGACAAGCCACCGTCACGACCGAAGATATAGGCGAATTGCTCATCACGTGAATACACCGCAGAGGCATGAGACAGATCGCCCAGGCCCTCGATCCTGCCAAGGCTGGTGTTCGTGCTGGTCTCGATCACCTGTACACTGCCTGTCGCACGTTCGATGACGATACCGAGGTCACCAGTGCCGCGTGCGATGCTGAGTTGTGATACCAGTAATGTTATGAGCAGTAATAACAGGTTTTTCATTATTGGTTACCTTCGGCCATCTCTGTCGGCTGTATAGCGCCACTCTGTAATCGCTCGGTTATCCATATAGCTTCATTGCGGCTTAGCATGGATTTCCATGGTGGCATGGCGGTATTCGGACGTCCTTCTAATATGGTTGTTACCAGAAAACTTTTTGGCATGGCTGATAGTGTCTCCGGTAACAGGGCAGGGCCTAGTCCGCCTTTCAGGGTCATGCCGTGACAGGAGCCGCAATCGTGTTTGAGAAAATATAGAAGTTCGTTCTGACGTGCGGTGCTTATCACAGAACTTTCTGTCGGCACATCAGTATCTGCGATAACCGCTGTTATCGTCAGAAAGATAAATAGCATGAAGCTAATTATGTGCAGCATTTTTTTCATGAAGATTGCCTGTCTGGTAATTATCCTCGAGTCTGATTTCGTCTAGTGATCGCTGAAACCAGTCAAGTTCATCTGCAAGTGATACCACTTCGCCGATGATGATCATCACTGGCGCTTTCATTTTTTTATGGCGTATCGCTTGTTCCAGCTGAGCGAGAGTGCTGATCACACACTGTTGAGTACCCGTCGTGCCATCTTGTATTGCTGCGGCTGGTGTAGAGGCAGAGAGCCCGGCGTCGATCAATGAATC
>CAVQDO010000007.1:0-92153 GCA_963711255.1 uncultured Gammaproteobacteria bacterium | reverse complement strand
GAAATATTTCACTGACGGACAGGCATTGGCAACAGGCATGGGCGTGACCAGCCGCAGCTCACCGACTATCGTCGGTACCGCCTACCATCCTTTCATCTTCTGGGATGGTCGTGCTGACAGCCACTGGGCACAGGCGACGGGGCCCATGGAGAGCGCGGTCGAACACGGTGGCTCACGCATGCAGTTTGCACATATCATCGCAGGCGATGATTCCTACAGGGTGCAGTACGAGAGTCTGTTCGATTCTCTTCCCGATATCTCTGATGAGCAACGTTTCCCGCCAAAAGCAGGCCCGGTTGAGCGGAAAACCAGCCCGGAGTTACACCAGGCATGGCAAGCGATGTCAGAAGATGACCGCGCTATTGTCACTCGTATCTATTCCAACATCGGTAAAGCGATCGCTGCCTACGAACGTCTCATCCTGCCCGCTGCATCGCGTTTCGACAGCTACGCAGAATCGATTTACAAGAATGACGATAGCAACCTGGAAGTCCTGTCCAGAGACGAGGTTGAAGGTCTCAGGCTGTTCATCGGCGAAGCGCGATGCATCGAATGTCATAACGGCCCACTGTTCAGCAACGACAGTTTCGCCAACATCGGTACCCCGACGCCTGAAGGTATGCCTTACGATTTCGGTCGCTCCAAAGGAGCGCAGCTGGTTCTCAAGAATGAATTCAACTGCATCGGTGACTTCAGTGATGCAGAACAGCACGAATGCACCGAACTGCGCTTCATCAAGCGCATAGGCGACGACCTGATCGGTGCCATGAAAGTACCGGGGTTGAGAAACGTGACCGCGACAGCACCTTACATGCATGCCGGCCAGATGGCAGATCTCGACGAAGTGATGCAACATTACAACAAACCGCCGCAACCGCCTTTCGGGCATAATATGTTAACCGGTCTCGACTTGACACCTGTACAGCTTGAACAGTTGATCGCCTTCTTACATACACTGGACAGCGGTATCGCTGCCAGCGAAAAATGGTTACAAGCACCTGCTTCACTCAACCTGATATCATCGGCTAATCAAAAATGAAAACATCGATTACGAATAAAAAAATCAAGCTTACCGCAATAGCTGCAGCACTGGCATTGTGTATCGGTATCAATACAACACCGAGCCATGCCGATGCCTCTGGAGACAAGAAGACGGCGCCCTTGAAGCCGGATGTGCCCTACCTGTTCGTTGTTCACCAGGGCCGCTCTATCCGGATCGAACGTGATATTTACGATTCCCATAAAGTCCGCAGAGATATCTCCAGTTCCATGTTACACCAGGCAGGCAGCTGCCCTCCTTTCTGCATACAGCCAATCAGACTCGATGAGCCCGTCGACACCATCGCTGAAGCCGAACTGGTGGACTTCATGTTGAATCAACTGCGTGAAGGTAGTGGTAGCCTTGTCGATGTCAGAAGCAAGCGTAACTACGAGTATTCAACGATACCCGGATCTGAAAATTTTTCCGTACAGGACATCCTGAAGGGAGCTGAGGATGAGAAATTCAAAACCATGCTGACACAGTTCGGTGTCAAACCCAGGGGCGAGATAAGTTGGCTGACAGGCCTGCTGGAAAGCGCGGGAGTCAAAGACGCGATGCTGACTGATGACTGGGATTTTACCGAGGCGAAAGAGCTTGTATTCTGGGCGAATTCCGCCATGGATGGAACCCCAGCTAAATCGATAAGCAAGTTGCTTGAGATCGGCTACCCCGCATCGAAACTGAAATGGTATCGCGGCGGGCTGGCTTCATGGCAGTTCTGGGGATTCAATACCTACAGTGCCAAACGGCGTTAGCGCCGCTAAGTTAGAATCGCAAAATACACAGAAAAAAAAGCCGGGCAAAGCCCGGCCTTTCTATTCCTGCGATGTCACTACAGGGTGCTCTGAATAAACCTGACTTAGAAACCAGTCAGGTAGTTCAGAGATTTAGTGCCGTGTGGATCAGCAGCACTTACTTCTAGCGGGTTGCGCGCTGGGTCTGTACCATCACACTGATCCGGGTAACCATCTCCACCAGTTACTGGATCCGTTGGATCATCGTCACACAGGAAGATAGTACCACCCGTTCCAGCCATAGACTCGTGCTTCACGAAATTAGCGCTATAACCGAATAAGGTAGAGAATACATCTACACCAGGCTGACGCGTTTTCGAGTTGTACACTGGATGTGGACCAGCTACAACACCGCTTGTATTACCGATCGCAGTAGTCGGACGGTGGCCACGAGTCGAGTAGTACATGTGAGTACCGAACTGTGAGCGGTCGAGTACGTCAGGAGAGACCACATCACGACCAGTCTTGGCAGTCAGACTGAATTCTTTCACGACCTTACTTCTTTTGCCACGGTTCGAGAGGACCTGCATCTTGTCATCAACACGCATGGTCTGCCAGAAGAAGCTGTTGAAAAGACCGGCGTACTGAGCACCATGAGCGTCACCGCTGTAGGTGAACTTGGATTCAGGCACTGCATTAGGATCCTGTGAAGACGGGACCGTAGGCAGGTAGATGTTCTTAATCGGACCATTCTTCTTACCGGCGCGACTGTACTTCCAGATAGAGACGGACTCAGGATCGCCATTCTTGTTGAAGCCATGAGTGATCCAGAGAGATCTGCCGTCCGGGTTGTTGACCAGGCCACAACCAGCTGCCATAACATCATTATATGCGTCGAGGATTGTAGGGTTGGTAGCGTCAGACACGTCGACGACGATAACGCCACCGTCTATCTCGTTGTTCTGGACAGCGAGGTACAGCAGGTTGCCGTCAGTAGAGTACTGAGAACAGATGTTGTTCGGGTTACCGTTGCTATCGTTAGCAACCAGCTCGTCGAACTCGGCCTGTACTTTGGCTTTCAGACCCGGTAACAGACCACTATCGACCGTCAGGTCAGCAACACGCCAGATACCGAGTCGGGTGTAGGTGTCGGTGTCCATATCAGCTTCGAACAGTGAGAAGTCACCATTGAAAATAGACGCACACTGGATCTGGTCATTCTGCGGGTTACCGCCACAAGCGTGGACAGTGTTGCCCTTGTCTGGACCACTGGAACCGCTCATCTGGCCGCCCATGCCGTCTCCGCCCGCGTAAGCATTGACAGTAGAAGCTTCAAGCGAAACGATCTTGGTGGGTGCAGCTGCGCCGCCATTCGTTTTCCAGATTTCCATCCAGCCGTCAAGGTAGGTCTGGATCGCACGGCTACGTGGATCGATACCAGCATGGTTAGAAAAGCCGCTTATGTGCATGCGGACACTGCTGTGGCGCTGGACGCCGTCAGCATCAGCCAGATTCGTCAGATCAACCAGTTGCGGATTAGAAACGATAGTCGGGTCGTTCAGCTCAGACTGTTTGTATATGTAGGTAACACCACCAATCTGGTCAGTCGCCCAGAATTCACCAAGATTAATCGCGTTAGCACCTGTTGAAACAGCAGCAAGTGATGACGCTAAAAGCGTTTTATTTAATTTCATTTATTTTCTCCTGAAGAACAGATTTTATTAATTTAATACCTCAATCCAACAGTAAGAATTACTAGATACTGCTGTCATATTTAAGTACATTATATTTCCTTAAAGATGCACGTATCTAAGGCGTTGCAATAATCATGCCTCTATCATTAATCTCGGGACATGAGCTCATAAAAAGCAATTAAAATCAGTTGCTTAAGAATTTTTACTTAAATTCAAAACGGACTATTTTCACGACACTACAGGGGGTTACGTGTGGGTTTCTTGATATGTAAAACAACCCGACAAATTTGTCTCATGAGAACATATATTTCATAATAATTAATCCATTTAAATCAGTAACTTATTAAAATTATTAGCTGTGAAAATAAGTGAGAATTTATAAAAATATTTTATATTTATTTTTACAAACACCCGCATTGAATCCGCTACCCATGGGGATCTTATGTATCTAACTGATTTATATGAAAAAATACTTCGAACACTAATGAAACAGCTGTAGTGATAACCGACATGTGAAATGTCATGACTGTCATGTGTGTCATGTCATGTCATGCGTCTACGCAAAGATATGCAGTAAATGGTGAATTGTGGCAGCGCAGATAACAGGAGGAGTCACAGAGGGTATGACAGTGGGCGGCTCAAGCCGAGGCTACAGGTACCAAGTACAGTATCTAGTCGTTATCCTTGAGCTTATATTTCACCAGCTTACGATACAATGTGCGCTCGCTAATGCCCATTTCATCGGCTACCGAGCGGCGATGCCCATTGTGCAGATCCAGTAGCTGGGAAATATATTCAACTTCCCTCTGCATGGCTGACGGTACTGGTTTAACTGTAGTGGGCGCTTCATCAAACTCAAGGTGTTCGGCTCTGATAACCCCATCAGTACTTAGCGACACTGCACGTTGCAGGATATTCTTGAGTTCGCGGATATTCCCTGGAAAATCATAATTTGTTAGCAATTCCTTGGCATTATCATCTATATGGCAGAGAGGGGTATTTCGATCGCTCAAACGCACCAGCATGGCGTCTGCCAAAGCAGCGATATCTTCACGGCGCTCACGCAATTCTGGAACATCGTGCTTGATACCAGCAATACGGTAATAAAAATCAGAGCGAAAGGTGTTATCTGCGATCTTTGCCTGCAGGTCATCGTGTGTCGAAGCTATTAGGCGAACATCCGCTGTCAGGAACTCCCGCCCTCCCACGCGTCGGTACTTACCGGTTTCTATAGCATTAAGCAGACGAGCCTGAACGGCAAGTGTCAGATCACCAACTTCATCCAGGAACAGTGTGCCGCCGTCAGCTTCATCAAGCAATCCTTGCCTGCGACCGACACAGCCGGCAAAGGCCCCACGTTCATGGCCAAACAGTACACTTTCAAACACCGATTCATCGATGATGCAGCAGTCAACAACGACTATTGGTCGGCCTTTACGGTTAGAACGATTATGGATATAACTTGCAGCAAGGCTCTTGCCGACACCACTCTCACCAGTGAGCAGTACATTGGCATCGGATTGGGCAGCCCGAGTAAGGCCCTCAATACATTGACGAAATGACACGGATCGGCCGATCAGTTCCTGCTCCTCACAGTCCAGTTCACTTGCCTTCGCAAGCTGGATAATCTCTTCACCGATATAGCGCTTGCCATCAGCACCATTAATTGGATGTCCCTTGATGCGAACATGTTCAGGCTGATCATTCTGATCAAAATGAATATGAAGTACTTCGTACCTCTTATTGGTTTCCATAACCTTGCTGTGAGGACACTCCTCATTGTTCAAGAAACACGGGGTTTCAAAGTGATGTGAAACCTCATGACACTTGCGACCGACAACCCTATCGGCGCTTACTCCGTATGATGCACAATAAGCCTTGTTGGCCGCGACGATGTTGTAGTCTTCGTCGACCAACACAAAAGGATTGGAGTGAGAATCAATCATGGACTGCCATTGCAGGTCAGGTTTATTGTCTTTTGCCACGCCAACCCCCCCAAATGTAGAACATTATCAGCAATCGTCCCCGGCATTTAGTTCATTGACTGGCCAAGCTTTCACGACTGGGTAAACAAGACAGACTTGATAAACCGCCCTGTTTTTATTTTTTACGTACAATTAGTATGCACCAACATTTAGCACAGGTAAAGAGACGGGCTTATCCATGATTAATGAGTGGTCATCAGAAGAAAAGGCACAGTTGTTCAATAATCGTGGACAAACCACGATTATTCCTAATAAACGTCATTGCGAGCGAAGCGTGGCAATCTCATGCAGGCATCTGTATGGTCTGAGAAAGATTATAAATTACATCCATGTAATTTATAATCCCTTTTAGACAACTGTACAACCTGCATGAGATTGCCACGCCAGAAAACGGCTCGCAATGACGGTTATATAGGAGAATTACTAAAGGAATCGGGTCATTCGCGCAGTGAGCGATCGCACCATGCATCGTTCCGCATTTCGCGCGATGCACACAGCGCCTCGGCGGCTATAGCCACGTCGGTGACGTAGTAAAGTGTCTTCATGCCGAGATCACGGCGGCCCAGGTTGTGATAGATCATACCCACCTGGATATCCTCGGCGCTGAACTGATCTGCATGTGCCGCAAAATACTGCGCCGCCTTGCCCAGTTCGTCATCCTGCAACAGTTCGATCATACGGCCGACGCCGATCTGGTAGGCCTGTGTCAGCAGCAAGCTATACAACAACCGGCGCTTCTTCTCCGGCAGCTTTCCGAAGACCGCGTCGAAAGGTTGCTGAAGATTACGGTCGATCTGTTCAACCAGTCGCAGTGCGCAGTCCACCTGCGCCATGCGGTGCAGCCGGAAGTCTTTGGGAATCTCGCAATCGTCGAGCACATTGGGCCGCAACTGCATAATGCCCCGTGCTGACACGGTTGATCGCGCGTGTTTTATGCCACCACTCTCGATAATCGTTTTGCCCATAAAGGTAGGCATGACACTCGCCGGAAAACTGATCCGGCCCTGCCGCTTGAGATGTTCGTACACCGTCCGGATCAGCGTGACCAGCGATACCGTGCTGGTGGCCGAGCCCACACGCATCCCGTCCCAGGTGCCCCACAGCCGATAATCTTTCTCGCTGCCCACCATCCGCGCGATGGACTTGTTTATATCCACATAACGCTGGTTGCATGCAAGGGCAAACGGATAACCCTGACTCATGTTCGTACCGGGGCTCCAGTCGGCCACGCGGTGCACGGCAGCGAGGCGCTCGCGCGTCTCGTTGATTCGGTGGCCGGTGGCTTCGGTAGTGTCGGCATTATCGATAAAGCCCACAAACTGGCCACGGCGATCAAACAGGATGTGACGCTGGGGCTTGCTGCAGTAGCCTTCGCTGAGCAATACCCAGCGACGAATGGTGGTGAGATTGCTGGCCATGCCCTGGCTTTCCCAGTAGGGTGTTTGTCGAACCAGATCCAGCCAGTTGTCCACCCGCTCGGCAGACGCGGCCGAGGGAAAAGCAGCCGCTAACATGCCCCATAACAGCAACGGCGACAGCATCAGCAGGCGGCGATTGCCGGGGCTGGCTGGACTATTTAATAGACGGATCCACATGGTGCTAATGATAGCGCAAGCGACGGGGATAAGAGAATGGAATTCCGGGGACAGTATACCTATTCCGAATTCCGTCGATTCTGAAACTCCGAATTTAGTACCGCGCCCTGATGAAAGTGCTTAGCCTTCCGTAGGGTGCGCCATGCGCACCGTTACTTTGGTTGTGTTTGGGTGATGGTGCGCACGGCGCACCCTACGGGTTTGGGTCCTGTGGACTGGTTATTCCGGGGACAGTATACCTATTTATTTAATCTGTATATTGTCCCCGAAATTTCCCCGGAATTACATTTTATACATCACAAGGCAATGAATAATCCCATTCCTAGTATCAGTCCAAGCGGTGCGGTCAATATTCCTAAAATAGTACGCATTACATGTCGATCTTCTCTTATCATCATAGTTTCTTTTGCTGCGTTCATGTCTGTTACCCCCTGTTGAAAGCCGAGTTATTCGGCCATGTCTAGGACAATACGCATTATTTGATCGAATGTCAAGACTTTGTATAGTACAAATACTGGACATTTTAAGAGCTCAATCACATGTCGATAAAGAAAACGACAAAAATTAGCGACTAATCATAAGGTTAGCGAATTGGTGCAGCCTCTTGAATTCCGGGGACAGCATACCTATTTCGAATTCCGTCGATTCTAAAATTCCCATTTTAGTACCGCGTCCTGATGAAAGCGCTTAGCCTTCCGTAGGGTGCGCCATGCGCACCGTTACTTTGGTTGTGTTTGGGTGATGGTGCGCACGGCGCACCCTACACAAACCCACAATGTGCAATTCCGGGGACGGTATACTGATTAAAGAAATAGGTATACTGTCCCCCGGAATTCACTACGTCGAGGATGACGTTATTCCATGCAACTCTATAATTGATCGAAGCGCCTGGTTATGCGTTCACTGTTGTCATAGGCAATTTTTCTTGCCACCTCATTGGGTAAGGCAGCGAGCAACTCCCGCTGCCACTGCATGACGTTATTGATCTGTAACCATCGCTGCGGCTGATAAGTATCGATGCCCAGCAGGAAACGATCGGCATGCTTCACCAGGAGCTGCTGCCAGGAAGGGAAAAAGCGACCGTTCTGATAGATCTCCGTACGAAACGACAGATCTGCCATTAGATTAGGCTGCTTATCCATCAGTGTGCTTACTGTATCGGCTTGCTCGAAACCGGCATGTGCCCAGAGAATATGCGCCTCTGGATATTGCTCAAAGATAAGACGGATGGCCTGGGCATCGCTATGCACATGCAATATCAGCTGATGCTGTTTGGCCAGTCGTATGATCTCACGCATAACCTGTGTCTTTGCCTGCTCACCATTGATATGTAATTCACCGATGGCTGCGTATCGAAAAGTCTCCAGGCGTTGCTTGAGATAAGGGATCAGCGTTTCATCATACATCCAGGTGTCGAGCGTGCCGCGCTTGCGATAAGGACGTAATGACGGCACAACGAATGCAGGATCAGCCTGGTAAAGCCTCTGTGTACCTTCATCACTGGAACTCGACACCAGGGCCCGCTTAACCCCTGCTTCACGAAGTCGACGAATCGCATCCGCTGGCGGAATAGCCTGCCAGACATCATGGCTATAGTGAATATGCGCATCGAAAATGGGTAAATCGCTGACCTCCTTTTCATCCCCTGCAACAGCCGTCGCCACCGGAATAAAGGTGAAAAGAAAAACACAATGCCATGTAAGTTTTCGTAATATTTTCATTGGAACATACCAACAAACATAAAAAGTTAAACAGGTTAGTGAATGCTACGCTCAAACATGATTCTGGGGACAGTATACCTATTTCTTTAATCAGTATACTGTCCCCGGAATTTCCAGGCACTAACGTCTTGACGTTGTAACGTTATAACAGTACTGTTAGCGTATGAATGCTAATCCCAAAAGAGCTACTGTGTATTTCGAGCCAGAACTTCATCGTGCCTTACGCTTGAAAGCGGCCGAAACCGACAGATCGGTGTCTGATCTGGTTAATGAAGCCGTGCAACTTGTCCTCGCCGAGGATGCGGATGATCTGGCGGCATTTGATGATCGTGTTAACGAACCCAACCTGCCCTATGAAGCTGTTGTGAAGGATCTCAAACGGCGTGGAAAAATATAACGTCGTATTAAAAGCCTCCGCTGTTAAAGATATCGAATCTGTTCCACGTAAAAAGGAACGGCA
This sequence comes from uncultured Gammaproteobacteria bacterium, assembly GCA_963711255.1. Classification (GTDB taxonomy): domain Bacteria; phylum Pseudomonadota; class Gammaproteobacteria; order SZUA-229; family SZUA-229. Next base: position 82,922 of record CAVQDO010000007.1, on the reverse strand, counting down.
GCAGATAATGAAGCGTATAGGCTTGCTGGCTGCTGACCCTCGCCCACCCGGCTGTACAAAACTATCGGGTTATGACAGGTATCGAATTCGACAGGGTTCATATCGCATTGTCTATGGCATCGAAGAAAATGAGCTGGTGGTTTATATCGTCAAAGTGGGTCACAGAAAAAATGTGTATCGCGGTATTTCTGAACCTGCAGAATCATATTCAACTTAAAACACCGTGAATAGTTAGCCCCTACTAACCGGGGACAGAATACCTGTTTTCTTCAATCAATATACTGTCCCCGGAATTTCCTGGTGATAGGGCTATTAGTGCACTTATTAGTCATTATCAGGGATAAGGAACGATGCGCAGCTACACATCATGCAGCCAAACCACTGTGGCGCAGCAGCGCATCGATACTTGGCTCGCGACCGCGAAATTCGATAAACAGTTCCATCGGCTCACGTGAACCGCCCTGCTCCAGCACCGTGGTGAGAAATTTCAGGCCGGTATCACGGTCAAAGATACCCGTCTCTTCAAAGGCCGCAAAGGCATCGGCCGACAATACCTCGGCCCATTTGTAACTGTAATAACCCGCGGCATAACCACCGGCAAAGACATGACCAAAACTATGCGGGAAGCGATTAAATGAGGGTGGTTCTATCACCGCCACCTGCTGGCGCACGCTATCGAGAATCTCGTAGATGCGACCACCGCTGGCAGGGTCGTATTCCAGATGCATGCGAAAATCGAAGATGGAAAATTCCAGCTGTCGCACCATCTGCATCGCCGACTGAAAATTTTTGCCGGCGGTCATTTTGTCGAACAGCTCATCGGGCAGTGCTTCACCGGTTTTATAATGTCCGGCAATATTGGCCAGTGCCTCTTTCTGCCAGCACCAGTTCTCCATGAACTGGCTAGGCAACTCCACCGCATCCCAGGGCACCCCACCAATCCCGGAAACACTGGGGTAGTCCACCTGGGTTAGCATGTGATGCAGGCCATGACCAAACTCATGGAACATGGTCAGCACTTCGTCATGGCTAAACAGGGCTGGCTTAGTACCGATCGGCGGCGAGAAGTTACAGGTGAGATAGGCCACCGGCACCTGTACACCTGCAACCGTCTGCATACGGGTAACACAGTCATCCATCCAGGCACCACCGCGCTTTTGCGGCCGGGCATAGAGATCGAGATAGAACTGACCACGCACACCCCCACTATCACCCTTGCCGTCACTGATTTCAAAAAAGCGCACGTCTTTGTGCCAGGCATCGATATCATGCCGCTCGGTAATTTTAAATCCGTATAGACGTTCGACCACAGCAAACATGCCGCTGAGAACTTTGTCTTCCGGGAAGTAAGGTTTCAGCTGTTCCTGGCTGATAGCGTATTTGTGCTGCTGCAATTTTTCTGAATAATAGCCAATGTCCCAGGCTTCCAGCGCATCCATGCCATGAGTCTGCCTGGCAAAGGCACGCAGTTCGTCCAGTTCCTGTTTTGCCAGTGGCAGGGTTCGCTCAGCCAGATCATTCAAAAAGGCCAGCACCTGGTCGGTACTCTGCGCCATCTTGGTGGCGAGAGATTTTTCAGCGTAGTTTTCAAATCCGAGCAGTTGTGCCAGTTCATGACGCAGCGCCAGAATCTGTTCCATCGTCGGGGTGTTATCAAACTTATTGTCGTGCGGACCTTCATCCGAAGCACGGGTAACAAAGGCGGTATAGATCTCACGACGCAATTCGCGGTCATCAGCATAGGTCATCACCGGCAGGTAGGAGGGATATTCCAGGTTAAACACCCAGCCATCCTGTGCTTCACGTTCAGCAATCTGACTGGCCATGCCCAGGGCAGACTCAGGCAGGCCCGTCAAACGTGAGGCATCGGTAATCTGCAGCGACCAGGCATTGGTGACATCAAGCACATTCTCACTGAACTTGCTGGTCAGCGCCGACATCTGCTGCATGATCTCTTTATAACGCGCCTGTTTATCAGCAGGCAGATCGATGCCCGAAAGACGAAAATCGCGCATGGCATTGTCGATGATCTTTTTCTGCGCCGTATCCAGCAGCGCGTAATCGGCGCTATCGGCAATCTGCTTAAAGGCCTGGTACAGACCTTCGTGCTGGCCCATCTCAGTGCCATAATCACTCAGTTTAGGCAGGCAGGCGTTATAGGCCTCACGCAGTTCATCCGAATTCATCACCGAGTTCAGATGTGACACCGGCGACCAGGCCCGGCCAAGGCGCTCTTCCAGCGCTTCCAGCGGCTGCACAAAGTTGTCCCAGCTGTATTCTGTGGTTGCAGCCAGCAGGTCTGCTACCGCCTGACGGCCTTCGGCCAGCAAGGCATCGATGGCGGGTTCAGCATGTTCGGGTTTAATTTTGGAAAACGGTGGCAGGCCATCCATTTGCAGCAAGGGGTTGTTCATCATCTGGTCTCGTACTCGTGGGAAATCTAAGCAAACTTTAGCACAGCGCGTGAGTTGACTAAATGATGTAGCGAAGCGCAATTAATTTTGTGCCGCGCCCTGATGAAAGCGCTTAGCCTTCCGTAGGGTGCGCCATGCGCACCGTTGCTTTGGTTGTGTTTGGGTGATGGTGCGCACGGCGCACCCTACACAAACCCACAATGTGCAATTCCGGGGACAGTATACTGATTAAAGAAATAGGTATACTGTCCCCGGAATTTCACCAGAACAACAATCATGAACAACAATAGCGCCTTTCTCGAGAATCTGTACAACCGTGTTACCGGTGATGAAGACGCGCGCGTGTGCAAGGATATCCCCGAAGCATCGTGCAATGACCAGCCGAGAAATTTCTTCGCCTACCTTGTCGCTAACCTGCTCGGCAAGGTCGCCGATGAGATCGCCAGTGCAAAACTGGTTATCCCGTGGTTGTTCGGGGTGCTGGGTGTGCCGGCGATACTGACTGGCTTCCTGGTACCGATACGTGAGGCAGGTGTGCTGTTACCACAACTGGCGGTGGCCGCTGCTGTACGACACCTCGCTATCCGCAAGACCGTCTGGCTGGCCGGTTCGCTGCTGTCGGCACTCAGCCTGTTCGGCATGGCTTATGCGGCATTGAATACATCGGGCGCCGCTGCGGGCAGTCTCATCCTGCTGATGCTGGTTATCTTCAGCCTGTCGCGCGGCTTATGCTCGGTATCGGCCAAGGATGTGCTGGGTAAAACGGTATCAAAGAGCCGTCGTGGTGCACTGATGGGCTGGAGCGCCAGCCTCTCGGGTATCGCCGTGTTGCTGATCGGTCTATGGTTGAGCACCTACGACATGCAAACGGCAGGCCTGAACATCTTTGCTGGCCTACTTATTTTCGGCGGGATATTGTGGATTCTGGCGACGCTGGTGTTCGCCACGATTATTGAAAAACCCGGCGCCACCGAGGGCGGTGGCAATGCCCTGGACGTGGCTATGAAGCAGCTGAAACTTCTGCATACCGATGCCGAGTTCCGTCGCTTTGTTATTGCACGCGGCATGCTGCTTTCTGTTGCCCTCGCCCCGCCTTTTTATGTGCTCATCGCGCAATCACGTGGTGGTGCCGACCTGGCTGACCTCGGCGTACTGATCATTGCCAATGGTATCGCCACTGCCATATCTGCGCCGTTCTGGGGCTATCTCGGTGATCGTTCCAGTCGCCGCGTGATGAGCGTCGCAGCACTGGGCGCCGGCCTGCTCGGTGTCTTTACCTTCGTTGCCTGTATGTATAACTGGCAGTGGGTCATCAACGAATATGGCCTGGCCCTGATTCTTATGGTGCTGACGATTATGCATGGCGGCGTTCGCCTTGGCAGGAAGGTTTACCTGGTCGATATGGCAAACAGCGATAACCGCGCTGCCTTCGTCGCGGTATCGAATACCGTAACCGGCGTTTTGATGTTGCTTGCCGGACTGATCGGTTTGTCAGGCGACCTGGCCGGCCCGGAAACCACGGTATTAATACTCGGCGTGGTGTCGATGCTGGCTGCCGTTTATATTCGCCGGCTGCCGGAAGTGTGTGATATCTAGCCGATGCCGCCAACTGCGCATACAGAAAATAAAGTATTTAGTTATTCGTAGGCTGCGCCATGCGCACCGTTGGTTTAACCATAACCGGGTGATGGTGCGCGCGGCGCACCCTACGGGTTTGAGTGCTGCGGGTTGACGGATTATTCTTACGATAAACTAATTGATACACTAGAATCATTCCCGACGATTCTTGGCATACACTCCATCCGTGGGTTGCCTAGAATCGTTCCCGACGATTCTTAGCATACACTCCATCCGTGGAGTTACACTAGAATCGTTCCCGACGATTCTTAGCATACACTCCATCCGTGGAGTTAAATTTACATAATGGTATTTATATGAAATCGATTTTACTGGTTATTTTTATTTTTCTGCCGCAGGTTGTGCTGGCGGCTAACGATACAGAGCAAGGCGAAAAGTTATACCAGACGTATTGTTCAGCCTGTCACGGTGCTACCGGTGGCATGGACATGAACAAGCGAGTGGCTCCTCCCCTTATCGCCGTTCGAATGCACTACATCGGTACCTATCCTGAGAAGCCGGCTTTTGTTTCTGCGGTCGCTGACTGGGTAGAAAAACCGGATGCAGGCAAAACGTTTATGCCTGGCGCAATTCGTCGATTTAATATCATGCCTCCAGTTTCAGTTAGCCGGCAGGATGCTGAAATAATTGCCGCTTATATTTATGACGGCAACATAGAAAAACCCGCCGGTTTCGACAAGCATTTTCAAGAGATGCACGGCCAGCAGCGTGATAATAGCGGTATGTAAGGATATTCAGATTAAGAGTCCTCGGCAACTGCGTTTGTCCCGATGAAAGTGCCTGACATTTTGTAGGGTGCGCCGTGCGCACCATTACCCAATTACATATGACTTATCGGTGCGCACGGCGCACCCTACGTTTTCTTTTCATTGTTTCGCAATTCGGGGGACAGCATACTGATTAAAGCAATAGGTATACTGTCCCCCGAATTACTAGTCATTCTCCATCGCTTCTTCATACTTGCCCAGCATCGCCAGGTGGTTGAGGCGTGCGCGTTTTAGCAGGGCCTGCTGTGCGGCGGGCAGGTTTTCTGTTTTGCCTTGCCAGGCTTGTAGTGCCGGCTGTTGCAGTGCCCGGCCGTAAGAAATACTCAGATTCCACAGTGCATCAGGCGCTTGCTGGTTGATGGCATTGAGGTTGATGGTGGACTCTTCCGGGCCCATTCCGCCGGAGAGGAAGTTGATGCTGGGCATGGCTGTGGGTACGGTGCGGCGCAGTACTCTTAGCGTGGCTTCTGCGACTTCTGCTGGCGATGCGCGGCGATTGTCTTTGCCGGGCAGTACCATGTTGGGTTTGAGTATCATCAGTTCTAATACCACGTTGTGCCGGTTTAAGGCGTGGAACACGGCATGCTGCACGGCTTCGGTGACTTCTGCGCAGCGCTCGATATCGTGACTGCCGTCCATTAATACTTCCGGTTCGACGATCGGCACAAGGCCTTCTTGCTGGCAGACAGCGGCATATCGCGCCAGCATTTCGGCGTTAGCTTCGATGCCGTGTTGTGATGGCAGATGTTTGTCGATGGCATAAACTTCACGCCATTTGGCGAAGCGTGCGCCCTGCTGTTTGTAGCCTTGCAGACGTTCGGCAAGGCCGTCGAGCCCCTGGGTGATCTCATCGCCGGGTGATAACGCCAGCGGTATCTTGCCCTTATCGACCTTGATGCCGGGGACAATTTTTTGCGCCCAGCAGGCTTCGGGAATGCTATTGCCCGCATCGGTTTTCTGGCCGAGTGTTTCTTCGAACAGGATGGTGCCGCTGATGTATTCACCTAAACCTTCCGTGGTAAGCAGCGCACTGCGCCAGACGCGCCGGTATTCTTCGGTTGATTCGAGGTTGATCGCCTTGAAGCGTTTGGCGATGGTGGGTGCGCTTTCGTCAGCCGCCAGCACACCTCGTCCTTTTTGTACCATATCGCTGATAGTGGTTTCGAGTTCGTTCAGGTATTGCATCTTGATCCTCCAATTACTTAGCTATTTATAATACCTTACTTAGGTTTCTGTGAATAAGCCTCATCAAATATTCTTTCAAGCGTTGGATTTACGCCACGGACTTTATCGATTACCTTTTTTGCCCAGTCGAAATATTCCTGGCATCGATCCAGTGACCAGCACTCGGGGGCGTTGCATGATACGTCGCGCAGGTTACTTATTTTGTCGGCAAGTTTTACCAGTTTGGCCTGGTCGCTTATGTGTGCGGCGTGATCTATCTGCGCCTGTTTGCGTTCTGGCCTGGTCAGTAAGGTATCGTCGGTGACATCCATGACGATGTTTTTGATTGTCGGGCCGAACTCGCTTTCCAGTTCTTCGGGGGTGGTTTCTGTATCTTCAACCGTATCGTGCAATAGCGCGCCGCAGATAACCTCGATATCGGTGACATGCGCTTCGTTGCATAAGATGCTGGCTAATGAGATGGGGTGATTGATATAGGGCGAGGCATCAACGTCTTTTCTGCGCTGGTTTCTGTGTTTTAAGGCAGAGAACTGCAGTGCTTTTAACAGTAATTTAAGATCACTTTCTTCGATGCTCATTTATTTATTCCCTGATTTTATACTAACTGTTTTATGCCAGCTGTTACATGTCGGCGATTTAATACCGGCGATTTATTCCTGGCACTTTATTCAAGTTTTGGCATTAGCTATTTTTCTAAGACGATAGATGCAGCCGCCGATGGTTAGTGCGCCGATAGCGGCGAGGAAACCCACAAAAATATAAGTTGAGAGTTGCTCGTCCTGGTTAGCTGACATTGTTAACGTCATCACCAGGAGTGCCAGGTACCATAGCCCTACAGGGATGCCCGCCCAGAGTACCCAGCGCGGTGAGCCCGGGCCCCAGATACCGACGGACCAGGCGATAAGGTAAGGCGCGAAGAGTAATCCCCACCACATTGAGAGACCGGTATCGCCACCAATTCCACCCTGTGCACTCACTATCCACAATGCCGATACACCGATCAGTATCAGGAAAAACACCCACATGCGAAAGATGACGTTGCTTCGCGGCTGTCCGCCGAGGCAGCTGCCGAGCACGACCAGCCCGCTGCCGGGCAGGATGAGTAACGAGCCTTCCATGGGGTCGAGTGCGCCGATGAGCATGGCGAGGAAGCCTGCGATGAGCAGAATGCGTGACCAGGGAATTGCTGTATTCATGGTAATGCCTCAAATAACATGTTGCTATGAATACTATAAGGCAATAGCCGGGTGATGACTAATGCTGGTTGAAGGTGGCAGCCCCTTTTATGCGTTATTGCGAGTTAAAAAATAAGCCGTCATTGCGATCCCTACATCCATGTAGGGATCGCAATGACGGAATACAGTTAGCTGGGTGTTATGTGTACTTCGATATCAAGGCCTAGTTTATTTCGAAGAGTGCCAATTATCTTTGTTAGATTATCCATGGTTGGATTACCGCGAGCAGAAAGCATTCTGTGCAGGCTTTTACTGGATTTTTCGACTTCAAGTGCCAGATCTTCGAAACCGACTGTCGCATTGACCAGGTCTCTCAGCACTAAACGGGCAACTTCTGGCTCTCCGTTTAAAAACAGGGTTATGGCTTCATCAAGTAGCGCGGCAGTAAACGCTGGATCTTTTTTTACCCGTTCATTGATGGTGTTTTTATAGTCTCTGGTAATAGCCATGGTTTATCTCTGTTTCTTACGAAATTTATATTCTTTACTCAGCTGAATTGCTTTGTTGATGTCCTTTTGCTGTTGTTTTTTGGTACCACCACCAAACAGAACAATCAAACTTTTACCGTCCTGAACTAAATACACCCTGTAACCGGGGCCCCAGTCGATACGATATTCGCCTATCCCGCTAAACCATTTAATGCTGGATGTATTACCCATTTCTAAGCGGGCTTTGGCAACAGCCACCTTTGCCGCTGCTTGCACATTTAATGTATCAAACCACTCTTTATAAGGGTTTGATCCATCTTCCTTGATGTATTCCAGTACTTCCATAGGACTGATAGTAACTTATAAGTTACTTATGTGCAATGATATTGGTTGGCTGCTTAATGGGTGAAGGTGTACAAGTCCATTCGACTTCGCTTTGCTGTGCTCAGGATGACAGCGTGTGGTGTCAGGTGTCAGGTGACGGGCACCTATAACCGTCATTGCGATCCCTGCATGGTGTTAGGTTGGATTTGTGACGCAGCTTGTGGTGCAATTTCGCGGATTGAAATCCGCGAACAACAGCCAGAGTGCAGATCCCTACCGGTTATCAATTACCAAACCCGATTGAACGAGCCTGGCTGATAAGGTGAAGTATAGGGACAGGCTGAATAATTTAATCCGCGATCTCTTTTTCTGCGACCAGCGAATAAAAATCCAGCGTTATTTACTTTATGTAATTTATCACTTTATTGCTATAAATACATGTATTTAATGTATTTTTAACCTGTATTTCCTGACTACTGACTACTGACTACTGACTACTGATACTATACTGACTACTGATTACTAATTACTAATCACTGCTTCTGTTTATCCTGCCGCAGGCGCTCGCGGTATTTCCCCCTGGCCAGTTCCTGCATGTCTTCGACGACATCACTCTCATCGACGATCTCGCGACCCAGCAGGGTTTCGATGGCATCTTCCAGCGTTACTACGCCGGAGGTCTGTCCGAACTCATCCTCGACCAGGAACAGGTGCATGTGGTGTTTGATAAACATGTCCAGCAGTTGCTGCACCGGCAGTTTCTCTGAGACCCGGACTATCTTCTTCAGATATTTGCTGATCGGTTCTGAACCCTTCCCCGCGCGCTCAGCTTCGAACAGGTCACGCTTTATCACCTTACCGGTAATATGATCACTGCCTTCACCATAGATCGGTATGCGGCTGAACTGAGCGGTTTTTGGATGATTGAGCGCATCGGTTACCGTGGTTTTCTCATCCAGCATGTGGACTACGCTGCGTGGTGTTAGCACCTCTTCGGTATTGATCTCACGCAGGCCGAGCAGGTTCGAGAGGTACTGGTTTTCCTGGGTGAACAGGGTGCCGTCTTTATGGCCGAGAGAAGCCAGCGCGATGATCTCTTCACGCGTTATCTCACTTTCCTGGTTTCTGCTGAACAGCCGGGTTATTCGCGTTGACAGCCAGACCAGCGGATACACCAGCCTCACCAGCCAGGCGATAGTATAGGTTGCCGGTACGGCCAGTGTTCGCCAGTATGTCGCGCCCAGGGTTTTCGGAATGATCTCGGATAAATACAGGATGGCCAGGGTGAGCAGTATTGCGATCAGGGTTTCCCATTTTTCGCCAAAGAGCAGTATCGCCTGCGACCCCACCCCGGCTGCACCCATGGTATGCGCAAAGGTATTGAGTATTAATATGCTGGATAGCGACTGGTCGAGTTTTTCTCTCGCGTTAAGCAGTATTTGACCTGACCGGTGATTACTCGAGCTTATCTGTTCGACATAGCTGGGCGTGATAGATAGCAGCACTGCTTCAAGCACGGAGCAAAGGAATGAGACACCGATGGCAATGGCAAGGTAAACGAAGAGCAGTGTCATGTATTAAACCGCGGACAGCTAGAAAAAGGGAAACTTAACATGCCCTGTAATATCTGACCATAAGTAAAAAGTGATAGCCGCAAGCTGTCTTGACGGCGTTATTTTTTGAAAAAAAGCCCTTGAAATCTTTTTGCATGATCCCTATGAAATTATTACAGGCGCCTGAAGGCATCGTTTTCAGGCCGCCTGGTTTATCCTGTTTAACACTTAATATTTTTGAGGTGAGAATTATGTCATCAGACGAATCTATTACTTTAGCGCCCCACGAGCATGACAAGCTGGGCATTTATCACTGTGGTGTTACCCGCGAAGGATTTATCTCCGCTGCCGGAGACCCCAGGGATATTAACGATGGCGAGTCGATTGTATTCGATCGAAGCGGGATTACGGTAAAGCGTAATGGCAGCGAGTATACTTTTAGTCGTTAGCGAGGAATTCTTTTTCGTTTCATTAGCTTGTACTAAGAAACCGGGTTCATGCCCGGTTTTTAATGTAACGACATTGAGAGGCAATGACAGCTAACTATCAGGCAGCCTGCCGGCAGTTTTCAGCTAGCGGTACGAAGAAACCTGCGGCAAATTCTACGGCTGATGACAGGTCAAAGATTTCACGTGTCTCTGGCGATTCAGCGAGCCATTCACGCGCCACGGTTTCGTTGGCGAGGAACATCATTTCCATGCAAAGCGACGCTGCACAAACAGTATCGCTTGCAGCCGCGCCCCAGTTGATACCGAACCATGCATCCAGTGTGCCATCGCTGAAGCTGGTACCATTTTGCTCGAGGTGAATCGGTGCTTTGGTAACCCGGCATTCTGAATCAATGACTGTTGGTTCATTAAACATATTGCTAACCGATAAGGCATCGAGCGCGCACATGCAGTGTGCTGTGACACCGTTAATAGTAACCTTGTGTTCACGTTCTTCTGAAGTAAACGGGTAAGCACCGGCGGGATTGCCATCGGCATCAAGCACGATGAGTTTGCTTTCTACGATGTTGGCCAGTGCCTGATCTGCATCACTGACCAGCCCGGCGACTTCGTCACGGGTAAGTGTGCGGCCCTGCTGCACATAGCTATTAAGCAGTTTGCAATACAGTCCAGCGTCTTCGTTGCTGAGCGACTTAAGTCCATCGACCAGTGGCAGTATGCTGTCCAGTCGTTTTAATGCCGTGGTTACTTGAGTGTTCATCCAGCTATCCTCTTATTTGTTGCGTTATTAATTAACGGTGCAATATTAATGTGATGTATTTTAACGAATGTCCGCACGTAAGAACATGCGCCTGATCAAGTACGCTGCGTTTGTGTGGTGGCAGATGCTGCTATATCAGATGAAGCGTTATTGCGAGCGCTACGAAGCAATGTCAGGTAGAGAGTACGGTCGTCTAATGCAGGACTGCAAATTACGTCCAGTAATATACCCTACGGTCTCATTACTGAGTTCAATATTAAATACCTTCCCTGGCATACCCCATTGGGGCAGCTAAAGCTGTTCAAATTTATTCCAGATTATTTGTGCTCCGCTCGCAATACGGTTATAGTGCTGAATGACGATTCGTAATGATGGTGATTACGGTTTACCTTTGTGACATTGTCAAAGAATACAGCCAATGCTTACAGCGGCTGCGCATCCAGTTCATAAGGCCAGTTTTTAATGCCGCCATGTAGCGAGATAGCTTCGATATTCCTTTCCTTTAGCAGATAGGTCGCGGCCTTGCTGCGGCGTCCGCTTCGGCAATAAACGATATAGGTTACTTCCGGATCGAGCTGATGCACGTCTTTGCGTAAACTGCCCAGTGATATAAGTCGGGCACTGGGTATTCTTGATTCTTCGTATTCCATGTCATAACGGCAATCGATCAACTGCGCTGCATTGTTATTAATGAGCGAGAGAGCGTCATCCGGCATGATTTCGTTTATGATTTCTGTACACAGCAGGCTGTTGAAGTCAGTTTTATCCAGTACCAGTAAGGTACCCGGTGCCGTCATGGTGACGGTGGCATTACGGTAGCCATCCTGCAACAGAGCTTCTTCGCCAAACGCATCGCCCGCTCCGAGTCTGCCGACACAGGATGTTTCGTCGGTAAACGGGTCTGTTTGAATAACGTCACAACATCCGCTTTCGATTATGTAATAGCTATCACCATTATCGCCCTGCCTGATGATGGTCTCGCCGGCCTCTACGGTTCTTGGCTGCAGTCGCATGAAGGCTTCTTTAATATTTTCCAGCGGGACTTTGTAGAATACACTGACCTGCTTGATCAGGTTCATACGATGTTTCAGACTGGGGTTGCTCACGATGTCGTCTGAATAATGCTGATCCCAGCCGATGAGTTCATCGATTCTGTCGGCATCGAGCAGGACATATTTGATGTCGCTAATAACGCGTGCGCGGATTCTGTTAGCTGCACCGAGAAAGGCAAAACCGCCTTCGGTGTGTTCGGGGTTTAACGTCCAGGTATAGCTCATGTCGTGTTCACCCGGTTGACTCCAGATGCGCTGAGCTTCGAGTTCACCCTCAATTAATATCAGGTGCCCCTGCATGGGTTCATCCTGGTTGATAATGATTTCACCCTGTACGCCGGTTTTTATTCCGCTTTCTTCAAGCAGTATGGTCAGCTGATCCGTGGTTAATTTGGATAGTAGTGGGGTTGAACGCAGTTTTTTCGCTAGGGCTTGCATGGCATCATCCTTTTTGATTGGTATATCCTTCTTCCTGATCGATTATACAAATATTTGTGCCAGATACAATGCTGCCCCTGGTTCAGTTGGTGTTCAAATTGGCTTTTTACTTTGGCCTTTTAAGATCTCTCCTGCCGTCGAGATGACACAGTCCAGAAGACGGGTGTCTAGAGTCATGGTCCAGGTGGCATGACTAGAACAGTTTACTCAAACCAATTCTGATAACGGACTTGTCATAAGTGTAGCGATCGACGCTGGAAACGTTATCGGTGTACTGGTAGCTGGTGGTTAGCTTGAGCGTTTTGTCGAAACGATAGTCAGCGGATAGACCCAGTTTCCACTGGTCGTCGCTGCGGTCGATCGTTGGTGAGGCGTCGAACTCACTCATTTTGTAGGCCAGGTCGGCATTGAGCCACCACTTTTCGTCGATGATGTGTGTGTACAGGCCTCTGACTGTATGGCGTGTCGGTGAATAATCATACGCGTCGATTGATGTTACCAGTTGCCCGCGGTCATTCAGTTCCAGTTCATAATAGAGGTGTTTTATATTATTCGCGCCGTAATGGCGGTACTCTGCCCTGGCACGTTGCCGCCAGCCTTCCAGGTAATCGTAGAGTGAGTTATCACTTCTGATATCTTCAACCTGGTAGCGCAGGTAAAGCCGCTCTCTTTTTGATAACGGTTTTCGTGCGATGATATCCAGTTTGCTGATGCGCTGAAAATCATCACCGGCGTAGGTGCTTTTTGCCAGGTTTAAATGCGCACTGGTTGACCAGTCATCAATCTTCATGCTGCGCTTTAAACCGAGCGAAAAGCTGTACAGGTCATTGCTGTCGGTTTCACTGTACTCAATGCCATATAACGATGCACTGGCCAGCCAGCCGTGTTTTCTTTTGCCGCTTAGCAGGTATTCGGTGGAGGCATACAGTTCAGCGAAGCTGTCGGACTGGTCGAGCACGGAGTCGCCTGAAACTGAACTTATATTATCGTCATGCCCCAGGCTGAACGAAATATTGCTTCGCCATTTGTCTTCTTTGATGGTGAGCGCAGCCAGGTGCTTTTCAGAAAGCTTGATCAGCTTTTCATCCTTGCCCGAAGTTGCCACCGCATTGAAATACCGGCGCGCACTGCTGCCGTCTTTTTCTTTAACCGCTATCAGGCCAAGATGGTAGTTTGCGATGTCACGCATTGCTTCTGTTTCAAGCAACTTGTTGAAATACGTTTTTGCTTCTTGGTGCCTGCCTGCGCGGTAGTAACTGCTGGCCAGGTTATATTGCAATGCCACGGAGTCCATGCCCTGCTTCTTCGCGGATTCAAAGTAGTTGATCGCGGCTGCATGATCACCTGCCTTATAGGAGGCTACACCTTGCTCGTAATCTGTTTCAGCAGTGGCAAGCAGCGCTGATGAAAATAGCATTAAGCCGACAGCAACCATGTTTCTATAATGTCTATTCTTAATCATGTTTCTACCTTATATTCCTTAACTTATTGAAAATAATCGAAATACGTAAAATTATGCCTGGGCAAGCAGTGAAGTTTCATAAATTACGCTTGACGTGGGAAATTATACCACGCATAATTACTGCACGTGGGAAATATTCCCACTTATTATAAATTAAAGAGGAGAATACAATGAATAAAGTATTTCAATTGAGTGCATTGGGTTTATTAATCGCCAGCACGAATCTGTATGCGCACCACCCTGCGGCTGATATTATCGACCCTGACGTTTATGCAATGATTGAAGAGAATATATCCGACGTTCACCTTGCCATGACTTTTGATGACATGGGTGGCGATACCACTGATGTTGGCAGCGCGATGGAAGCTCGTGATATCGATGGCGGTGCAGCTATGGGCGGCGATGTAGCCGATGTAGGCGCTGCTATGGAAGACCGCGAAGTAATGAGCTCGATGGCTGATGTAGAGCCTGCCGGCCAGATGGGTTCGCAACGATAATTACACCTTCTTTTAGTTGTTAACCAAAAAGAGCAGTTATCTTATTGATGCTGCTCTTTTTTTATTCTGCTATTTAATAGTTGGATACTCTAGTACTATGGCTTACGGGATGAATTAATCCTTTGGACAGGTAACTAATGGTTTCACTGTTCATTAATAGAATCTTTGAGGTTAAAAACTATGTCTACAGATGAATCAATTACAATTGGGCCGCGCGATCACGATAAAGTAGGAATTTATCATTGCGGTGTAACGCGGGAAGGTTTTGTTGCTGTTGGCGGAGATACACACGATATTAACGATGGTGAGTCTTATTTATTTGAACGTTGCGGAATTACGGCTAAACGCAGCGGCAGTGAGTACACGTTTAGTCGGTAGTAAATCTTAGTGATGCAAATTAAGTTGATTATGAATTTTAGACCGGGCTTTTTGCCCGGTTTTTTATTGGGGGGTGATTTGTTGACGGCAACAACCTTTATACCTGCCTGTCATTGCGAGGGACGAAGTAATCTCATGCAGGCAACACAATCCCAGGCCTCAATAAGCTCTATTAGTTTCAAAGTTATAAATGCAGGCGATGCATTTTGCTTATGTTGTCGATCAGTTTTTTCCGCACGCCTGCCTGTTTTGCGTATTCGGGCCATTGTGAAACCGCCTGTTTAATCTCATCGATTACTTTCTCTGGTTTTGGCAGGCTGATGCTTTGTCCGATAGCGATCAGGTCTTCCCTGCTGAAGTTATCGCGTTTTCCGTTGATGCTCATTTGATGCTGGTTGGTCCAGCTGCCTGCCGGGTTATGTGAGTAGGTGACATCATACGCGGGTGATAATTTCCACTGCCCGCTTTCATCCATCAGGAAGGCGATGTTTTTTGTGTGGTCGTCCTGGTTGCGCGCGAATACGTTAAACAGCATGCGTTTGTATTGCTGCAGTGCGGCTGATTTAGGCAGTCGCATTTCTCGCATGATGCCAAATGCCTGTTCGTAGCTATAAGCGCCGGCAAGATTAAAATCGTAATGTGCGATGCCGCAAAGTGTCTGCATGTGCAGTTTCTTTTTATTCGGACTGCTGCCTTTACTATTATATCGATCAAAGCGGCGTGTCATAAAATGTGCGCGGCCATTTTCTTCCATCAACCGGCATTCGCTCATTTCAATGCCGGCGGCTTTTGCCATCAGGTAATAGGCATATTCGATACGGCCATAGTTTTGCGGTTTGCCGAGTTCGATATCATCGACACCATCAAATTTTAATAACCAGTAATCGTAGTCTGCCGGTACGTCTGTCTGGCCTGATAGCACCTGGCCGTTATTGTCGTTGAGGGCGATAATGGCTTTTGGCCGGGCACCGCCTGCCGAGGTGCCTACGCGTAAGATATCTAGCAGGGCTTCTGCGTTTGACTGTTCGTTATCTTCGCTGAAATCCAGTTGCATTTGCTCACGTTGCATCATAACGCTTTGCACCAGGTTGACCATTTCAGCGATTTCTACCGGCATCGCTTTATCGACATTGTTCTTGATGGAGGGGCTAAACTCAAGTGCGCCCATACCCCGGCTGCCGGTATAACACAGGCGCTCGACCGGGTTAAAGCCATCACGCGAACGCCCCTGCCTGGCCAGCCATTCATCGATGATGGCATTACCAAATTTATCGGGCAGTGAATCAGCGAGTAAACCCGGCAAACCCATGTAGGTATCTTTGTTTAAGGCGGGAAACATAAAACGCGATTCGCCGTTATGGATTAATGGCATGTGAACAGGTGAAATATCGAGACCGCTGCGGATAAATTCGGGTGTGTATTCAAAAATGGCATAGCCCTGATCCAGCCAGGTCACCGCGCCGACATCCCGGCCCCAGAGTTTGATCATGGCTGTTTGTAGTGCGGTTTGTTGTTTACCGGGCATGCTACCAGTCTGATTCGGTGGTTTTTGCTGAGTCGCTACTGCGTCGCCTGCCTGCACGTACCCGTTCGGGTGATTTGCGTTTAGCTATTTCTAACGGGCTGATGCTGATTTCAGGAATGAAGCTGTCGAGCTCCTGCAATGAGCCTAGTTCACGTAAAACTGCAACAAGCGTTGCCAGCTTGCCTTTGCCGGCTTCCAGTGACTTGATTGTGCCGACGGATAGTAATGTGCTTTCCGCCAGGGCTTCCTGGGTGATATTACGGCGTAAACGTAATAACCGGATGCGGTTGCCCAGTTCTAGCAGTATCGCGCTGTCTGACATTGAGTAGTAATTCATAATAGTCATATATTTATCGATTGATATCTAATATTGTGTTTAATAGATAATTATATGTTTATTATAGTTATTACTACGTGAATGTCTAGCCTGATATTTAATAGTTAATTTATTATCTATTAAGTATTAAATTGATAGTTAATAGATATATTATTGTTTATTAAGGTGAATTAAAGAGTCGACTGGGTTCGACTGGCTGGTATTGGTGATATATAACGAGTGTTATAGCTCCTGTAGGAGCGCTTTTCAAAGCGCGATTCTCTGTCGGTTTTAACCCCAACTATTCAGAATGAATGATGATCTCGCTGGTTTAGCTGGATTACAGAGGCTGGTAATTAATGTCGGGGATGGTTTTTCCATTGAGCACTGTTCGCGGAATAAATTACGCTCCTACGGTGGCATGGCGCCTGTTATATCTGGCCCTGCAATTATTCCTTGCCGATGGCAACCAGTTTCGCGATCAGTTCGTCGGAGTCCCATTCAACACCGCCGAACAGGGTGTAGCGAATGCTGCCATCGGGGCCGATGATGAAGTTTGAAGGCGCTGCAAATACCCGCCAGTCGTTGATGCTGTGGCCATCTTCATCCATCAGGATGGTGAATTCGGGTTTTACTTCGTTGACGAACTGCTGCACTTCTTCTTTCGATTCACCCATGTCGACCGCGAGAATGGTGAACGGTACCTCGCCCATCTTTGCCTTCATCTTGTTCATTGATGGCATTTCCTTGCGGCAGGGGCCACAGTAGGTTGCCCAGAACTGGACCAGGACAACCTGGCCTTTGTAGTCGTTCAGGTTGTGTGATTTACCCTGCAGATCTTTTAATACTAATGACGGCGGCATCACCTTGCCTTCCACGGGTTTCAGGTTAGACGCCTGTACAGGTGAAAGTAAACTGAGGAATACCGTGAGCGCAACGATTAACTTAAACATCAGATTTCTTTCTCTCCAAGATAAAATAAACTTACTTTGATCAGGCCGGCCATTTGCGAGGTAACCACGTCTTCCGAACGGTTGGCGTCCTGGCGTTTAAAGAAATAACCACGTACATCGGGAATGACTTTTGAGGTAACCACACTGCCGCTTTTTTGCAGCTCGTGACTGAGGCTGTTAATTCCCCAGCGGTTGGGTGTACGCCCGCCTTCTAACAGTATGATCGGCAGCTTTGTTGTACCGACCGCGTCGACGTATTCAGGTATTTTTCCGGGTACCGGCTCTTCTTTAAATAAACGCGGGAACATCAGGATGGCGCCTGACAGCGTTTTATTATGCTGCTGCTCCCAGGCGCTGGCGCCGCGCAGGATGATTTCGGTATCCGGGCCGCTGGCAATGACATAAACGTGCTTGCCGGTTTTTACCGCCTCATCAATAACCGCAGTGATCGTGTCGGTTGATAATTGAACCAGGCTGCTGCGAACTTTAGGCAGCATAAAGGAAGACAACAGGTCAGGCATCCAGACTTCGATGCCGTCACTGGATAGCGACTGCGCGGTTTTTTCTTCAGCGTAACTCTTACCTTCGTCACAGGGAAAGCCCAGTAACAGAACATTGCCTGCTGCCGGGAACACACGAACTTCGACATCGACATCGTCTGTTTCGATGGTGCGGTATTCCTTTGCCTGCAATGGCGCGGTGACAAGCAATACAGACAGCAATACAGCGAACAGCGGGCCGGCCGGCAGTAAAGAAAATGTTTTTAAAATTGTCATAAGTTTGATTTATCTTGGATTTTTAGCCGATCGTTTAGTGATATGCTACGCGCATTCGACACCACGAGTAATGTACTCCACGACCATTGAAATTGAGATTATGATTTTAAGACATTTGAAGCAACGCACCCGCCTGTTTCAGCGTACCGTAACGGGCGCCATTCTAGCATTAGCAGTTTTTATAACTCCTTGTGCTATGTCAAACACTGAGCAAGTTATTGAGAAAGATATTACCGAAGCACTGGCTCTGACAGCCGATGTCGACAATGGCAAAAAGATCTATCCTTTATGCGCCAGTTGCCACATGAAAAATGGCTGGGGCAAACCGGATGGCAGTTTTCCGGTGATTGCCGGGCAACACCGTAATGTTCTGATTAAGCAACTGTCTGACATTCGCAATAAACATCGTGATAACCCGACCATGTATCCGTTTACCGACCCGGAATCAATTGGCGGCATGCAGGGCATCAGTGACGTCACCGCTTATATTGCCAGCATGGAGAAAGATCCAACGCCTGGTATGGGCGATGGCAAGCAGGTTGAGCTGGGTAAAGGCATTTACCAGAAACGCTGCCTGCAGTGCCATGGCGATAAGGCCCAGGGTAATAACGAGGCCTTTTTCCCCAGCCTGAAAGGCCAGCACCATGCTTACCTGCTCCGCCAGCTAAAATGGATACGCGACGGTTATCGTGAAAATGCAAACGAAGCGATGGTGGTTGAAGTTAAGGCGCTGTCAAATGAAGAGCTGGATGCGGTTGCGGATTATCTTTCAAGGCTTTAGATTAATTAATCTATTAATCAATATCTTAAATAGTATTGTTAAAGTATTTTATCGCATAAAGCCTGGCATCTCGAAGGTAATTAATTCTGAGCTGATGCGGGTGTAACCTGATAGAAATCGCGCTTTGAAAAGCGCTCCTACAGTACCGACGACGTAGGAGCGGAAAAAATTGTTTGCAACAATTTTTCACGTAAGCCACGAAGTGGTGAAGCCTAGGGACAGGCTGAATAATTTATTCCGCGAACAACGGCCAGGGTACAGGAAATAATTAAGTTCGATTAACCACGTACTGCACCCATAAATGATGCTCTTTACCCGGCTTCGATAGTTATGACATCGGTAGCTGCATTGCAGCTTTCGACGCATAGCATTTTCTTATAACCCTCTTCGCCCAGGTCACCCATTTTTTCGGCGGTTTCCTGCCACGGGTTCCAGACCACTGTCGAGTGACTGCCGCACTTGTTAATAACGATATTTCGCTTTAGCGATTTATCTTCAATCACACAATCGCAGGTGGTATCGATATAAATTCGATCGACTTCTTCGTTAATCAAAACCGGACCGTGCTGGACTTTCTGTTCGAAGTTTTCAAGCTTGTCGAGATAACTCGCTTCGTCGAGACCGTGCACTAAAACATCGCTGATATCGCCGACATTGAAATAGGTATGCAGCGCCTGGCCGATGGTGAATGCCTGCTCGCCATTGTTGTGGGTAATCAGTTCCATTTCCAGCTTTGAGCCAATAGTCAACTGATACTGCACACTGCAATCCGCCGGCCACATGTCTTTCGTTTCCGGCAGCGGACTGGTGAGAAAGGTAATGCGTGTACTGCCATCATCCAGTTCTTCGGTACAGGAAATTTGCCACATGGTGGTACGCGCAAAACCGTGTGCGGGAAATGCTGGATTGGACTCATGCGCACCGAACCATGGCCAGCAGATAGGAATGCCGCCGCGTACAGACTTGCCCTTCGCGAATTTTGCCTCGTCCGAAACCCATATCACTTCTTCCTCGCCATTGGGTATCCAGCTAAGCACCTGCGCACCCTGCAGACTGATAACCGCCTTTGCGTGTTCATTCTGTACTTCGATCAAAGGAATATCGCCTTTACCTGCAGTAAAGCAAAGGTGATGTTTGCTGGTTTTAAGGCCGTGGTTCTCGTTCAGGTGTTCCAGTTTCATGGGATGTTTTCCGTGCTGAATTATTGTGATTGATTATGACTTGTGATTACTGATTAATCACGCACTGTGCAGAATTATTCTGCGCAGTGTGCACTGTTATATACAGGTATTTAAGTACTAAACCGCTTTATTCGATCAATATGCGATGATAAAGCGTGCCGTGGCATTTCGGGCATGGGGGAATATGGCCGGCTTTGTGAAAGTGCAGTTTTTCGCCACACTCGTCACAGATCAGGCTTCCCGGGCCGGTGATTTCGCCGGTATGGTAATCGGAAGGCAGCTTGGCGTTTTCTTTCATACGCAGCAGTTCGAGAGTGGTCTGGTCGGCGGTATCCAGCAGCATGTGCAGGAAGGCGCTTTCGATTACTGTGGTTTCGAAGCCCAGCCAGTCTTTCAGTTCATCGTCCGTTTCTGCCAGGTGATCAATGGCATCATCCAGATCGCGTTTCAGCCAGACGGTGAGTTTTTCAGCATCTTCTTCGGTAAGTTCATCCAGGGTAACCGCTTTGTCCCTGGCTTCTTCAATGAATTTGTGCAGTACCGGGCCGGTGTGTTCTTTGACATTTTTCAGGCTTTCTGCAACACGTTCGTACATGGTTTCATAGGCAGCGCCCATGGCATCGAGTGGATCTACAGGGTTGTTTTTTTTCATTATATTCCCTCGGTTACATCTGACTAGTTATACGGCCATTGTATAACGTTATAAGTGCAGTTAAATAATTTATATCACTATCTCGTTAAAATTTTGTCGATTCATTGCTTAATTGTGCCAGGCGGCTTCGTAAGCTTTCGATTTCATCAAGCAGGTCAATGGCCAGTGCTACGCCGGCAAGGTTAATGCCAAGGTCCTGCTGCAGGCGCACTGCTGTACGTGCCTTTTTCAGGCTGCTACAGGAAAATCGCCACTGCGTCTGCTGCTGATGACTGATAGCCCCTCTCGGTTCCAGTGCACCTTCTTCCACCAGTGCGATAATCCGCTCTGCCGAACTGGAGCAGGCCCTGCTGAGTTCATTCAACGACAGCTCGGCCTGTTCATCAAGCAGAATGCCAGTCAGTGTTTCAGGTTTCATGTTTTGCGTCATAGTCATTACACTCCCAGTTTACTGCGTGGGTTATACGCCTGTTCACGTTCCATTTTACGATACATTGCTATGGCTGCATCAGTCATCCGCCGGTGGCAGGGTGATTTGCGGAACCACGTAAAGATTGCCTGCAGACTTACCGGGTATACCGCGCTCTTTCATGCGCAGTTTTTTACCACTCGCGGTGCCTTTTGGTATTTTAAGATCAACCGAACCAGCAGGTGTAGGTACTTTTACTGTTGCACCCAGTGCAGCTTCCCACGGTGTTATTGGCAGATCAATATAAATGTCTGCGCCATCGACACGATAAATCTGGTGCGGCTTAAACTCAATTTCCAGGTAAAGATCACCAGCACGGCCACCACCAGCGCCGGGAGAGCCCTGCCCTGTAAGGCGAATACGCTGCCCCTGTTTTACGCCTTTTGGTATTTTAACGCTTAGTGTGCGCTGTTTAGTCACCACGTGTCCACTGTTATCCAGTTGCGGCGAATTCAGTGCAATACTTCGAGTCGCACCGTGGAAGGCATCTTCGAGGTCGATTAAAACCTTGGCATGATGGTCTTCACCCGGCATCTGAAAACCTCGCTGGCTACGACCGCTATAGGCTGGTCCAGCGCCACGGCCACCACCAGCGCCAAATAATGATTCAAAAAAACTGCTGTAAGCCGAAGCATCGCCGTCGGTAAAACCGCCACCGCTGAATTCAAAACCGGCATCCCAGTTTGGTGGTGGATCGAAGTCCTGACCGGCTTTGTAGTTTGCACCTAACTGATCATAGGCAGCGCGTTTCTCCGGGTCTTTGAGCACTTCATAAGCCTCACCGACTTCTTTGAAACGAATTTCTGCATTCGATTCTTTACTCACATCCGGGTGATATTTTCGTGCCAGTTTTCGGTAAGCTCGTTTTATCTCGTCCTGACTGGCATCGCGTTTAACACCCATGATGTCGTAGTAATCTTTAAAATCCATTGTAACCCCTCAAGGCTTAAAACGCCTGGCTAGAATAATAGCCTGAACGTAAGGTAAGTATATGACTAATGGTGGGGGTTGCTTTGATTGAAATCAACAGCGATGCCTGTATTAAATTAGTATTAACTAATATGTATTAGCCAGCAGTTTTGGGCTCGATACTTTAAGCCGTTATTTTGGCCTGCTGTCAGCTTACACGAACAGGTATTATTCAACCGGTTCTGCCGGTTCTATTTTAGGAATTTTCAGGCAGAAACTTGAGCCTTCACCCAGCCTGCTTTCAACATCGACAAAGCCTGAATGACGTTTAGCAACAGCATCGACAAAAGCCAGGCCAAGACCGATACCCTGCTTGCGCGTTACATCAGTATTTTGTGTGCGGCGAAACATTTCAAACAGGTGCGGCAGTTCTTCCATCGAAATACCGGAGCCATGATCGATAACACAGCAGCTGATTTCATCCATGTTGCTGGACACGGCAATGTTAACTTCAGAACCGGCTGCGCTGTGTTTAATTGCATTGGACAGCAGGTTAACGATGGTGCGTTCCAGCAGATCAGGCTCTCCCTGTGTCCACAGTTCTTCCTGCTCAAACTCGTATTTAATACTGACTTTCGCCTTGTTTGATAAGGCCCATAGCTGGTCGACTGCATTTAACACCACGCTGTTAAAATCGATATCGAAAAACTTCAGGTTTTCAGCGGTATTGGCGCGTGACAGCTGCAAAAACTGTTCGGCAAGGTGCAGTGTTTTATGGGTGTTTTTTTCCATGTTCAGCAGCATGCCGCGAATCTCTTCAATGCTGTCCCTGTTTTTTGTCAGTTCGATCATGGCTATCATCGATGACAGCGGTGAACGTAAATCGTGTGACAGGAAGTTAAGCACTTCATTGCGTTTATGTTCGCTGGCTTTTAGACGGCTGATATCGGATAAGTTGACGACAAAGCCATCGAGTTCATCACCGATGATACGCAGCGGGCTTATTTCTACCATTAGATCGCGGCCGGCTTCATGCTGTGCGTTAGCTAATACACGCTCCTGCCTGAACATAACCCGCTGCAATAAAGCCTTCCAGTTTTCACCGTCCTGCGGGCGCACAAGTTTCAAAATAGTATTTAATGACTGGCCGTTAATGTCGGCATTATCATCGCCATATAAATACCAGCCGGCGCGGCGGTTAGACAGCATCACCTGTCCTCGGCTGCTGCATATCAGTACCCCGTCTGCCATGCCGGAGAGACTATCATCAATGATGCGCCTCAGCTTTTCGTATTCAATACCGGCCGCCTGAACCTGTTCGATTTTAGTCTGTAGCACATCTTCGACATAAGCATTATGACTGGTTTCTTCTGTTAACGGTGTTTTGATCAGGCTGTTTAATAAGCGTGTTTCCTCATCAGTGATAATCGAATCCGCACCCAGGCTTAGACCCAGTAAACATGGTTTATTGTTGTAAGGTATGCGTGTCCAGTAACGGTAACCATCGATGCTCCAGACCTGTGTGCTGACCTGGCTTAAATGACACAGCGGCACGGAACCTTCTTCGATGATTGCTTTGCCATGTTCATCCTGCAACACCCAGCCTTTGATGGGAACGAACTGTGCAATAAAACGAATTTCATCCGAAATGTTACGGTTGCGGTGCAGACTCAATGTTTTTTGCTGTGCGGTTAACTGGTTAAGTTCGGCATTAATATGCCGCATTGCCAGTTCCAGCCTGCGCCAGCTCCATAACGGGTAACTGATAAACTGGAACAGTAGTATGCTTGATACCGGCAGCCAGATACCGACCAGCCACAGCAGCAATGCCACGGCCAGTAACGTAGACCCGACGATACTGAACAGAACCAGCAGGGTCACTGAGGGATTAACATAGGGATAAACCAGTACCGGCAGTGCTACCAGTAAAATGCTGATAAGCATCAGCCAGTGATGCGGTATTTCGGTGATACGAATATTATTGCGTATCGCATCCATCACATTGGCAATAATTTCCACGCCTGACATAACGCCGCCATTGCCGGACAATGGTGTTGGCAGTGCGTCACCCAGGCCTTCTGCGGTAGTGCCGACGAGAACGATTTTGTCCCGAAACAGGTCTTTCGGGTATTGCCCGGCCAGCACCTGTGAATAACCAATATGCTGGAAATGCCCGGGCGGCCCGGCGTAAGGAATCAGGAACGGGTATTTGCGTGACCAGTGCATTAACGAATATTGCTGCGCTGGCTCATCAGCTGTTTTGTAGGGCGCAAACTCAACCGCTGTGTCAATAACACTTAACATGGCAAGGCTGTAATGCGGCCAGTGCGGTTCGCCTATGCCTTCTCGAAGAAAAACTCTGCGCGCAATACCGTCATCGCCGATATCGATATGCACATGACCCAGGGCAGCAGCATTGGTGGTAAATACGGGTAAA
This sequence comes from uncultured Gammaproteobacteria bacterium, assembly GCA_963711255.1. Classification (GTDB taxonomy): domain Bacteria; phylum Pseudomonadota; class Gammaproteobacteria; order SZUA-229; family SZUA-229. The sequence goes on along the minus strand of CAVQDO010000007.1, from coordinate 58,343 downwards.
GGTAATGCTTCGATGGGATAGGAGTTAGTGCTTTCCTGCGACATGAATAGAGGCAGCACCACTTTGCCGCTGGCACGCATGGCACGAGCCAGTAGCACATCGGATATCGGGTTATTGCTGTCGTGCTCATTGAAAATGATATCGAGCCCGATAACTTTCGGTGATTCCTTTTCCAGCTGATTGATCAATTTTGCGTGGGTTGATCTTGGCCAGGGCCAGCGCCCTATTTCGTTTAGGCTTTCATCATCAATGGCGATAATGACAATGTCATCAGAGACACTGCGTGACCAGAACGACAGCTGTGCATCATAAAGCAGGTTGTCCCAGCGCCAGAGCACATCGTTCTGTACAAATATTGCCGCTGCCAGGGTCAGCAGCAACACCAGTACGATGTGCTCCCCGGTACCCGATTGCAGGCCTGATCTTTTTATCGCGGATTTATTGAGCTTCACTGCATCAACTTCAAAAGGTCACCCTGCTTAACGACGAAGTATCTAAAAGTTTCGTTTATATAAGCAGGAGTGTAACTATTCCTATGCCCATAATAACTTTCCAGTAGGAATCATCTTCAACGACTGGCGGCGGTTCATTAATCTTAAAATCGGTCACAGAATCCAGTCCTTCCAGTTTTAACTGATCAACACCGCGAACACGAAGATAATAATGCCCTGGGTCAAGCTGGTCAAATTCCAGTGCATTGTGCTTTGTTTTCGAATCGACAAGCAGCTGATTAAAATCCTTATCGGAAGCTAACTGGTAGCGGTAATATTGTGCGCCGTCCAGCGCTGTCCATGATACCTTCGCTTCTGTTTGATCCGAGGAATAAGTAATACTTAACGGCGGTGCTGGCAGCAGTTTAACCGGTTCGGGCAACGGCTTATCTTTTTCTGCAACAATACCGTAACCGTCAGGTACATTTTTTTCTGACTCGCCCGCGGTAACTGCGACGATCCCTTCGGTAACCTCGGTTCGGCTGACAATCTCGTCATCAGCGGATATCCTGAATGCGGTACCCCTGACAGCGGTTACCGCTGACGGTGTACGAATTTCATAACGGCTGTCCGGTTGCTGCTTTTCAACCCAGGTATTGACACTACCGCTGTTCAGGCGAATACGGGTATCCACCATGCCGGTATTTTTATGATGGCTGAGTTTATCGAGTATGACTTCACTGTTCTGCAAAACCTGTAACTCGGATTTGTCAGCGAACTGCATGCGCAGGCTTTGTTTTTCTGCAGTGACAACACGATCTCCACTATAAAGTTTGTCGCCAACTTTGATACCGGATGTAGTGCCATTGGCACGTATCAGCTCAGCATCACCATCGATAGCGATGACTATTGCCGGTGATGGTTGCAGTTTTAACATTGAAACGGGAATAATAATGCGAGTTCCCGGACGTATTTTACGATCAGGCCCCTGGCGTATTTCGTTCAGTTTTCGAATTTCATTCCAGTTGTTTACCGAGTTAGTGTATTTATCTGCGATTTTCCATATGCTGTCGCCAGGGCGAAAAGTATATTCCCAGTATTCTTCTTCTGCGGAAACAGACATTGAAAAGAATAATGCAGTCATTAGTAATAATGAAGTTATAAAACGTGACATTAAAATTTACTCTTAAGATACCTTTGACAAACGATAACCGCGTTGATAAATACTGCTTAGCTGCCAGCCGGCCGCCGGGTTGATACCCAGCTTGGAACGGATCCGGCTGATATGTGTATCGACCGTACGTGTATTAAGATCAGCACGTGTTCCCCATATTGTTTCCATCAGGTAATCGCGCGATACCAGGCAACCTGCATTGCGAAATAAGTAGGCTGCCAGCTCAAATTCTTTATTGGTTAATTTTACGGCTTCACTATTAACCGAAATACTGTGTTCCTGGTTGTTTACTGAAAACTGGCCAAAGTTTTCAATTTCAGGCAGTGCTGGTACTTCATCTGCCTTATCGTCGGCAGTACCGGCACCAATATTATTACGCCGCTGCAATGCTTTGATGCGTGCCAGGGTGACGCCTTTTTTAACCGGCTTTACCATGTAATCATCCGCGCCGTGATCAAGCGCTTCGACCACACTTTCTTCACTGTCACGGCTGGTAATAAAAATTACCGGTGTAGTAGAGGCCATTTCACCGCGTAACCAGTCAAGTTCATCGATGCCTGTGGTATCGGGCAAATGCCAGTCAAGAACCAGAAGGTCAAAACTTTCACTGCTCATTGCTTCTCGAAAGCTTTTACCGGTTGTATACGGCTGTAATTGATCGCCCGCTTCTTTTGCCCACAGGCTGATCAATTCGATTTGACTTGTATCGTCTTCCAGTAAACCTATACGCAAAACATGTACCCCTTAAAATCTTTATTGTGTTAATTAATGTTGCCACATAAATGACAGCAATAAATAAGGCAAACGTTAACAAATGTAAACATTCCCTGCTCAACAAGATGTGGCAAATATTAACATATCGCGGCTTATAGCCAAACGTAAAATTAATTTTTGTTAATTCTTTGTTAACTTGTCCATACCAGCATTGTTTAACACTACTAGCATTACTACAATTCACCTGCTTCACGGGAATAGCTGTTTTATTCCCGTTAAGGAATCAAACTGCTGTCTGCAACGCTATCCCAGGCAGTATTTGATTATAAGAACATGGATGAGGTGTAGTATGCGCTAACGTACTTACTGGCTAAAAATGCAGGGAAGCCAAGCCGGTGGCGGCGCTATTGTGCGCATTGAAACATGCAATACTTTTAACAAATGGCAGGTATAGAAAAAGCCCGTTAAACGGGCTTAAACAGGTGGCTATGATTTTGTGAATATCAACCGGAAGTTATTTCGTCACCATACAGCGGAGCTGTTTCGCCTGCTTAACCCATTTAGCAACGGTATTAGGGCCCGGTGTTATAGTGCATATGCGCTTTTCCTTATTCGCTTCAGACATCATTAGTGCAAGAATTTCCGGATCTCGCGTACAAAGTGCCTGTAGTGAATCGACACCTGCCGCCTGAAGCAGTACAACGTACTGTCCGGCAATGCCTTTAATTCTGAACAGGTCGCAAACATTAACCCATTTCAAAATATTATTTTCGTTTATTGACGTTTTCTCGGAAAGGCCTTTGCGTCCATAACAGTTACCACAGGCCTCAAGAAATTTTTCTGTCGAATCGATATCATGCTGTTTTAGCAAAGCCAGGTATTTTGGGCCAATACCGTCTATATCTTGCAACCTCTTGGGCATTTTATGTTCTCCTTTATACATATTCATCATTACTTATCTATTTGTTTAGCTACATGGTTTTACTTCAGCTGTTATGACAGGCCGCGTCTGTATCAGAATGCTCGGTGTTGCTGCTTTTAGTCGAGCAGGCCTGTAATAACACTGGCGTGATAGCTTTTAACCCGGAATGGAGCTGTACAGAATCGATACCCGATTGATATTTCACCAGGTCCAGGTTGAAGGTTTTTAATATTTCATTGTGTCGACCTGAAACCAGGTTTGCCAGGGCCTGAAAGACACTGGTTCTCTGGCTGAATGTCTCGATACACAGTGCTGCAAATGGAAGAAACCGGGCCGCCTGATTTGTGGAAAACCCGGCAAGCTGTAAACTTTCTGCCAGCGTATGACTGTATTCGGTAAAACATTCATCAATAATATTCATAATCGCCTCCTGTCAGTAAATATTAGTCTGCACCTTATTCTCGTGCAGACTGTATGAGGCACTTAAATAATTCAATTAATACACACAATAGATGAAAGCATAAGTTAACAATTGCTAACATTTGCTAATGGAAAAGACTGATAAATCTGCTTAAAACTGCAGTTTACAGGGTGATTTACTTAACCGGCGATACCAGGTTGCAAGCGAGAAAGTGTGATGTCTTCTGCATTTGCCAGGTAACTGACCTGTGCCAGGAAAAGCTCGGCGGTGGCCTGTGCATCAGCAAGTGCGTTATGCTGACTGCCGGGCTGTAAGCCATATCGCTGACGACACTGGGCAAGTCGCAGTCCGGCATTTTTACCCTGCAGTTGCAGTCGTTTTTTTTCAATCGACATGGTATCAACATAGGAGAACAATAACGGGCAACGAAAATTTTCCAGTGTTGCCTTCTGTAAAAATCGAATATCCAGCGGTGCATGATGAAACACCAGCACCGCGCCAGGAATTTGCTTCATCAAAAGCATAAGTACTGAGGCCACACTGCTGGCACCGGCAATACTACTGTCCAGCAGACCATGAATTTTACTGCTGTCGCCTGCTCCCCTGTCTGCGTGCATAAGCAGGTGTTTTGCGCTTGAGTTTACGATGCGTCCATGTTCGATCATCACCCAGCCAACACTTAGCAGCTGGCACTTATTCGGATCCAGGCCACTCATCTCGCAGTCAAGAACCAAAAACCGGGTATCGAGAAAAGCCTGTGATTGAGCAATGGCTGCATGATCATAAAGAGGCTGTAATGGTGTGCCCGCTGCTTTTTGTGCAAAGCGCCAGTGTTTATAGTAGTAGCCGAGTTTATATAACACCGCCACCGAACCTGGTGCGCATTGCTGTTTGCGCATCGCGTACTACGTTGAAGGCGTCTTTTAACTGGTGGCGCACCAGTGGCGATAACTCTTTTGGATCGAGGTAGTTATCGACGGTTATATTGGCGCGGTACTGCTTACCCTGAGCGCGAAGTCTTATGCCAGCGATAAATTCGTGCGCATCAACAAGGCTATAGGCGAGTTCTTTTGAAATAACAGCCTGCTTTTCCAGCGCCTGTAAACGCTCAATGGTATTGAGTGATTTCACACTGGCGGATAAGGCGTAAGTTCGAGCGATATCAACGATAGGAATAGTGCCGCGTTTTTTGAGATTGAGAGTATGGTTATGGTCACCATCACTTTCCAGAACAAAGGTTTTGAAAAAACCCAGCGGTGGTGAATGCAGCAAGGCATTGTCACACATCATGGCGATAAATATGGTATTTGTCTTTGCGCGTTCCAATATGTAACTTTTTAACAATTTCGTCAGTGAGGCATCACCGGCGATATGGCGCATATCGAAAAAGATACTGGAATGCATCACTGCTTTGGGTGATGGTTCTTCGATCCAGTTGGCAAAACACTGTTTCCAGTTTTTCAGTGTTAAGCGCCATTTATCATTCATTGCCATTATATCGCCCGGACAATAAGGCATGCCGCATTGTGCAAGCCCATCGTTAACAAACCTGGCAAGTGCTTTAAAGTAAACATCATCAATTTCCATATCGTCGGGCAGTAATAAACCGTTGTCCTGGTCTGAGCCCAGTACCTGTTCCTGCCGCGCCTGTGAACCAAAGGCCAGCCATGCATATTGACAGGGCGGTGTTCCTAACTGGCGTTCTGCCAGCTTGAGTAATCGTTTGGTTATGCCATCCGAGAATGAAGTAATTATCTTGCCGACTTCAATGGCACGTGTATCACGTTCAATCAGTTTAACCACCAGTCCGGGTATTCGTTCTGCTGCCAGTGTTAAGTCGGCTACAGAATCAGCACGATTAATGGCACGAACCAGTGACAGCGGTTCGGCATTATTTGCCCGCAGAATATCACTCAGGGTAAGAATGCCCACCGGCACATCGTCAAAAACCACCGGTAAATGGTGCACCCCTTCTGACATCATTTTTAAATGCGCATCGTACAGGCGGTTTTCAGCATTAATACACATAGGTGATCTGGTCATTACGCTTGCTATGGATTCACTGTCTGCAACCCCATTGGCCAGAACCCGGGAACGCAGATCACGATCCGTCAGGATACCAACCAGCTTGCTGTCCTGTTCAATTAACAGTGACGAGATACGGTGCTGCTTCATTAACCCGGCGGCCTCTCGAATACTGGCCTGAGGACCTGCGCTGATGATTGAAGCTGACATCACGTCTCTAACCTGCTGGCTCAGGTAATGATCATTGGATAAGTGATCATCTGTTTCTTCGGCAGAAGTTCTATCACTATTTGTTATTGAATGCCCTGCCTCTGCATTGCCAGCATCGTTCAATGCTGAAAATTCTGCATCGTTAGCAGACAGGGACTGAAATGCATAATCCGTTAATTCGTAATACAGGCAGTCTTCAAGCGTGAAAATTCGTGAGGCTTTTTCATTCTCATCGATCAGCGTGCTGGCAACAAGATAATCACCACTGCTTAGCCGGTCGACCAGTTCACCGTCAGCTGTTTTAACTTCCAGGCTGCCGGAACGAACGATTAACATGCCGATTTTACTGGCCTCGGCAGTAGACTGGTTTAGTTTAATTTCACTGCCGGATTTACTGAATGCTACATAGATATTACTGCTGGCAAATTCCAGCTGGCTTGGCTGCAAATGATTGAATGGTGGATGCTGGACCAGGAAAGCCTGCACATCGTTTGTTTCACTAACCATATTTTACTGACCAGGTTTATACACGCTAATTGGTAAAGTTGTCGCGAGAAAATGACGTTTCGTAATCAATGAATATTGTAGCTGTTTCTGCATAATACACGGTGTCAGCAATGGTTAATGCCAGCCGTAAAATACTTTTTTCTGTATCAAACTGGTAAAATTTTGCTGACAGAATATCGTTAAGTTCCGTTCTGGATGACATTATAGACGGAACCGGTTCCTCTCCTTCCCCGGCTATAGAAATCAGTGCGTTCTGTACCGGCATTTCCGATTCAAGCACTACCTCAACCTGGTTTCCATTGATTACTCGGGCGCTGAGTTTAACTTCTATATCACCATTTTTCAGTGTGCAGGCGCCGCTTTGATAACGGCAGTTTGATTTTGCTGCGAGTTTATAGCTTTCACCCTGCTGTGCAACATGCGGGGTTTCCGAGACAAAGCTATCAACGCCAAAGTAAGCGATAATAGCCAGTAAAGGTGCAACAAACATTGCCAGGATTAAATGTTTGTTTTTCAAAATCTGCATATCAAATGCCTCAGCACAGTTAAATATATGTTTGGACGTAGCCTGTATTGACTATACGCGAGTGACCGCAAAAATGCTAAAAGCACGCAGACATAAATGCCTGCGTGCTTTTAGAGTCGCTCAAATAGCGCCGTTAAAACTATAGTTTCCTATAGCGATAAGTTAATGGCTTTGCGCGCTACCTGAACCGGCTGGAACACGTATGTCTTCAACCATGTGCTGGATATGCTCTGGAGGCGGCTGTGTCATCATTGAAACGACATTGGCTACCGCAAAGTTTACTAGCGCACCGATGGCACCAAAGGCATTAGGCTCAATGCCCATAAACCAGTTAGGTTTCATATCGCCAAGGTACGAGGTGCTGGCAATAAACATTATTCCTTTATGCTGGAATACGTATAACAGGGTTATCGTTATACCCGCAATCATACCTGCGATTGCACCTTCCTTATTAATGCGTTTGCTGAAGATGCCCATCATTAATACCGGGAAGATGGAAGAAGCCGCCAGTCCAAATGCCAGTGCCACGGTACCCGCAGCAAAGTCAGGCGGATTGAAGCCCAGGTAACCGGCGACACCAATAGCGCCTGCCATGGCAATTCGACTGGCCAGTAACTCCTGTTTCTCATTGATATCGGGTCGGAACACACCTTTAAGCAGATCGTGTGATATCGCGGATGCAATTGCCAGCAGCAATCCGGCTGCGGTTGATAGTGCCGCTGCCAGTCCGCCGGCCGCTACCAGTGCGATTACCCAGTTAGGCAGGCGGGCAATTTCAGGATTCGCCAGTACCATGATGTCTTTATCAACTTTAACCATTTCATTGGTGGCTTCGTCCGCGGTATAGGTAATACGGCCATCACCATCCTTATCTTCAAAGGCTAACAGTCCGGTTTTTTCCCAGTTCTTGAACCAGTCAGGACGTTCGTCATAAGCCAGGTTCTGTTCACCTGCCGGTGCAATGGTCTGGTGTAAATTGAGACGAGCCATGGCTGCGACTGCAGGTGCTGTTGTATAAAGAATAGTAATAAAGATTAATGCCCAGCCAGCAGATACACGAGCGTCACTTACTTTTGTTACTGTGAAGAAACGAATGATTACGTGTGGCAGACCTGCGGTACCGATCATCAGTGACAGTGTATAAACGAAGGTGTTGAGGGTACTTAACCTGGCACTGGTGGTATATTCTGCAAAGCCGAGTTCGGTTACCACCTGGTCCAGCCTGTCCAGCAGGTAGGTATCGGTGCCGGTCAGCATGCTGCCCAGACCCAGTTGTGGAATCGGGTTACCGGTCAGGTTTAGCGAAATAAAGATGGCAGGAATGGTGTATGCACAGATCAGTACACAGTACTGCGCTATCTGGGTATAGGTGATACCTTTCATGCCGCCGATAACAGCATAGATAAATACAATACCCATACCAATTAGCAGGCCCAGTTCATAACTTACTTCCAGGAAGCGTGAAAAAGCGACGCCAATACCTTTCATCTGGCCGATAACGTAAGTGACAGAAGCTACGATCAGGCATATTACTGCAACAATACGCGCTGTTTTTGAATAGAAGCGATCGCCAATAAATTCAGGTACGGTGAACTTGCCATATTTACGCAGGTAAGGCGCAAGCAACATAGCGAGTAAAACATAGCCGCCGGTCCAGCCCATTAAAAAGACCGAGCCGCCATAACCAAAGAAGGCAATCAAACCTGCCATTGAAATAAACGATGCGGCTGACATCCAGTCGGCGGCGGTAGCCATACCGTTTGCAATAGGGTGAATACCACCACCAGCAACATAAAATTCACTGGTTGAGCCGGCGCGGGCCCAGAATGCGATGCCAATATAAATGGCAAACGTTATACCGACAACAATATATGTAAGTGTTTGTAATTCCATGATGACCCCTTATTTCTCGTGTAGATCGAATTTACGATCGAGTACAGCCATACGGCGTGCATAAATAAATACGATTAAAACGAATCCATACATGGAGCCCTGCTGTGCAAACCAGAAACCCAGTTTGTAACCACCCAGACGTATTGTGTTCAGCTCTTCGACAAAGACAATGCCGCAAAGATATGAAATAACAAACCAGATACTGAGCAATACCGCCATCAGTCTGACGTTTGCCTGCCAGTACGCTTTTCTTTTTTCTAGATCGATTTCAGCCATTTCAGCCTCCCAAATTTTATGCAGAATAGGAATGTAACAGGTGTCGCGTCCTGATGACCCTCGACTTTAGTCTATAGGTAGACTAATGTCTTAGGGCGTAAACTGGCAGCTATGCTGCAGCATGGTCTCGAACAGGATTAGTGCTAACAGCTTAAAATAATGAATTAAAAGGGCGGAAAAGGCTTTTGTCACCAGTCGTACTTATACTCACATTAACGGCCTACCTTGCCGTATTATTCTGGATTGCCCGGCTGGGTGATCGACAGCGTTTCAACACCAGCGGCTGGGCGCGGCATCCACTGGTCTATACCCTGGCGCTAGGTGTTTACTGTACCTCGTGGACATTCTACGGCCTGGTCGGTACCGCGGCGGAACGTGGCTGGTACTACCTGCCAATCCTGCTCGGGCCGGTATTATTATTTACCCTGGGCTATCCCCTGCTGCAGCGAATTGCCAGTGTCAGCCAGCAGGAAAACATTCATTCTATTGCTGACTTCATTACTTCACGCTATGGCAAGCGACAGTCGATTGCCGCTATCGTTACCCTGATGATGCTGGTTGCGACTGTTCCCTATATTGCCCTGCAGTTAAAAGCGGTAACAGACACGCTGCTGTTCAGTGTTAATAACCTTGCCTTTGCCAGCGAGGATATGACCCTGCTGGTGACCGCGACCATGATTATCTTTACCCTGATATTTGGCGCTAACCGGCTGGATGTCGCCAGTTATCATTCCGGGATTATGGCGGCGATTGCCTTCGAGTCAGTGGTTAAACTGGTTGCGCTAATTGCTGTTGCAGTATTCGCGCTCAGCCTGTCAACCGGGTTTGATCCGGGCGAACTGAATAACAGCGCCAATTCTGTTTTCCAGCAATCAACGCTGACGCCATCGTTCTGGATTCTAACGCTGATTTCAGCCGCCACTATCTTCTGCCTGCCGCGAATGTTTCATGTTACTTTTGTTGAATGTCTGAGCGCGGAACACCTGAAATTTGCCCGTGCCGGATTCAGTATTTACCTGGTTATCATCGCGGCTACCGTGTTCATTATTTCCTGGGTTGGCAACCAGGTTCTATCGGATACAACCGTCGCCAGTGATACTTATGTGCTGGCTCTGCCGCTGGGTAATGATAACCAGGCGCTGGGACTGCTGGCCTTTATTGGCGGCTTCTCAGCAGCAACCGCAATGATTATCGTTGCCTCGTTGACCCTCAGCCAGATGCTGAGTAATGACGTCATCCTGCCACTGCTGATTCGCAAACAGAAAAGCCGAAGCCCGATTCCTGATTACTCGCGCGCTCTGATTCAAATTCGCCGTATAACGGTTGTTGCCGTTATCTTCCTGGCCTGGCTGTACCAGCATAGCCTGGCAGAAAACGTTGCACTGACTGAAATCGGCCTTATCGCTTTTGCGCTTGCGGTACAGCTGGCACCCGCGATAATTTTTGGCCTGTACTGGCATCGCGGTAATGCCATGGGCGTGTTTGCCGGACTTGGTGTTGGCGCCCTGATCTGGTTTGTTACGCTGATGCTGCCGCTGCTGAGTAATGCCGGTGTTATCAACGAAAGCTTACTGCTTAATGGCCTTTTTGGTGTCGAGATGCTGCGGCCTGAGTATTTATTCGGGCTGAGCTTTAGTGACGCCTACACGCGTGGTGTTGTACTCAGCATAGGCGCCAATATCATTGCTTTTTATGCCGTATCGACACTGGATAAAACCCGCCTCTCGGATCGTATACAGGCCGTTGCCTTTGTCAGCAGGAAGCGTTCACAGCAGCACCCTGCGGTACGGAATTTACAGATTAACCGGGCCGATCTGAGTACCATGCTAACCCAGTTCCTCGGCGAATCGGCAACGCAGCGTTTACTGGAAACTGAACAGACCTCGGATTCTCCGTTTGCCAGTGCAACTTTACTGGATCATGCCGAGCAGGCACTGGCCGGTGTTGTCGGTGTTGCTTCCGCGCGCGCCATACTGGCCAGCTTAAGTGGTGGAGAAAGCCTGGGTGTTGAAGATGTGGTTAATATTTTTGAAGAAACCACGCGTACCTTGCAGTTTAACCAGGATATGCTGTTTGCCTCTTTTGAAAGTATTTCTTCCGCGATCAGCGTGGTTAATGCCGATCTGAAAATTGTTGCCTGGAACAAACGTTACGAACAGATGTTTAATTACCCCGAAGGCATGTTGCGTGTCGGCCGGCCGGTTGAAGACCTGGTTCGATTTAATGCCGAACGCGGTATGCTGGGTGCGGGCGCTGTTCAGGAACAGGTACAGACACGCCTTGGCCATCTAATGGCAAGCAAACCCTACCGTGTAGTGAGAAACCACAACCAGGGTGTTATTGAAATCAAGGGCCGGCCTTTGCCCAGTGGTGGTTATGTAACGACTTACGATGATATAACGGAGTTTATTAATGCGCAGCACGAACTGGAAAAAGCCAACCTGAATCTTGAGCAGCGCGTTCGTGAACGCACCGAGGAAATCGAAAAAATAAACCACTCGTTACGCGATGAAGTTGAAAAGCGAAAACTCACCGAAGTTGAACTACTGGAGGCAAAATCGGTAGCTGAAAAATCCAATGCCAGTAAAACCCAGTTTCTTGCTATTGCCAGCCACGATATTCTGCAACCGTTAAATGCCGCAAACCTTTATGCCAGCGCAATTCTTGAAAAACCGGATATCGACAGTGAATTGAGTGAAAGTATCAAGCATGTACACAGTGCCATTGGTTCCGCCGAATTAATTATTACTAACCTGCTGGAAATTTCCCGTCTTGATACCGGTACCCTGACACCACAGACCAGCTGTTTTTCGCTGCAAAGTATTTTACAGCCGCTGGCCAATGAATACCGGGTGCAGACAAATACTGACGTCAGTTTTCACTGGCATCAAACCTCGTTATGGACAGAATCAGATCCCAGGTATTTACGCCGGATATTACAGAACTTTCTTTCCAATGCGGTTAAATACACCAGCAAGGGAAAAATTGTACTGGGCTGCCTGCGTCGTGGCGATCGGATAAAGATCTGTATTTATGATACCGGTGCAGGTATTTCGGAAGCCCATCAACAACGTATCTTTGACGACTTTTACCGCATTACCAGTAATATTGATGGTGCTGGTCTTGGCCTTGGTATTGCGCTGCGTTTCTCACATTTGCTTGGCCACCAGATACACGTCAAATCCAATGTCGGTGAAGGCAGCCTGTTTTCACTTTATGTGCCGCTGCGTGATAAACAAAGCTGCCAGCCAGAGCAGAAACAGAACAGTACAATAACCTCCGGCCTGGAAGAGCTGACTATTTTTTATGTTGATGATGAAGAAAACAACATTCATGCGCTTGGCACCTTGATGGATAACTGGGGCTGTAAACTGTCCAGTGCAAACAGTGCAGATTCAGCAACACAGTTTGTGCAGAACAATCCTCCGGCCGATGTTATTTTGATGGATTACCAGTTGTCCGCGGAAACCGATGGCATCCAGCTTGCTTCTCAACTGAACAAGCACTGGCCCGATGTTCCGGTGTGTATTGTTTCTGCGGCGCCGGATGAAGATTTGCCGGCACGAGCCTCTGCCGCAGGTTATGACTTTCTGCGTAAACCGATTAAACCGGCGAAGTTGCGAGCCCTGCTGGAAAGATATTTACAGCGATAAAGTTTATATAGCGTTAAGAATTAACACTGGCCTTTGCTGGCATCATCATGCAGTGACATTTTACTCAGCATAATAACGGCCTGGGTACGATTGCTGATACCCAGTTTACGGAAGATCGCGGTGATGTGTGCTTTGATGGTCGCTTCGGTAACGCCCAGTTCGTAACCGATTTGTTTGTTGAGCCAGCCTTCCCGTAAATAACAAAGTACCCGGTACTGCTGCGGCGTTAGTGTGGCTATTTTTGCAGCAAGGTCTTTTTCTTCACTGTCGACAGGTTTAAGGCTGTTACGATATTCATCCGGCACCCAGCGATTACCATCCAGTATGGAATGGATGGCTTCGTGTATCTGCTGCGGTGAACAGGACTTGGGAATATAACCACTGGCACCATGCCCCATAGCGCGGCTGATGGTACTGCTCTCCTCTTCAGCAGAAATAATTGCCACCGGAATGCTGGGGAATTTTTCTCGTACCATGATCAGACCAAACAAATCCTGGCTGCCCGGCATGTGCAGGTCCAGCAGTAATAGCTCGGTGTCTGCGTTTTTGTCCAGGTAACGTATGGTAGTGTCAAGATCAACCGATTCCCCGACAACCGCATCAGGATAATGCCGCTTGATAACATCAAGAATGGCATTACGAAACAACGGATGATCATCCGCTACATGGAAATGATACATTAAGCTTATCTCCTGTTGCCGGGCTTATACTGTCGAACTAACGCTGAATAAGCTTATCATAGTCAATGTCAGTCTGGCTGCGATACTTGCCGATGATAAATCACCGTTACTGCAACAACAGTATTTAACGATTCATACGCCCTGCTATCAGTTCATCGACAACACCGGGTTCTGCCAGTGTTGAGGTGTCACCCAGGCTAGCAAAATCATTGTGCGCAATTTTACGAAGTATGCGGCGCATAATTTTTCCTGAACGGGTTTTAGGCAGTCCATTGGTCCACTGAATCACATCGGGTGTTGCTACCGGCCCAAGCACAGTTCTTACCTGTTGTCGAAGTTCTGTGGTTAATTCATCGCACACTTCAACACCGCTGATAGCTGTCACAAAAACATAAATAGCTTCACCTTTAATATCATGCGGGAAACCGACGACCGCTGCTTCTGCAACCTGTTTGTGAGAAACCAGTGCACTTTCAATTTCAGCAGTACCCAGGCGATGGCCCGATACGTTTAATACATCATCGACACGTCCGGTAATCCAGTAGTAACCGTCTTCATCACGACGGGCACCATCACCGGAAAAATACATGCCTTCGTGAGTAGTAAAATAGGTTTCGATGAAACGTTTGTGATCACCCCAGATTGTACGCGCCTGTCCCGGCCAGCTATCCAGTATCACCAGGTGGCCGCTGTTTTCACCATCAAGAATGTCACTGTTGGTGTCGACCAGTGCGGGTTGAATACCAAAGAATGGTTTCGTCGCAGAACCCGGCTTTAGTGCTGTTGCTCCAGGCAGTGGGGTTAGCATATGGCCGCCGGTTTCGGTTTGCCACCAGGTGTCTACGATTGGACATTGGCCGAGACCAAATTCATCATAATACCAGCGCCATACTTCCGGGCTGATTGGTTCACCGACGGTGCCAAGAACACGCAGCGTTTCACGCGAACTACCCGCCAGGGCCTTATCGCTTTCAGCCATTAACAGGCGAATGGCTGTTGGTGCGGTATAAAACTGCGTCACTTTGTGTTTATCAATCACTTCGCCAAATCGGCCAAGATCAGGATAACTGGGCACGCCCTCAAACATCAGTGTGGTTGCTCCACAGGCAAGCGGCCCGTATACAATATAACTGTGACCGGTAATCCAGCCGACATCAGCAGTACACCAGTAAACGTCGCCATCATGATAATCAAATACATGGCGGAAGGTGGTTGCCGTATAAAGCAGGTAGCCGGCACAGCTGTGCTGCAGGCCTTTTGGTTTTCCGGTAGAACCGGAAGTGTAGAGAATAAACAAAGGATGTTCTGCCGGGAATGCCTGGGCATAGTGCTGGTCGCTGACCACTGCTGCCGCTTCGTGATACCAGATATCTCTGTCGTCTGTCCAGCTGATTTCGCTATCAGAATTTTTCACCACCAGTACCGTCTCAACACAGTCAGTTCCGTCAAACTTGAGTGCATCATCAACACTGACCTTTAGCGGAATCAATTTTGTACCACGCTTGCCGACATCAGCTGTAATAACCATTTTTGCGCCGCAGTCTACGATTCGGTCTGCCAGTGCATTGGCCGAGAAACCACCAAAGACAACGGAATGGATGGCACCAATACGGGCACAGGCAAGCATGGCATAAGCCGCTTGCGGAATCATCGGCATATACAGCATAACGCGGTCACCCGGATTTATACCTGCGGCTTCCAGTATATTTGCCAGACGACACACTTCAGAATGCAGTTCACGATAAGTAATATGCTGACTGACATCCGGTGAGTCGCCTTCGAAAATTATTGCTGTTTGATCGGCCCGGTCGTCAAGGTGGCGGTCAACACAGTTAACACAGACATTTAAATCGCCATCGTCAAACCAGCTAATGTGCAAATCATTTTTATCAAAAGATACATCCTTGATGCGAGTGTATTGTGTATCCCAGCGCAGTCCCTGGGCCTGGTAAGACCAGAATATTTCATTACTATCAACCGATTGTTTATACAGTTCTCTGTACTGCGCTGCACTGGTTAAATATTCACGATCAGAACTTTTCCTGACCGGGTACAAAGTAGTACCAGTGGAATCCGTGTTACTCATGCTGCGACCTCTATATAAGTTATACCGTGATTTTAACTTTTGTTTATAAAGGTACAACTAGACCATCGTCTACAGCGTTAACAAAGCAGCCGTAACATACGACTTTAGTCGAACATAGACTAAGCGCTAATAGCTAAAAGCTCCATTAAGGAGGAATCTTTGCTTATCGCAAACATAAGGGGATTCTTTAATGAACTCGATCAGGAACAAAACAGTGCTTGCAGCACTGGCTGGCTACTACTCTGCTGGCTACGGCAGGCGCACAGGCAGTCACACTCGGTACATTCGATAACACCACCGTGAAATTTGGTGGTTACATAAAAATGGATGCAATGTCTACCAGCTATAGCGACGGCACATTGCCTTCCGGCAGTATCGGCCGTGACTTTTATATCCCTTCATTAACCCCTGTTGGCGGCACAGAAGAAAATCGCACTTTTGATATGCACGCTCGTCAAACTCGTTTCAACCTTGGTACAGACAGCGTAATCGACGGCCATAAATTAAAAACATTTATCGAAATGGACTTCCTGGCAACACCCGGCGGAAATGAGCGCATAACCAATTCATATAGTCCGCGCATGCGTCATGCTTTTATTGCGTTTGATAACTGGCTGTTTGGTCAGACCTGGTCAACCTTCCAGAATGTTGGCTCATTACCAGAAACCGCTGACTTCATCGGTAATACTGATTTTGGCATCTTCGTTCGTCAAACACAGATTCGATACACTGCCGGTAACTTCCAGTTCGCTATCGAAAACCCTGAAACCACCATTACACCGAATGGCGGCGGTACACGCATCGTTGCCGATGACAATGAACTGCCTGACTTTGTTGGCCGTTACAACTACAACAACGGCGGCCTGTCTTTAGTCGCTGCTGTACTGGCTCGTCAACTGACCTATAACGATGGCGCAGCTATTGATGATTCTATTACTTCATTTGGCTTAAGCCTTACCGGTAAGCTGATGATTGGCAAAGATGATGTACGTTTTGGTGTTAATACCGGTAGCGGCATGGGTCGCTACATCGGCCTTAACGTTGCCAACGGTGCCGTGCTGAAAGCTGACAACACACTGGAAGCGATTGACTCTACTGCAGTTTACGCTGCATACCGTCATCATTGGGATGCAAAATGGCGCAGCAACATAACGTATTCTGCAATAGCGATTGATAATGATGTTTCACTGACGGGTACTTCTGCGACCAAAGAAACCAGCAGTATTCGTCTTAACCTGTTTTACAGCGCTACAGACAAACTGACTTTTGGTGGTGAGTTCGCCCATGCTAACCGGGAACTGGAATCCGGTGCTGATGGCGATATGGATAGACTCCAGTTTACAGCGAAACTGGCGTTCTAAAGAAAAACAGCAGTATTATTTCTCTCCCTTTTGAACAGGAGCGCAGCCAGTCGGTTGCCTCCTGTTTTTTTTGCGGCAGTATTTATTACAATGGTTTTTACCACAACAGGTATTATTTCAAGTTGCACAAACGGGATAATGACAGCAGACTATCGTCAGTCCACACTGAATAAAACATACAGCTAACAGGTCAGCCATGAAAGTAAAAGAAGCATTGCAAAAAAGAAAATCGGTTCGCGCGTATCTCGATACCGAGGTCGATGAGAAAATAATAAACGATATTCTCGACAGCGCACGCCATGCGCCTTCCGGCGTAAACACACAACCCTGGCAGGTAGCTGTTGTCAGTGGTGAAAGCAGGCAAAAGCTGCAGAATAAAATAGAAACTGCTTTTCGCAACGGTGATAAAGGCAAGGCGGATTACACTTATTATCCGACGGAATGGATTGAACCCTACAAAGCACGGCGTAAAGCCTGCGGCCTGCAACTTTATTCTGCCGCTGAGATAAAACGCGAAGACCGGGAAAAACAGCAGGATCAGTGGGCAGCAAACTACAGGGCTTTTGATGCACCGGTAATGCTGCTGTTTTTTATGGATAAAATTATGCTGACAGGTTCTTATATTGATTACGGAATGTTCCTGCAATCCATTATGTTAGCCGCCACTGAACACGGCCTTGCCTGTTGCCCGCAGGCCTCAGTCGCTGATTACCCGGCAATAATCAGGTCTGAACTAAACTATTCAGATGACACCATATTACTATGCGGCATGGCGTTAGGTTATGAAGACAAAGACGCAGCGATAAACAGTTACCGGACACCGCGGGAAGATGTTGCCAGTTTTACACGGTTTTTCAGGTAATAAAGTCACTACAGTTAAGCGCAGACATACCGAATATTTCAATCCAGTCCGAAGCAGAAACAAAACTAGTCAGTGCCTGGCTTTAATAGCGCTGCTTTCACCCTCTCAACAGGCTTATCACGTCTTAGTCCTTTTTCGCCTCATCCGCTGGCGTCTGACTGAGTACCTTGTTACCGCTAAACATCGCAGAGATAAGGTTGCCGCCTTCGCGTAACTCGGTCATCACTACAGCCACTATATGAATCAGGATTAGACCCAGCAGAATGTAAAAGCCATATTCATGTACCGTAATGAAAGGCTTGCGGAAAGCACGCATTGCCTCGAAGGCAACCGCGTCATAGGTCTCCTTCGCATAGGGCACGAGCGTTGCCGGATCTATCCCCGGGGCAGCCACCCAGCCGGCAATCCATGCACCGATGGGCGGATAGAATAAATCGGTACCCGCCAGTACCAGTCCACTGATAGCCTGTGATAGCAGCATTAAAAGCAGAACGGTAACGGCGATGCGACCCAGTGGATTGTGCCCGAGATACTGCCGTGGTCGTCCCGCTTTGATATCAGCAAGGTAAACACGCAGCTCATTCATGTAGCCTGACCCGCCCGGCAGGATTGACCGCCAGCGTGCATGGGGTCCACCGATAAAGGCCCATAGCAGACGCCACAGCAGGTTCAGCGCGAACACATAGCCGATCCAGACGTGCACGGTTTTTAGCAGAATTTTTCCTTCGGTCGAAACACCCAGTGCCTTATCGTTGAGGATAACCACACCCACGGCGACCAGCCCGATTATGCACAGTACATTGATCCAGTGAAACCAGCGGATACTGGCATCCCAGACGAGATAAGATTTAAAGTTGGACATCACTGAACTCCTGCGGAAGGTGCTTACGGCACGATGCGCGGCTGATTATCAAGCTAAAACATTTATAAAAACTTAATCTGCATCAAGAATAAATAATTTACCTGTAAACAAGCAAATAAAGCAATCATAAATAGCGTTTACTATTAACTGCTAACTGCTAACTGCTAACTGCAACTAACTACCATACAGGCAGCGGTAAATTCATAACTGCCTGCAGGCCACCTTGATGCCTTCATCCTCAGCACTGGTATGCAGGCTGAAGCCAAGATTTTTAGTCAGCTTGAGCATATTCTGATTGTTGGCCAGAATCTCGCCCTCCATTCGCTGGATACCACGTTGGCGAGCGGCATCGATAAGGGCATTCATCAGGCGCGAACCGATACCTTTGTTTTGCCATTTATCAGCGACTACCAGGGCAAACTCACAACTGTCGCCATCGGGATTCATTACGTAACGGGCGACACCCAGTTCCGTTTCCTTATCCTTAGTCTCTAAAACGGCGATCAACGCAAGTTCGCGACTGTAGTCCAGTTGCGTAAAACGTACCAGCATCTGCTGGGTCAGTTCGTTAAGACCCTGCATAAAACGGAAATACTTCGACTGGGGTGAAAGCTCACGCACAAAACTTTGTTCGATCGAGGCATCTTCCGGGCGTATCGGACGTATTTTTATGTTGGTGCCATCGGCAAGTTGCAACATTGAAACCAGGTGATTGGGATACGGGTGAATCGCCATGTGGTCGTAACGATCCAGCGAAGTCGACGGGTGTTCTATTACGATGCGTGCATCCAGTGCCATGACACCATTTTCATCTGCGATTAGCGGATTAATATCCAGCGAGGTAATTTCCGGCAGTTCACAGACCATCTCCGAGACGTGGCGCAGTACATCTACCAGGGCATTCATGTTAACCGCCGGCATGTTGCGAAAACTGTCGAGCAGCTTTGCGATGCGCGTCTGGCTGATCATCTTTTCTATGAGGAAGGTATTTAGCGGCGGTAAGGCAATCGCACGATCACGTAATATTTCCACCTGGGTACCACCCGCACCGAAAGTAATGGCCGGCCCGAATACCGGGTCACGAATGACGCCGATCAGCAGTTCCCTACCGTGAGATGGCGAGTACATTGGTTCAATCGTTACGCCTTCAATTTTTACATCGGGGTTTTTAGTACTCACTTCCTGCAGCAACTCTTGATAAGCACTGCGTACGGCCCGGGCATTCGTGATGTTCAACCTGACACCGCCAACATCGGATTTATGACTGATACCCAGTGAATGGATTTTCATCGCTACCGGAAACCCCATCGACTCAGCAGCGATAAGGACATCGTTCGCTGAGTCACATTCGATGGTTTGTGTTACCGGTATTGAGAAGGCATGTAACAGAGCTTTTGACTCTCTAATCGTCAATACGCTTCTGTTCTCTGCCAGCACGCTTTCGATGATCAGACGCGCGCCGTCAACATCCGGTTCGTTGTGAACCTTCAATGGACCGGGCACCTGCATCAGCAGCTGCTGGTTTTGATAGTAGCTGGTCAGGTAAGCAAAAGCTTCGACAGAAGATTCCGGATTGGAAAAATTGGGCAGGTGATGTTGCGAAAAAAGCCGGTTAGCCGGTTCGACCTGATGCGCTCCCATCCAGCAGGCCAGCACCGGTTTTGTATTGCTTTGTGCAGCGTCGATAACGGCCTGTGCGCAGGCCAGCGCATCGGTCATTGCCTGCGGTGACAGCATCACCAGAACACCATCGACTTCCGGATCGAGCAGACAGCTTTTGAGCGCAGCCTGATAACGTTCTGCCGGCGCATCGCCCAGTAGATCGACGGGATTGGCATGTGACCACTGTGCAGGAAGACTCTCGTTGAGCGCTGTAATAGTCTTATCAGACAGGGTCGCTAACGAGATACCAAGATCGATTACACGATCGGTTGCCATCACGCCAAGACCACCACCGTTGGTTATGATTGCAAGTCGTTTGCCGCTAACACGATGTGGCATAGCCAGCAACTCGGCGGCAGTAAACAATTGCTCGATTGTCATCGCCCGAACCACGCCTGCGCGTTGCAGGGCGGCGTCGAAAACATCATCGGCACCGACCATGGCCCCGGTATGAGTAACAGCGGCAAGTAAACCTTCGGCATGTCTGCCGGCTTTGATAACGACAACCGGCTTCATCCGTGCAGCGATACGTAAACCGCTCATAAAACGACGCGCATCACGCACGCCTTCCACATACAGCAGAATACTGCTGGTGTGTGGATCCTGCGCGAGATAATCAAGGATGTCGCCAAAATCGATATCCGCCGCATCACCCAGAGAAACAATCGCAGAAAAACCCACATCACGGGCGACAGCCCAGTCGAGAATTGCTGTGCACAGCGCGCCGGACTGTGAGACCAGAGCGAGCTGCCCCGGCTTTGCAGTGTTCTTGCTGAAGGTTGCATTGATGCCTGTCACTGGTCGAATCAGGCCGAGGCAGTTAGGTCCGAGAATGCGCAGCTGATATTGACGGGCAGCTTCCAGTACTGCTCGCTTCAAAGTTGCACCCTGTTGTTCGCTGGCATTAAACCCGGTAGATATAATAATGACAGCACGCACGCCGTGTTCGCCACAGGCATGAATAATTTCTGCGACTGTTTTTGCTGGTGTCGCAATGATGGCCAGGTCGACAGGTTTATCGATCGCTGCAATGGACGGGTAACAGGTCTGTTTATACAGCTTTTTATATTTCGGGTTTATCGCATAGATTGGACCGGAAAAACCTGCATCGCGCAGATTATCAAAAACTCGACCACCAACAGCATCGGCACGCTCACTGGCGCCGAACACGGCGATCGCCTGCGGCGCGAATAGACGGTCTAAAAAATGTGCAGCCATATCTGTTTCTCTGTTAGCCTGTTAATATATTAAGCCATCATCTTGCGCTTCAAGTGCCGATGGTGACAATAGCTTATCGTGTTATTTTGAAAAATATTTATGAGAAATATTTATGACAATCTCCATCATCTCACACCCGGATTGTGCACTGCATGAAATGGGTGAGCATCATCCAGAGAGCCCTGCCCGTCTATCTGCGATTCAGGATCAGTTGCTTGCCTCCGGGCTGGATATTATTTTGCAACACCATGATGCGCCACTGGCAACACGCGAGCAATTATGCCGGGCACATGATGCCGACTATGTCGAACAGATTTTTCTAAAATCGCCGCAAGACGGCCAGGTCTGGCTGGACCCTGACACTTCGATGAATCCGCATTCCTTATCCGCCGCATTACGAGCCGCGGGCGCGGCAGTGCTAGCTGTCGACCTGGTTATGACCGGTAAATCCAGCGCTGCTTTCTGTAATGTCAGACCGCCTGGCCATCATGCCAAACACAATAAAGCGATGGGTTTTTGTATCTTCAACAATATCGCAGTGGGTGCGGCGCATGCACTGCAGGCGTATAAGTTAAAACGCATAGCGATCGTCGATTTTGATGTGCATCATGGCAACGGTACCGAAGATATCTTTCGCGAAGCGCCACAAGTTCTTTTCTGTTCGACTTTCCAGCATCCGTTTTACCCGGATACCGGCAGCGATACCACATCACCGCATATTGTCAATGTACCATTAGCCGCAGGCACGGACGGTGCGGCATTTCGTGACGCCGTAACATCGCACTGGTTACCGAGACTGGAGAAATTCAAGCCTGAGCTGATTCTTATCTCTGCCGGTTTCGATGCCCATGCTGAAGACGACATGGCTGGCCTGCGCCTGGTCGATCAGGACTTTGCCTGGGTGACAGGCGAAGTAAAAAAGATTGCCGATAAATATGCAAAAGGCAGAATCGTCTCGACACTGGAGGGAGGTTACGCTCTCTCTGCACTGGGCCGCGGTGTCGCTGCGCATATAAATGCACTATTAGGCTAGTTGTTTCTACTATTATCCCGAGCCTCAGGAACTACTTTCTTCTACATGTCTTTTTGTTGCCAGGTTATATATCTTCAACAAATCAGCCTCATCAATATCAACAAACGAATCAATGTGACTTAAAGCATAAACAAAGTCTTCATGATCAATGGGCTCATATTCTACCGTCATAGGCGCAGCAGCCTGTTTTATAGAATGCAGATGCGCAGGATACTGTCGCCATTTGAATAATCCATTAAAGACAATGGCAACGAGTAAAATCGTTACTGCATTAAGCAGTATCGGCTGATACTCATAACTGAACCCCAGGTTATGCAGTTTCTCTGAACCAATAACGGCAGCCAGTGCCGTTGCGCCACCCGGCGGATGAATACTGCGTGTTAAAACCATGGCGCCAATGGCGAGGCCAACACTGGCTGAAGCAGCAACGGTGTAGTCGGGAATCCAGTGCCAGCACGCGACACCAATAAGCGCTGAAAATCCGTGTCCCGCGATAACGTTCCAGGGTTGTGAAAAAGGCGCATGGGGTACGGCAAAAAGCAGCACCGCACTCGCTCCCATTGAAGGAACAATATACACCGCTATTTCAGGATCAAGTAACCAGTAGCTCATCATGAAGGTACCAAATATACCGACAAAGCCGCCGACGCTGGAAATTAATTTCTCTCGAAAATTAACTGTCTGTCGACTAAAGCCAATAAAGTCGAGAATACTAGTTAGCTTCATAGGATATTTTTGCTGACTGAATACTATCGTTGATATTTACACTACGGTTAGCCGTTAAGCCTTAGTGTTCGCCTTTGGTACGTAACAGACCCGCCAGTCGATTCCCCTGCTTCTGTGGACCGCCACGTGGAAACAATTTATGCAAGTAGTGATTGCAACCTTTATCGCAGCCCCAGAGTGCACGAAAATGTTTAATGATGTCGCGCACGGATGCCTGCTGCCCGTGCTTCGCATACCAGTCGCGCTGGTAACGAACCACTTCCCAGTGTTCCTGGTTCATTTTCAGGCCTTCATATTCAGCCTGTTGACGGGCAAAGGCTTCACTCCAGTCTCCCGGGTTAACCAGGTAACCTTCACTATCGGTTAGTATTTCATTGCCATTCACCGTGATCTCACGTGTCGTCATATTCGGATATGCTGTGCTGCCCGTCGTTTCATCTGAGGCAGCGCCTTCAGAATTACTGCCGGACTCTGTCAGGTTTCGTAATTCAATAAGTATCTCGCCATCAAGTCGTCCCTGGTAACGCTCCACACCAGCAACAAAAACTTTGCCACTGGTAGGCGCTGTATCAAAACAGACTTTTCCCGTGCGATCGGTCGGCGTTGGACCAATACGCTGATCAGTGCCATCAAGTATTAACTCTACCGGTGTGCGTTTTAAAGGCAGGTTACTGAATTTCATTGTTACATTAATACAAATCATGCTGTTTTAACCTTTATAAAATGATCAAAAAATATTCTTACCAGGTCCGATCGTGTGATCATGCCAACAGCATGTTGATTTTCATCACAGACAATGACTCGCTTGATCTGGTTATGCTTCATTACATCCAGCACATCGTGAAGCGAGTGCTGAGGTGTAATAGTCACCACCTTTTTAATCATTAAATCAGCGACCACGCCTTCAGGCTCAGCTGACTGTACCTGCTGATGAAACATGTTTTCCAGTGTTTGCCATACACTGTGGCCAGGCTGATGGGATGGCACCCCCAGCGCGCGTAAAAAATCAGCTTCGGTAATAATGCCGAGCAGCTTGTCGTCATCATCAACAACCGGCAAACCACTAATTTTAGCCGTCACTAACAGGTGGGCGGCATCAGACAATGTGCAATCCGGATGCACGGTTTTAACCGGTGCCGTCATCAATTCTTCTACCAGGCGACTCTCTCTGTCGCGCCTGCGAGCATACTTTTCCGCCTTCTCGTTCAGCACCATCAGATCATCCACCGAAACATCAATATAGGTTCCCATTTCCTGCAGGGCCATAACAAAATCATTGGCCTGTAGATGTTCTTTATGCATGCGTTTTCACCTTTATAATTACTGTCAATCTCGTTACAGTAACTATATAAGGGTTGTTATATATAAGACAAACGATATTTATTTGACATTAGTATCGAAATAATCGATATTAAAACCTATGGATATGAGCCAGGTTAAAACATTTCTCGCCGTAACCGCCAATGGCAGTTTTCTTGAAGCCGCTACGCGTCTGCACGTGACACAGTCCACCGTCAGCAGTCGCATTCAGAGTCTGGAAACTTATCTGGGTGCAAGCCTGTTTGTACGTAATCGCTCGGGGGCAACACTGACACCTGCCGGCAGACGTTTTATACACCATGCAAAAGCCTTTATTCTGACGTTAGAACAGGCACGCCATGACGTGGGCCTGCCGAGCCGTTATCGAGCCAGTATTACCATCGGGGCACGAATTGCATTATGGGAAGTATTGCTGCCGCGCTGGGTAGGTGAAATGCGTCGTACCTCGCCCGATATTTCTATTCGCAGTGAAATTGGTTTTGAGGATGACCTTATGCGCCGTGTCATCGAGGGCACCATGGATGTGGCGCTTATGTATACGCCGCAACACAGTCCAGGCATTCATGTACAACACCTGTTTGATGAAAAGCTGGTGTTACTAACCACCGACCCGGAAAAACCCTGGCCCGATGAAAATTATATTTATGTCGACTGGGGGCCTGCCTTTTATGCGCAGCACAGCAGCAGTTATCCTGACCTGGAACGCCCGGCGCAAGTGGTTAACATTGGCTGGCTCGGGGTACAGATAATTATCAGTAATGGTGGTTCCTGCTTTGTTCCGATTCGCATGGCTGAACCACTAATCAACTCGGGGCAATTATTCCATATGCCCGACAGCCCGGAGTTTAAACTGCCGACTTACATGGTGTATTCACTTAACAGTGACTCCATTGTGCTGGAACAGGTATTAGAAAGCCTGCGTGCACAGGCCCTGATTGAAAAACAGAAATATTAGCGTGTATCATTGTCGCGAAAGGCAAAGTGACCTAACTCACTTTGTAATCGCTTTATTCCAGCCCTCATGTTCAAAGTAGTCAGGGTACAACTGTAACGACTTTAACGATATGTGGCAGCCCTTCTGGTGATAAAGGTTGCTCTGATAACGTTGTCGCCGCTGTTAAAAAGTCCCCGATCAAAACATGTAGCGTCGCATCGGCGCCCGGTTCCAGCTTGCAGTTTTCTATCAGGTAATTCACCTGGGCATTAATATGTCCGGACAGTTTTTCTGCGTCCGCTTTTGTCAGTGTCTCATCATGATAGTCCGGAACAGCTTTCATGACTGCATCATTGATACTCTGCATCCCCCGGCGTAAAGGGGCATCCGTTTGCCAGCGTTCACCGTGATCCAGGCTTAACCCTGATACGGCATGTTCATTTTGCGCATGAGCATGCTGGTGATCCGATGCGCTGCTTGCTGCCAGCAACACTCCGCTGTTAAATAATACAAAAAAAATGCCTGGCACTGCGATCAAAAATCTGTGATGTGTTTTCATCCTGGTAATGCTCCTGTGTATGAAAGAATGTTATTCAAATGGTCTGCCCTCACCCGCTTCTTCATCGGTACGGCCATCGCGTATATGATAGATACGTTTGAAGGTCGGTATAATTTTTTCATCGTGAGTCACCACGATAATGGCTGTCTGGTATTGTCTGGCCATATTATTGAGAATGCGAATAACCGCCATCGCGCGCTCACTGTCCAGCGGCGCAGTGGGTTCATCCGCCAGAATCACCGGCGGCCGGTTAACCAGTGCACGGGCAATGGATACCCGTTGCTGCTCACCCCCTGACAGTTCAGACGGCATCGCTTTAGCGCGATGCGCAACGTCCAGCGCTTCCAGTAATTCCACTGCCCGCCTGCGAGATTCAGTGTTGGATATGCCGGCCAGCATTGGCAACAAGGCAACATTATCGGTAACATCAAGAAACGGGATCAGGTAAGGTGCCTGAAAAACAAAGCCGATTTTATCGCGGCGCAGAGCGCGTAAATCTTTAATGATCCAGCCACCGTCATAAATAATCTCACTGCCCAGTGTCATACGGCCTGCTGTCGGTTCGATGACAGCGCCGAGGCATTTCAGTAAAGTACTCTTACCCGACCCCGAAGGGCCAATCAGTCCGACCACCTCGCCGGGTTCGACCTGCATATTGACATCTTTCAGGGCGTCAACAGCGGTATCGCCTTCTCCATAACGTTTACTCATGCCCTCAATGCGGATGCCATTAGCTGTCATATTAGCCTCCAATCGCTTCAGCCGGATCAACTTTTAATGCTGCCCGAATAGCCAGCACACTCGCCAGCACACTGATAATAACGACTGCAATAAATCCGCGCAGCGCATCCCCCGGTTCCAGCAGAACATATTTCGGGAACAGCGGCGCCCAGAATGTCGCTGAAATTTTGCCGACCACAAAACCAATCAATCCCAGGCCAACCGCCTGCTGCATAATCATGCTGGCGATGGTGCGGTTACGAGTGCCGATCAGTTTCAGTACTGCGATCTCACGGATCTTGCCCATGGTCAGGGTGTAAATAATAAAGGCCACGATAGCGGCGCTGACGATAGCAAGAATGACCAGAAACATGCCGATCTGTTTTGATGAAGTGGCAATCAGTTTGGCAACCAGGATTTCTTCCATCTGCTGACGGGTATAAACCTGCAGTCGTTTCCATTGGCGAATGGGTACTGCCACCTGTTCCGGGTTATAACCCGGTTTAATCTGTACCAGTACGGCGTTGACATAAGGGTTACTGTTTTGAGAATTAATGACTGCTTCCACCACGTTCTGCGCACCGGGCTGATTAAAAGCCGGATTAGCAGAAGTGCGATTTCGCTGGCTGATAATCGCATCGTTATCTTTTAGAAACTGCGCTTCCTGTGCATCACGCAATGGAATAAATATCATCGGATCACCGCCTGATGACACCATGCGTCGTGTCAGACCGACAACGGTATATTCATTGCGGCGGATGCGAATGAGCTGTCCGATTTTAAAGCCGGTGGCTAAATCCGCCACTGCTTCATAATGGCTGCGGGTGATCTGCCGACCCGCTACCAGGTAACCCGGAGTACCCGGACCATCGGGCACCACACCGACAATCATGGCGCGCACATCATGAATTCCCTGACGCACCTGCATAGTAAGGTAGGTTACATTCGCCGCTGCAGCAACGCCCGGCATGGCAAGAATACTGCGATAGACATCATCATAAAGACTGGAGGCTTCGGCATACGGACCCAGGGTGTCTTTTTGTACCACCCATAAATCTGCACCACTGTTATTCAGCATTACTTTGGCATCATCCACCATGCCGCGATACACTCCAGCCATGGTTAAGGTGACACCAATGAGCAAGCCAAGACCGATACCGGTGAAGACAAATTTCCCCCAGGCATGCATGACATCACGACCGGCCAGGCTGATCATTGTGTTGCCTCCTGCCCTTTATCGACCAGCTGATCGACAACGGTAATTCGGCTGTGTCGGTTCAGTTCCTGTTTGCTGTAGGCCACGACCTGATCACCGGCTTTCAGCCCCTTGGTAATCTGAACGCGGCCATCCAGATCAGACACCCCGATCTCGACCGGCACATAAGCCAGTTCATCATTCTCGATAAGCCAGACGCCGACCACGCCATTAACACGTTTGATACTGGCATTCGGCACCACGGGTGCTTCTGCTAATGAGGGTAAAGCAACTGTTACTTTGGCCAGTTCACCAACCGGAGGTAGCACGTCGGGCAATTGATCGAACACCACCTTGGCCATAATTTCTTCGGTGACCGCGTCAGCCAACGGCTCAATGCGATTGACCCGGCCATCAAGTCGTTGACCTGATCGCGAACGCAAAACGATACTGGCTGCCAGACCTTTTACCAGGCCGCTGGATTGCAGTTGATCAAAGCGCACGTTAATCCAGATGCTTGCGGGATCAATAACATCGAGCACTGTCTGACCGGCAACCACGGTACTACCGGGCTCAACATTGCGTCCAACGACCAGACCATCTACCGGTGCGGTCAGGTTCAGATTACTTTTTTGCTGGACCAGACCATCGTAATCTGCGCGTAGCATAGCCAGTTCCTCGCGAACCGCATTGAGGTTTGCCCTGATAGCAGCAAGGCCGGCACTGGCGATCTGGTATTCCTGAGATTTAGCCTCGGCTACTTCATCGCTGATAGTATTTGCCCTTGCCAGTTTTTCATAGCGTAATGCCTGGGATTTTGCATAGCGTTCACGCGCGTGTAGATCAGCTACATTGGCTTCTGCCGCAACGATAGCTGCCTGTGCTCGCTTTATTGAGGATTCTTTGGATGCAATTTTGTTATCCATATCCACTGGATCCATCTCACCAACGACCTGACCAGCCACCACCCTGTCACCGACATGACTATCCAGCCGTAACACATGTCCCGTCATGGTCGGACCGATGCGATAACTGTACCTCGCCTCGACAATACCGATACCAAACAGCGCCGGTATGATGGCTCTATTTTCCACCTGAACAACGGTAACCGGCACCGGTGCCAGTGGGCCCGATCGAGTGACAACGTAAACAAAAGCGATCAACACTGGCAACAAAATTAGCAGCAGTGTAATACTGCGTGTACTCATTGTTAGTTTTTTCATAATCAGTTCTCATCCCATACCACCAGATCTTGCACCAGCAAAAGTTGATGTCGGTAAAAATAAAACAGCTCGTCAGTCATTAATTGTTATGGCGCTCAAGTCGGTACCAGGCATAAGCAGCAAAAACAACCCATACTGTGGAGCGCAGAGTCATGGCGGCAACAGTGCGCATTTCATATTCACCGCCGTTAAGTATATGCAGACCAAAGGCGGCAAAGACGACGAGCGTGGCAACAGCAAGCAACAGGGATAGCCATACCGCCCAGGGGCGCATCAACCATAGCGCAATGGCGGCAACGATATAAACAAAGCCGGCAAAAAAATTAAACCAGAGAACAAAAGGTACATAGTGACCGGCGGCGAGACGGGCTTCGCCATCGAACAACAATACGGCACCACCGGATTTAATTGTCAGTAAGCCAAACACCGTTGCCAGTATTGAGAAAACCCATATTGCTGCGGTGCGATGTAATGTGGCTGATAATTGCATCAGCTATCCTCCAAAAGAAAACTTTTTTAACAACTTGCATCATATGCCTGTTGAATCAATAGAAAAACAGGGTATATTCGAACATAAGGTTCCATATTTGGAACGATTAGAGGCTCAATAATGGACTTAAACGACTGGCTGATGTTTGCACAACTTGTTGAGATTGGTGGCTTAAGTGCGTCCAGCCGGCAACTGGGTATAGCTAAATCGACTTTAAGTCGCCGCTTGACCAGGCTGGAGGATGATTTTGGCTCCCGGCTGGTGATCCGCCGTGGACGCACTTTCGAATTAACCGAGGCAGGACGGCTATTCTATCAGGAAGCTCACAGACTGAGCGAGCAGGTTGCCAATTCCAGAGAACGGCTTTCAGAAAGCACTCATCAAGAAGGCGGCAGCCTGCGAATGACTGCGCCAAAGACACCGGGGGGATATTTCCTTGGCGCCTGGCTTGCGGAGTTTCTTCAGCTGCACCCTGACATACGCATCGAGCTGGACTTGAGTGATCACATGGTCAACCTGTATGAACAGGGCTATGACCTTGCACTGCGTGTTGGACCTTTAGCTGACTCTGCCCTTATCGCCCGTAAACTGGGGACAAGTGAACGCATGCTGGTCGCAGCAACAGCTTACCTGGAACAATATGGTGAACCGGAATCACCGGCTGATCTTAGCCAGCATCAGTGCATCAGTTTTGGTGAACAGCGTAGCGGTCGAAGCTCATGGACACTGACGAAGGGTAAGCGATCCCGGCAGGTAAATTTCTACTCCGCATTACGCTGCGATGATATGGCGACAACAATGCAGGTCACTCAAACGGGCGCGGGCATTGCCCTGATCCCTGCCTTTGTCTGTAGACAAGCGCTGGAATCAGGGACATTGCAACGAGTACTTCCTCAATGGCTTGGCCCTATCGCCGAATTTCACCTGGTTTACACGGAAAGAGAACTGATGCCGAATCGTGTTCGTCTACTGGTAGACTTTCTTACTGAGCGAGCGCGTACCGATAAATGGCGGTTATCAATGGCACATGATAAAAATGTATCTGTTGAAGAGAAAACCAAATAAATAATAATTATGCATATAAGGTGGTACTACATAATTATTGTGTACTAATGGCTGTGAGTTAGCTAAGTCACTTAGCCTTAATTAAACAACCTTAAGTGAACGATTAAGGTATTGGTGTGATACAGCAAAAACGGTCAGTTATGCCAGTTCAAACAACGTCAAAAAACATTCGCCACAATGTCTCTCAGGCAATCCGTAATTCCCGCAAAGTAGCAATTGAATTGCCTCCGCTAATATCCGGGTTGATATTTAACTCAAGTACTTTCACATTAGAAAGCTCGACATGATGATTTTCAATCTCATTGCTTGCACCGTCTGGACTAAAATTCCATTGCTGCCTAACTATTTCATGGGGCTGCCCACTTTCATTAGACCAGCTCAAAACATACTCTTGTGTCCGTTCAATGCCAGGCTCTTCAAATTTAAGCATTATTCGATTGATACTTTGAGGGTGATTAAACAAGAGTCTGATTATTTGTTTTCCAGAATCAACTGCACGCCACCCCGAAACGCTTCCAGGTAGTAGCGCGGACTCAATAGGATGAGCTTCGTCTTCCGAGGAAACTTCAACTTCTACAAGCTCTTCTATATTCAACCATTTTTGAACAGTAGATTTATCCTGTTCTTCTAGAACCGAGCTACTGATGATTCGCTTGCGCATCTGAATCCCCCTAATTTAACAATGTAAAAACTTAGCTTTGCCTGACGTTACAAATAACCAGCGCCCCTGCCTGGAATACTCAGCATTCCAAAAAACGAAACAGCTGAATAAAGTAAAAAATGCGTTATAACACATTGCCTGGTTAATTTTTTTGACAGGCAGAGACTTACCCTTTGAACTTCACTTTTGCGTCACTGATGGCAGACTTAAGCGAAATCCAGGCGGAATCAAGATCAACCTTGACTGACTCCCAGGCATCTTCGCTAGCGTCTGCAATTTCTGCAAGCATTGTCTTACCCTGCGCAATCTTGCCTTTCAGTGAGCTGATCTCCTTGTTCAGTTCCAGTTGTACATCGGCACTGGCTCCAGACGCCCTGGCCTTGAAGGTGTCGACTTCTGCTTCCCATTCGTGCAACTGGGCCTGCATCTTCTGTTTATACAGTTCTTTCTTGTTCATCTTTTTCTCCATAATATATTCGTTTAGTACTGTGGTATCAAACCTTGTCTCAAGAACACAGCAGAGAATAGCTTTGACGCTGTTTGCTGCATTAGTCAAATGCCTCGGCTTCCATTTCAAGATAAATGCGATAAGCATTGCCGCGGTTGCTGCTATCGAATGCCGGCATGTCCTTATATTGACTCCAGTCTGTAGCTTTGTAGGCTTCGTCAAATGGCATCAGGTCGTTTGCAGCCTGCCGCATGGAATCACGGACATAATTGATATAGTCCGCTGTAGCTGCGACCGCCTGTTTTACATTATCTGATGGCTGCCCATGGCCGGGAATTACAAATCGAGGTGGCGGCTGCAGACTGGTTAAATAGTTAATCCCTTTTAGCCAGTTGTCGATATCCGTTTCCGGACTGTCAAGAAAAGGAATGCGGCCTTTGTATATTACGTCACCGCTGAACAGAACATTATAATCCTTGACCAGCATGATGCTATCAGCCGGCGCGTGTGCCGGTCCCAAATGTTTCAATATGAAAGTGACGCCACCAACTTTAAATGTCATCTCCTCCTCAAAAGTATGGTCGGGCGCAACGATATAGGTCTTCTCATCTACCCAGGGAAATAGTGCTTCGCGTCGTTGCTTGAGACGTCGTTGTGCATCTTCTCCCTGACTGGCTGTGGTACCACCAACGTAGCCAAGTGCGAGACGTTGCGCCCACACCGGCGGATTATTCGCATATTGTTTAAAAGCCTGTAAGCCATAGACATGATCAGCATGATAATGACTGATAATAATACGCTCTATCGGCTTGTCGGTTACTTCTCGAATACGTTGCAGCAAACGATAGCCCAACGCTGGCGTACCGAGTGCATCAAAGACCACTACACCGGCATCAGTAACGACAAATCCGGCATTTGATGTATGGCCCTCGTTTACACTGTCAGGCACACCCGACAGCCCGATCACATAATAGACCGGTGCAGCGTCAACTTTATGTAACTTAAAGGGAAGACTGACGACATCATATGGCGTAGAGACTTCGTTTGATGCCTGTACGCTAGCCAGTAAGCCAGGCATACAGAGAACCACTGCCAGTAACTTTTTAACGCATGTATACATAACCTTCTTCCTGCTGTAAGCGTACAATCTCTGCATCTGCCATCGGCACCAGAATAACGAAACCATGAATATCGCCAGCTTCAAATCCGTGACCTTTGGCTGCAATACCACACATTCTGAACTCGATGGGACCTGAATCCGTTAAGCTTTTTGCGCGCTTCATTAGCTGCTGGTATTTATCGTTGTTTTTCACAGCAAAAAACGGTATTTCATCACCGTGTAAAACAAGGACAATCGAAGCATCGAACGGGTTTGCGTTGTATAACGTATTCAAATAACTTACACGATCAAGCACATGGGTAAAAGCATCGATATTTGTGACTGCAACGTCGTACAGTACTTTCTGTGGTTTGTAATCAACAGGATCCAGACTTGCCCTGCCCCACGGAACACTGGCTTCGGCATGTGACACCGTTGCCCAGAACACGATCATTAACAGTAATGTCAGAATGCTTGTCTTTTTCATAGATAGATCCTCGATTTTAGTTTCTAGTCGATTATGTGACAGCTGTATGCACAATGGTACATGAATAACATGATATTGAGGTCTGTGCGTGACTATTTGAAGGATATTCAAAGCGAAAACGGGATCTGCCCAACAATGTTAAATTAACCATACCGAATTCATCCAGGACACATTTGCCCCTGTGATTATTTATTCTATGCGCTATTATTAGTCGCACATATTTACAATCAATTGATGAGGAAATTATCTTGGCATCTAATAAAGGAAGGGCCCACTTCACACTGAGTGGTTATCATTTCAATCCCGATGACATCACACGTCTGCTTGGCATAGAACCCACCTCAGTCGATGCTTCCGGGGCGAACAGTGGACTGGACAAACCGGTTATTAGTTCATGGGAGTTGTCGACGGAGACCATCACAGATGGTCTGGACGTTTATGATTTGACGAACGAACTTATTAAGCAGATAGAACCGGTCAAGGAAAAGATCCTTGAAGTGATAAAAAGCCACAATTTATCACCCAGATTCGGCGTAGTCCTGAGTTTGTCAGTTGATAAAGACGAAACCGTGCCCGATGTTGGTTTCGGTGCCAGATCGATTCGTTTCCTGGCAGATATTGGCGCTTTTATTAACGTGGATTATCAGCTTTCCGAGCGTATTTAGGCGTTAAATTAAAAAAAGAATATGTCTGTGTTAACGTATATCACGTCTGAACACAGATCATATTCAATTTTAATGTCTTCGCCGCTGCTAATACGCGCGACTAACCCCAATCAGGGCTTCTTGGGGGTGCTGTATGGTACTTCTTTCTGGAACGGTTCCCAGGTAGTATCATAGCCAACGTAGCCCTTTTCATTAGCCTTTTTCTGAGTGGTTGTCAGAAAACGGGACTTGCCCTCTGGTACTTCGGGCCTTGTTTTTGGTGCTTCACTCATAATCTTAACTCCTAAATGGTTTAACGGGAGGAATGTAATCAGCTATGCTGATCACTTCCTCTTAACTAATGTATATAACAAAATCTGGCGCTATTATATTTCATTTGTACGGTTCTATCTACTAGCGCTAAGCGCAAGTGCTAGTGTTATTTGCCTTATTAATTTGCTCCTTGCAATGCTTTAAACAAAGAGGTTGAAGAGCTGGCGAAAAACACTCAATAATCAATTCAAACTCATCAGCCGCTTCTTCGCCAAGTGCGCTATCTTTTGTTAGCTCAGCCAGTGCGCTGCGTGCAGTCGACTTGTTGACCCTGCATAGAACCGCCAGGTGTATCGGCAGCTGCTGTTCCAGACAAACGGTTAATGCCGTCTCATAAGAACGAATGGCTTCCTGCATGCGTTCCGGGTTTTCTTCTGATTCAGCCAGGTTATGCAGTACTGCACCACAGTTATTGTGTGTCGCCGCCAACTCGAAAGCATTATTATCCGCATCGAATTCTGCCAGTGCATTTTTATAGGCGACTACGGACTTTTGAAAGGTTCGGTTACCTTTTAAAAGCTTGCCGTATGAATGGAAAGTGATTCCCAGTTGATGCATGGCTAATGCCCATTGTTCAGGCGTCTCTTTTCGCGACCAGACCAGTAATGCATTGGTGTAGGCATCAGCGGACTCTTTTAATAGTTTAGCGTTATCCTGTTGCCGGCCCAGGGCCTGCTGAGCGGTTGCCAGGTTGTTCTGGGTCGTTGCCCAGTCGAGAGCTGACTTTTCCTGGTCAAACTCTTCCAGTGCAAGCTTAAAACACTGAATTGCCTTTTCAAACAGTGCATCATCTCTCAGCTGCTGCGCCTTTGCCGCAATAATATTGCCGAGAGAATTTTGCGTCTCGGCCCAGGCTAATGGCTGCTGAGCGCGATATTCGTCTGTCAGTAATGCTTCAAGTGCCTCACACGCTTTGTCAAAAATTCTGGAGCTGAAGCGGTGCTGTTCAAAATTGCCCCGTGTATAAAGAAAGTTATCAGCCACGGCGATCTTTGTATCCGGAGTCGCAACTTCAGCCTGTTCTTCGCTCAACATGCCTAGCGTGTTTGCGATGGCAAGTTCCAGGGCCTTATTGTCCGGGTAAATGATGTAGGTATTAGAGAATTTCATTTAATGAGGCTCTGATTCATTCTGGACGAAGTAGATTGGCTGGACGAAGTAGATTCGTGATCTAAAATATTCAGATGCAAGGCATGAATCGCAGGTAATAGCAGGCTATTGCGTAGAGTTGCAACGCGGAAGCTGGATATTATAGAGATAAGATGCGTGTTCATGAATAGATTAGAGGCTGCCTAAGCCTTACTAAGGATTTCATTCAGGTCCGGGTCGGCGTCAACCGCTACCCCAAGGTCGAGCTCTTCATCGCTAGCATCACGTATGCTTAATACTTCCAGCATGAATACGACATCTCTGCCACACAATGGATTATTTCCATCGACAGTTAATGTTTTGTCATCGAAACGCGTGACGATAAAGGCTTTGGGCTCGCCCTTTTCATTTTCCATGGTGATGGTCATACCGATCTCTCGATACTCTTCAGGCACATTTTCAATGTTGTCGGTAAACACCAGCGATTCGTCTCTCTCACCATAGAGCAGTTTAGTATCAACCGGTACTTCGATGATATCGCCGACTTTTTTACCATCCAGAAATTTTGTCACCTGCTCAGACAAAACATCATTCACACCGTGAACATAACCCAGCGGATAATCAACCGTTACCAGTATGTCTCCGGTTTTTTCATCGACGACCTTGTAATTAAGTTCTACGAATTTTTCGTTTTCAATTGTATCTGACATTGCTATAAAAGCCTGTTATTAATAAAATCGGTGCTATCTTGAGAAGAGCGTCCCTAGAACAAGGTAGCGCCAAAAATTTTTACCTTCTCCTTTTCATAACCCAGCACCAGCCTGCCCAGCCATTCACCTTCTTTCTTGGTATGTCGCTGTTTATATAAAACCGTTACATATTCACCACGGCGAATGATGCCGAGATAATCGTAATCCTCAGACAGGTTTTTTGTAAGTTCACTTCTGGCAAACTGTTTTCCCATCTCGATTTCATTTGCACCCATCAGCATAGCTGCTGCAAAATGTCGGGTGAAAGCGCCATAGTTTTGTTCATTCGAGTATTTAACAAGGTCAGCCCACATGGGGTTCGCCAGCGCTAAAATCTCTTCATCTGTTTTTTCAATAATATTCATGACTTTATTGTTCACTTAAAACATAGATTGGTTTGCGGGACTATCTATCTTGACCTTAGCCCACATACTTCCAACCATAGAAAAAAAAGATCAACACAAAATATGTTGACCTTTTTTTAACGCGGGTAAAAATGTTTCGTAATTTTTACTCAGCTCACCCCTATTCGTTGTCTACCAGATGGTAGAGAGGTGCTTTCTCCATAGTATACTCACCGGTTTCGCGATCACGATGAGAAACTGTCAGTACGTGCCAGTTATCATCATCCAGTTTCATCGCATCACCACGGTAGTAGTAACCAGGCCAGCGTGTTTCTTTACGGAACAAAGTATGCTGGAAAACACTTTCAGAAGTACGAACACGATGATTTAATTCCCATGCACGTAACAGCTCGTGTATATCTTTAGCCGCGATCTTCTCCATGTCTTCCTGAAGCATTGTCATTTTCTTGAGACCGATCTGGAGCAGTTTTTCGTTAGTCATGTAGTTAACGCCAAAACCACCACAATACTCATCCATCAGTTTCTGTAAACGATCCAGACCCTGTCTTGGATTGATGAAGTTTGGATTAACTGTACCTGCAACCACTTCATTACTGTAAACCCTGTAAGTTTCTAAAGGTTTGTAGATTTTGGTCTTAAGTTTTTCAATCTGCTCATCGGAAACACGAATGCCTTCTGCCTTGCCATCATCAATATACTTACAGGCAGCTTTAGCAGCTAAACGACCTTCAGTGAAAGAACCTGACGAGAATGCGTGTGGTGTACCACCTACGGCATCACCTGCACCAAACAGACCTTCAACAGTAGTCATGCGGTTATAGCCCCAGAAATACTCATCGGGAGAAACATCTTCCGGACCTGAGCACCATGCGCCACAACCGGTTGCATGTGAGCCCATTACGTATGGCTCAGAGGTAGTCAATTCAGGGTTTTCATATTTAGGATCAACATCAGTTGCTGCCCAAAGTACCGCCTGACCAACAGTCATACCCAGGAAGTTGTGCCAGCCAATTTCCTCAAGATGCGGATCCTGGAAAGCTTCCATGGTTACCATGTGGATTGGACCACGACCGGCATTCACCTCAGAGATGAAGGCATGGTTACGCAAACAGGTTGGAATAGGTTTGTGTGACAGATGCTGACCTTCAGTATCCAGGTATTCTTTACCAACCATTTCGGTCAGCGCAGGGAACCACTTGGATTCATACTCTTCGCCCAGACCATTTTGTGTGTAAGTCTTGAGGTGGAGGAAATATGCGCCGACAGGACCATAACCATCTTTGAAACGGGCCAGTACGATACGATTTTCCATCTGTGTCATTTTTGCGCCTGCTTCGATCATCAGACCATAGGCAGAACCAGAAGACCATGGAGCGTACCAGACACGTCCTGCACCTTCACCCACTGAACGTGGTTTGAAAATGTTAGAAGCACCACCGGCACCACAGATAACAGTCTTGGACTTGAATACGTGGTAGTTACCGGTACGTACGTTAAAGCCTACTGCACCGCCGATGCGGTTGTCTTTGGCATCATCCATTAACAGGTGGGTTACACAGATACGGTTGAATACTTTATCTGCCGATTTTTTCGCTGCTTCTGCAACAATAGGTTTATATGATTCACCGTGAATCATAATCTGCCAGCGGCCTTCACGCATATAAGTACCCGATTTAGGGTCTTTCATCAGCGGTAAGCCCCAGTCTTCAAACTGGTGAACAGTAGAGTCAACGTGACGCGCCATATCAAAGGCCAGATCTTCACGAACCATACCCATAAGATCCATACGTGCATAACGGACATGATCTTCCGGGTTATTTTCACCCCAGCGTGTACCCATGTAACAGTTAATCGCGTACAGGCCCTGGGCTACCGCACCAGAACGATCGATGTTAGCTTTTTCTGCAATAACAATTTTCTTGTTCTTGCCCCAGTATCTCGCTTCAAAAGCAGCGCCAGTACCACCAAGGCCTGCACCTGCAACAAGAATGTCGATATCGTCTTCAATAATAGTTTTGTAGGCCATTAGTAGTATACCCCTTCTTTCAATTTCAGGCCGTTTGACTCAAGCGACTGCAAACCATCTCCATCCATACGGATATATTTAGGCTCGTTAAACAGTAGCTCGCTGTCACGCATTTCAGTAGCTGGCGCTGATTCTTCAGATAAATTTGGAATTGCTGAGCCCCATGGCTTAGTTGTGATTGGTGCTAAAAGCTCCATATCTTTTTTGCCATTGCGGAACTTGATGCGCCAGGCAATCGTGCCTTTTTCTTCATCACGCAGTACTCTTACTGAGTGTCCGAGTGGAGCGAAGTCCGCATAGCCACGTACATCAATAGCCTGATGAGGACAGGCTTTTACACAGGAATAACATTCCCAGCACATGTCAGGTTCGATGTTGTAAGCGCGTCGCAGGCTCTTATCGATGTGCATGATATCAGATGGACAGATATCTACACACTGACCACAACCATCACAACGAGTCATATATACAAAAGTTGGCATAATATATTCTCTCTATTCTTTAAGTAATCGTAATTAAATTAATGTTAGTAATGATTTGGTGACTCACGTTTAATACCAAGCCCCATGTTAGCTGGATTCTTGCCCATATATTGTGGGATATCCGGGAATTCCGCCTGTACTGCAGGATCGGTCAGATCAAAGTCAGCAGGTAAGTTCTCTCTTGAACCATCTGCTTTGGTAACACGTTTTTGAAAAGCCGCGGCAGGTTTGAAGAACATATGGGCGAACTTCGACCAGAGCACGCTGGCAAAAAGTGTGGTCGTTGAGATGATAAACAAAGCAAAGAACAATGTTGACCATACCGCGATAGCTTGCGATTGTGTGAAAGACCAGAGTAAGCCAAAAGTTGCGGTGGTGAGCA
Organism: uncultured Gammaproteobacteria bacterium; assembly: GCA_963711255.1. Classification (GTDB taxonomy): domain Bacteria; phylum Pseudomonadota; class Gammaproteobacteria; order SZUA-229; family SZUA-229. The sequence goes on along the minus strand of CAVQDO010000007.1, from coordinate 18,830 downwards.
GCGAGACAATAAATAAATCCGCACGTTCAAAGCGATACCAGGTAAGACCTTCCGCAGACACATCAACACGGATGAAGAACCAGAACCAGTAGCCTCCAAGAGCCAGCATCACTGCGCCAATATGCCAGAGTACCGGCAGGATCGTAGGAGTAGCCGCCTCTGGAGTTGCATAGCCAAAGATCATAATGGCCGTCGCAGCGACAAATAGAATGAATCCATACATGGTCAAAAGATGGGAAAGTCTGCGTTTCATATTGCAGAATTCACCAGAAGTTATAACTTCGTTTAATAGTACCTTAAACGCAATCGATGTTTTTTCACCAGTACTAACGCTACGTTTTGCGTCCTTTTTGGCTTTTTTAGCATTCTCGAAAAAATACTGCGCACTTTTCTTATGGATCATGTCAAGTACGGTCCCACCTATCACAAGGAGCACCATCAAGATGACATACCCTTGCATAATTTGGGGTGATATGAACGCCGAAAGCTCGGCAAAGGGATTACTCGTAAACATTTAGATTATCCTCTAATTTGTTATCTCAAAACTGCTAATCGTTTTTATGCGAACCAAATCAGCAAAGTTTTGGCCCCACAATTCCACGCTCTAACCAGACATCCGTATGATACAGCCCTGATATTAAGCACGGGGCGCAATCCTAACACATGTTAATGATTCTCTGTAAGGTGATTAGTATAAAAATATCACACTAAATCATTCACATAGTACATGAGGGCATAAGAGACTTTTATGGCTTAACCCGAACGCGTTATTTCAGAAATACACAGGCCGATACTGCCCAGAAATACTATCGTTGCACCTCTGATTGCAGATGAACTCTGATAGCATCTTCAAGATCAAGCTCTTCAAGATGCAAGGACATCTCACGCAAGTTCTGCTCGATTTCCGGCAAGATGACATTTTCCAGTGCGCGTGAACGACGTTCGGTTAGACGGTATTCCCGAAGTAGACGATACAGGTTGCCTGATATACCGGCATGTACGGCACTTTGCACGACGATTTCATGGAACAGTTTACGGCAATCATCCGCTTTACCGGACGGGTTCGATGCAATGACGTCGATGGCCTCGATATCGTCCGTGGACAGTTGGCATTCAACCAGCGTTACCCCCATAAAGTTACGACTGCTTTGCTTGAATGCGGCGCCTTCCAATGACGCCGCTGGGTAAACCTGCAGGCCATCAAGGCCATGAAGCATTACAGCTGACCGTATGGCCTCCTTTGCCTGTGCGTGTAAAACATCGAGGTTTGCTCTCAGTTGTTGATAGTCGCTCAGCTGTCGTAACAGTTCAGCTGCCAGCAGCAAACGTTTCTCATCGAGAAATATGTAGGCTTCATTAACCACCTGCTGTTCATTTTTCAGCTCCAGTATGGCACTGCGGGTAGGCGCCTGCACGGGCCCGTTCATTCAGAACCCGCTTTATCATTAATGTACAGTTCAATCTGTCTATCGTTGAGCCGGATCAGTTCACTGACCGGCAGCTTGCTCAGCAGGTGCCAGCCTAGCTCCATACCTTGTTCCAGGCTACGTTCACTATCCTGATGAATAAATTCTTTTTCAAACAGATCACCGAAATCCAGAAAAAGCTGATCGCTACTGGTCAAGCCATCACGACCAACGACACTGGCCAGAATACGAACATGGACAGCACGCGCATAGGCAGCATACAGCTGGTTGGCCAGAGCCGGATGGTCTGCATGGGTAAAGCCTTCTCCGGTGCCATCTTTCATCAGGCGCGACAGGCACGGCAAAACTTTCACCGGCGGATATATGCCGGCACGATCGAGTTCACGGTCGAGCACGATCTGTCCTTCGGTAATGTAACCCGTCAGGTCGGGTATAGGATGGGTAATGTCATCCGACGGCATTGTTAATATCGGAATCTGCGTTAGCGAACCCGGCAGACCTCTGATGCAGCCGGCACGCTCATACAAAGTCGCAAGATCCGAATACATATAACCGGGAAATCCTTTACGACTCGGGACTTCACCGTGGCTGGCAGAAACTTCACGCAGCGCTTCACAGTAGTTGGTCATGTCTGTCATCAACACCAGTACGTGTTTACCCAGCTCAAACGCCAGGTACTCGGCAGCGGTCAGCGCGTAACGCGGGCACAGCAATCGCTGTGTGCTTGAATCAGAAGCCAGGTTAAGAAACAGCACGGTATGTTCAAGTGCCCCGCTGCTTTCCATGGCCGATCTGAAAAGTTCGGCAGAATCGTATGGCACACCGATAGCAACAAATACCATGGCGAAGTCATCGTCATCGGCATCTTTTGCTACAGTTCCAGCTTCAACATGCCTGGCCCTGGTCTTTACCTTGCCCTTATCATCAACCTTTCGCAGATGCGCCTGCCGTGCGATCTGGATAGCAAGCTGATCATGGGGTAGCCCGGCACCCGAGAAAACAGGCAACTTCTGGCCACGTACCAGGCTGTTCATGATATCGATAGAGGATATACCCGTCTCGATAAAATCGGTAGGGCGGTCTCGAGCCGCCGGATTGATTGGCAGACCATCGATACGAAGCGACTGCTCTGCTGCTACCGGCGAGCCGTCATCGATCACCCGGCCGACGCCATCGAATACGCGACCCAGAACCTCAGGTCCTACAGCGAAGGTTAATGGCTCACCCAGAAAACGCACACGGGTATCGCCAAGTCCGAGCCCCGCTGTCGATTCCAGTACTTCGACGACCATGCTGTCGTTGTCGATGGCAGAGATCCGGCCCAGTCGAACATTGCCTTTACCATCTTCGACTTCAACCGCTTCATTGAGTCCGGCATTGACGGTGCGTTTCAGAAATAGTAACGGTCCTTCCAGACGGGTAGCCGCGCCGTCCGCATAGACATCAGTTTTCATTGCTGCTGGTCTCCTGCACCAGGTTGACTCTCAGCTGTGCCAGTGCCGTTTCGAAATCAGTTTGCAGAGTACTAAATTCTGCCAGATTATCCTCGCCGATCTCCTCTCCCATACGCATCAGCCTGCGCATAACCGGCATGCTACTAATGGCTTCTATGCTAACGCCCATAGCGATTTCAATTTTTGATGACTCGATGAAAACGGTAATCATCTTCATCATCGCTATTTGCCGCTCTACCGAACAATATCGGTCAACCTCGGAAAATGCCGACTGCCGCAGGAACGATTCATTGATCAACTCGGCACACAGCAGCACATGCTGTTGCTCGGGTGGTAATGAATCCTTACCGATAATACGCGCCATGCGTTCTAACCGAGCCTGCTCTTCAAGCAACGAAAGAAACCGCTGACGCTGACTCTCCCAGGTCGGGTGGCCATTCTGGCTCCAGAAATGCTTCAGTGCTTCCACATCGCGTGAGTATGATTGCAGTGGATGTATGGCCGGGTAGAAACGTGCCTGAGCGCGAGTCGCATCGAGGCCCCAGAAGCAGTGCACGTAACGTTTGGTATTTGTCGTCACTGGTTCTGAAAAGTCAGCCGAGGGCGGACTGACTGCACCAATAATAGTCAAAGAGCCAACCATACCGGACTGTGTTTGCACATGTGCCGCACGCTCATAGAAATCGGCCTGTCTGCTACCCAGGTATGCCGGGTAACCGGCTTCACCCGGCAACTCGCCAAGGCGTCCTGAAATTTCGCGCAAGGCTTCCGCCCAGCGGCTGGTAGAATCGGCCATCAAGGCAACGCGCAAACCCTGATCGCGGAAATACTCTCCAACGGTAACCGCCGTATAAATACTCGCCTCACGCGCTGCCACCGGCATATTGGATGTGTTGGCGATGATAACGGTGCGCTCCATTAACGGCCGGCCGGTACGCGGGTCTTCCAGTGAAGGGAACTCGTGCAATACACCAGCCATCTCATTACCGCGTTCACCGCAGCCGACATAGATAATGACATCGGCATCACACCACTTGGCCAGTGTTTCCTGCAACACGGTTTTACCGGTACCAAAACCACCTGGCATCGCTGCACGGCTGCCGCAACCGATCGGAAACAGACTGTCGAGTATGCGCTGCCCGGTAAACAGCGGACCTTTAACAGGCATACGCTGTTTCACCGGCCTCGGTTGTCTTATTGGCCAGTAGTGACTCATGGCAAGCTCGCGTACCGTGCCATGGCAATCGAGTACACACACAATTTCGTCATCGCTATAATCACCGGCAGCCTTGATTGATAGCACTTTGCCATCACAGTCGGGCGGCGTAAGGCAACGTTGCAGGCGTGCATCATCGCGATGCACCGTAGCGAACACCTGGCCGCGTGTTATCTCCTCACCTGCTTTGATCAATGGCTTGAAGCTATATCTTTTGCCAGATTTTTCCTGCCTGATGCCTGGTTTAACAAAACGATGTTTTCTGTTGAGTGGACGAAGTAGCCCATCGTATATATTACCGAGCAATCCCGGACCCAGTTTTACCGACAACTGAGAACCAGTGGCCATTACCGGGTCGCCGGGTTTAAGACCGGTGGTATCCTCATAGACCTGTATAACTGCTTCGTCACCATTGATGCGTATCACTTCGCCTAGCAGTTGCAGATTACCGACTTGAACGGCTTCATTCAGGTGGAATGATTTCTTCGTGTTTGCCCGCAGTACCGGTCCGCTAATCCAGTTGATGATGGCATCGCCCGCAACTGCATCTGTAACAGCAACATTTGCTGCTTCAATGGTAGATTCAGTCATGGCTAGCTATATCCTGTTTTACCCGTGACATCAGCCTGGCTTGCATTATTGTTTTCTGCTGTAGCAGGCCTTCGAGTGTCGCATCAATCACCGTGCCATCAACCATAATACGAACACCTGCTTCAATATCATCACATGCTGCCAGCTCAACAGTGCAGTTGCCCATATTGGTACAATATTGTTGCAGGCGTTTTTGCTCCACATCACTAAGATCGTGCGGATGTTCAACACGCCAGTCATGCTTCAATAATTTTGATGATGCATTCCTGATGGCCGCATCGAGCCATTGTTGTCGAGATACAGGATCGTCCCACAAAGCCTTTATGGCTTCACGCAGCATGGGCCAGGCTGTAGCCAGACACTGCATATCCGCGAGCTGTCGATGCTGTCGTATCAAAGTCTGGTTACGTGCTTCTGCGGCCGAAACCCGCTCACTATATTTCTCACGCAACAGTTGAATATGATGCTGCATCCGGGCGCGCACACTCGAGTGAGCCTGTTTGATAATTTCACTGGCCTGACTGTGTGCAATCTCATGTATCTGGGCACAACGCTGTTCACGGTTCTTGGTGACAACACTGAGCAGATACTCCAGTGTTTGTCTATCAGGATTGTCGCTATCAGCTAAGCTCATTCCAGCATGCCCAGTTGTCTGTGTATCAAGGTGGTTATGTCCGGCATCGCTGGTCCGCCTGCAACATCAGGCACGACAAGAACAGGCGGTGTTATATTGGTCATCAGCTTATCCAGTTCCTCTGCAGGTAAAAGTTGCGCGGTACTGCTGCCAACCAGCAGCAGTGATGCAGACTTGTATGCCTGTTTTATTAGTGAGGATACATTGTGCCTGCCAGCGATGCGCACATCGACACCGCACAGCCGGTAACTGGCGGCACTGATTTCATCGCCTATATACACAGCGACAGCCATTTTTCTATTTCCGAGATCAGACAATAACATTCAATATCAGGATCGATACGATCAGACCGTAAATAGCTATACCCTCTGCCAACCCGATTACGATCAAAATACGTCCCAGCAATTCAGGTTTCTCTGTCAGTGCCGCAACAGCAGCACTACCCACATTCGCGACAGCATATCCTGCGCCAAGGGAGGAAAGTCCGGTTGAAAGTGCCGCGGCAAGAAAGCCCCACTGCATTGCTGCTGACGGTACAGCACTTTTACTTTCTGCCACATCAGCTGCCATCGCAGGTGACCACCACAGCAGAAAGGTGGCAATAATGCTCATCATGGCAGCGCTGCCGAGCCAGAGAATGATTTTAGCATTAACAATTTTCATATATATTCCTCTTACCATTGAATAAGTTATTAAGCATCATAAGGTATTAAATATCAGCTATTCATTACTTCTGTAACCGGCCCGGTCAACGGCTTGAATACACGGCCGTTGGCCTGCAGGAAGCGGATAAAAAATTCAAACAGTATCAATCGCGTTGCCTGTATGCTGACAACCAGTCCTTCAAGCACAATCACAATAATATTGCCCAGCAACATGAGCAACAACGCTAATAGTACCGAATTGACACTGTCTGCCATAATGCTGAACGCCATCGACAGGCCGGCATGTGCCAGCGCAAATGCACCAACACGGACAAATGACAATGTATTGAGAAGCAACTGCATCATGGTTTCAAGCAGAGAGCCTGCTGCGCTAAGAACAGCCAGCATGTTACCTCCTGCCAAAACATAGTTACCTATGATGTACCAAACCAGAGCACCTATTATGCTTACAGCGGCAGGGTCTGGTATAAAAAATAAAGAAATAATAGCCAGGTAAAGTACGGTGACCGGTGCCTCAACCAGCAGCCAGCGCTGCCACTCACCGCGCCAGTTTGACTCGAGCGCAGACAATATCAAACCCAGCAGAATGATAAAAACACCAGCGCCAAGAGCAACAGCAAGAACAGGTAAAGGCTGCGATATCGGATGCAGCCAGAGAGCGGGGATCAAATCGTCACGACCAAAGATGCTGCCAAATACAAAACCAAACACCATTGCGGAGGCACCGTTAGCGATCAGTATGCGTAATAGCGGCCAGCGTTTTTGCAGCAATACACCGCACATTAACAGGATAAATCCCTGACCGACATCGCCAAACATATAACCAAACAGCAACGGCGCCATTATCGCCAGTACACGACTGGGATCGGCTTCATTAGAACCCGGCGACCCCAGCATAGCGGCGAAAATTTCGAACGGCTTCGCCCACCATGGGTTTTGCAACATTAGCGGCGGTAACAGATTTTTCGGTGCATCAGGAAAATGCAGGATGGCATGAGAGCCCTGTAATGTCAGTGCCTTATGTAACTTGCTACCGCCGCTGTCACTGGTCCAGCCGGTAACCCATGCAAAATTGCTGGTTACCTGTAATGTGGGCACACTCTTCAGGAACCAGTCCATTTTATGTATTTCACCCAGAGCCTGTGCCAGGTGAAATTTTTTAGCCAGGGTATCAATGGATATTTGTAAATGCGACATACGGGATTTGAATAGTGCCAGCTTATCACTGACCATATGCAATGCGTCTTCCCTGCTGCCAGGTAAGGTCGGCAACTGTACATACGTATATTTCTTATTGATTAGTTCCGCTGAAAGTGCGTCCAGGCCATCAACCGTACCCAGCAGCAGTAAATACTGATGTGTAGCGGTGGCATATTCCTTCCATAGAACCGTAGCCGGTATGTTCTCTAAACGATTGCGGCTTGACTGCAAAAAAAGACGAACTGAAATATTTTCTCCGCCTGGTGAAAGCAGCCTGTAATCCAGAGCATTAGCTTGCGCAGAGCTGAGAAAATCTTGTAGCAGCTGCAAATCATTAAGCCGGCTTTCTACAATATTAAGTTGCTGAATATGCGGCTGTACTTCTTTTTCCCAGTCATAAATGCAGCTTAGCGCCTTATCGAAAATCTCTGCCGGGCTGCCATTAAAAGGACTCATGCCGGTATCCGGCTTCGGCCATAGCGATTTGTAATAACGCTGCAGCCTGGTGAATTCCTGCAACTGCAACTGTAAATCCTGTAAATCCATCTGCATATGTGTATGCTCATGCAGTTCCAGTTCGATGCTACCAGTGCGCGCCAATGCTTCTAATGTGTCAGCCAGATCATCATGTGTGACCAATAACTCAAACCAGAGGGCATGACCGGGTCGCATATTCAATGCGGTAATCCCCGCGCGAAATCTTCACTGTCCTGAAACAGTAAACGTTGCATCAGCTCACTCCGTACATGGTGTATATCTATTGCGATAATTGCCAGATAGGCGAATACCGCAGCGGGCTGGAATGCATAGCGACGAAAAATAACACGCAGATGCTCTATTAAAACGAGATGGTCTGCTGCTAATGCTGCAGCCTGCTTAGCGGTTTTGAGTTGCCCTGCCTGCAACTGCAACTGTTTATGTAGAAAATCCTTTATCTCTTTCAGGCCTTTATTGCACGCCAGTGTTCGAGGCTGCACTTTTTCCCAGTGTGACAGCCATCCAGTAAACATCGTATCTCCGTGCTGCCAGGCATTCACCAGGCTGTCGCAACCGGCAGCGCGCATCGCCGGTAAACGCAAGGCGGAATCATCATTGGTGAATTCATTTAAGTCAGGATCTAATTTCATCCACTCCATAGCTACGCCATCGGCAAGTAAATACTGCAGTGCCGGTAAATCTGCAAGACGTTTCACCCATTGTAACGGCACTTTCCAGTCAGCAGGCATCCAGTTTGTCACTTCGTCAACATGGCGGCGATACTTTTGCCTTAATGCGAGTTCGATTTCATGACTACTATGGTTTGAGCTAATACCCAGAACCCAGGGACGCAGTGCTGTTTGTTGGGCAACTTGCAGATAACTGGCGAGATCAAGGACATTGTGTAATCGTAACCACGCTTGTTCATCTGCGCGTTGACCGAAACGTGACTGTAATCTCACCTGTGCATAGACAAAATCGGACAGGCCTGTCATTTTTCAGCGCCCGTTTCGTCATCTGATATTGTTTTTCCAACAGAGACTGTACTTCCCAGGCAGAGTTCAGCAGCCAGTATATCTATAACAGCCTGTAACCTTTCTGCAGCGTAGTGCTGTGCGGCATCGTTACTAAGTTCAGCAGCACCTTGTTTTTCAATATTCGTGATTAAATTATTCAACTTATGAGCATGACGCATTTCCATATTGGTAATACGCTCATCCGCACGCACATTAATTCGTTGTACTTTGATTTGTACATCATTGCTAAGCTGCTGAGCTTCATTCTCGCAATTACGGATGGTTTGTTCTGCATCCCGCTCTGCCTGCAATACCCGCAGCATGTCCTGCTCTGCCTGTACAGTTGATAGTGATTTATCATCTTTCATATGTGCAGCAAGTATAAATACTTTCCTCCAACATTCAATTTAATAACGTGACTAGCAGGTAGAGTAACTGATTTTTGCCACAAAGCAATGTCGCCACCTTAAGTGGTCTTATTGAAATGTTTACAATTCAATGAAGCGACGCAGTCACGCGCACGGGTAGTATGACTCCTTACGCTGAATAGTTTGAAAAAATTAGATTCAGCCAGTACTGACTAAAATGTAAATGGTGCCCAGGGCCGGATAAAATTTGTCTGGAACAAATTTATTCGTCACATCCATATGACTCACCTTTCAGGCTGTCACAAGTAACGTGACATTCAAAATTGATCCGGTCAATTTTAGTAGCATGAGCGTTTTCTGCGAATAACCCGGCTAATGCTACTGGATAGCATTAGAAACGTATGTTATTTATACGGCCTGAAAGGCGGAGTCCAGGGATGGATGGAGTAACGGTGAATCACAGGGAGGTGATTCATAATCTAACCGGAAACCGGGTCGATTCGGTTCAGATAAGTAATAACCTGGTAGTTACTATTGAACTATATTATGAAGGATAAATGGTGCCCAGGGCCGGATTAAATTTGTCTGGAACAAATTTAGCATGAGTGTTTTTTGCGAATGACCCGGAGGGCAAATTACAGGGAAGTAATTTGTAATCTAATCGGCAAGCCGGTTCGATTCAACACAGATGTACACGTACTATCAGGTAAGGTGAATTTACATATGAATGAAAAATGGTGCCCAGGGCCGGAATCGAACCGGCACGCCCGTTAAGGCGAGGGATTTTAAGTCCCTTGCGTCTACCAATTTCGCCACCTGGGCAGATGGTCTTTCTTCTTACACCCAATTTTCATTGCTCATAAACAGGTAGCTCTTCGAACTACTGTCTACCACAACGCCACCTGGGCATATAACTAGATGGTCTTTGTACTACGGCCTTTTATATTCGCTACGGCTTTAGTAGTTCTTCGAACTACTGTCTACCACAACGCCACCTGGGCAGATGGTCTTTCTTCTACACCCAATTTTCATTGCTCATAAACAGGTAGCTCTTCGAACTACTGTCTACCACAACGCCACCTGGGCAGATGGTCTTTCTTACTTACACCCAATTTTCATTGCTCATAAAACAGGTAGCTCTTCGAACTACTGTCTACCACAACGCCACCTGGGCATATAACTAGATGGTCTTTGTACTACGCCCTTTTATATTCGCTACGGCTTTAGTAGTTCTTCGAACTACTGTCTACCACAACGCCACCTGGGCAGATGGGCAGATGGTTCTTCTACATTACTTCATCGGTGGTAAGTCGATGAAGTGTGTTTGGAGGCGGGACCCGGAGTCGAACCGAGGTAGGTTGATTTGCAATCAACTGCATGGCCACTTTGCTATCCCGCCATTGTTCACTACTTTCTTTTCTGCTCTATTATACGCAGAAATAATCAGGTCTCACCCGTTACGTCTTTATAAAACGCACACAATTACAGTGTTTGCTGTATAAAAACGAAAAAAACCCTGCATCTAGTTTAATTAACACAGGGTTTATCGTAATTTGGAGCGGGAAACGAGATTCGAACTCGCGACCTCAACCTTGGCAAGGTTGCGCTCTACCAACTGAGCTATTCCCGCATTGCTTCAAAAGCAGGTCGCTATTCTAGCGATGACGGCGTTACTGTCAAGGTATAATTGGCATGAAAGCTGCAAAAAAGGCGATTTAATATTAATTACTCGTCGTTAATGTCTGCCAGGCGGAGTTTATATAGATGACCATCGACACTATAGTCAAAATTGCTGCCCATACCATCAGCCCTGTTCCAAAGTGGTAAATAGGAAAACCGAGGATATCCTGTTCATATATAAGAAATAAAAGCGCAAACATTTGTGCGACTGTTTTAGCCTTACCGAAAAATGAGACCGCAACCACCTTGCTTTCTCCCATACCCGACATCCATTCGCGCAGTGAGGAAATAAAGATTTCTCTGGATATAATGATTAAAGCTGAAAACAGCAGCCAGTTGTTTTCAGGGTGGCGGGTAACGATAAGTAACAGCGCAGAGATCACCATCAACTTGTCGGCCAGTGGGTCGATAAACGCCCCCAGTGCAGATTGCTGGTTTAGCTTGCGGGCCAGGTAGCCGTCAAACCAGTCGGTAATAGCGGCAAACCAGAAAACAAAGGTGGCCAGCGCTGGCGCCCATGAATATGGCAGGTAGAAGATGGCAATAAACACCGGTATCAAAACGATACGGAATGTTGTAATGGTATTAGGTATATTCATAAATTAGTCAGTAGCGTGGAACTGGTCATAGATATCCTGTGCCAGTTTTTTACTTATTCCGCTTATTTTAGCAAGATCTCCCACACCTGCCTGAGTTATTCCCTGTATTCCACCAAAATGTTTCAATAAAGTCTGTCGTCGCTTTGGACCCAGGCCTGCGATGCCCTCTAAAGGCGATGTCCGCCGTTTCTTTGCACGCTGGGCCCGATGTCCGCTAATGGCGAAGCGATGTGCTTCATCACGTACCTGCAGGATAAGGTTCAGCGCTGCGGATTCAATGGTGAGATAAAGCTCGGGCCGGCCATCGCTGAAAATAAGTTTTTCCAGCCCTGCCTTGCGCCCCTCTCCCTTGGCAACACCGATTAATAATACGGAGTTTATTTCAAGCTCTTCAAAAACTTCGACGGCCTGTTTTAACTGGCCTTTGCCACCGTCGATAAATAATATATCAGGCAGCTTGCGATCGGGTTCTGCCTGTTTCGAGCTGCTGGCTCGAAAGCGGCGCTGCAGTGCCTGCTTCATGGCGGCATAATCATCACCACCGGTAATGCCTGTTATATTGTAGCGGCGATAGTCAGTTTTGAAGGCTCCTTCCGGGGTAAATACCACGCAGGATGCCACCGTGGCCTCGCCCTGTGTATGACTTATATCGAAACATTCCAGCCGCAGCGGAATCTCATCGAGCTGCAGCACTTCCTGTAATGCCTCGAATCGAGCCATCAACCCTGAGCGAGATATTAATCTTGTTTTCAGAGAGTTATTTGCATTATTTAATGCCATTTCTACCCATTTGGCACGATCACTTCTCACCTTGCTGGTGATTTTGACTTTATGCTTCGACTGTTCACTCAATACCTGCTCAATCAGGGCACTGTCATCCAGTGATGCCGACAGGATGATTTCGCCCGGCACATCGCGTTTTAAATAGAACTGCGGAATAAAGGCGGTAAGGATTTGTTCGACGCTCAGCTCTTCTGGCAGTGAAGGAAAGAAACTGCGGTTTCCCAGGTTGAGACCGTTTCGTATATAAAACACCTGTACACAGGCCTGCCCGCCTTCCGTACTGCAGGCGATTACATCGATGTCGCCTTTATCGGCACTGATGTGCTGCTGTTCCGTTATTTTCCGCAAATTGCTTATCTGGTCACGGTACATGGCGGCTTTTTCAAAATGGTGCTTAACTGCGGCCTTCTCCATATCAGCAACCAGCTCATTTACCACCTGCTCACTTTTCCCCTGTAAAAACAGAATCGCATGCTGAATATCTTTTGCGTAGGCTTTTTCTGAAATATAACCAACACAGGGTGCGGTACAGCGTTTTATCTGGTATTGCAGACAGGGTCTGGAGCGATTGGCAAAAGTAGTGTCTTCACATGGCCGGATTAAAAACATTTTCTGCAGCAGGTTAATGCTTTCCCTGACAGCGTGTGCATTCGGATACGGGCCAAGGTATAAGCCTTTATGTTTACGTGCTCCGCGGTGCAGAGCGATGCGTGGATAGGCGGATTTATCCGAAATATAAATGTAAGGATAACTTTTGTCGTCGCGCATCAATACGTTGTATCGCGGACGCAGCTCTTTAATCAGGTTGCTTTCCAGCAGTAAAGCTTCGCCTTCGGTATGTGTAATGGCAATTTCTATGTTGACGATCTTAGAAACCATAACCTGTGTTTTCGGCGATAACCCGGTCTGGCGAAAATAACTGTTTAATCGGTTTTTAAGGTTTTTGGCTTTGCCGACATAGATAACCTGCTCTTTTTCATCGAGCATACGGTAGACGCCAGGCTTGCTGGTGACATTTTTCAGGAAGGATGAAGAATCGAACACCGGTGTTTCTTTTGCAGGACTGAGTTTCCCGGAAACTTCTTTTTCTGCTGGAGTCGTGGATGTGTCTTTTTTGCTGGTGGCCATATTGCTTAGTTTAACGCAGCACTGAAAACTTGCGAAAAGCAAATTCGTGGCAATAGATCAATATTTAAGGCCGCTTAAAAAAATGAATGAATGCAATTATAAAGTCGATTATATAGCCGGATTGTATATCCGCCTTATTCCAGGCCCGCATTATTTTAGCGGAATCATATTCTCGTCAAGCACACCATGCTTCATCGCCAAATGCAGCATTTCTATATCAGAACTGACATTCAGCTTTTCGTGTAAGCGGGTACGATAAGTACTGATGGTTTTCGGACTTAAGTTGAGTATTTGCGAGATTTCCTGTGTTTTGGTTCCCTGAGCGATCATCATTAGAACCTGTGTTTCACGGTTCGACAGACTGTCCATCGGGTTACCTTCACCCGGCAGCGCTGACAGCGCCAGCTGCTGTGCTATTTCTTTTGCAATATAGTGTTTGCCCTGGTGCACGTCTCGGATGGCGGCAATCATCTCTTCAACGCAATTACCTTTGGTCAGGTAACCACGTGCGCCGCCATTGAGTAATTGCTTGGGTAACGGACCGTCGTCATGAACCGTGACAATAATAATGCCGACGTCCGGCCAGGACTGGCTGATGCGCTGGGTGGCCCCGATACCGCCGATGCCCGGCATATTAACATCCATCAATATAACATCGACACCGCAGTCTGTGTCACGGCACCAGTTGATGGCATCCTCACCGCTGCTAAGTGTTTCCACAACCGTTATTCCCTGCTGCGAGCCGAGCAGACTCTTAAAGCCATGACGGACAAGGTCATGGTCATCAACAATCAATACTCGGGTTACAGAAAGGTTCATAAGGTCCGCTACATAATCAGAATAAAGCTTAATTTAAAATAACTTGAAAGTGTAACAGAGATTCATTAAGACCACATCTCATATGGATGCCGCAGCAGCGATATATTGTAATAGCGTTCATCGGCACTGACTTCTTCACCAATCCAGTCCGGTTTTTCGAACTTCTCGTCCAGACTGCCCAGTTCTATCTCCGCCATTTGCAGGCCCTTGTTCTGCCCTTCAAAAATATCTATCTCCCATAAATGAGATGCATAGGGAACATAATATCGTGTTTTTTCGATAACAACGTCACTGCACAAACGAGCCAGCATCTGTTCGGCATCGTGCAGCGGGATTTCATATTCGTATTCCTGGCGAATCATTGTCAGGTCTACACTTTTTATATTGATGTTTGCCTGCTTATTGCTGATGCGAATTCGTACGGAAGATTTCTGTGACGGATCCAGACCGCTTTGTAAATAACCCTGCTTGATAAGGTGCGTTTCTGTTACCAGCGGTTTCCAGTCTTCATTATTCAATAAAAACTTTCGTTCTATTTCGATGCCCATAAAAATCTCTTATAAAATTAACCAGTCACCCGGATGTTGCTAAACAAACAGCTAACGCTGACCAGCAAGACGCAATACCTGACACAATGGGATAGTAAATCATTTCATGATACATTGTAATGCATGAAATCACTTTTCCAGCTTGACGAAAATATCGTTCATCTTAACCATGCCGCCGTCGCACCCTGGCCCGTTGTGACACGTGATACTGTTATCGCTTTCGCCAGTGAAAATGCTCGTATTGGTTCGCAAAATTATAATTTGTGGTTACAAACCGAACAACAGTTAAAGCAAAAGTTTGTGCAATTAATCAATGCTCAATCCAGTGATGAGATTGCCATATTAAAAAACACCTCGGAGGGCCTGTCGCTCATTGCACAGGGATTAGATTTTAAAGCCGGTGACAATATTGTAATACCAGCAGAAGAATTCCCTTCCAATAAAGTCGTCTGGCAGGCACTGCAAACACAGGGTGTGGAGCTTCGTATAGTAAGTCTGCAAGATGCATCTGAAGCAGAACAGTTATTGATTAACCATATCGATGAAAATACACGCCTGTTAAGTTGCAGCTCTGTACAATATGCCACCGGCCTGTTACTTGATTTAAACAAACTGGGCAAAGCCTGCCGGGCACACAATACTTTATTCTGTGTCGATGCAATTCAATCTCTCGGTGCCATACATTTTGATGCACAGGCTTGCGCTGCCGATTTTGTTGTTGCAGACGGCCATAAATGGATGTGCGGTCCTGAGGGGACCGCATTGTTCTATTGCCGAAAACGGGTGCAGAAACAGTTACAACTGCGTCAGTATGGCTGGCATATGCTGAATAATGCGTTTGATTTTAGCCATCAAAGCAGTAATCTGCCGGTCGAAGAACAAGTCGTAAATACCGCGCAACGCTTTGAATGCGGCAGCCCCAATATGATGGGCATTGCCGCTTTAAACGCCTCATTAGGCCTGTTACTGGAAACCGGTATTACTACAATTCAGCAAAAGCTGCTTGAGAATACCGCCTATATAATAAAACAGCTAAGCCAACATGCCGATATCAGTTTTCTCAGCCCGACACAGAGCGGGAAATATGCCGGCATAGTCACTTTTCAAAAAGCACTTATTGATAATGAAAAGCTGTATCAGCATTTACAGGATAATAATGTTATTTGTGCATTTCGCGGCGGCGGTATTCGCTTTTCGCCGCATTTTTACACGGATAAACGACTTATTGATAAAGCCATAAGAATAGTAGCGGCTTACACGGAATAATATAAATAAGCCAATAAAACCAGAACTGGCCAAATATGAACCGTTATCTTGTTAATCTGTCTCAATATCCATCAGATAACGTATATTTGGACTAAACTTGTAGCATAATGGTGAATATATGAATTGATACCTGGTATCCCAGTTCTACTTCCCTGATCAGGCAATTTCAAAATGTGTAACAAGCAATAACTTCAAACAGGAGTTTTATGTTTCACTTTTACAGGCTAAAAAATTATCTGTGGGACAAGTTTGTAAACTGGCTTACCTATGAGTCCCCTAATCATAAAACGCCACTAACCAGTTTTGAGCGCTTGCGCTATGAACTGCGCCCGGGTGATGTCCTTCTGGTCGAAGGCCGCTCGAACGTAGCTGAAATCATTAAGTCCATTACCCAGAGTATGTGGACACATTCCTTTTTTTATATTGGCCGTTTACATGATATTGATGACCCGATTTTACGCGACCAGATTCAGAAGTTTCGCCATTGCAATCCCAATGAACAGCTGATTATTGAAGCGATGCTGGGTAAAGGCATTATTGTTTCATCGATTGATGATTATCAAGGTGAGCATCTTCGCATTTGCCGACCGCGAGGCATTACCCGCAAGGATTCACAAACGGCTGTTAAATACGCCATTAACCAGTTAGGCAAAGATTATAATGTACGACAGATAATGGACCTGGCACGTTTCATGTTCCCTTACTGGTTTCTGCCCAAACGCTGGCGCTCCTCGCTGTTTGAACATAATGCCGGCAGGCCAACAAAAACCGTTTGTTCAACCATGATAGCTGAAGCCTTTGCCAAAGTTAGATTTCCTATCATTCCGGTTATTCACCAGGATAAAGACGGCAAACTAAGTCTGATTCGCAGCAATTCCAAATTAATAACACCCCGTGATTTTGACCATTCCCCCTATTTTGATGTTATTAAATACCCTATTCTGGATTTTGATGAGCTGGGTATCTATAGAAAATTACCCTGGGATCAAACCAGTGTTCATAGTAATGCGCTAGGCGACAGTTTTTATTCACATCCCGATGAAATTAAAACGCTGCAAGCGATTAAATCGGCAGAGACGATAAAAACATTTGAACTCACGAACAAAAATAGTAAAGAACTTATCGGGCAAATAGAGGACGAAATCAAAAGGACAAATAAAAAAGCCGCAAATTAAATAACCGTTAACTACAGGCACTAACCAGGGCCTTTAGTTTTATAGACAGAGCAGGATGTAACTTATGGTGTTAACAGGCGTATTTATTGTAATCCTCTTACTCTCGGCATACTATCGGCTGCCATTAAAAGTGTGGTCGTTACTGCTGGCAACCGCATTTGTTATTTATTGGTTAGTAACTGATTCCAGTAGCCCGCAACTATTACTGCTCTGCTTAATCGCAGCTGCTGTAATTATTCTGCTAAATATCAAGTCTCTTCGTCGAAGCCTGCTCAGCAAAGCCATCTATCGCTCGATGAAAAAAGTCATGCCGACTATTTCTCAAACTGAGCAGGAGGCACTTGATGCGGGTGACGTATGGTGGGAAGCCGAGCTGTTTAGCGGCAAACCCGATTTTAATTTCCTGAACAGGTTACCCGGCCCGGTTTTATCAGACGAAGAAAAAGCCTTTATCGATGGTCCCGTGGAAACATTCTGCAAAATGCTTGATGACTGGCAGATCACCCATGTCGATTATGATCTGAGTGAAGAAGCCTGGCAGTACGCCAAGGACAATGGTTTTTTTGCCATGATTATCCCAAAACAATATGGCGGTCTGGATTATTCAGCTTATTGCCACTCACAGGTAGTGATGAAAATTGGCAGTCGCAGCGGCTCTGCAGCAGTAACCGTGATGGTGCCTAATTCACTGGGCCCCGGTAAATTGTTGATGACCTACGGCACTGAAGAACAAAAAGATTATTACCTGCCAAGACTTGCCAACGGTACCGAGATTCCCTGTTTCGGTTTAACCGGTCCTGATGCCGGCAGTGATGCCGGATCTATGCCGGACAACGGTGTTGTCTGTTATGGCAGATACCAGGGCGAAGATAATGTACTGGGCGTACGTATTAACTGGGAAAAACGTTATATAACGCTTGCACCGGTAGCCACTTTACTGGGCATCGCCTTTAAGCTCTATGACCCTGAGCATCTGCTCGGTGACAAAGATGATATCGGAATAACGCTGGCATTGATTAAACGAGAAACCGAAGGCGTTGAAATAGGTCATCGCCACTTCCCTGCCAACCATGCGTTTATGAACGGGCCGATTCGCGGTAAGGATGTTTTCATTCCGCTGGATTCCATCATAGGTGGCGTTGATTATGTAGGCAAAGGCTGGGCCATGCTAATGGAATGCCTGGGTGACGGCCGTGCGATCTCGCTACCGGCACTGGGCACCGCTGCCGGAAAAATGGGATCCAGGTATACCGGCGCCTATTCACGTATTCGCCAGCAGTTCCATACCCCCATTGGTTATTTTGAAGGTATCGAAGAAGCCCTGGCTGAAATTGCCGGTCAAGCCTATGCAATGGATGCTTCCCGATCATTAGTCGCTGTTGCACTGGACAGCGGTGTCGTGCCATCGGTTATTTCTGCGATTGTTAAACAGCAGGTAATGGAACGTATGCGACAAATCGTTAATCATGCCATGGATATCCACGGTGGACACGGCATCTGTATGGGGCCGCGCAATCATCTGGGCCGCGCCTACCAGTTAACCCCGGTCGGTATTACCGTCGAAGGTGCGAACATCCTTACCCGTTCAATGATAATTTTCGGCCAGGGTGCCATGCGCAGCCATCCCTATTTACTTAAAGAAGTACAGGCGGTGCATAATAAAGACCAGGAACAGGGACTAAAGGATTTTGATAACGCCCTGTTCTCACACTTTGGTTTTGTCATTAGTAATGTTGTCCGTACTTTCTGGTTTGGTTTGAGTTTTGCAAAGTTCAGTAACACAC
>CAVQDO010000006.1:0-69322 GCA_963711255.1 uncultured Gammaproteobacteria bacterium | reverse complement strand
CTGAAGTTGCGGGTGTGCCAATGGTCAATATTTCTTATTCTGCTATCGATGGTATGAATAAGGTTATCAAGGATGTGGAGGATCATGTGCTTGCTATCGTTCTTTTGTTATTGGCAAGTCCATTGATGCTGTTTATAGCTGCCGGGGTAAAATTGAGTTCACCCGGGCCGGTATTTTATCGACAGCGACGTGTTGGCTGGAACGGGCATGAATTTACCATGTATAAATTCCGCTCCATGCCGGTTGAAGCGGAGCAGGAAACCGGGCCGATCTGGGCCTGCAAGGTGGATAATCGTGCAACGGCATTCGGTGCTTTTTTGCGAAAAACCAGCCTGGATGAACTGCCGCAATTATTCAATGTGCTGCAGGGCAAGATGTCCTTGATTGGCCCTCGACCCGAGCGGCCGATGTTTGTCGAACAGTACAAAGATGAGATTCCGCATTACATGAAAAAACACCTGGTTAAAGCGGGTCTTACCGGTTGGGCGCAGGTTCATGGCTGGCGTGGTAATACCTGCCTGCACACGCGAATCGAGCATGATCTTTACTACATTGAAAACTGGTCTTTGTGGCTGGATATTAAAATTATTATCATGACCGTGTTTCGCGGACTGGTTCACAAGAACGCCTATTAAATAGAACATTAGCCTTTTCTAATTTTTTTTCCCGATTTCACGCTCTGAGTATTGACGAAAACCTAATTCCCACGTACACTTCCCGCCCGTTGTAGCAGGGCCTGGAAAGATAATGTTGCAACAAGCGTGTCCCCTTCGTCTAGAGGCCTAGGACACCGGGTTTTCATCTCGGCAACAGGGGTTCGACTCCCCTAGGGGACGCCATTATTTTTTGCCCCGGATTTACATCCGGGTTAGAGGCCGGCCAAATTCGACAGGATTTGCTCCGGCCTTTTTCATATCTGCTGCATACAGTTTACAGCAGGGTATGAGCTTCACTTACTTACGTAAATCGAGCCTTCTGGAGAATGCATTGACCACAGCTGTTCTAGCGCTTGAAGATGGTAGCTTGTTTTTTGGCAAGTCAATTGGCGTTTCCGGTGAAACAATCGGTGAAGTGGTATTCAATACAGCAATGACAGGGTATCAGGAAATCCTTACTGACCCTTCCTATAGTAAACAGATCGTAACCCTTACTTACCCGCATATTGGTAACGTTGGCACAAATGCTGGCGATGAAGAAGCCGATGGCGTTCATGCCAGTGGCCTGGTAATTCGCGACAGCTCTATGATTATGAGTAACTGGCGCGGCGAGAAAAGCCTGCACGACTACCTGCTTGCGCAAAACACGGTAGCAATTTCCGATATTGATACCCGGCGTTTAACACGAATTCTGCGTGATAAAGGTGCCATGGGCGGCTGCATTGTTGCGGGCGACGACATTGATAACGATGCAGTCATTGCCAAAGCAAAATCATTTGCCGGATTGAAAGGCATGGATCTGGCGAAAGAAGTCACCACTGAGAAAAGTTACCAGTGGACAGAGAGCGTCTGGGATCTGGGCAGCAATGCGCCAGCGGTCATCAGTGACGATGCGAGATTTAATGTCGTTGCCTATGACTATGGCGTAAAACGCAATATTCTGCGCATGCTGGTTGAGCGCGGCTGTAAAGTCACCGTGGTAACCGCTAAAACACCGGCCAGCGAAGTTCTGGCGATGCAGCCTGACGGTATCTTTTTGTCGAATGGGCCGGGTGATCCGGAACCCTGTGATTACGCGATCGAAGCGATACAGGAAATTCTGCAGACTGAAATACCCGTTTTCGGCATTTGCCTGGGACATCAACTGCTGGGACTGGCCTGCGGTGCAAAGACCATGAAAATGAAGTTCGGTCATCATGGTGCCAATCACCCGGTACAGGACCTGGCGACAAAAAAAGTCATGATCACCAGCCAGAACCACGGTTTTGCTGTTGATGGAGACAGTCTGCCGGCTAACCTGGAAGCCACGCATCGCTCCCTGTTTGATAACTCCCTGCAGGGCATACAGCGTACGGATAAACCTGCCTTCGGTTTTCAGGGTCACCCTGAAGCGAGCCCGGGCCCGCATGATATCGCGCCTGTTTTCGATCACTTTATTGAGTTGATGGAGAAAAAAATTTAAAAGCCTGGTTTGTCCACAGATGAACGCGGATGAACACTGATAAAGACTGAGCTTTGGTTTTAAAAGCGTAAGAACCTGATTTGTCCATTGATGGACGTTAATAAAGATGGGTATTTGTTATGGATAACGACTTATCGCAGTTAGTTATAGGTTGCGCATTTGAGGTTAGTAATACTTTGGGCGCTGGTTTTTATGAGAAAGTGTATGAAAAGGCGCTATGTGTTGAGTTTGAGAAGAAAGGCATAGGATTTAAGTGCCAAGAGCCCGTTATTGTAAGATATAAGGGCAGTATTGTTGGTGAATATATAACGGATATAATCGTAGAGAATAGACTGCTGCTTGAATTAAAAGCAGTTAAATCAATTGGTAGTGAGCACGAAGCGCAATTATTGAATTATTTAAAAGCAACACGATTGTCATACGGTTTGTTGTTGAATTTCGGTAATCCAAAGCTAGCTATAAAACGCATGATCTGGAATCATAATGAAACAAAGAAATAATAAAAATTTGCTTTTATCAGTGTTCATCCGCGTTCATCTGTGGACTAAAGGTTTTTAATCCATGCCTAAAAGACAGGATATAAGCAGTGTTTTAATCATCGGTGCCGGTCCTATTGTTATCGGTCAGGCCTGTGAATTTGACTATTCCGGTGCGCAGGCGTGTAAAGCGCTGAAAGAAGAAGGCCTTCGCGTTATCCTGGTGAATTCAAATCCGGCGACGATTATGACAGACCCGGAAATCGCGGACGCGACCTATATCGAACCCATTACCTGGAAAACTGTCGCCGCCATTATCGAAAAAGAAAAGCCGGATGTGCTGCTGCCGACCATGGGCGGACAGACTGCATTGAACTGTGCGCTTGACCTGGATCGCGAAGGTGTACTGGAAAAATTCGGCGTAGAAATGATCGGCGCCAGTAAAGATGCCATTGATATGGCGGAAGACCGTGAGCGTTTTAAAAAGGCCATGGGAGAATTGGGTCTGGATATGCCGCGTGCAGCGATAGCGCACAGCATGGAAGAGGCCTACCAGGTGCAGGCCCAGGTTGGTTTTCCAACGGTTGTTCGCCCGTCGTTTACCATGGGCGGCAGCGGCGGCGGTATTGCTTATAATAAAGATGAGTTCGAAGAGATTTGTCTTCGTGGTCTGGATTTGTCACCGGTCAGTGAATTACTGGTTGAAGAATCTATCTGTGGCTGGAAAGAGTACGAGATGGAAGTGGTGCGTGACAAAAATGATAACTGCATCATTATTTGTTCGATAGAAAATCTCGATCCAATGGGTATTCATACCGGCGACTCGATAACCGTCGCGCCTGCACAGACACTAACAGATAAAGAATACCAGCTGATGCGTGATGCCTCGGTTGCGGTGCTGCGCAAAATCGGTGTCGAGACCGGTGGTTCAAACGTACAGTTTGCGCTGAACCCGGAAAATGGCCGTATGACCATCATCGAGATGAATCCGCGTGTATCACGCTCGTCTGCGTTAGCCTCTAAAGCGACCGGATTTCCGATTGCCAAGATCGCGGCTAAACTGGCCATTGGTTACACGCTGGACGAGCTGCAAAACGAAATTACCGGCGGCGCAACACCGGCTTCATTTGAGCCAACAATCGACTACGTGGTAACAAAAATCCCGCGCTTCACTTTTGAGAAATTCCCGCAGGCAGAGAACCGGCTGACCACACAGATGAAATCGGTGGGTGAGGTCATGGCCATCGGCCGAACTTTCCAGGAATCGCTGCAAAAAGCCCTGCGCGGTCTGGAAGTGGATATCGATGGCTTAAGCCCGGTGCTTGACCCTGACATGGCGGAAGACGAAGTTGAATCATTCCTCAACCAGGAGTTGAGCCTGCCCGGTGCTGATCGCCTGCTCTATGTTGGCGACGCCTACCGTCTCGGCTACAGCAATGAAAAAATCTTTAATCTCACCAAAATTGATCCCTGGTTCCTGGTGCAGATTGAAGAATTGATCAAGATAGAAATGTCGCTCGCCGGCAGAGCGCTGGACAGTATTTCAAAACATGAGATGTTCCAGTTAAAACGTAAGGGTTTCTCCGATAGCCTGTTGGCAACAGCTATTGCCAGCGAGCAGAAAACCGTGCGTGATTACCGTCATTCACTGGGTATCCGCCCGGTGTACAAACGTGTTGATACCTGCGCTGCCGAGTTTTCTACTTCGACGGCTTATATGTACTCCACTTATGAAGAAGAGTGTGAAGCTAACGTTGATAACCGCGAAAAAATTGTTGTGCTCGGCGGCGGTCCGAATCGTATCGGTCAGGGTATCGAGTTCGATTACTGTTGTGTACATGCTGCTTTTGCCATGCGTGATGATGGTTATGAAACCATTATGATCAACTGTAACCCCGAAACGGTTTCTACCGATTACGACACCTCTGATCGCCTGTATTTTGAGCCGTTAACACTGGAAGATGTGCTCGAAGTGCTGGATAAAGAAAAACCTAAAGGCGTAATCGTGCAGTATGGCGGGCAAACGCCGCTGAAACTGGCGCGCGACCTTGAGGCTGCGGGTGTACCCGTTATCGGTACCACGCCGGATTGTATCGACCTTGCCGAAGACCGCGAACGTTTCCAGCAGGTGGTTAACGAGCTCGGCCTGAAGCAGCCGCCGAACCGCCTGGCGCGCTCCACCGAAGAAGCGGTTGTTGGTGCTGCCGAGATTGGTTTCCCACTGGTGGTGCGTCCTTCTTATGTACTCGGCGGCCGTGCCATGGAAATCGTTTATAACGAAGCAGACCTGAAATACTATATGGCCAATGCGGTCAGTGTTTCTAATGATGCACCGGTACTGCTGGATCGATTCCTGGATGATGCGGTCGAAGTTGACGTTGATGCAATCTGCGATGGTGAGCAGGTGTTAATCGGCAGCATTATGGAACACATCGAGCAGGCCGGCGTCCACTCTGGTGACTCAGCCTGTTCATTGCCGCCTTATTCGTTAACGATAGAAGTGCAGGATCAGCTGCGAGAGCAAACACGAATGCTGGCGCTGAAACTGGGCGTTGTTGGCCTGATGAATATCCAGTTTGCGATTCAGTTCGTTGACGGTGGCGAAAACATTTATTTACTGGAAGTGAATCCACGTGCTTCTCGTACCGTGCCATTCGTATCCAAGGCAACCGGTGTACCGCTGGCCAAGATTGCGGCGCGTTGTATGGCGGGTAAATCACTGAAAGAGCAGGGCATTACTGAAGAAGTGGTGCCAAAAACTTATGCCGTAAAAGAATCGGTATTCCCGTTCGTCAAATTCCCGGGTGTCGATCCATTGCTGGGTCCCGAGATGAAATCAACCGGCGAAGTAATGGGCGTCGGTGAAAGTTTCGGCATGGCTTTTGCCAAAGCGCAGCTGGGAGCCGGTGTCGAACTGCCAACCAGGGGCCGTGTATTTATCAGTGTGCGTGAACGTGACAGGGATCATGCTGTTTCACTGGGTCGTGAACTGGTTGCTAAAGGCTTCAAACTGGTTGCTACCAGTGGTACCGGCCGTTCATTGCAGGCAGCAGGCATAGAGTGCAAACTGGTCAACAAGGTTTATGAAGGCCGTCCGCATATTGTCGATATGATTAAAAATGGTGAAATTGCCTTAATCATTAATACCACGGAAGGTAAGAAAGCAATCAATGATTCCTATACTATACGAGCATCTGCATTACAGCATAAGGTGAGTTACACTACCACCATTGCTGGCGCCAATGCGACTGTTCTGGCCCTGGATTACCTGGAAGTGAATACCGTTACCCGATTGCAGCATTTGCATGAAGAGATTAAACGGGATAGAAAAGAGACTATATCGTGAATAAAGTACCTATTACTGTACGCGGCGCACAAAAACTGCAGGACGAATTGCTGCAGTTAAAATCCGTTGACCGGCCAAAAGTGATTGAAGATATTGCAACCGCGCGTGAGCACGGCGATTTGAAAGAAAATGCTGAATACCATGCGGCACGAGAGCAGCAGGGTTTTATTGAAGGCCGGATTAAGGATATCGAAGGTAAGCTGGGTAACGCCACGATCATTGATGTCACCACGGTTAATGCAAACGGTAAAGTGGTGTTTGGCGCTACTGTTGATGTTGCTGATGAAGAAACCGGTGACGAGCTAACTTATCAGATCGTCGGGGAAGACGAGGCCGATATCAAAAACAATATGATTTCAATTGGCTCGCCGATTGCGCGTGCCCTGATTGGCAAAGTAGAGGGTGATGTTGCAGAGGTGCAGACACCTGGCGGTTTGCGTTCGCTGGAAATTGTTGAAATTCGCTATATCTAATCGAGCGCTTTATGCCACTCTCTAAAAAACAAATCAAATTCCTGCGCGCGAAGTGCCACGATTTAAAAGCTGTCATTCAGCTTGGCCAGAAAGGCCTGACTGAAGAAGTTTTAAATGAACTGGATATCGCGCTAACGCATCACGAGCTGGTTAAAATAAAACTTGCGGTTGATGATCGTGACGATCGTAAACAGATGATTGCCGAAATTTGCGAGCGCAGCCAGTGCCAGGAAGTACAGTCGATTGGTAAAACACTGTCAGTCTATCGCGTGAATCCTGATCGGGCGATCATTGAAATCCCTAAAGCTTAAAAACCAGTCTGTTAAGCAGGCAACAGCTGTAATGTTGTTTGCGGCTAACAAATATCAACATGGCTAAAAGCAAAAGCAGTAAAGGCTGGTTAAAAGAGCATTTCGACGATGAGTACGTTCGTCGTTCACAGCAGGACGGTTATCGTTCTCGCGCTATTTATAAACTCATTGAAATCGATCAAAAGGACCACCTGGTCAAACCCGGTATGACTATCATCGATCTCGGTGCTGCACCGGGTGGCTGGTCGGAATATTGCGTGAAAAAAATGGGCGCTAAAGGCACCATGGTAGCTCTGGACATTTTGCCTATGGAGCCAATTGATGGCGTCACCTTTATTGAAGGTGATTTTCGAGAAGACGCCGTTTTCGACGAATTAATGAAAGTAATGGATAATAATCGGGCAGACCTTGTTATTTCTGATATGGCCCCCAATATAACCGGCATGGGCTCTGTTGATATGCCACGGGCGTACTATTTGTGCGAACTGGCACTTGACCTGGCAAGGCAGGTATTAAATCCGGGCGGCAGTTTTTTAGTGAAACTTTTCCAGGGCGAAGGTTTCGAATCATACAGTAAAGAATTAAAGGGCAGTTTTTCCAAAGTGGTCATGCGTAAGCCTAAAGCATCACGGGCCAGGAGCCGCGAAGTGTATGCACTGGCAAGCGGGTTTCTTGGCAAGGATTCCTAGTAATTCAGCTACTAGCAACACACCTTAAAGTGGTGTAAGTTAGTTATTATCTAATATTTGTTCGCCATGTAGCGAATGTTATCGGAGCAGTTAAGTGAACGATTTAGCAAAGAATTTGGTTTTATGGGCTGTTATAGCGGTAGTTTTGCTGTCAGTTTTCAGTAATTTCAGTAAACAGACAGGAAGCCCGCAAGCGCTGCCTTATTCTGCTTATATACAGATGGTTAAGTCCGGCCAGATTGTTCAGGTTACGATTGAAGGCCGTGATATTAAAGGTAAAACAAATACCGGCAGTGTATTTAAAACCTATAGCCCGGAAACCAGCAATACCGCCATGATTGGTGATTTACTGGACAATGGCGTAGAGATTACTGCTGCACCTCCTGAAGGCCAGTCATTATTGATGACTATCTTTATTTCATGGTTCCCGTTCCTGTTACTCATTGGTATCTGGATATTTTTCATGCGTCAGATGCAGGGCGGCGGCGGTGGCCGCGGTGCCATGTCATTTGGTAAAAGCAAGGCGCGAATGCTGGGCGAAGACGAAATCAGCGTTACTTTTAAAGATGTGGCCGGCGCAGAAGAAGCCAAAGAAGAAGTGTCAGAACTGGTCGATTTCCTCAGGGATCCAACAAAATTTCAGAAGCTGGGCGGAAAAATTCCCAGCGGTGTTTTAATGGTGGGTTCTCCCGGTACCGGTAAAACCTTGCTGGCAAGAGCGATTGCCGGTGAAGCAAAAGTACCGTTTTTCACCATTTCCGGTTCTGACTTTGTCGAGATGTTTGTCGGTGTAGGTGCATCACGGGTACGTGATATGTTCGAGACCGCGAAAAAACACTCGCCCTGTATTATCTTTATCGACGAGATTGACGCAGTAGGCCGTCATCGTGGTGCCGGTTTAGGTGGTGGACATGACGAGCGTGAGCAGACATTAAACCAGTTGCTGGTCGAGATGGATGGTTTTGAAGGCACCGAAGGTGTGATTGTTATTGCAGCGACGAACCGTCCTGACGTGCTTGATCCAGCGTTATTGAGACCGGGTCGTTTTGACCGCCAGGTTGTTGTGCCGCTGCCTGATATTCGTGGACGTGAGCAAATTCTTAAAGTACATATTCGCAAAGTGCCAGAAGCAGAAGATGTGAAACTAGCAATTATTGCACGTGGTACGCCTGGTTTCTCCGGTGCTGACCTGGCCAACCTGGTCAATGAAGCCGCATTGTTCGCTGCACGTGAGAACAGCCGTTCGGTGAATATGTCGCATTTTGAGCGGGCGAAAGACAAAATCATGATGGGTGCTGAGCGCCGTTCAATGGTGATGTCCGAGAAAGAGAAAAAACTTACCGCTTATCACGAAGCGGGGCATGCCATTGTTGGTCGCCTGGTTCCTGATCACGATCCGGTTTATAAAGTGAGTATTATTCCGCGTGGCCGTGCCCTGGGTGTAACCATGTTTTTACCCGAGGAAGACCGTTACAGCCACAGCAAGAAGCATCTGGAAAGTCAGATTTCCAGCCTGTTTGGCGGCCGTATCGCAGAAGAACTGATTTACGGTAAAGACAGTGTAACAACGGGTGCTTCAAACGATATTGAACGCGCCACTAACCTGGCGCGCAGCATGGTGACCAAGTGGGGTTTATCGGAACGCCTGGGTCCATTAACCTATTCTGAAGATGAGGGTGAAGTATTCCTTGGTCGTTCAGTGACGCAGCACAAAAACATGGGTGATGATACCGCGCGAATTATCGATGAAGAAATTCGTGACCTGATTGATCGTAATTACCAGCGTGCTGAAAACATTTTGAAAGAGCGCATTGATATTCTTCATGCAATGACGGATGCATTGATGAAGTATGAAACGATTGATGTGAAGCAGATTGATGCACTGATGGAAGGCCGTGAAGTTCCTGCACCTAAAGACTGGAGTGATCTGGATGATGACGATACCAGCAGCTCTGATACCGGAAAGAAGCAGAAAAAAGACTCTGGTGACGGCACCATTGGCGGTCCTGCGGGACAGCACTAAGTCTGCTTTTAAATCATCAATGATTAAACCATTAGCTTATAAATAAAGGGTTATTGTGGCAATGTGCTGACAATGGCTGTATTCAAATTCCCACGACCTGTTCGTGGGAATTTTCATTTGGCGGCAAAATTTTTTATACTCTCATGCAGCATATAATAGAAAAGTTACATTCAGATCCGCAGTTAAATAACTGGGTGGTAATGGGTATCCTGAATGTCACTCCTGATTCATTTTCAGATGGTGGCCGTTTCACGCGTGTCGATGATGCACTGCAGCACGCCATGCGAATGCAGCAGGAGGGCGCTGAAATAATCGATATCGGCGGCGAGTCAACACGGCCCGGCGCAGAAGGCCGTGTCTCAGGATGAAGAGTGTGAGCGGGTTATACCGGTCATCGAAAAGATCAGGCAGCATTCCGATATTGCGATTTCGATTGATACCAGCAAGCCTGCAGTAATGCGGGCGGCTATCGAAGCCGGTGCCAGCATGGTCAATGATGTTAATGCGCTGCATGCCGATAATGCCATGCAGGTTTGTGCGCAATACCAGGTACCGGTGTGTTTAATGCATAAGCAGGGTGAGCCGCAAACCATGCAGGATAATCCGCAGTACACCAATGTGGTCGATGAAGTGAAGCATTATTTGCTGTCGCGAGCCGGTGCCTGTATCGACGCAGGTATTAAAAAGCAGAATATAATTATTGATCCCGGTTTCGGTTTTGGCAAAAGTCTGCAAAATAACCTATCTTTATTAAGTGAGATTAATCAGTTTTGTATGCTGGATTACCCGGTACTGGTTGGCGTTTCCAGAAAGAGCATGTTTGCTATGCTTTTAGACAGGGGCGTTGACGACAGGCTGGTGGCCAGCACGGCAGCAGCCGTTATTGCCTATCAGAAAGGTGCGCGTTTTTTTCGTGTTCATGATGTGGCTGAAACCTGCGATGCATTAAAGTTAAGTGCAGTAACACTTTAGGATTTAAAATGGCAAAAAAATATTTTGGAACAGACGGTATTCGCGGAAAAGTAGGCCAGGGTTTAATGACCCCGGAGAAAGTCCTTAAACTGGGCTGGGCTGTTGGCCGCGTGCTGGCATCGAATAAAAATGATGGTGGCCAGGTAAACCGTGTCATTATTGGTAAAGATACCCGTATATCCGGCTACATGTTTGAGTCTGCGCTGGAGGCCGGGTTGTCGGCTGCGGGCGTAGATATTGATTTACTTGGACCAATGCCTACACCGGGTATTGCCTACCTGACGCGAACTTTGCGCGCTTCTGCGGGTATTGTTATTAGTGCTTCGCATAATCCCTTTTATGATAACGGACTTAAATTCTTTTCCCCGCAGGGTGAAAAACTCGATGATGAAATAGAGTATGAAATTGAGCGTATGTATGATTCGGAAATGGAAATTGTGGAATCGTCAGTCCTGGGTAAGGCGCGGCGTGTAGTCGATGCCGAGGGGCGTTATATTGAAGCCTGTAAGGCCACCATTCCGATGAGTGTGCGCCTTAAAGGTTTAAAGATAGTGCTGGACTGTTCAAATGGTGCAACTTATGACATTGCGCCAAAAGTATTTGCCGAGCTGGGTGCCCAGGTTATTGCTATCGGCGATCGGCCAGATGGTTTAAATATCAACCTGAACTGTGGTTCCACCCATCCAGAGCAGCTCATATCACACGTCAAGCTTGAAGGTGCTGATCTGGGCATCGCTTTTGATGGTGACGGCGACCGTGTACTGATGGTGGATCATCATGGTGAGGTGGTTGATGGTGATGAGCTTTTATATGTAATCGCACGTTCACGACTCAGCGAAGGTGAGAATAAGGGTGGGGTCGTTGGTACCCTGATGTCCAACCTTGGCATGGAACTGGCGATCAGGGCACTGGGTATTGATTTTGAGCGCAGCCAGGTTGGTGATCGTTACGTGCTTGAAATGTTAAACCAGAAAGGCTGGACTATTGGCGGTGAGTCCTCGGGCCATATTATCTGCCTGGATAGAACGACCACCGGTGATGGTATTGTTTCGGCGCTGCAGGTGCTGGCCTACCTGGCAAAAGAAAATATCACCTTGCATGAGGTAAAGTCTGGCATGAGTAAGTTCCCGCAGGTAATGATTAATGTACCGTTGCAACGGGGCGCGGATCCTATGCAATCCAAAGCCGTGCAGGAATCTGTGACAGCGGCAGAAGAGAAACTGAATGGCCGCGGCCGAGTTTTATTGCGCCCTTCTGGCACCGAGCCTTTAATTCGTGTCATGGTGGAAGGTGAAGATGAGCTACTGGTTTCACAACTGGCGAATGAGATTGCTGAGCAAGTTGGCAAGGCCGGATAATACTATTCGTTATCGATAGTTAAGAATACACTGCTCCCTATGCCACTTCATATGCTGTTTAAGGCACTGTATTAGCTTTGGCTAATAACTAATATACTCTATATTGCGATAAACATTACTTATTGAATTCACATTTAAGTCATTGAAAAGTGTGTAAAGGCCGTTCTTGTTGTGATTTGTGTGGATTTTGCCCGATAAATTGCTTTTATCGTCATTGATTTATTGGGTGCTGACAGGTATCCTTCACTCCCTTTGAAAACACATAGAATAGATAGGCGGAGAATATAATGCGTCAGGTGATGGTAGCTGGCAACTGGAAAATGAATGGTTCCAGTGAATCGGTCAAAGAATTAATGGCTGGTATTAAAGAAGGGTTGTCTTCAGTCACCAAGGCTGAGCTGGTGGTTTGTCCTCCTGCTGTATATATTCCTCGTGTTTCCGGTGCGGCTGACGGCACTGCGATTAAAGTGGGTTCACAGAACGTTTGTGATCAGGACGGCGGTGCTTTCACCGGTGAAATTTCAGCGGATATGCTGAAAGATGTCGGTTGTGAATACGCTATTATTGGTCACTCGGAACGCCGTGCGTTATATGGTGAAAGCGACGAGCTGGTTGCGAAGCGTTTTGCTGCAGCGCGCCGTAATGGTATCAAGCCAATCTTCTGTATCGGTGAAACCCTGGAAGAGCGTGAATCGGGTGTAACTAATGATGTCTGTGCCCGTCAAATAGACGCAGTTCTCGCACTGGAAGGTGTTGAAGCACTGGCTGATGGCGTTATAGCTTATGAACCAGTATGGGCGATTGGTACAGGCAAAGTAGCATCACCAGAACAGGCACAGGAAGTACATGCTTTTATTCGCGGTAAAATTGCTGCGTTAAATGCTGATGTGGCTGCAGGTTTACGAATTCTTTACGGTGGCAGCATGAATCCGGGTAACGCGAAAGAATTAATTGGCCAGCCAGATATCGATGGTGGTTTAATTGGCGGTGCATCGCTGAAAGCTGCTGATTTTCTGGCTATTGCTCAGGCCGCTGAGTAATTCCGGCAGCCTGGTTCGTTATAGATAAGCCAGTCAAAACTAAGACAGACTAAGGTTAAGAGAGAAAATTAAGTGGATATCGTTCTTCTTGTATTACATGTATTTTTATCACTGGGAATCATTACCCTGGTGTTGCTGCAGAAGGGTGCGGGCGCCTCAGCCGGTGCTGCTTTTGGCGGTGGTGGCGGTGGCGGCAGTGTTTTCGGTGCTACCGGCTCGGCAAATTTTTTAAGTAAAACCACGGCAATTTTTGCTGTTGGCTTTTTTGTTAACAGCCTGGTGCTGGCTTACCTGGCGGCTAACCGTGATATGCAAACCGATAGCGTGCTGGATGCATTGGTTGCGCCAGCAACAGAAATCAGTGTGCCTGTCGATGGCATGTCTTCACAAGAGGCTGATGTGCCAGTGGCAGATATACCTGAATCAGATGAAACAGTAGCTCCCTCAGTGACAGATGTACCACCTGCGGATGTACCTGCACCGGCAGGTGAGAAGTAAGTACGTTTGTTATTAGATATTGCCGATGTGGTGGAATTGGTAGACACGCTATCTTGAGGGGGTAGTGGCGAAAGCTGTGCCGGTTCGACTCCGGCCATCGGCACCAAATTTAATGTGCAGGAAGCCCAAAAAGAAAAATGCCCGAGTTAAAAAAAGGGGCGCGGGAAGCGTAAAAAAAGTGTCTATTTAATATAGATCAAAAATATAAAACCAAAGGGTTGAGCCAAAGGTCGAAATTATGCTCGAAAATTATTTGCCAGTATTGATTTTTCTTGTCATTGGCATGATGGTCGGAGTCGGCGCCATGTTCGTTGGCGGTTTCGTACTGGCACCATCTAAACCTGACGAAGCTAAAAATTCCCCATTCGAATGTGGCTTTGAAGCCTTCGAAGACGCACGCATGAAGTTCGATGTGCGTTACTATCTTGTTGCTATTCTTTTCATCATTTTTGATCTGGAAATCGCATTTCTTTTCCCCTGGGCTATCGTGCTCGACAAAATTGGCTTATTCGGTATTTTAGCGATGGGTATATTTCTTGGTGTTCTGGTGATCGGTTTCATTTATGAATGGAAGAAGGGAGCGCTGGAATGGGAATAGAAGGCGTTTTAGAAAAAGGTTTTGTTACCACTTCTGCTGATAAATTAATCAACTGGGCCCGTACCGGTTCGATGTGGCCGATGACTTTTGGCCTCGCCTGCTGCGCGGTAGAAATGATGCAGGCTGGTGCCTCGCGTTATGACCTTGATCGTTTCGGCATGCTGTTCCGTCCCAGCCCGCGCCAGTCTGATGTGATGATTGTTGCCGGTACCCTGTGTAACAAGATGGCTCCGGCTTTGCGTAAAGTCTATGACCAGATGGCTGAGCCGCGCTGGGTTATTTCCATGGGCTCCTGTGCCAATGGCGGCGGTTATTATCATTATTCTTATTCTGTCGTTCGTGGCTGTGATCGTATTGTTCCGGTTGATATTTATGTGCCCGGCTGTCCGCCAACCGCTGAAGCATTGTTATACGGAATATTGCAGCTGCAAAACAAAATTCGTCGTACTAATACTATCGCTAGACTACCTGTCGATGCTGATTCTGAAAATAACAGGCCCGTTAAATATCGGGATGTTACTAGCACATAGGTAAGGCTGTATGAATGTTCAAGAATTATCTGCAGCCCTGGCCGGTGCATTTTCAACAAAACTTCAAAGCAATGAAGTAGTGCAAAATGATGTCTTTGGCGAAGTAACTATCGAAATTTCAGCAAAAGACGCATTGCCTGTTTTCCAGGCGCTGCGTGATGACTCGGCGCTGAAATTTGAACAGCTGATCGACGTCTGTGGCGTAGATTACTCGGAATACGGTAATGTTGAATGGGCGACTGATTCAACTTCATCTACCGGATTTAGCCGTGGTGTTGAACCTTCCACCGGTGCGCGTTTGCGCTTTGGCGATGAGCCTGATCATGTGAATAAGGACCGCCCGCGATTTGCCGCGGTTTATCACCTGATGTCGGTGACACATAATCACCGCTTACGTGTACGTGTTTACTGTGACAGTGAAGAAGTGCCGGTGGTGCCATCGGTTATCGAAATCTGGCCCGCAGCCAACTGGTTCGAGCGTGAAGCGTTTGACCTGTACGGCATTATCTTTGAAGGCCATCCTGACTTACGTCGCATTCTGACCGACTATGGTTTTGTTGGTCATCCATTTAGAAAAGACTTCCCGCTGATCGGTCATGTCGAAATGAAATATGACGAACAGCAGAAACGTGTAATTTATCAACCAGTCAGTATTGAACCACGGGTACTGGTGCCGCGTGTGATACGTGATGACGGCCGCTTCGATAGTGATGCGGCGGCAGACGATTTGAATGCGGAGAGCGCAGATGCCTGAAATTCGTAACTATACATTAAACTTTGGGCCGCAGCATCCGGCTGCCCATGGCGTACTGCGCCTGGTGCTGGAAATGGATGGTGAAGTTATCGAACGTGCCGATCCGCATGTCGGTTTATTGCACCGCGCTACCGAAAAGCTGGCGGAGTCCAAGCCCTATAACCAGAGTATCGGTTATATGGATCGCCTGGATTACGTATCAATGATGTGTAATGAGCACGGTTACGTCATGGCAATGGAAAACCTGATGAATATCCAGGTGCCGGAACGTGCGCAATATATTCGCGTAATGTTCGATGAAGTGACCCGTATTTTGAATCACCTGTTATGGATTGGTGCGCATGCGCTGGACGTTGGTGCCATGACCATGTTCCTTTATGCTTTCCGTGAACGCGAAGATTTAATGGACTGCTACGAAGCCGTTTCCGGTGCGCGCCTGCATGCAACCTACTACCGTCCCGGCGGTGTGGCGCGTGATTTGCCCGACACCATGCCGCATTATAAAAAATCAAAATGGCACAGCCAGCGTGAAGTCAACAAACTGAATGAAAATCGTGAAGGTTCATTGCTCGACTTCCTGGAAGACTTTACCAATCGTTTCCCGGGTTATGTTGACGAGTATGAAACCCTGCTAACCGATAACCGCATCTGGAAACAGCGTACCGTTGATATCGGTATTGTTTCTCCGGAACGTGCCATGGCGCTGGGTTTTACCGGTCCGATGATTCGTGGTTCGGGTATTGCCTGGGATCTGCGCAAGAAACAGCCTTACGAAGTTTATGACCGCATGAAATTTGATATACCTGTCGGTACCAACGGTGACTGTTACGATCGTTACCTGGTACGCATTCAGGAAATGCGTGAGTCAAACCGTATTATCAAACAATGTATTGAATGGCTGCGTGAAAATGATGGCCCGGTTATTGTCGATAATCAGAAAATCGCGCCGCCAAAACGTGAAGGCATGAAAGCCGACATGGAATCATTGATTCACCATTTCAAATTATTTACCGAAGGCTTTTGCCTGCCCGAAGGCGAGGCTTACGCTGCGGTTGAGCATCCCAAGGGTGAGTTTGGCTGTTACCTGGTATCGGATGGTGCTAATAAACCCTATCGTTTAAAAATTCGTGCACCCGGTTTTGTGCACCTGTCTGCACTCGATGAAATGGTCAGTGGCCACATGCTGGCTGATGTGGTTGCCATCATTGGTACGCAGGATATCGTGTTTGGCGAGGTTGATCGTTAATGACTGCTACAACTACAACTATCAAGGTCGAAGTAATACCGTCACTGTCTGCGCATGCGCGAGAAGAGATTGATGAGCTAGTGTCGCATTTTCCGGCTGAGCAGAAAAAGTCTGCATTGCTGGGTGCGCTTAATGTCGTGCAGCACGAAAACAAGGGCTTTTTAACCGACGAGTTAATGACCGCTGTTGCCGATTACCTGGGGCTGGCGAAAATTGAAGTTTACGAAGTCGCCAGTTTTTACTCGATGTACGAGCTGAAACCGGTGGCGCGCAATAATATTGCGATCTGTACCAATATCAGCTGCATGCTGATGGGGTCACAGACTATCGTTGACCATGTGGAAAGCAAACTCGGTATTAAACTGGGTGAGAGCACTGATGATGGCCGCATCTATCTGAAAAAAGAAGAAGAGTGCCTGGCGGCCTGCGCCGGCGGCCCGATGATGCAGGTTAACCATGTTTATTATGAAAATCTTACTCCTGAAAAAGTGGATGAGATTCTGGATGCTCTGGAGTAATCGGTCTTATGTCTGCACCCACTGTGAAACCTGAAGTGACCAAACCAATGGTTAATACCAAAAACGAGCAGGTGTGTTTTGCCACACTGCAGTTTGAGGATACACCCTGGTCCTACGAAAACTACCTGAAAACCGGTGGCTACGAGGCCTGGCGAAAAATTCTTAAAGAAAAAATTTCGCCGGAAGATGTGGTTGAAGAAATTAAAAAGTCCGGCCTGCGTGGCCGCGGTGGTGCAGGTTTTCCTACCGGCCTGAAGTGGAGCTTTATGCCGCGTACGGCACCGGTACAGAAATACCTGGTGTGTAATTCGGATGAAAGCGAACCCGGCACCTGTAAAGACCGCGAAATTCTGCGCTATAACCCGCATGCACTGGTTGAAGGTATGGCTATTGGCTGTTACGCCATGGGTGCTACCGCTGGTTATAACTATATGCGCGGCGAGTTTATGGACGAGCCGGCGATTCATTTCAAACAGGCATTAAAAGAAGCGTATGACAAAGGCCTGCTGGGTGAGAATATTTTAGGCAGCGATGTCAGTATCGATCTGCACGCTTCACTGGGCGCCGGCGCCTACATCTGCGGCGAAGAAACCGCGCTGTTAAATTCACTGGAAGGTAAGCGCGGTCTGCCACGTTTTAAACCGCCGTTTCCGGCTAACTTTGGCCTCTATGGCAAACCGACTACGATCAATAATACCGAAACACTGTCATCGATCCCTGCAATTATGCGCAACGGTGGTGAATGGTTCCAGAATTTAGGTATACCAAACAGCGGTGGCGTGAAACTGTTTTCTGTTTCCGGCCACGTTAACAAACCAGGCAACTTTGAAGTGCCTATGGGTACATCATTTGCCGATCTGCTGAAAATGGCCGGTGGTGTAAAAGACGGCCGCCAGTTAAAAGCCGTTATTCCAGGCGGTTCATCGGTTCCTGTTGTTCCTGGCGATATCATGATGCAGGCCAATATGGATTATGACTCCGTGGTTGCCGCCGGCTCTATGCTGGGTTCCGGTGCGGTTATCGTAATGGATGAAACCACTGACATGGTGCAGGCGCTGCGCCGTATATCACAGTTCTATTTTTCAGAATCCTGTGGCCAGTGTACTCCCTGCCGTGAAGGCACCGGCTGGTTATACCGTATGCTGACGCGTATTGTTGAGGGCAAGGGCACCATGGCTGACCTCGATAAACTGGATGATGTTGCCAGTAAAATAGAAGGCAGAACCATTTGTGCGCTGGGTGATGCTGCGGCGATGCCGGTGCGCAGTTTTCTGAAACACTTTCGCCACGAATTTGAATATTATGTTGAGCATAAACACAGCATGATTAAGGCTGCCTGAGATTATTTGCGGATAAAAAAATATTATGTCTGAAGAATTCGTAACAATTACAGTAGACGGTCAGGAAGTGCAGGCGCCAAAGGGAGCCATGCTGATTGAAGTGACTGATGCGCAAAACATAAAAGTGCCGCGTTTCTGTTACCACAAAAAATTAGCGATCGCGGCAAACTGCCGCATGTGCCTGGTCGAAGTTGAAAAAGCGCCCAAGCCATTGCCTGCCTGTGCCACACCGGTTATGGATGGCATGGTCGTACATACGCATTCAAAATACGCCAAAGATGCGCAAAAGTCAGTGATGGAGTTCCTGCTGATTAATCACCCGCTGGATTGCCCGATCTGTGACCAGGGCGGTGAGTGTGAACTGCAGGATGTTGCTGTTGCTTATGGCCAGGACGTATCGCAATACGTAGAAACCAAGCGTGTTGTTTTTGATAAAAATATCGGTCCGCTGATTGAGACAGAACTGACCCGCTGTATTCACTGTACACGTTGCGTGCGTTTTGGCCGTGAAATTGCCGGTATGCGCGAACTGGGTATGACTGGCCGTGGTGAGAATGCCCTGATTTCAACCTTTGTTGATGAGTGTGTTAATTCGGAAATGTCAGGTAACGCTATCGATGTTTGTCCTGTTGGTGCATTAACCGCAAAACCTTCGCGTTACGCAGCCCGTGCCTGGGAGATGGTTCAGCATAAAACCATTGCTGCACACGATTGCATTGGTTCAAATGTCTATGCACACACTTTACGCGGTGAAGTGATTCGTGTTGTACCTTGCGAAAATGAGGCGATTAACGAAGTCTGGTTATCCGATCGTGACCGTTTCAGTTATGAAGGGGTCGACACGGAAGACCGTTTAACCACGCCAATGATTAAACGTGACGGCCAGTGGCAGGCCGCCAACTGGGATGAAGCACTGAAACTGGTTGCTGATAAATTCAAGGCTGTTGCTGATTTAAAATCTGCACAGCTTATAGCTGAGCAGGAAGCCGCTGATGCCGAAGAAGCCGCAGACGGAAATACAGATGCCGATGCTGATAAAGAAGAAGCAGTTGAGGCCGAAGCTGCTGAAGTAGCGAACGCTGAAATGGCGGCGCTGGTTTCAGCTAATTCAACACTGGAAGAACTGTATTTGGCGCAAAAACTAATGCGCGGACTGGGCAGCGGCAATATTGATTTCCGTCTGCGCCAGACAGATTTCTCTGACCAGGATCTCGCGCCGGTTATGCCCTGGCTGGGTCAGGATATCGCACAACTGGAAAAGCTGAATGCTGCTTTACTGGTTGGCTCAAACGTTCGTAAAGAACAGCCGATTGCCAATCTTCGTTTACGCAAGGCCGCGGTAAACAATAACGCGCAGATTTCTTTTCTGAATACACGCGAATACGATTTTAATTTCCCGGTCGCTAATAATATTGCGGTTGCGCAACAGAACATGGTGGCCGAGCTTGCCGCGATTGCTGCGGCTGCTTTCAGCTTAAGTGGTAACGTTGTTCCGGCCAGCCTGTCGGCTGCGGTTTCAGCTGCTGATAGCGGCGCATCACACACAGCGATAGCGCAACAGTTGAACGATGCTGAATCTGCAACCGTATTACTGGGAAATATAGCCCATATGCATCCGCAGTTTTCTGCACTTCGCGCCCTGGCCGAAGCCATTGCAAGCGAAACAGGCAGTAGCTTTGGTTATTTGACCGATGGCTGTAATGCCGCCGGTGCATGGCTGGCAGGTGCGGTACCTCACCGTGGAACGGGCGGTTCTGCCGATGCTGTTAGCGGAAAAAATGTTGCCGAGCTTTACTCAGAAAAACTGGCGGCCTGTTTATTGTTAAATATCGAACCGGATACCGATGCGATTGATGCCAAAGCACTGATGGCAACATTAGATGAGGCGGACTTCGTGGTTTCTGTTTCTGCTTATAGTTCTGCCTCTGTGAAGCAGCTTGCTGATGTTATGTTACCGGCGGCCGGCTTAATGGAAACTTCGGGCAGCTATGTGAATGCCGAAGGCTTCTGGCAAAGTTTCAAGGGTGTGCTCGAGCCGAAAGGCGGTGCCCGTCCAGCCTGGAAAATACTGCGGGTACTGGCCAATCTTTCTGATGTTGACGGTTTTGATTATCTTTCGTCGCAAGATGTAAAGAATGAACTGCGTTCGCAATGTGAAGCTATCGAATTATCCAATGCGATTGACCATGCAGCCGTTGCAGCAATCAAGATCAAGGCAGCAAATGGCATCCACCGTTCTTCAGATGTTCCGATGTACGCCACTGATGCCGTTGTTCGCCGCGCCGCTTCACTGCAGGAAACCGTTGACCGGCAAACCATGTGTGTACGTTTAAACAGTGCAGAAATTGAACGTCTGGGTCTTGGCAACGCGAGCATGGTTACGGTTGAACAGGGTAACGTTAATATGACTTTAACCCTGGTAGCTGATGATACTGTGCCTGATGCATCGGCGTGGATTCCTTCGGCTGTTGAAGGTAATGAAATACTCGGTTCGGCATTTGATGAAGTGACAATTAAAGCGGTAATGGTAGAGGCAGCGAACGCATGAGTGAGATAATGGATAATTTGATCGCCTTCGGTCTCGATCTATGGAACTGGTTTCCGGCGGACTGGCAGACCCTGTTTTTAATCCTGGGCAAGATTATATTGATTTTATTGCCGCTGATGCTTTGTGTTGCCTATATCACTTACGCCGAGCGTAAGATAATTGGCTACATGCAGATTCGTATTGGGCCTAACCGTGTGGGTTTCCGGGGCTGGTTGCAGCCGATTGCGGATGCCATGAAACTGCTGTTCAAGGAAGTAATTATTCCAACCAAATCGGACAAGTTTCTGTTTTTGATCGCACCGATTTTATCGATTATGCCTGCACTTGCCGCCTGGGCGGTCATTCCGTTTGATCGTGGCATGGTGCTGGCCGATGTTAATGCCGGCTTGCTCTATGTTCTGGCGCTGACTTCTATCGGTGTATACGGCGTTATTATTGCCGGTTGGGCGTCGAATTCCAAATACGCTATTTTGAGTTCATTGCGTGTTGGTGCGCAAATTGTTGCTTATGAAATTGCCATGGGTTTTGCCCTGGTTGGTGTACTCATGGCGAGTGGTAGTCTGAACATGGGCGACATTGTTGAAGGCCAGGCGGGCGGCATATCGAGCTGGTATATCTGGCCATTACTGCCTCTGTTTTTTGTCTATTTTATTTCCGGTGTTGCGGAAACTAACCGTGCACCGTTTGATGTCGCTGAAGGTGAATCAGAAATTGTTGCCGGTTTCCACGTCGAGTACTCAGGCATGGCATTTGCCGTGTTCTTCCTCGCGGAATACGCCAATATCATTTTAATTTCTTCATTAACCGCATTAATGTTTCTTGGCGGCTGGCTGTCACCATTTGAAGGCATGGTCGAAGCCGGACACTGGTTAGGTGCCACCAGTTTATTCTGGTTCTTTGCCAAGGCGTGCATATTTGCCTTCTGCTTCCTCTGGTTCCGTGCCACCTTCCCGCGTTATCGTTATGACCAGATCATGCGCCTGGGGTGGAAAGTATTTATTCCGGTAACTATTGTCTGGCTGTTTGTTGAAGCAGTAATGGTCGTTGCTGAAGTCGGCCCATGGGCTGTTGCAGGCGGAGTGTAGGGGTAGCGATATGAATTCTATAAAGCATTTTATTAAGAGTTTCACCTTTTTTGAGTTGCTGAAAGGCTTAAGCGTTACCGGTAAATACCTGTTCGCACCAAAAATCACGGTTCAGTACCCGGAAGAAAAAACACCGATGTCTCCGCGTTTTCGCGGGCTGCATGCACTGCGTCGCTATGCCAATGGTGAAGAGCGCTGTATTGCCTGTAAATTATGTGAAGCGGTTTGTCCGGCACTGGCAATCACCATAGATTCCGAAGAACGTGAAGACGGTACCCGTCGTACCACGCGTTACGACATTGA
The DNA here is from genome assembly GCA_963711255.1 of uncultured Gammaproteobacteria bacterium. Lineage (GTDB taxonomy): Bacteria > Pseudomonadota > Gammaproteobacteria > SZUA-229 > SZUA-229. Next base: position 47,096 of record CAVQDO010000006.1, on the reverse strand, counting down.
TTTATTCAAATGTATTTATTGCGGCTTTTGTGAAGAAGCCTGCCCGGTGGATTCCATTGTGGAAACCCATATTTTCGAATATCACTTTGAAGAGCACGGTAAACAGGTGATGACGAAAGAAATGTTGCTGGAAATCGGTGACAAATATGAAGCAGAGATTGCTGCCAATAAACAGGCTGATGCGCCTTATCGCTAGTCTACTAGCTGAGCTGAACAGGATTAATTAAAAATGACAATAACTGATTTTTTATTTTTTGCTTTTGCCGGCGTTGTTATTGCCTCAGCATTAGGTGTGGTTGCCTCGAAAAACCCGGTGCATTCAGTATTGTTCCTGGTGTTGACATTTTTTAGCTGCTCGGCAATCTGGTTAATGCTGGAAGCGGAGTTTTTAGCGATTACACTAGTACTGGTTTATGTCGGTGCGGTCATGGTGCTGTTCCTGTTTGTAGTGATGATGCTGGATATCAATATTGCAAAAATGCGAGAAGGTTTTGTTGGCTATTTGCCAGTTGGCATATTGTTTGCCTTGTTGATGCTGGCGGTGATGATCTACGTGGTCGGACCTGTCGGTCCTGATGTAATGGGTATCCCGTCACTGGATAAAGCAGTGAAGCATGCGGCGGATTACAGTAATACCGAAGCACTGGGCGAAATACTTTATACCGATTATGTGCTGGCGTTTGAAATTGCGGCAGTTATTCTGCTGGTCGCTATTATCGCGGCAATAACATTAACACTGCGCAAACGGCCTAAGACTAAATACCAGACGCCGGCTAACCAGATAAAAGTTAAACGTAATGACCGTCTTAAAATTATTGAGTCAGATTCAGAGGTGCTCAAGTAATGGAAACAAGTATGATCGGTTTAACCAGTTACCTGACCCTTGCAGCAATATTATTTGCTATCAGTGTCGCCGGGATTTTCCTCAATAGAAAAAATATCGTGGTGTTACTGATGTGTATCGAATTAATGCTGCTGGCGGCAAATATTAATTTTATTGCATTCTCGCACTATCTGAATGATCCGGCTGGCCAGGTTTTCGTTTTCTTTATTCTGACGGTGGCTGCTGCTGAAGCGGCTATCGGCCTGGCGATACTGGTTACCCTGTTCCGTAGCCGTAGAACGATTGATGTCGAAGAACTCGACGCATTGAAAGGATAAGCATGATGGACATGTCTATGAGCACACTTTATTTAGGAATTCCGCTCGCTTCACTTTTTGGTGCGATTATAGCCGGGTTTTTTGGTGCGCAAATCGGCCGTAAAGGTGCGCATACTGTAACCATATTAGGTGTTGGTACTTCTTTTGTATTATCTCTGCTGGCACTGAATCACCATGTCTGGAATGGTGCCCCGGCCTATAACCATTCAGTTTACGAATGGATGGTGTCAGACGGCATTCGCTTTGAAGTCGGTTTCCTGATTGATAACCTGACCGTGATGATGATGTCGGTGGTTACCGGCGTTTCACTGATGGTGCATATTTACACCATCGGTTACATGGCGGATGATCTGCATAACTGGCCGAAAGAAAGCCTTGCCGGAACTAATTCCTACCAGCGCTTCTTCAGTTATATTTCGTTGTTTACTTTCTCCATGCTGATGCTGGTGATGTCCAATAACTTCATGCAGCTGTTCTTTGGCTGGGAAGCGGTTGGCCTGGTTTCTTATTTACTGATTGGTTTCTGGTCGGTGCGGCCAACGGCGGTGTATGCAAACCTGAAAGCGTTTTTGGTGAACCGTGTCGGTGACTTTGGTTTTATCCTGGGTATTTCCGCGGTCGTTATGTATTCCGGCAGCCTGGATTATTACGAAGTGTTTGCCAAAGCGGATGCGATGTCATCACAAACCATGAGTATTTTCTCGGGTTCTGAATGGAATGTGGTTAGCGTAATCTGTATTCTGTTATTTATTGGTGCCATGGGTAAGTCAGCACAAATTCCACTGCATGTCTGGCTGCCTGATTCAATGGAAGGCCCGACACCGATTTCTGCACTGATCCACGCGGCGACCATGGTGACTGCCGGTATTTTCATGGTGTCTCGCATGTCACCGCTGTTTGAACTGTCTGACGCTGCACTCAGCTTTATCATCATCATCGGTTCGCTGACTGCCTTCCTGATGGGCCTGATCGGTATCGTGCAGAATGATATTAAACGTGTTGTTGCTTATTCGACTCTGTCGCAACTGGGTTACATGACGGTTGCACTGGGTGCCTCGGCGTATTCAGCTGCGGTGTTCCATCTAATGACTCACGCATTCTTTAAAGCGCTGTTATTCCTCGCAGCGGGTTCGGTGATTATTGCCATGCATCACGAACAGGACATGCGCAAGATGGGCGGCCTGAAGAAATACCTGCCGATTACTTACTGGACCTCACTGGTTGGTTCGCTGGCTTTGATTGGTTTCCCCGGCTTTTCCGGCTTCTTTTCAAAAGACAGCATTATTGAAGCGGTACATCATTCAACTATTCCGGGTCACGAGTTTGCCTATATGGCGGTGCTCTCCGGTGTATTTATTACCGCGTTTTATTCTTTCCGTATGTTCTTCCTGGTGTTCCATGGTAAAGAGCGTATGGATAAACACACCAAAGAACATTTGCACGAGCCGGGCTGGGTGGTAACGGTGCCATTAATCCTGTTGGCGATTCCTTCAGTATTTATCGGTGGTTTTACTATCGGCGATATGCTGTTTGGTGATTATTTCGGCAGTGCGATTTATATCGCTGAACATCACATCGGTCTTGCTGAAGTGGGTAAGCATTTCCACGGTGCCTGGGCATTTGTTGAACATAGTTTTGCTGGCCCGGCATTTTACCTGGCAGCACTGGGCGTTTTCTCAGCATGGTTTATTTACATGAAGCAGCCGGACATAGCGACCAGCCTGAAGCAGCGTTTCATTTTTATCTTCAACTTGCTCGACCGTAAATATTACTTTGATGATTTTAATTCAATCGTTTTCGGTGGTGGCAGCCGTTTACTGGGTAATCGTTTATGGCAGGTGGGCGATGTAGGCTTTATCGATGGTGTACTGGTTAATGGTTCTGCCAGGCTGGTTGGCTGGTTTGCCGGTATCGCCCGTCGCACGCAAACAGGTATGCTTTATCACTATGCATTCGCCATGATTATTGGTGTGCTTATGCTGTTTGCCATAGGCCTGCTTCTGTAAAGCAGTGAAAAAGAACAATGAATAATAAAAAGCTAAAGACAAACAATGCTGATTGGGTAATGGGGGATTCTTCATTCTTCAATTTTCAATCTTCATTAATTGCGCAGGAATACTATGTCTGATTTACCTTTACTAAGTTTGATCGTCTGGTTGCCCATTCTGGGCGGCATAGCTGTGCTGCTTTCTGGCGATAAAGGCGACGCTAATGGCGTGCGCGTACTATCCCTGGTTATTTCGATTGCAACCTTTGTATTAAGTTTAGGTTTGTATACCGGCTTTGATTCTTCAACATCAGCGATGCAATTTGTTGAGAAAGCTGCCTGGATCCCGTCGTTTAATATCAATTATCATTTTGGTGTTGACGGTTTTTCCATGCCGTTAATTATCCTGACTACCTTTACTACCATTCTGGTTGTACTGGCCGGCTGGGAAGTGATCAAGAAAAAGCCATCGCAATATTTAGCTGCATTCCTGATTATGGAAGGTTTAATGGTCGCTGTGTTTGCTGCGCTGGATGCTATTTTCTTCTACGTGTTCTGGGAAGCAATGCTGGTACCGATGTTTATTCTGATCGGTGTCTGGGGTGGTGAACGCAGGGTTTACGCGACTATCAAGTTCTTTATTTATACCTTCATCGGCTCGGTATTCATGCTGGTGGCACTGATTTACATGTATTACAAGGGAGGCAGCTTTGCGATTTTAGATATGCATATGCTGAAGCTGACCTTGAATGAGCAGATTCTGATTTTCTTCGCTTTCCTTGCGGCCTTTGCAGTTAAGGTTCCGATGTGGCCGGTGCATACCTGGCTGCCTGACGCACACGTGGAAGCGCCAACCGGCGGTTCCGTTATACTGGCGGCGATCATGCTGAAAATTGGCGGCTACGGTTTCATCCGTTTTAGTCTGCCGATAACACCGGATGCATCGAGCTCGCTGGACTGGTTAATTATCTTTATGTCGCTGGTTGCCGTGGTGTATATCGGCTTTGTTGCGCTGGTGCAGAAAGACATGAAAAAACTGGTGGCGTATTCATCGATTGCACACATGGGTTTTGTTACCTTAGGTCTGTTCGTGGTTTTCCAGATATGGGAGAACCCGGCCAATGCACAGGGTGGCGGTATTGGCAGTGGCGCAGCCCTTGCTGTTGAAGGCGCCATGATCCAGATGATTTCACACGGTTTTATATCTGGTGCAATGTTCCTTATGATCGGCGTCCTGTACGACCGTATGCATACCCGTGAAATTAACGCTTACGGTGGTGTTGTGCATACCATGCCGATATTTGCAGCCTTCGCGGTTTTCTTTGCCATGTCCAATGCCGGCCTGCCGGGTACCTCGGGTTTTGTCGGTGAATTCATGGTAATTATCGCCAGCTTTAAAGCGAATTTCTGGTATGCCTTCCTTGCTGCGATGACCCTGGTACTGGGCGCGGCTTATACCTTATGGATGGTGAAGCGGGTTTTCTACGGTGAGATAGCTAATGAAGGTGTGCGTGCCTTGCAGGATCTTAATTCACGTGAGTTTGTCATTATGGCAACACTGGCGATTGCCGTCCTGGTTTTAGGTTTATGGCCTGCACCGGTTGTTGATGTCATGCATGCCAGTGTGGAAAATTTCCTGCAGCATATTGCTGTTTCAAAACTATAACAAGCTGAATTTATACTGAACCTATATCGGTTAAAACTGGATAACAAAGAATGACACTTGAATCACTAAATGCAGCTATTGCTTTACCTGAAATCTTTCTGCTGATCATGGCCTGTCTGATACTGGTTGTGGATGTTTACCTGCCGCAGGGAAAAAGAAACTTTACCTATGTATTGTCGCAGCTGTCGCTGATAGTTGCCCTGTTGCTGGTAATGGCGAATCAAACCGAAACAAGGGTACTGGCGTTCAACGATCTGTTTGTGCAGGACGCCATGGCGGATGCGCTGAAAATGTTTATTTTGATCATCAGTTTTGGTGTATTTGTTTATTCAAGAGAATACCTGGCTGATCGAAAAATCTTTAAAGGCGAATTTTACGTGCTGGGTTTATTCAGCATAGTCGGCATGATGCTGATGGTGTCAGCAAATAACCTGCTGATGTTATACCTTGGCCTGGAACTGTTATCGCTTTGTCTGTATGCACTGGTTGCCTTTAGCCGTGATAACGGCAACGCGTCGGAAGCGGCGATGAAGTATTTTGTACTGGGCGCTATTGCTTCAGGCATGCTGCTTTACGGTATGTCTATTCTTTACGGCCTGTCAGGCAGCCTGATGCTATCTGAAATTGCTGTTTCGGTTTCCGCTGCGTCAGAGGCTGACGGTGCGCAGAATCTTGGTATGATTTTCGCGCTGGTATTCATCGTTGTGGCGCTGGCATTCAAGCTGGGTGCAGTACCGTTTCACATGTGGATGCCGGATGTTTATCATGGTTCGCCCACTGCCGTTACGGCTTTAATCGGTACCGCGCCAAAGCTGGCCGGTTTTGCCATGATTATGCGTTTGATGGTTGAGGCGCTGGGTGGTCTGCAGGCCGACTGGCAGCAAATGATTATCGTGTTATCCGTTTTATCACTGGCGGTGGGTAACATTATTGCCATTGCGCAAACTAACCTGAAACGTATGCTCGCGTATTCAACAATTTCACATGTTGGTTTTATTTTGCTGGGTATTCTTGCCGGTACTGCCGAGGGTTACTCTACAGCGATGTTCTACACCATTACCTACGCGATGATGTCACTCGGCGGTTTCGGTGTCATTATGCTGATGGCGCGCCAGGGCTTTGAAGCTGACAATATCACTGACCTTGCAGGCCTGAATCAGCGCAGTCCGTGGTTTGCCTTTATTATGATGGTTTTGATGCTGTCGATGGCGGGTGTGCCGCCTACGGTTGGATTCTGGGCAAAACTGGCGGTGTTAACCGCAGTGGTTGATGTTGACCTGGTGTGGATGGCGATAATTGCTGTATTCTTCTCGATTATTGGTATCTTCTACTACCTGCGAGTAATCAAGGTTATGTATTTTGATGATGCTGTTGATACGCAGCCGCTAGTTTGTGGTCGTGATATGCAGATCACATTAAGTACTAACGGTCTGGCGATACTGGCTTTAGGGGTTTATCCTGCTGCATTAATGTCGCTGTGTGTGTCAGTATTTGCTGCCTGAGGGCTTCTTCAGCTTATAGGCGGAGCAGTCACTGACCGGGAAGGCAGGGCTTAAGCGGGTAGCTATTTTGCTGTTTTTGTTTTGTGTTTATTCCAGGTTTCGCGGTATTTTCACATTAACTCCATTTTGTAATAATATTTCCTGATTAATCGACTCAGCGTCTTGCAATTGAGTGAGTAAGTCCGTATGATTCGCCTCTTGTTGTTGCGGGGTGGAGCAGTCTGGCAGCTCGTCGGGCTCATAACCCGAAGGTCGTAGGTTCAAATCCTGCCCCCGCTACCAAAATTTGTTTTCTTGAAGTCGTAGGAAGTCCGGCGTATAGTTTTGCCATTCCTCAGCTTCAAGAATTTTGGAAAGGCTCCGTTTACGGGGCCTTTTTGTTACTGAGAATAAGATATTGATTAATAACAGAAGGATGTTATTAATATTGTGATTACAAGAGCCAGATGAGAAAAGACCAGACACATTTGTGGGAATTATTTGAGCCGGTAGTGACTGGAATGGGTTTCGACCTGGTCGAAATCGAGCATTTTCCTAATCCAAAACATGGTGTTTTACGTCTCTACATTGATGTTCCTGAAGGCTCAGACTCTGCGGGTGTGGTTATTGAAGACTGTTCCGCGGTTAGTCGGCAGATCAGCGCGCTTATCGATGTTGAAGATCCGGTGCGTGGTCAGTTTAATCTGGAAGTATCATCACCGGGTCTGGATCGGCCATTAAGGCGGTTAAAGGACTTTCAGCGGTTTACCGGTTCACTGGTCAAATTAAAAACCGCTATGCCGCTCGAAGGTCAGCGAAATTTTAAGGGCAGGCTGCTGCAAGCGAGTGAGGATGTGCTTGTTATAGAAACGGATGCAGAAGAAATCAGTTTGCCGATGAGCGCGATAGAAAAAGCGCGAATCGTTCCGGAATTTTAGTTTTATTGAGACTCACTGTTTAAAATGAGTCGAATATTTATTATATTTAACAAACAGTTACATATGAGGTTTTAAACCATGAGCAAGGAAATTCTCTACGTTGCAGATGCCGTTTCTAATGAAAAAGGCGTTGAAAAAGAGATTATATTCGAGGCCATTGAGGCAGCTCTTGCTACCGCTACGCGTAAGAAAAATGGGAAAGACATTGAAGTGCGCGTTGATATCAACCGTGAGACCGGAGAGTATGATACTTTCCGTCGCTGGCTGGTGATAGAAGATGGTATTCCCATGGAAAATCCGCTCGGTGAAATGGCGCTGGAAGCGGCGCAAATGGACGAACCCGATATTCAAGTTGGGGATTACGTTGAAGAACAGATTGAATCAGTAGAGTTTGGCCGTATTGCTGCACAGACCGCGAAACAGGTTATCGTACAGAAAGTGCGTGAAGCCGAGCGTGAGCGTGTAGTAGAAGCCTACCAGGGCCGTGAAGGCGAGCTCGTTATGGGCACCGTTAAGCGTGTTGAGCGCGGCAATGTTTATCTTGATCTGGGTAGTAGTGTTGAAGGTTTTATTCCCAAGTCAGATATGATTCCACGCGAGGCTGTTCGCCCGGGTGACCGTTTACGCGGTTACCTGAAAGAAGTGCGTTCAGAAGCACGCGGCCCGCAACTTTTTATCAGCCGTACTGCCCCGGAATTCCTGGTTGAGCTGTTTAAGCTTGAAGTTCCCGAGGTTGACCAGGGTTTAATCGAGATTATTGGCGGTGCACGAGATCCGGGTTCGCGCGCAAAAATTTCGGTTAGAGCGCTGGATGGCCGCATTGATCCGGTCGGTGCCTGTGTTGGTATGCGTGGATCACGTGTGCAGTCGGTCTCCAATGAAATTGGCGGTGAACGAGTCGATATTATTCTATGGAATGATGACCCGGCGCAGTTTGTTATTAACGCTATGTCTCCGGCTGAAGTACAGTCACTGGTAGTGGATGAAGATGCGAACAGCATGAACATCGCGGTTGAAGAAGACAAACTGGCCATGGCTATTGGCCGTGGCGGCCAGAATATTCGACTGGCGAGTGAATTGACCGGTTGGGAACTGAATGTAATGACCGAGCAGGAAGCTGAAACCAAGAATGCGGAAGAAGGTGCGAAATACCTTGAAGTCTTTACTGAGCACCTTGATGTGGATACCGAAGTAGCAGAAATCCTGGTTGCTGAAGGCTTTACTACTATTGAAGAAGTCGCGTATGTTCCGGAAGCAGAACTATTGAGCATTGAAGAGTTTGACGAAGATATCGTTGCTGAACTGCGTAACCGCGCCAGCGATTACCTGTTAACACAGGCAATTATGACGGAAGAAGTGCTGGAAAATAACAAGCCGCAGGAAGACCTGTTAAACATGGAAGGTATGGATACAGAGCTGGCAAATCTGCTGGCGGTTAAAGGCATTTGCTCAATGGAAGATCTGGCTGAACAGGCGGTAGATGAATTAATGGAAATTGAAGGCATGGATGAGGTAAGAGCCTCAGCGTTAATTATGACGGCTCGCGCGCCATGGTTTGCTACAGAAGAATAAGTAGAAGAATAAGTAGAAGTACTGGTTTATCAATAATAAAATACGACTGAGATTATTCACTGAGATAATTTATGGCTGAAGTAACAGTAAAACAACTTGCAGGCGTTGTGGGTACACCCGTCGAGCGCTTACTTGAACAGATAAAAGATGCGGGTCTGGATATTAATACGCCAGATGCACTGATTTCTGACACAGATAAGATGACTTTGCTGGGCTTCCTGCGAGGGCAGCATGGCAAGGACAGTGATGTTGATTCCGCGAATAAGCCGCGCAAGATAGCTTTAAAGCGTAAGTCAGTCAGCGAAGTGAAAGTTGGTGCTGCGGGTAAAAAGACGGTATCTATTGAAGTTCGCCGTAAACGTACCATTACCAAGCCTGGAGAGCAGGCAGTAGAAACGGAAGCAGAAGCTGAAACATCACAGGAAACCCCTGCTGAAATCACGGAACTGGAAAAGCTTCGTGCTGACCAGGCACGTCGTGAGCAGGAGCGTGAAGAAGAAAGGCGGTTGAAACTTGAGCGTGCTGAAAAACGCGAGCAGGACCAGCAGGCAGAAGATTCACGCCTGGCTGAGGCCAAACAAAAAGCTGAAGAAGCGGCCAGGTCAAAAGATGTCGATCAGGTGAGCACGGGCACTGCAAAAACCTCTGCCAAAGAAAGTAAAGCGAAAGAAAAAGTATTAACGGCTGACGAGTTACAGGCACAGGAAGCGCGTAGCCAGAAATCAGCTGCTAAAAAACACAAGGCAGAGCACAAGGATAAAGGTACTTTATACGGGCGCAAAGAATTGCATGTGTCCAGTGATCGCAGTGGTAAGCGTCACAAGAAAAAAGGCAAGGCGGCAAGAAGCAGTGTTGTTTCAGACGCCAAACACGGTTTTGAAAAACCGGTGGCTGCTATTGTTCATGACGTTACCGTACCCGATACAATAACCGTTGATGAACTGGCCCGACGCATGTCAATGAAAGCGGGTGAGCTGATCAAAACATTGATGCAAATGGGTGTTATGGCAACCATTAACCAGGTGATTGATCAGGATACAGCGGTACTTGTAATCGAAGAACTGGGTCACAATCCGGTTGTTGTTAACGAAGATGATTATGAAAAAGCCCTGCTGGCTCGCGATACTTCCGACCAGACAGAAGAAGCCCGCCCGCCGGTAGTAACGATTATGGGCCACGTTGATCACGGTAAGACTTCATTACTGGATTACATTCGCTCTTCCAAGGTTGCCGCTGGTGAAGCGGGCGGTATTACCCAGCATATTGGTGCTTATCACGTTGAGACCGATAAAGGCGTAATTACCTTCCTTGATACACCGGGACACGCTGCATTTACAGCAATGCGTGAGCGTGGTGCCAACGCTACGGATATCGTCATTATCGTGGTAGCAGCGGACGATGGTGTTATGCCGCAAACCATCGAAGCTGTACAGCACGCAAAAGCAGCTGAAGTACCCATTATTATTGCTGTTAATAAAATGGATAAAGAAGGCGCTGATCCGGATCGTGTGAAAAACGAACTGGGTGGGTATGAAATTATTCCTGAAGAATGGGGCGGCGATAATATTTTTGTTAATGTTTCTGCGCTGACCGGTGAGGGTATTGATACCCTGCTCGATACAATTTCTTTACAGGCTGAATTGATGGAGCTGAAAGCGCCATCAGAAGGCCTGGCAAAAGGTGTTGTACTTGAAGCAGCACTGGACAAGGGACGTGGTGTAACGACTACCGTCCTGGTACAGGAAGGTGCGTTAAGAAAAGGCGATATCATGCTCGCCGGTGAAGATTTTGGCCGTGTTCGAGCCATGTATGATGAATTCGGCAACAGTATTGAACAGGCTGGCCCATCGATGCCTGCGGTGGTTATTGGTTTGTCCAATACACCGAATGCGGGTGATGCCATGCAGGTGTTATCTGACGAGCGTACAGCACGTGAGGTTTCTCAAAACCGTCAGGGTAAAGCACGAGATATGCGTCTGGCTACCCAGCAGGCTAACAAACTGGAATCCATGTTTGAACAGATGGAGGCCGGTCAGGTCAAGAAGCTGAATGTTCTATTAAAAGCTGATGTACAGGGCACACTGCATGCTATCAGCGATTCGTTGATGAAGCTGGCTGCAGATAATGATGAAGTTGATGTTCGCATTGTTGCTTCCGGTGTTGGCGGTATTAATGAAACTGATATCAGCCTGGCTGCTGCATCGGATGCTATTGTTATCGGTTTTAATGTGCGTGCAGACGCAACTGCACGACGTGCAGCCGCTGAACGTGGCGTAGAGCTTAACTACTATAGTGTTATTTATGAACTGATCGATGAAGTTACAAAAGCGCTTACCGGCATGCTGAAAGCAGAGTACCGTGAACAGATTATCGGTATGGCCAAGGTGCAGGAAGTATTCAAGTCACCGGTCTTTGGGCAGGTAGCTGGTTCGCTGGTAACCGAAGGTGTGGTTCGTAAAGATGCGCCGATTCGTGTGCTGCGTGACAACGTGGTGATTTTTGAGGGCGAGCTTGAATCATTACGCCGTTTTAAAGACAACGTCAAAGAAGTTAACAGTGGTACAGAATGTGGTATCGCGGTGAAAAACTATGAAGTAATGGTTGGCGATCAGATCGAAGTCTTTGAACGCGTAGAAGTTGAGCGCAAGCTTTAAGCTGCGCCCGTTTTCCTAGTCACTATTTTATTGCCGCTTTAGAGCCAGATTTTTATGCCTAGAGAGTTTTTACGCAGCGATAGAATGGCCGAACAGCTTCGCCGTGAGCTGGCCGAAATTGTTCGTGACGAGATCGATGATCCACGCCTGGGCTTTATGTCGTTTACCGAAGTACGTATGAGCCGTGATTTAAGCCATGCGGTTATCTATTGCTCGATGTTTAACACTGAGCAGCAAAACGAATCCATCGAAATTTTAAACCGTGCAACCGGATTTATTCGTAAAGAAGTTGCACGTCGTATACGTGCGCGTATTGTCCCGACTTTAAAATTTGTCGTGGATGACAGTGTGACGCGTGGCATTGCCATGGACGAGCTGATAACTGAAGCGATTAAAAAAGACAGGAAGTCCGAAAAAGATGAACCTGATGATGAGATTGAATAGTGGCAAATCGTAAGAAAAAAGGCCGTGAAATAAGTGGTGTTTTACTGTTAGATAAACCCGCTGGTTGCAGTTCAAATCATGCCTTGCAAAGAGTTAAACGCCTGTTTGGTGCTGCTAAAGCGGGTCATACCGGCAGCCTGGATCCTTTGGCTACCGGCATGTTGCCCGTCTGCCTGGGTGAAGCAACAAAAATATCTGCTTTTCTGCTGGATGCGGATAAGCGTTATCACCTTAAATGTCAGCTGGGTGTGAGTACAACCACCGGTGATGCCGAAGGCGAGGTGCTTGAATCGCTCGATGTTTCGGCTATTGATGAAGCGGCGGTCAAGGCGGTGTTACCGGAATTTATTGGCGAAATCGACCAGGTTCCACCAATGTACTCGGCAGTAAAACATAACGGTGAACGTTTATATAAGCTGGCGCGCCAGGGTATTGAAGTTGAGCGCAAATCGAGACGAATTACCATTTACGAAATCGATTTTATTTCACTCAGTATGGAAGATGATGGCGAAGGCCAGCAGCGCCTTATTCTTGAGCTTGAAGTTGCCTGTTCAAAAGGTACTTATGTTCGTACCCTGGTTGAAGATATTGCAAAAAAACTGGGCAACTGTGCCCATATAACTGCCTTGCGCCGCTTAAGTGTTGGCCCGTATTCCGGTGATATGCTGACTATGGAACAATTAACTGAACTGGCGGAAGAAGGTTTTGCTGCGCTGGATGCAACGCTGCAACCAATCGATAGTGGCGTCGCTGACTGGCCAGATGTTCGACTGGGTACGGATGCGGCTTTTTATGTGCGCCAGGGGCAGCCTGTGATGGTTCCTCATGCACCGACGCACGGATGGGTGCGTATCTATGATCAGAGCCACTTTCTGGGTCTGGGCGAGATACAGGACGACGGCCTGGTAGCGCCAAGACGCATGATTAAGCAGTGTGCTTAGGTGTCTTGTGATCATCAGGCATTAAAAACTAATTTCACCGCAGAGGCGCGGAGGGCGCGGAGAAAAACGTTATAAATGATAAAAAATCATTGTTTTCTCTGCGTCTCCGCGTCTCTGCGGTAAAAAAGCTTTAAAAAGGTTTTGGTAAAAGCCGGGAAAGCTGAAAAAATTACCAGAAAAGGTAAAAAAACTTTTTATAAACAATGCTTTTTTGTCGCTTCAATAAGTGATAAAATCGCCATCCTTTAATTACAGACCATTTATTTAGTCAAAACAGAGTTCGGAGTATTCATGTCTTTATCGACCGCAGAAAAAGGCGAAGTTGTTTCAAAATACCAGCAAAAAGAAGGAGATACAGGTTCTCCGGAAGTGCAGGTAGCATTATTAACAACTCGTATTGTGCAATTAACAGAGCACTTTAAAGAACACAAAGGTGATCATCACTCACGTCGTGGTTTGTTACGCATGGTTAATCAGCGTCGTAAATTACTTGATTACCTTAAAGCGAAAAACACTGACCGTTATAAAGAGCTGATTTCCAGCCTTGGTCTGCGTCGATAAACAAAGATGCGTGGTTGATAAAATCACTGAATTCCACCAACAATAAAGGGTTAGGGATCAGTGATTTTTTTATGCTTTTTTTCAGGGTTAAGTCCGTTATCAGGCCCCAATTTCAGGAAATAATATTGTGATACCTACAGCAATTAAAAAATCATTTCAGTACGGTGATCTAACAGTAACGATGGAAACGAGTGAAATTGCTCGTCAGGCATCCGGTGCTGTGATGATAAGCATGGGCGATACCGTTGTTTTTGTTACTGCCGTATGCTCTAAAGAGACTGAAGAGGGCAGAGACTTCTTCCCGATGACAGTGAATTACCAGGAACGTACCTACGCTGCGGGTAAAATTCCAGGCGGTTTCTTCCGTCGGGAAGGTCGTCCGAGTGAAGCAGAAACTTTGACCTGTCGATTGATTGACCGTCCGATCCGTCCTTTATTTCCAAAGGGATTTACTAACGAAGCTCAAATCGTTGCCACCGTTGTTTCTATCAGTGATGATATTGATCCAGAGATTCCAGCAATCATCGGTGCTTCTGCGGCGCTATCTGTTGCTGGTGTTCCTTTTGCGGGTCCACTGGGTGCCGCGCGAGTTGGTTATAAAGACGGTGAATATATATTAAACCCAAGTAAGGCAGAATTAGAAACATCTGAACTTGACCTGGTTGTTGCCGGTACTGATAAAGCGGTATTGATGGTTGAGTCTGAAGCTAAATTACTGTCTGAAGAGGTTATGTTAGGCGCCGTGATGTTCGGTCATGAACAGATGCAGGCAGTGATTACTGCAATCAGCGAATTTGCCGCAGAAGTAGGTAATCCTAAATGGGACTATATTGAACCTGTTGCTGACGAAGAACTGGCTGCGAAAGTTGCAGAAATAAGCTCGACTGCGATCATTGATGCTTACCAGATAGCTGAAAAAATGGCCAGGCAGGACGCCGTTAAAGCCGCCAGAAGAGCTGCCGTCGAAGCCCTTATGACAGACGATGGCTGGTCAAAAGAGGATGTAAAAGGCGCCTTTGGCAAACTGGAGAAGAAACTGGTTCGTGGTCGCATTATCGCTGGCGAAAAACGTATTGATGGCCGTACAACTTCGGATGTGCGCGCTATCACTGTTCGTACTGGCGTATTGCCGCGTACCCATGGTTCTGCGCTGTTTACCCGCGGTGAAACACAGGCGCTGGTTGTAACCACACTGGGTACTGCGCGTGACGCACAGATTATCGATGCACTGGGTGGTTCCTACCGCGAACCGTTCATGCTGCACTATAACTTCCCTCCATACTGTGTTGGTGAAACCGGTATGGTAGGTACACCTAAACGTCGTGAGATTGGCCATGGCCGTTTAGCGAAGCGTGGTGTTATAGGTGTTATGCCTTCAGAAGAAGAATTCCCATACACTATTCGTGTGGTATCTGAAATTACTGAATCTAACGGCTCAAGCTCAATGGCTTCGGTTTGTGGTACCAGTCTGTCGCTGATGGATGCCGGTGTACCGATTAAAGCGCCTGTTGCTGGTATTGCCATGGGTCTGATTAAAGAAGGTGATGATTTTGCCGTGCTTTCTGACATCCTGGGTGACGAAGATCACCTGGGTGACATGGACTTTAAAGTTGCTGGTTCTGAAAATGGCATCTGTGCATTACAGATGGATATTAAAATAGACGGCATTACTAAAGAGATTATGGAAAAGGCGCTGGAGCAGGCTAAAGCCGGACGTAACTTTATTCTTGGTGAAATGAATAAAGTCATGTCTGAAACCAGTACTGAAATGTCTGAGTACGCACCTCGTTACCTGAATATCAAGATACACCCGGATAAGATCCGCGATGTTATCGGAAAAGGCGGCGCAGTGATCCGTGCATTAACCGAAGAAACCGGTGCCGTTATCGATATTGATGATGAAGGTAACGTTAAAATTTCTTCCAGCGATTTAGCTGCCGCAGAAGAAGCGAAAAGACGCATAGAACAGATTACATCTGATGCCGAGGTAGGAGTTACTTACCATGGTACCGTGAAGAAGATTATGGATTTTGGTGCATTCGTTGAAATTCTGCCGGGTAAAGACGGACTGGTTCATATTTCTCAAATCAGCGAAGAGCGTGTTGAGAATGTGAGTGACAAGCTGTCTGAAGGCGATACCGTTAAAGTGAAAGTACTGGAAATCGATCGTCAGGGTCGTATCCGTTTAAGCATGAAGGAAGTGGACGAGGCTGTTGCCTGATCTGCTGAATTTATCGCAAATGGCATCCTGAAACAGGGTGCCTGGTAAAAAAGGAGCTTCGGCTCCTTTTTTATTGCCGGTTTTATTGTTGGTTTCAGAGCCAGTGGTTCAGTTAGGTTATTGCTATTACGCAGTAAAAGCTTACAACCTGAGTAACTTTCCCGGGAGGCGGGCGGCAATTGTGTATTTCTTTATTCACAAAATGAATATTTGTATAATCTACCAATGTTTGCTGTAAATATTTCCATTCGGTTCGCGAAAAACGCGGCTGATTGCAGAAAATTAAATATTATGGGCTACAATCTCTAAAACCATAACAAATGGCCATAAGACCCAGGGGAAAAACATGGAAACAACAATAAAAGTCATGCGTGGCATCGCAGTAAGTAATTTAATCATTTTTGGCCTGATTGGCTGTTCAAGTTCACCCGCACCCTGGACACAATCTGATGATTCGCCCTGGGTATCAAAATATTCAGCTGAAGCTGAAAGTGTTCCTTCTGATGATGTTATTTCAGATACTTCTTTGAATGATCCAGTGCTGCTGGCAGATCCAGAACCAATCGTAATGCAGGAGCCAGAACCAGCACCTGTACCAGAAATGATTGCACCGGTTGTTATCGAGGAGCTAACGCCAGAGCAGGAAATAATGGCGATGCCGGGCACTCATTATGCGGTTCAGGTTTATGCCGGAAAAACGGCTGCAAGTGTTGAAAAATTCCAGAACAGTAAAGAACTGACAATGCTAAAGTCAGTAAAAACTGACCGTGCGGGTTCGATCGTATATGTATTGGTCGATCTTCATGAAGACCGAGCTTCAGCGAATGCCGCTGCAACAGAGCTGGAGATGAAAACCGGTGCAAAACCATGGGTTCGTTCAGTGGCCGGCCTGCAGAAAATTGTCGCACAGTAAAACATTTCGTATTTTCAAAAAAAGGCCGGATTTTCGGCCTTTTTTTATGCCCATCGTTAAATATAGAGAAACTGCCATAGATAAGTGCTGGATAGCCATAGGCCAGTTTGAAGCAAATAGTACGATCTTTTAAAAAAAGAGTCTGTTTGCAGGCAGACCTTGAAACCAATATAAGGTAGTATCTGTCAAATTTCATGGCTTCCGAAATAGTCGTTATCACTGTATGAAATCCAGATCACAGACAAACCGGATTATTAAACTGGCGCTAATAATATTGACGCTGATGAGTGTCAGTGCCTGCAGCCAGCTTATTGCTAATGCAAAACAGGAGTTTGCACAGGATCTGTCAGCAACTATTCTCGAATTTGATGATCCCGAAACAATTAAAAAAGCGGTACCTTCTTACCTTGTATTGATCAGCAGTATGATTAAGGGCGACCCGGATAACCCGGAATTACTCGAATCAGGTGCACAACTTTATGCTGCTTATGCTTCAAGCTTTACTGATAGTAGTGAAAGTAAAAAGGCACTGGCAAGTCGCGCTTTCGACTACGGTAGCAGGGCCATGTGTTTACGCTACAGCAACATTTGTGATTTCAAGAGCTTAACTTACTTTGAATTTGAGAAACGCCTTGAAACGGTTGAGAAAGAGCAGGCAGAGTCATTGTTTATCTTTGTCAGCAGTTGGGCCGGAGTTATTGAAGCAAATAGTAGCGACTGGAATGCGGTGGCAGAATTGCCAAAGGTCAAGGCAGGCTTGCAGCGGGTGTTAGATACTGATGAAACCGTTAATAATGGTAATGCGCATCTGTATATGGCTGTCATGGAATCTTTGTTGCCGCCAGCACTGGGTGGCAAACCGGAAATTGCAAAACAGCATTTTGAACGCGCGATTGAAATTTCTCAAGGTGAAAATTTAATGGCAAAAGTTATGTTTGCTGATAAATACGCACGTATGATGTTTGATCGAAAATTATATGACAGCCTGTTGCAGCAGGTTATTGATGCTGATATAGGGCCCCGGCAACAAATTTTGATTAATACTCTGGCTAAACAGAAAGCAAAAATATTGTTGCAGGATGCCGATGATTACTTTTGAACATGCAGTTAAATGCGTGTTAATAAAAAATGTACTGTGAGTTGTGACTCGGATTGCTTCTGCATTGCTCTGTTTAGTGACATCCATAGTTAGGAAGGTGGTTTACGGTTTACGCCCTGGGTCCTGGAGATAAAAGTGAAAAATGAAAAATAGTATTAAGTATGTAATTCTTTTTTTGACGGCGACTTTGTTTGCTTTAAGCTCAACGGTGACTGTTGCGAAAACCATTAAAATCGCCACGCTTTCTCCTGAGGGTACTTTCTGGATGGAGCAGATGCGTGCGGGTGCAAAAGCGATTAAAGATCGGACAAACGGTCGAGTTGAGTTTAAGTTTTATCCCGGCGGTGTTATGGGGAATGATGATAACGTGCTAAGGAAAATACGTATCGGCCAGTTACATGGTGGTGCTATAACTCTCGGCAGTCTTGCGCAAACTACAACAGACGCTACGGTTTATGGGTTACCTTTTTTGTTTTCCAGTCTGGATGATGCGGAAACCATACGGAAGTCATCTGACCCGTTATTGAGTAATATTGTCGAAAGTGACGGGTTTGTTAATTTTGGTTTTGCACAGGGTGGTTTTACCTACCTTATGTCTAAAGAACGCATAAGTAGTTTTGATGATTTGAGAAAGCAGAAATCCTGGGTACCGGAAGGCAGTGATGTAGGACTGTCGGTTTATCGTTATGTTGGCATCACACCTATTTCGTTGCCGTTATCTGATGTCCTGACAGGCCTGCAGACAGGTTTGATCAATAACATTATTACTTCACCTATTGGCGCCCTCGCATTGCAGTGGCATACGCATGTGAAATATGTTGTTGATCTGCCGCTAAATTACCTGGCGGCAACGATGATCATTGATAAAAAAGTATTTAAGAAACTAAGCGAATCTGACCAGGCCATAGTGAGAGAGGTAATGGCTGATGTGTATAAAAGAATTGATCAGCGCAACCGGGTAGATAACATTGCTGCACGTGAGGCCCTGATTAATCAGGGTGTAGAGTTTGTGCAGTTAAATGATAGTGAGAAAGTTGAATGGTTAAAAGCAGGAGACTTTGTTATAAATGAAATGATTCACAAGTACAAATTTAGTGAGAATCTTTATAAAGCTACAACCGCTAATAAGTTAAACGTGCCGAAATTGCATTAACGCTAGTGGTTAAATGGCAGTTAAAACCTGTTAATGGATATCAAAAATAATAAATTAATTAAAGCAGTTAACCGGATAGAAGACGGCCTGCTGGTTGCTATTTTGTCCAGCATGATAGTGCTTGCTATTTATCAGATTATATCCAGAAATATATTTTCAGAAGGTGCTGTCTGGATAGATCCATTACTAAGAACACTGGTTTTATGGGTCGGACTTGCCGGTGCTGTGGTAGCAACGCGAACAGATAATCATATCCGAATAGACGTTTTCACCAAGTATCTGCCGGCGAATTTAAAGCCCTATGTGCAGCGTTCGGTTTATCTGTTTACCTTGCTCATCTGTCTGCTGATCGGCTGGCACGCAAGCCGCTTTGTGCTCAGTGAATATGAATACGGTACTGTTGCTTTCTCGGGCGTACCTGCCTGGGTGACAGCGTTGATTATTCCGCTCAGTTTTTTTCTGATTGCATTGCGATACGGTCTATTGTTTATGTCACCACCAGAAAAAAAACGGCCTGTACCGGTGCCAGTACCACTCGCTGACAGTTCTGACGAGAGTAAATAGTGGCTGGCGCTCTCGCACTCTTACTGCTGGTTATCCTTGGTGCTCCATTATTTGCAATTATTGCGACCAGTGCACTGATCGGCTTCCACGGTAACGATATTGATTTATCAGTTGTCGCTATCGAAATTTATCGCATTGTTGATACGCCGGTGCTTCTGGCTATTCCATTATTTACATTTGCAGGCTATATCCTGGGTGAAAGCAAGGCGTCTGAAAGACTGGTAATACTGACGGATGCCTTGTTGGGCTGGTTGCCAGGTGGGCTTGCGGTTGTCTCATTATTCGCCTGCGCATTTTTTACCGCATTAACCGGTGCTTCCGGTGCCACAATTATCGCCCTGGGTGCGATTCTTTATCCTGCCATGAAGCAGGCGGGATATTCAGAGCGATTTAACCTGGGACTGATAACCTCGTCAGGCAGTTTAGGTTTGCTGTTTCCGCCATCGATAGCACTTATTTTGTATGGTGTTATTGCACAACAAATGAATCTTGAACAATCCGTTGCAATAGATGATCTGTTTATTGCCGGTTTGTTGCCGGGCTTGTTAATGCTTGCGCTTTTAGTCGCCTGGAGCATGTATAAAAGCATCGGCGATAAAATACCAACGACTGCATTTGATGCGAAAAAAGTCATCGGCGCATTGCAAAAATCGGTCTGGGAAGTACCATTGCCGATCATATTAATTGGCGGCATCTACAGCGGTTATTTTGCTGTTTCTGAAGCGGCGGCTGTAGCCGTGATGTATGTTTTGATCGTTAATGTACTGGTGCTGAAAGAAGTAAAAATAAAACAGTTGCCGACGATAATGCGCGACTCGATGGTGCTGGTCGGTGGCGTGTTAATTATTCTGGCCGTTTCTCTTGCATCAACGAATTATTTAATCGATGCAGAAATACCTTCAAAATTATTTGAGTTTATCCGTGCGCATATTGATAGTAAGTTAACTTTTTTAATATTGCTTAATATCTTTTTACTGGTGCTGGGTATGATGCTTGATGTCTTCTCCGCCCTGGTTATTATTGTTCCGCTAACCCTGCCTATCGCTGTGGGTTACGGCATACACCCGATACATTTCGGTATTATTTTTCTTGCTAATATGCAGATAGGTTACTTTACACCGCCGGTAGGAATGAATCTTTTTATTGCCAGTTACCGTTTCAATAAACCGATTACCGAACTGTATTATGCAACCATTCCCTTTATGTTGATTCTGTTCCTCGCGGTTTTGATAATTACTTACTGGCCGGCATTGACTATGTCATTGCTGGAGCTTAGACACGGTTCCTGATAATGGAGTTACTTAACCGTGATATCAGTTGCCCATACTGTGGCGAAAATATTGAACTGCTGATTGATGATTCAGCGAGCGAACAGGATTACTATGAAGACTGCTCTGTTTGCTGCCGGCCAATACGTATTCAACAATCCATCACTTTTGATGGTGAGTGCCAGTTAACGATATTGCGTGATGATGAGTAAGCATTGTGCTGCAGCCCTATGAGCCAATAGCCTGTGCACTGCATGATGAGTATGAAATTGCCATTATGCATAAGAGAAAATTGTCCATTAAATGGCTAGATAATAATACGGTTTTTACAGGTATTGTGCTGCCAGTCGATATTTTAGTAAGGAATGGGGAAGAGTTTCTTGTTGCCAGCTTATTAAGCGAGAGTAAGGATGTCTGTATCAGGCTGGATAAAATCACCCTGATTGAATAGCTTACATGTTTGACTGCCACCATTCAGGCAGTTGTGAAACTGAATCGAGTACTGTCTCCGGCTTGATTGTTGTCTTCAGGTCCTGCGAGGTAAACTTGCCGGTCCTTACCAGGATAGCCTTTAGCCCTGCCTGTTGTGCACCTTCAATATCGCCATGAATGTCATCACCTATCATTACAACATTTTCTTTTGTACCGAGCAGGCTTATGGCGGCCTGAAAAAATGTGGCATCAGGTTTTCCGCAAACAATCGCGCTTTTACCGGTGGCAAATTCAAAGGCCTTAATCATTGGCCCGACATCCAGCTGAAGCCCGTCACCGGTGCGCCAGTAACGCGTCATACCAAGAGCAATTAACTGTGCCTCTGAGTTATTCATTAACTGCCTGAATATACGGTTCATGGTTTCGAAATTCCATTGTTTGCCCAGGTCGCCGATGATTACAGCGTCGACCTCAGCATTATCCTCGTTTTTTAAGTTAAAGGAAGAAAACTCTTGTTTGGTTGATTGCGGAACATATAATGCAAGCTTGTTTAATTTATTATGTTTTAACCATTGCGTGGCTGTAACGGGAGGAGTTAGAAAATCTTTTATCGTAGACTCAATGCCAAAATTATTGAGTTTATTTACAAGTTGCTGGCGTGATTTTGATGTGGTGTTGGTTAAAAAAAGGTGAGGAATACCGTTTTGTATAAACCAGTTAACTGTTTCGGCGGCGCCTTCAATAACTTTGTTATCTTCATAAAGTACGCCGTCAAGGTCAAAAAGTATTGCTGACATAATAACCTCTGCTACAGTGCCGGATGTATTATTGTTAATAATACTGCCGCGCTGTTAAACAGGCAATGGCTGCACCTTGAAACGCTACATCTCGCATTCCCTGAAAATTAACGACTGGCACTCCTTACATATATCTTTATCCAGCTTTTTATATATCTGATGAATGGCTTCGGATTTTCTGTCGAAAAAGTGATTCGTTCCAATTTCCTTTATGAAACACGTTTTCGCGGCAAATTCGTAAACTGAAGACTTTAAACCGACAAAGTAAATACCGCCGTTCATTTTTTTAAGCTGGTTATTTTCAGAAACCAGCGCCTCTGCACCAGCCAGGTCAATAAAGTTGATGCCGCTGGAAATGATTAAGATATTGTAAATTCTTTCATTCTCTGCGATTTGCGCAATACGATTCTGAATGTGATTGATTGAACCAAAATAAATCGACATATCAATACGTATAATTTTTAACTGTGGGCATTGTTTCAGCGGTTTGTTATTAATATTGATTAATTTACGGTGTCCTTCTCGCAAATCATTATCAATAGACAGGGTGGGTATTTCCGGTGTTGATGTTTTTGACAGGAAAAATACCAGTGAGAGTAATACGCCGGCATAGATAGCAAATTCAAGTTCGAGTGTTAAGGTGGCGAGAAAGGTTGTCAGCAAAATAGCTGTTTCAGCTTTGCTGAACTTGATTGTTTTAGCTATGTGGTGAAAATCGATCAGGTTATAAGCTACCAGTAAAATGACGCCGCCCATGGCAGCAATAGGCAAATAAGCGGTCAACGGTGCAATTAAGAGCACAATCAGCATTAATGAAATGGCAGCAAAAATTGCAGACAAAGGCGTTTTTGCACCGGATTCGTAGTTAATGCCAGAGCGTGTAAATGAGCCTGAACCCGCATAACTGGAGAAGAAGCTGCCAAACATGTTTGACAGGCCCTGACCGATAAACTCCTGGTTGGCAACGATTCGCTGGCCCGATTTAGTCGCGATTGCCCGGCTTATCGATGCTGCTTCAATCAAACCCAGCAGGGCGACGGCAAATGCTTCAGGTGCCAGCATTTTAATGGTGTTGTAGGAAAATTCGGGTATGGACAGGGGAGGTAACTGTGCAGGTATTTCTCCGACCAGTTTAATGCTGTCGGTTGAATCTTTAAGCAGGTATGCCAGTATGCTGCCGATAACCATGCCAATCAGCAGGTTAGGAAGTTTTGGTGCAAGGCGTTTAACCGCTATGGCAGTTATCAACGTTGTTAATGCGATAAATATAAGGTACAGGTTTGCATTGTTAATATCGATGAATATGTCATACCAGGTGTGAACAAAGGTTTCGCCCTTTGGTATATAAATACCGAGAACATGCTTCATCTGGCTGGTGGCAATCAATATGGCTGCGCCGGCGGTAAAGCCGGTTACCACATTATGCGATACAAAATTTACCAGCGAACCGAGCTTGGCCAGACCAAAGCCCAGCTGGTAAGCGCCGGCAAGAAAGGTAAGGGTTAGTGCCAGGGTAATGAACTCGGGTGTACCGGGGTCTGCGTGGTGACTGATGGTGGAAAACACCACGATAGAAATAGCCGTTGTCGGCCCTGATATCAGGTGGTAGGAGGAGCCAAACAGGGCGGCAATGATAGGCGTGACCATGGCGGTGTAAAGGCCATACTCCGGCGGCAGGCCGGCAATGGTGGCAAAAGCAACGCCCTGCGGTAAAACAATGACTGCGCCGGTCAGACCGGCAAAAAAATCAGCTTTTAATGTAGTTGCATTAACAAATCGAAACCAGTTCAGGAAAGGAAAGAATGCGGCTAAGTTCATTAATGTACTGTTATTTTGGTTATGCTGGTGGCTGTAAAAAGAGGAGTAATTATTATTTACCAGGGTGCCTTGTGTCTATATGTATATCTGAGTATATTGGGCAAAAAATTGCCCATTTCAGTAGGATATCAGGAGCTGTTTAACTATTTTTTCATTATCAGTGATGATTTCAATAATTTTGTGGCAGGAGGTTTCGCCGCTGACCAGTTTTACTGAGCCGCCGGGCAGGTCAAGGGCTTTTTCCAGTAGCTGAACAACAGCTTTATTCGCTTTACCTTTTTCCGGTGGTGCTTTTACTCTTACTTTCAGTGTGTTTTCTAACCAGCCTGCGATGCAGTCTCTGGATGAGGAGGGGATGACCTTGATCTGAAGTTTCACCCTCGGCTACTCGGCGTTATCGATGCGCCGCCAGTTATCTTCGTCTCTTTCTACTTCGTGCCTGGCCCAGCGGGAGAATTCATTTTTTGTCATTACACCTGAGCTGCGGCGGTTAGCACCTGAGATGACCTTGTAGATAAGTTTTTCTTCACCGGAGTGTGTGTCTTCTGCCCAGTCGACAATTTGCCGCACGGACCAAAGGTCGCCGTATTCACCGTTGCTGTAATAATGGCCATTTTTCAGGTTCTGGTAATCAATGCTCGTGCCCTGGTGGCGTTTTGTTACCAGCGAATAAATTTTCAGCAGATCGTTTTCTGAAATATCGATAAAAGAATCAAATTCACTCAATGCGTAGACAAAGTCTTCGTGATTAATAGTTTCGTAGCCATGACCAGTTGTTTTTGGCGGTTTGGCTTTTTGTGCCAGGTATGAAGGGTAACGGCGCCATTTGAAAAAGAAGTTGAAAATGATAGCGACGCTGATTATGGCGATAACATTAATCAGAACAGGGGTCAGGATATAACTGTAACCCAGTTGCTGTACCTCGCTGCCACCAACAACCGCGGCTAATGCCGTTGCGCCACCCGGCGGGTGGATGCAGTGCAGGTAATACATTGCGCCAACAGCGATTCCTACGGCGACTGCTGCAGCGATGTAGGTATCGGGAATAAGATTTGCACAACTGACTCCGATTACAGCAGAAACCAGGTGGCCGCCAATCAGCGGCCAGGGCTGTGAAAGCGGACCATGCGGCACGGCAAACAACAGTACTGCCGAGGCGCCCATCGAAGCAACAATAATATAGGCGGCTTCAGCCTGTACAAAAAAGGAGCTGCTATAGATAACCAGTAAAATACCCAGGAATGCTCCAAGGGCAGAAATGAGTTTTTCAGCATGACTGGCACGGTATCGCTCTACACCAAGAAATCGCAGTATTTTCTCAATCATAAATATCGTTATTGTGTTACTTGTATCATTTATTGTTTAGGGAAATCTTTTAAGCAGCAGCGACCAGACGGATTACTGGTCTCGCACGAGCACAGTGAATGTTTTGTTTGTTCGATGACAAATGCTTTTATGCTTTTGTCTGTCAGAGCAAGTGACTTGCTGACGCCAAAGCAATAACAAAGCTCAGCATCATCTGATTCAGATTTTTGCCAGATTGCAGTTCGCACTTCATCTTTAGTTATCGTGCTGTTGTCTTCGGCAAAATAAACGACATCGCATAACGGGTCGCTACAAAAGTAATAGTGCGGTTCAGTAATGTTATTAAGCCAGGGCTGATCTACATGGTGTAATACCGTTTTACGATCAACGCTGGCGTAACTTTTACCGTTGGCCGGGCAGCGATGTGTCCCTGGTGTCTTGCCTTTGCAGCAAGCTGTCATAAACAGTTTCCAGGGAATCGCTTCATGTTAAGCGCCTAAGCCTCACCCTGTAACTGAGCAACCACGGCTTCATTTTCCAGTGTTGAAATATCGGATGTTATTTCCTCACCAGCGGCGATTGTTCTTAACAGGCGGCGCATGATTTTTCCTGACCGGGTTTTCGGCAGGCCATCTGCAAAGCGTATGTCATCCGGTTTGGCAATAGCACCGATTTGTTCACCCACCCAGTTGCGCAGTTCGGCAACCATTTTCTTTGCTTCTTCGCCAACCGGGCGTTCATTTTTGCAGATAACAAAGGCAACAATTGCTTCGCCTTTAACCTCGTGCGGACGACCGACTACAGCTGCTTCAACAACGGCTTCGTGTGCCGCTAAGGCTGACTCAATTTCCATGGTGCCGAGACGATGACCGGAAACGTTTAATACATCGTCGATGCGGCCCATAATCCAGAAATAACCATCTGCGTCACGGCGTGCGCTGTCACCGGCGAGGTAATATTTGCCGCCAAATTTAGGGAAATAGGTATCGACGTAACGCTGGTCATCACCCCAGACCGTCCTCACCATCGATGGCCAGGGCTTTTTAATGACAAGGTAGCCGCCAGTGTTTGCTTTGGTTATGGATTCGCCTTCTTCATTGACGATATCCACATCCATGCCCGGCAGAGGTAATGTACAGGAACCGGGTTTGGTTGCGGTTACACCGGGAACAGGAGTCAGCACATTGGCACCGGTTTCAGTCTGCCACCAGGTATCAACGATCGGGCAGCGTTCTTTGCCGATGACCGTGTGATACCACATCCAGGCTTCGGGGTTAATTGGTTCACCGACAGTACCTAGCAGACGCAGTGAAGACAGATCGTATTTGTTGGGGTAGTCATCACCAAATTTCATTAATGCGCGTATCGCGGTCGGTGCGGTGTAAAACACGGTTACTTTATGCTGTTCGCACATTTTCCAGAAGCGGCCTGCATCCGGGATGACCGGTGCGCCTTCAAACATAACGATGGTCGCACCCGCAGCCAGCGGGCCATATGCCACGTAGGTGTGGCCGGTAATCCAGCCAACATCGGCGGTACACCAGAAAACATCATCATCCTGTAAATCAAAAACCCACAGGTTAGTGGCCACCGCGTTTAGCAGGTAGCCGGCGCTGGAATGCTGAATACCTTTGGGTTTGCCGGTAGAGCCTGAAGTGTAAAGCAGAAACAGCGGATGCTCAGCATCGACCCATTCCGGCTCACAGGTTTTTTCCTGGCCAGTGATGGCATCTGACCACCAGATATCGCGGCCATCTTTCATTTCTACATCGTGACCACTGCGTTTTAATACGATGACTGATTTAATGCTGGCACAGCCTTCACTTAAAGCTTTATCAGCGGCTCCTTTAAGTGCCACCGTTTTACCGCCGCGGGTGCCGCCATCTGCGGTAATCAGCATTACTGCCCGTGCATCATCAATTCTGTCGCGCAGGGAATCAGCGGAAAAACCGCCAAAAACCACGGAATGTATTGCCCCGATACGCGCGCAGGCCTGCATGGCAATGACGGCTTCGGCAACCATTGGCATATAGATAATGACACGGTCACCCTTATTTACACCCTGGTCTTTTAATGCGTTGGCAAACTGGCATACATCGTCGTGCAGTTGCTGGTATGTGATGTGCCGGGTATCGCCAGACTTCACCTTCAAAGATAATCGCCGTTTTATCGGCGTTTTTTTCCAGGTGCCGGTCAATGCAGTTGTAGCTGACATTCATCGTGCCATCGCTAAACCACTTGTAATGTGGTGCCTGGCTGGCATCCAGAGTTTGTGTAAAGGGAGTTTTCCAGTCTAGCAGAGTACGGGCCTGTTCCGCCCAGAAGCCTTCGTAATCGTCTGCAGCATGCTTGTGCAGGGCTGCCAGGTCGTCAGCCTTGATTCGCGCCTTTTTGGTAAATTCAGCGCTGGGTTTAAACAGTCGGTTTTCGCTAAGACCTGAGCTAATTTCGATTCCTGACACAGTGATTTCCTCTTAATTTATTGGGCTATTATTCTTGGATTAAGAGCATACACCGAGTGAGGTAAAACTTCGACAGCTTTTTCAGGCTTGAAGTGAAGGTGACAGCTGATTTTTTTTAGGTACGGCGTTGAGCTGCCAGTGATTGATTGACCAGTGCCATATATTTTCAAGTGTTGCAGCCTGTAGTTCGGCTGGTGGCTGCTGGCCGAGAAAGTCCAGCGCCTTGATAAGCTGTTGTTTCATATTACCAGTATCAACTTTTGCCGCAGCTTCGGATTTGCTGATTTTATTGCCGGAATGATCGACTGCCAGCGGCAGGTGACAATAGTTCGGAGTCGGGTAATTCAGTATTTGCTGCAGATAAATCTGCCTTGCGGTTGAATCGAGCAGGTCAGCGCCGCGAACAATTTCGTTAATGCCCTGCATGGCGTCATCGACAACCACGGCGAGCTGGTAGGCAAATAAACCGTCACGGCGTTTGATAATGAAATCACCGCATTGCTGTTTAATATTTTGTGTTTGTCTGCCCATGACAGCATCATCGAAAGTAATCGTTTCATCCTTGGCCAGCAGGCGCAATGCATGCTCATTTCTCTCCGGCAGTTTATGGCTTCTGCAATTGCCGGGGTAAATTCCGCTGCCAGTCACGGCCAGCTGTTTGCGTGAGCAGACACAGGGGAAAACCAGTGATTGCCCGATCAGCTCTTCGAGTGCCTGCTGGTAATAGTCCGCTCGTTTTGACTGGTACACCACTTCACCCTGCCACTCAAAACCAAAGGCTTCGAGCGTACGCAGGATTTCCGAATCAGCACCATCAACCTTGCGCGTAATATCGACATCTTCCATGCGCATTAACCAGTCGCCATTATTTGTTTTAGCCTGCAGGTAACTGCCAACAGCAGCGACTAAAGTACCAAAGTGAACCGGCCCGGTGGGCGAGGGGGCAAAGCGGCCGATGTAGTTTTTATCCTTATTGCAGGTGTTCATTTTAATCATCAATTTAGGGTAATCACCCCATAACAAATAAAGCCGGGTGATCGATAATAGATATTATTAAATGTAATAATGATTGTCACTCAGGGATAGTCGCTCAGGTATTAAAGCTATGCTCGGGATCAATCAGGCCTTCACGTAATGCATAAGCAATCAATTCAGCAACGGAGTGCGTATCCAGTTTTTTCATCAGGCTGGTGCGGTGTTTGTCCACGGTCTTTGGGCTTATCGACATGAAATCGGCAATCTCTCGGCTGGTTTTTCCGGCGATGATCATGTTCAGGGTTTGTAGCTCGCGGTCGGTCAGGGTCTTGTTATTCTGCTGGAGCTGCATGGTTTTAACAAAACATTCGGCGATGTGCTTGCCGCCGCGCAGAATCAGGGGAAGTTGTTTATACAGTTCATCTAACGAAGCGCCCTTGGAAAACATGCCATCGACACCAGCATCGAGCAAGGTGCAGATCAGGCCGGGTGCATTGATGCCGGTTAGTATCACGATGCGGGTTTGCGGGCTCCAGCGCTTAATGTCGGCAACCACCTCGGCTCCGCCGGCCAGTGGCATGGAGATGTCCAGAATTAGTACATCAGGTTTATGGTTTTTAACTTCGGCCAGTGCTTCAAAACCGTTTTCAGCTTCGGCAATGACAGCAACACCGTTATGTTCGACCAGGCCGGGTTGTTGTAGTGCGCTTTTTAGCCCGTCACGGACAATCTGGTGATCATCGGCGATCACTGCGCGATACTGGTTGTCCTGTGTGGGTTTAACCGGTGTGTTAGCCAAGGCGTGTCCGTTATATTTTTATGTACATCATATTTGTATACAATAGGCGCAGAAAAAAAATCAACCCTATGAAATTATTCTATCAGCCAGCCATACGTTATAGCCACTTTATTTGTGCACTATTTTTTGTGCTGGCATTTGCCGCTGGCAGCCACGCCGATACATTGCAGCAGGGTGAATGGCGTTATTTCGAAGATACCGTAAAAATACAGCAGCCACTGGATGCGCTACAGGTTTTCCAGGCGGCGGATGCCTTGCAGAATAATCAGTCAGAACTCGTGCATCGCTATCAGCAGCCATTTAATGTTGGTAACGTTGATCAGTATTTCTGGTTTCATATTCGCCTGCATGTCGGCACGCAAGTTAATTCGCAACAACCCTACCGGCTACTGGCCGCATTGCCTTACCGCCAGTTGTTAAACGCTTACCTTGTTGACCAGCAGCAGGTCAGCCATGTACTGAAAGAAGGCGTCGATAACGTATTCGAAGATCGCGCCTATCCGCATCGCTGGCAGATATCGTCTGCCTTTAAGCTGCCAGCTGAACGCAGTGTCGATATCCTGGTGCAGTACCATGCCATGGGCAGCAGTTATTTACCGCTGGATGTGGTCGATGAGATTGAGCTGATGGAAATCGTTAAAGATGATACCGTCAGTGCCGCGCTGTTCTACGGTTTCAGTTTTGCGGCGATTCTTTTGTTCCTGTTGTTTGGTATTGCCATGCAGGATAAAACCTCGATATTATACGCGGCACTGTTTTCCATTGCCCTGCTGATGCTGTCGGCGATGGAAGGTTATGCCTTTATGTATCTCTGGCCAGAGCTGCCACGCTGGAATCATTATTCAGCGGTGGTCATTGCCTACCTGTTCAGTTCGTCTGGTTTTTATGTTGCTTATAAAGCGGTAGAGCCGTCACAACGCAGGCAGGTTTTATCAGCAACCGTATTAAAAATCTTCCTGGGACTGTCAGTGCTAGCGCTTGCCATGTCGCTGCTGACTTTTTACCTGCCGTTTGTTTTCATGGTTGATATGACCAGCCTGTTTGTTGCACTGATGTTTGTTGCCCATGCCTACGCGATAGTCGGCTGGGCGAGGGTGAGGGCAGACCGCCTGATGAAGCGTAATGTCATTGCCATCGTTTCTGCGGTACTGATTGCCGTAGCGGTAGTAGTGCTTGTTATGCTGTCATTGAATGTCAGTATCTTCCCGGCTTATGTTTATGTGCATTCAAGCCGTATTATTTTTATTCTTGCCGGGCTGGCAACCATGGCAACCATCATCTCGCATGTCAGCGGTTTGCGAAAAGATTATGAAGAGTCTTTGCAGCAGGCGATAACCGCAGCAAACCGGGAAGCGGAAATTAACCGCGAACTGTATGAATCCGAACAACGTTATAACAAGGTAAAAGCACTGGCATCACTGCGCCAGCAGCAGCTGGCAGAAGCCTCGCATGACATGCGTCAGCCACTGGTGTCATTGCGTTCAACCATCGACGCAATTACACAGGACCAGGCGCCGCAGTTAAAACAGCAACTGGCGAATGCATTTTCTTACCTGGAGAACCTGTGTAATACCTATCTGCGAGAAACACGTCCGGATGCAAATACGGATTTAGTTGAGGATGATTTAACGGTGCAAAATGAACCGGCAAGCTATAACGAGCATCACAGTGCAGAACCTTATCCAGTGAAACTAGTGTTGGAAACGGTTCACCGAATGTTCGAATCTGATGCCTGTGCCAATAATATCGAGCTGAAAGTACAGCTATCATCAGTCATGATTTCACCAGAAGCAACCATTGTTATGCGTATCGTATCAAACCTGGTTGCCAATGCAATTAAACATGCCGGTAAAGGAAAAATTGTACTCGGCGTGCGCCGGAAATCAAAGGGTGTTGCAATTATTGTGGCCGACAATGGAGCCGGCATCAGCCCCGAGAAGATGGAAACCATTATGCAGGCTTATGAAAAAGGGCCGGAGTCCAGTGGTGAAGGGCTTGGGCTTGCTATCTGTAAACAGCTTGCTGAGCAGTATGGTATGCGTCTGAATATCCGTTCAGTGCAGGGTCAGGGTGTTTGTTGTGAGCTTCTTATCGTTTAAATTTGTCCGTGCTCACCAGTTATAAAATCAATCGAGTCTGACCCCATTTTGATTTCATTATTTTCAGCTGCTTGCCATCAAAAAATGCAAACCACTTCACAGTTTTAAGCTGATGTAAGCAGGTATGGGGTATTCTCCCCATACCGCCTGCAACATGCACTACCTATAGTCTCCCCATAGCAAACAGCGTTTGCAATAACTACTTTACTGGAGACGATCATGAAAAAACTAAACCGTTTATATTATGTACTTTTGTTCAGCAGCTTCCTGACTGCCTGTGCTGAATCAGGATCGGGATCTGATTCTGATGCGGCATTAGATGATGCTTCAACCAGCAATGGCTGCAACCGGATCTTTACTCCTGACGATGTTTATATTGTCGATCTTAGCCAGAACTCAAGTTCTGGTGTTGCCTGTACCATGACATCTGAACGCGAGGAGATAGCCAGTTGTGTCGAAGAACGTATTAGAGCCGAATTCGCCGAAGCACCTTCCTGTCTGGGTGCTTTCGATGTTTTCGTGCCGGGCACTAATGC
The DNA here is from genome assembly GCA_963711255.1 of uncultured Gammaproteobacteria bacterium. Lineage (GTDB taxonomy): Bacteria > Pseudomonadota > Gammaproteobacteria > SZUA-229 > SZUA-229. Next base: position 15,250 of record CAVQDO010000006.1, on the reverse strand, counting down.
GGAAGATGGTGACTACAAGCAGTTTACTACCATTGTTTCGCCGCTGCCGGGCCGTGCTTACCTTTCGCTACAGTATAGCGATGAGTCGACACTGGAAGATGCCATAAATTACGATATGGGCGTTTATGACGCCAGTAACGCGCTTGATGATTTACTGTATACCCTAAAGGTTCGCTTTAATAACCCGGATGTTCGGGTGTTTGGACACAGTAAGGGTTCCGAGCCGGTTGCGCGTGTTTCGACTTATCCGGAACACAGCGAAGTGGAATTTTACGCTTTTGCGCAGGCTGGCCGTACACCGGTCAGCGTTCGTGGCGTACCTGGCTATATCCATAAGCTGAGTGATAACCTGGTTGGTATCACCTGGCAGAATGATGAGGTTAAATATTTCACTGGCGGCAGTACGGGTTACCAGGTTCCTGAAATATGGGGCTTTCCGGGTTATATCAATCAGGAAGGTGGCGGCATGACCATCAAGCCATCTCGTATAGATCATCATGATAACTATGGCGGGGATTACGTTAAGGAAGCCAACCCTTATTGTGCCACGGGTAATAAAGCTGCAATGCTGACAACGGCTGAATGTAAAAAACAGAATGGGGTTCGCTTTGTGCCTTATTTCTGGGGCGACGTGGAATGTACGGATAAGGCGTTCCAGATGATGGCAGGTGCAGCGGTTGGTGATAAGCATTACATTGGATATTCAGGCCCAAGAGCTGCTGACTGTAAAGATACTGTAGCTAATATTGAAGCGAGCTATGAACTGGTGTATCGCATGAATATTGCGGATCAGGATGATTGCAAGTACAACATACAGCTTTCATTCAATGGCCTGGATTCTGGTGAAAACCGCGCTGATGGTGGCACGATTTCTGTATCAAGTACTCGTGATACAAGCTGGCTTAGAAAGACAGGCAGTGTCAGCCTTCCTTACCATATGAAACTCTCGGTACGGGCTTTTATGCAGGACGTTTCCGGCTCATTTTCCAACTGTATTAATTATCTTGGCGCTAAAAGTGAAGGTTACATTGATAAACTGAAAGTAACATTCACTCATCCGGGCACTGGTGAATCGGTAACACGTACCCTGGTTGGTAACGCTGAAGGCATTGAATATTTCTGGCCGCAGAAAGTGACAGGTAAAAACAACGTGGCATGGCGTAAGGAATCGGGCAGCTGGGATATGCATTATGGTATTCCACCAACGAATCCAGCACATGGCGGTGCATTAATGGTGAAAGGTGATACAGGCGGTGGTGAAAGCGGTGTGTTTTACAAGTGGTTGCACCTGGTTGATTAACCATTAAAAAAATAGGGAAATTTAGGGGACGTTCGTCGATTAATCAAATTAGCGAATCAGATAATTAATTGACTATTTGACGAACGTCCCCTAAATATTGCAGCTGAGATAACCGGGCAGAGATGCCTGTAATTAAGTGACCAGATAAATGTCCGTATTTAAGCGGTCCATATTCAAGCGTTTACAGCGCATGATTGATTCCCCGAATAATATACGTTCTTTGTTTGTGGTAAAGCTCAAATTCCTATAAAAGCTTATTTTTAACGAAGAGAAGCAAAGACGCGAAGGCGCAGAGAATAAAGTTTACTATTTCGTCATTGCGAGCGAAGCGCGGCAATCCCCAGGAGCAGCAGTGTTGCCTGCCAGAGATTGCCGCGCTCCGCTCGCAATGACAGAAACTAACAATCTCTTTGCCTCTGTGCCTCTGTGGTTCAAAGTTTATGCTTTTATCTTTTTATACCCAGAAACAAAAAGAGCCGAAATTAATCGGCTCTTTTTTCATACTAATTGTAAGGTGTAATTACTTGCCGCGAGTCTGCTTTTCTTTAATCTCATCCAGGCTCTTGCAGTCGATACATTGCGTTGCTGTAGGTCGTGCTTCCATACGGCGTAAGCCGATTTCAACACCGCAGGTTTCGCAGTAACCGTATTCACCTGAGCTAATCAGGGCCATAGTATCTTCTATTTTTTTGATCAGTTTGCGTTCGCGGTCACGGGTGCGCAATTCAAGGCTGAACTCTTCTTCCTGGGTCGCGCGGTCAGCAGGATCCGGGAAGTTTGCTGCTTCGTCTTTCATATGATCAACAGTGCGATCCACTTCCGACATTAATTCCATTTTCCATGCATTAAGAATTTCGTTGAAGTGTTTGATCTGATCTTCACTCATGTATTCTTCGCCTTTTTTCTGTTTATAAGGCTTAAAGCTTTGATTTATGTTTGACGCGGTATTAGGCATCTTAACTCCGATTATTTAACTTCAATGAAATCAATAAGATAGTGTATCTAGTGGTTTCGGTTGTTTATAGCGAGCGACTTTTTACCATGATTTGACCGCCCAATGCAAATATCATTTAGACTCTATAGGATAAACCATTCTCACTGGTATACCATGATTTGGGGTCAATTAATTATAGAAATCCCGGCAACTTGTTCTAAGCCTGACTAGTCAGGTTAGTGATATTATTTTTCCCTGGTTGTTTCCTGTTGGCTGCCATCTGCCGAGGGTTCCACACGGCTGATTATGTGCCCGTTATGCAACCGGGTTTCGATTCGATCCCCGACTTTAACCTGGCTGGCATTAACGATGGCATTGTCATTTTTATCGAGCGTAATCGAGTAGCCGCGTTCCAGTGTCTGTAACGGGCTAATGGCATTTAATGTTCTGGCGACATTGCTGAATTGTGATTTTTTAAGGGTTAAATGGTTTATGCTGGATTGCTGCAGTCTTGCTGTTAAAAATAGTGCGGACTGCTTTTTCTGTTTTAACAGTTGTATCGGGTTGTTGGCAAATAATTTAGCCTGGCCCGTAAGCAGCTGGCTGCGACGGCTATCCAGCAGTGTCTGACTGTGGCGGTGTAAACGTTTTGCCAGCTCAAGGGTTTGTTGCCGGGCCCTGGCAACCTGGTTTTCCGGATGTTGCTGCTGCAGGCGGCGATGCAGCCATTCAATCTTTTCCTGAAAGCGTTCAACCTTATTAGTGATCAGTTGCTGAGTACGCTGCTGATACCAGTCGAAAGACTGCAGCCAGCTTGACTGGTCAGGAGTAACCGTTTCTGCGGCTGCGGTAGGGGTGGCGGCGCGCACATCAGCAACATAGTCGGCGATGGTGACGTCGACTTCATGACCAACCCCGCAGACGATGGGGACAGGGCTGTCATATATAGCCCTTGCGACACTTTCCTCGTTAAATGACCAGAGATCTTCAAGGGAACCGCCGCCGCGTACCAGTAAAATGACGTCACAGTTTAAATCGCCAGCTGTAACACTTTCGCCGATCAGCTTGATAGCATTGCAGATTGCCGGCGCTGCTTCAATGCCCTGAACCGGAACCGGAAATAATTTAACAGGAATCGAAGGGAAGCGACGTTCGATGACGCTTAATACGTCATGTATTGCAGCGCCCGATTTTGAAGTAATGATGCTGATGCATTCGGGCAGTTCGGGAATTTCCTGTTTTGCGGACTCTTCAAACAGGCCTTCGGCAGCCAGTTTGATTTTTAACTGTTCAAACTGCCGGCGCAGGGCACCGTCGCCGGCTTCTTCCATACGGTCAACAATAAGCTGGTAATTACCGCGTGGCTGATACAGGCTGACTTTGGCGCGAACCATAACCTGGTTGCCATTCTCCGGTTGAAACTTCAGGGAACGGTTGCGGCCCTTGAACATGGCGCAGCTGACCTGTGCTGAATGGTCTTTCAGGCTGAAATAAATATGCCCGGAAGCCGGTTGTGACAGGTTGGATATTTCGCCTTCTACCCAGATCCAGCCGTATTGCTTCTCCAGCAGGCTGGCTACCGACTGGTTGAGTGAGCTGACACTGAAAATAGTATTGCTGTCCGGGGTGCTGGGGCTGCTAGATATCATGGGCCAATTTAAGCATAAAAAAAGCCCGCAGGCTCGTCTTGAGTCTGCGGGCCTGGCGAGCGGCTGTTCAGGTGTTACCTGGGGCCGCTGACGCCTGATTGAAGACTCGCCTGGGCAGCGGCCATCTCACCCTGCTGCTTGGCTTCGGCGACCAGTTTCATCGCCTTGTCCGTTTTTCCTTCCTTGTTTAGCTTGTCAGCTTTTTTCAGCAGTTTACGGCTATCTCGCCATTCATAGTTGACCGCGTTGGCCTGGTCTAATGAGGCTTTAGCACTTTTTACCGCATCATCATAGCTGCTGGCCTGTGCCAGAACGGGGCTTAATAAACTGGCGCTAAAAAGCGAAATAAGGCTGAGTTTTATTATTTTCATGCAATCTCCATGGAAGTAGTTTTATGGAAGCTCCATTTATACCCTAAATTGATATATTAAACAGCAAAAAATTGTAGAATTATTTTACCCTCACAGTGCAACAAATCTTGTTCCCAAAGCCGCTACCGCTTATAATGAGCGGCTTTTCAAAATCAAGCGGGAATGTTATGCGAATAATCGAAGAAGCCTTAACCTTTGATGATGTTTTACTGGTTCCTGCGCACTCGGTAATGATGCCGAAAGACGTCTCTTTACAGACCAAAGTCACCCGCGATATTACCCTGAATATCCCGTTACTGTCGGCAGCAATGGACACAGTGACAGAGTCCCGTCTTGCTATTGCACTTGCGCAGGAAGGCGGTTTAGGTATCGTCCATAAAAACCTCACACCTGAGCAGCAGGCCGCCGAAGTTAATACCGTAAAAAAATACGAAAGCGGTGTTATTACCGAGCCCGTGACGGTTTCTCCAGATATGACCATCAGTGACGTTATGGCACTGCGTGAGCGCTACCGGATTTCCGGCATGCCCGTGGTTAAAGGCGATGAACTGGTTGGCCTGGTCACCAGCCGTGATGTGCGTTTTGAGACTGGCCTTGATAAGCCGGTAACGGAAGTGATGACCCCGAAAGACAAGCTGGTCACAGTACAGGAAGGCGCATCTAAAGAAGAAGTGCTGAAACTGCTGCACGAGCACCGTATTGAGCGTGTTCTGGTGGTCAATGATAATTTCAAGCTGCGCGGCATGATCACGGTAAAAGATATACAGAAATCCACCGACTTCCCGAGCGCAGCAAAAGACAGTGAGGGCCGTTTGCGTGTAGGTGCGGCTGTCGGTACGGGTGCCGGTACAGAAGAGCGGGTTGATGCCCTGGTAAAAGCCGGTGTTGATGTCATTGTTGTTGATACCGCGCATGGCCATTCACAGGCCGTACTGGACCGTGTGGCGTGGGTGAAGAAGAATTATAACGTTCAGGTTATCGGTGGCAATATTGCCACGGGCGATGCAGCAAGAGCGCTGGTTGATGTTGGTGCTGATGGTGTAAAAGTAGGCATTGGCCCGGGTTCAATCTGTACCACGCGTATTGTTGCCGGTGTTGGTGTGCCTCAGATTACCGCGGTTTCTAATGTTGCCGCTGCGCTCGAGGGTACCGGTGTGCCGCTGATTGCTGATGGCGGGATCCGTTACTCCGGTGATATGGCGAAAGCTATTGCTGCGGGCGGCTACTGTATTATGGTTGGCGGTATGCTGGCAGGTACCGAAGAAGCACCGGGTGATGTCATTTTATTCCAGGGCCGTTCTTACAAAGCTTACCGCGGCATGGGTTCCATTGGTGCCATGAAACAGGGATCCAGTGACCGTTATTTTCAGGATAGTTCTGAAGGCAGTGAAAAGCTGGTACCGGAAGGTATTGAAGGACGTGTTGCCTACAAAGGCCCAATGGGTACAATCGTTCACCAGATGATGGGCGGTCTGCGTTCCAGTATGGGTTATGTCGGCTGTCAGAATATGGATGAAATGCGCAGTAAGCCGGAGTTTGTCCGTATTTCCGGTGCCGGTATGTCCGAGTCTCACGTACACGATGTGACTATTACCAAGGAAGCGCCGAACTACCGTTCTTCTTAGAAGCATTTACCGCAGAGACGCGGAGGTGCAGAGAACAGAGTTTACTGTTCCGTCATTGCGAGCGAAGCGCGGCAATCTCCAAAAGCAGCAGTGTCGCCTGCCAGAGATTGCCGCGCTTCGCTCGCAATGACAGTAATTAATAATCTCCGCGTCTCTGCGGTAAAAAGTTTTTTAAATATAAATCTTAGACAATACCGCCATGCATGATATTCATTCTGATCGTATATTAATTCTCGACTTTGGATCGCAGTACACGCAGCTCATCGCGCGCCGTGTGCGTGAAGCCGGTGTTTACAGTGAGGTTCATCACACTGGGTTTACAGAAGAAGAAATAAAAGCGTTTAAACCGAACGGTATTATTTTATCCGGTGGGCCTGAATCGGTTAATGCCAACGATACCCTGATTGCACCCCAGTACGTGTTTGAAGCCGGTGTTCCGGTTTTGGGAATTTGTTACGGTATGCAAACCATGGCTGCGCAGCTGGGCGGAAAAGTAGCCGCGTCAACGCATCGTGAATTCGGTTTTGCACAGGTGCGGGCGAGGGGCCATAGCCAGCTGTTAAAAGATATTGAAGACCATGTTACCGCTGAAGGTTTTGGCATGCTTGATGTCTGGATGTCGCATGGTGATAAAGTCGATGAGTTGCCGCAGGGTTTTAACTGCATTGCCAGTACCGACAATGCGCCATTTGCCGGCATGGCAGATGAATCGCGTCACTTCTACGGTTTACAGTTTCACCCGGAAGTAACCCACACCAAACAGGGCCAACGTATTATCGAGCGTTTTGTGCACGGCATCTGCGGCTGTGCCTCTGACTGGACTGCTGGCAACATCATTAAAGATAACATTGATCGAGTTCGTCAGCAGGTCGGTGACGACGAAGTTATCCTGGGCCTTTCTGGCGGTGTGGATTCTTCTGTTGTTGCTGCCCTGTTGCACCAGGCGATTGCTGACCAGTTGACCTGTGTCTTTGTCGATAACGGTTTGCTGCGCCATCGCGAGGGCGACCAGGTAATGGCGACCTTTGCCGAGAACATGGGCGTAAAAGTGATCCGTGTTGATGCCGAGCAGCGTTTTCTTGCAGAGCTCAAAGGTGCAGACGAACCAGAGCAGAAACGTAAAATTATCGGTCGTGTTTTCATCGAAATTTTTCAGGAAGAAGCGCGTAAATTACCCAATGCAAACTGGTTGGCGCAGGGAACTATTTATCCGGATGTCATTGAGTCCGCCGGCAGCAAAAATTCACACCTGATTAAATCGCATCATAATGTTGGCGGTCTGCCGGATGATATGGAATTAAAACTGGTTGAACCGTTACGCGAGTTGTTCAAGGATGAAGTGCGCAAGATTGGCGTTGAACTTGGCCTGCCTGCTGATATGGTTTACCGTCACCCATTCCCGGGTCCGGGGTTAGGTGTGCGTATCCTGGGTGAAGTGAAAAAAGAATATGCTGACCTGCTGCGTCTGGCCGACCATATCTTTATCGAAGAATTATATAAAAACGATCTTTACGATAAAGTCAGCCAGGCATTCACGGTATTTCTTCCGGTTAAATCAGTTGGTGTTATGGGTGACGGCCGTCGATACGATTATGTTGTCGCGTTGCGTGCGGTAGAAACCATTGATTTTATGACGGCTCGCTGGGCACACCTGCCATACGATTTCCTCGGCCATGTCTCAACTAGAATCATCAACGAAGTTGATGGCATTTCCCGTGTAACCTACGACATATCAGGAAAGCCGCCAGCAACTATCGAATGGGAGTGATTTTTAGCCTGAGTAATGCGCTTTTTCGCTAGCTACTGCGTTATAAATAGAAATGTAATACTCACGTACCTGTGTACGCTCCGTTTCCATTTCTATTTATGCCTTGTAGCTAACGAAAAATCACACCACTCAAACTAAAAATATGTTTTTATATGGAAACAGAAGCTGACATTAAGTGGATGTCACTGGCGCTTGAACTTGCGCGTAAAGCCGAGGCTGCGGGTGAGGTACCTGTCGGTGCGGTTCTGGTAAAAGACGATGAGCTGATTGCCGAAGGCTGGAATCAGCCGATCTCAAGTCATGACGCTACTTCTCATGCTGAAATTATGGCGATGCGTGAAGCGGGTCAGAAACTCAATAATTATCGCCTTACCGGCACCACCATGTACGTCACGCTTGAACCTTGCTCCATGTGCGTTGGCGCAATGATACATGCACGTGTATCAAAAGTGGTTTATGGTGCGCCTGAGCCACGTACTGGCGCTCTCGGCGGGGCATTCAATTTGCTGGACGCGAATCAGCATAATCATAACTTTGATGTTGTACCGGGTGTTATGGCTGAAGACAGCCGTATACTATTGCAAAGCTTTTTTAAATCCCGTAGAAAGCAGGCTTAGTGAGCCGCTGTAAGAATAATACAGCTTCAAATTATAATAAGCTTTCAAATGGCAACAGGCTTAAAATAAAAGCAACTGCTTTTCTAAACAGGCTGACGCCAGGCTCTCCGAAAGGTTTTTATTGTTTCACCATCTTCCTCTGTTACCCAGGACTAGTCTTTTCATCATATGTTAGTTGATGGCTGTTTTTTGGAGGAAGCTCGTTTCATTGAATAAAGCTACTGCTTGCGCTGCCAGTTCCTTGCTGTCGATAATTACACCAATTTCTGTATTTAGTGCATTTGATCGCGGGTCGAGATTGGCTGAACCAACAAATACATATTGTTTGTCGATGACCATGTATTTTGCGTGCAGGCTAGCACTAGAGGATCCTGCTAGAAGTTTTCTGGTTTTGGAGTGCAGATGTTGCGCATTAGCTTTTAACTCGAATAATTTTATATCCGCTTTTATTAATTTTTCGCGATATTTTTTATAACCTGCATGAACGGCGATAACATCCGTGGCTGCTAGTGAGTTTGTTAAAATTTTAATTTTTGTTCCCTGTCGTCGTTTTTTTATTAAACGTTGTAACCCGGTATCACCAGGTACCAGGTAGGGTGTTGCAATTAATATTTCTTCGCTGGATGAATCGATGTATTTGTTTATTTTAGGACCAAAGTGGATGCTTGAGTCTGTAGGTGATGCGATAAGCTTTTCAGGCAGGTCATAGACTAATTTTGCACTGCTCCAGATAAATGGAATTTTTTTATTGATTAGCTTTTGTGTGAAGTCAGCGTGTTGTAACGAATGAAAGTAGTCTGAGTTTTTTGCACGCATCCATTTATCTGTTAGCCTTCTGCGAACGCCTTTGAGCTGAGCTTTTACCACTTTTGTTTTGCTTAGATCTTCGATGGCAGTCGCCCACTGGCTATTCCAGAACGCGTTAAAGCTGGTTGTTATATTGTTAACAACAGGGCCTATGATTAATAGATCCAGATCAACAAAATTAATTTCTCTCCTGGCGTCAAAATACTCATCACCAATATTTCTACCACCGATAATGGCAACGGAACTGTCTGCGATAAATGCCTTGTTATGCATTCGTCTGCCAGCACGTTTTAGTTTAACTATTAATTCAATATGACGAAGCCAGCCACGATTTGAAAGAGGGTTGAAAATACATATTTCAATATTATCGTGCTGGCTTAACATTTTTAAGCGGCTGTCGCGACCGGATAAATTAATATCGTCGACCAGTATGCGAACATGTACGCCTCGGTCTGCGGCTTTGAGAATAGTGTAGGCCAGGTATTCACCACTGGCATCGTTGTGCATGATGTAATACTGGATGTCGAGAGTTTTTTCAGCGATAGTGGCAAGCGCAAAGCGAGCGACAAAAGCATCCGTATTGTCACTCAGCAAATAAAAACCGGACTTGTTTTCGCTTTTTATCATATTACTGTTTTTACCGGGTTAATTTTGTTTTGCAGGGAGGTTGTCATGGGTAACAGCGGTTCCAGCCTTGAGTTTTCCTGTTTTACCCGCATACTAGTGGGATAATAACCCTTTCCTTTACACTGATTGTAACGTAAATATCTAATGCGATTAAGGTTCAGATTATTGCTGTTGTTCGTGTTGCCTGTCGTGCTGACAGCATGCGTTTCTTATAGTGATAGATTACAGTTTGTTTCAAGCAATATGGCCGGCGACCATGTTGATGCCCGTAACGGTGACCACTCGTGTCAGCCAGCTGAGATTGTGACTGTGAAAAATGAGCAGCAGGCAGGGCTTGATCCTGACGCTATCGCATTTTTAAACTGGAACATATATAAAGGCAATGGCGATAACTGGCAACAGGATCTATCGGCTTATGCAAGCAGTCATGACCTGATGACTATTCAGGAAGCATTGCTTGATGAAGAGTTATCCGGCCTGCTATTGAAACACGATTTCAACTGGGTGATGAATGCAGCCTTCCAGTTGAATGGTGACGCTGCCGGGGTAATGACATTGGCCAACAGTGATGTTATTCACAGTTGCGGATATAAGCAGAATGAACCGCTGATCCGGATCCCTAAAGCGACCCTGGTTAGTTATTATGCAATCGCTGGCTCAAAGGAAAAATTACTGGTGGCCAATATACATGGCATCAATTTCACTTTTGGTATTGATGATTATCAGCAGCAGCTGGAAACCCTGTACCAGGCGATCAGGTATCACCAGGGGCCGATGATCGTTGCCGGTGATTTTAATAGCTGGAGTGAAGCACGTATGGCGAAGGTGATGCAGCTGGTCGATAAGTTGTCACTGTCCGATATCGAGTACCCGGTAAATAATAAAACACATTTTTTTGGAATGGCAATAGACCACGTTTTTTATCGTCAGCTGGAAGCGGTCAGCAACCGGGTTATGCAGGTTACTTCTTCCGATCATAATCCAATATCTGTTACTTTCAGAGTGCGGGCCGATAACATTGAATCGGTAGCCAGCAATTTATAGCTATGCCTGCTGTGTCTGGTATTCTTCTATAAGCCGCAGGTAATTGTTAAAGCGCAGCTCACTGAGTGCGCCATTGGCTACCGCCTGTTTCAATGCGCAGTCAGGCTCGTTTTTGTGGCTGCAGTTACTGAACTTGCAGGCGCCAATAAATTTTCTTACATCGGCAAAACCATTGCTGATTTCATCAATACTATTGTTGATCGGGGTGAAGTCGCGTACACCGGGTGAGTCAATTATAATGCCGTTGCATTTTAAATGATAAAGGGCTGAGACAGTGGTGGTGTGTTTGCCTTCGCCGGTCGCTTCCGAGGTTTCACCTATTTTGATTTCCTCTTTTGGCAGAATCGCTTTTACGATAGAGGACTTGCCGACGCCGGACAGGCCAACAAGTATGCTGGTGGTGTTGCTTAAGGCATCTGATATTTCATCCAGCCCGATATTGTTTTTCATGCTGGAGCAGATAACATGGTAACCAATTTCTCGGTATAAAGCGGTTAAGTTCTCAATTTCCTTTTTCGACTTATCATCGAGTAATTCAATTTTATTGATAATGATAAGCGCTTTTGCCGGCAGGTTCTCAGCGGCGGTTAAATAACGGTCGATCAGGTAGGGATTGGGTTTTGGTAGTATTGAGGTAACAATAACGACCTGCCCGATATTAGCCGCCACTGGTTTTACTGAGCCGCCAAAACCGGTTTTAACCAGCAGGTTGCTTCTTTCCTTGACGGCAACAACAACGTTTTGAGTCTCGCTTGAGTGAGCTTCCTGGTCAGCACTTAGCATCTGCTGGACAATGACATAATCGCCGCAGGCTATATCACCCAGGTTCTGCCGGATTTTACATTTGATCTTACGGGGCTGATTTTCAGCATCATAAATTTCAGCATAAAGCTGGCGGCCATGATGACTGATAACGCGAGCGGTCTGAGTGCTGGACTCATCAAGCTGCATATCATCATCTATTATTTTATTTTTTTGCTGGGAAGCAATGCGCCGATGTTGCTGCTTTGATAACTTACGTTTTGCCATATTTACAGCTTAAAGGTTTTGCGCGGCATTAATTTTTGCGGCACAGATAAAATCATTAATTGATAAACCGCCGACGCTGTGCGTGCTGTAGGTGACAGTGCATTTGTTGTAACAAACAAGCAGGTCGGGGTGATGATTTTGCTGGTGGGCTATTTGAGCAATGACATTTACAAATGCCATGGTTTGATAATAATTTTCGAAAGTAAAGGTATGACTGATCGTTTGATTATCCTGATCCAGCTGCCATTCCGGGCTTAATTGCCGAAAAAAGCTGGCTGACTCCTGTTTATTCAATGCACCGTCTTCAGCAGGCAGTTCCCTGCATTGTTGAATGGCCAGTTGTAGGTTTGTCCCAGTCATTTGTATACTGCTTAGAAACGGTAGTATTTTTTATTTAAAAACTGTACAACGGCATCGGTGTCTTCATCAAACCATGGTGCACCGGTGCCGTCTTTGCAGCGAACCACCTGTTTGCTTAAGGCATCTATCGATTTTACAAATCGATCTTCTCGTTTATAGACATCGTCTGTATGGCATTTGTAGCAGTGATTAGAATGCGTTTCCTCGCCGTGAGCAATCTGGTTAGTGATTTCATCGGTATCTTCAATAGTGGCTGTTTCAACAACGGTGTTTTCAGTAACAGTATTGCTGGCAGCGTTGTTGCCATTGTCATCGTTGGCGCAGGAAGCTGTGCTTAAGCATATGACAGATACCAGTAGAAAACTTCTGTATGGGTGAGTTACTCTTAGGTTCATAATTTTATCCTGCTTATGGTTTCTAGATGTGGATTACGTTTGTGCATTTAAATGCGCAATTCTCACTGGTGCCGGCGGGTGAGAATCATAAAAAGCCGAATACATCGGATCTGGTGTTAATGTGCTCGCGTTTTCGCGATACAGGCCAACCAGTGCCTGTATCAGGTACCTGGCATCTGTTTGTTCAGCGGCAAAGGCATCAGCTTCAAACTCGTTTTTACGAGAAAAGATACTAAACAGGGGTTGAAAGACAAAAGTGAATACCGGCAGTACCAGGGTGAATAATAGCAGAGCCATATAGGTTGAAGTGTGAGTAATACCCAGAGAAGTATAAAACCACTCGGATTTCATCAACCAGGCGAGCAGTGCCAGTGCCAGCAATGTTGTGCTAAATGAAATAGCCATGCCCTTGATGATGTGCTTTTTCTTGAAATGACCAAGCTCGTGCGCAAGTACCGCTTCCAGTTCATCATCGCTTAACATTTTTAGCAGGGTATCAAAAAATACGATGCGTTTGTTGCGGCCGAAACCGGAGAAATAAGCATTTCCGTGTGAGGAGCGTTTGGAACCGTCAATAACAAAGATACCGTTGCTGCTAAATCCGCAGCGATTTAGCAGGCTGGTTATACGGTTTAGTGTTTCACCTTCTTCCAGCGGTTCGAATTTATTAAAAATGGGCGCAATCCACGTCGGGTACACCCACATCATAAACAGGCTGAAGCCACTGACGACTATCCAGGTGTATATCCACCACTGGTCACCGGCCTGTTCCATTAACCACAATACAACGTATAACAGTGGTACGCCTAAAAGCAGGCCGAGCAGGCTGCCCTTGAATATATCGATGATAAAGGTTTTTACGGTAGTGCGATTGAAGCCGTATTTTTCTTCGATTACAAAGGTGCTGTAAATAGAGAATGGCAGGTCTAGCAATGAAGAGATTAAAGTATATATAAGGATGACGCTAATGCCGGTAAGAACTGGGCCAAGTTCAAGTGCAATAATATTGGTGTCCAGCCAGTCCAGGCCGCCGCCTAGTGTCCATAAAAGCAGTAGTGCTACCTCATAGAAAAGCGGCAAGCGTCCAAACTTAACTTTGGCAGTGGTGTAGTCTGCTGCTTTTTGGTGATCTTCCAGTGAAATGTTTTCGGCAAATGATTCGGGCACTTTCTCGCGATTTTGTGTAACAAAATTTATTTGCCGTTGTGACAGGTAGAGGCGCATCAGGGTGGATACCGCCAGCATTGCCAGGAATAAAAGGGTGAAATTGTGTAACTCGTTCATTAAAAACTCTTTGTGTTATCAGCCGTTGCTTGTATTATCTATCGTCTTTGATGAGTATACCAGTGATTGCGCTGATACAAACCAGTGCGGATACTCATGCCTGAATCTATTTTAAAATAAAAATAAGCCGAGAATATGAAAAATATATCGAAATTAAACGATGAAAACCTGATCTGGATCGATCTGGAAATGACAGGTCTTGACCCTAATTCAGACGTCATTATCGAAATTGCTACCATTGTTACGGATAAACAGCTGAATGTTATCGACGAAGGGCCATCCATCGTTATTCACCAGGCAGATGATCTTATGGATAATATGGATGAGTGGTGTACCAATCAGCATGGAATGTCCGGCTTAACTGATCGTGTCAGAAACAGTGCTATCTCGGAAGAAACGGCGGAAAATTTAACACTGGCCTTTTTAAGGCAATACGTGCCTGAAAAGAAGTCACCAATGTGCGGCAACAGTATCTGCCAGGACAGGCGTTTTCTCGCACGTTATATGCCTAGGCTGGAAGACTTTTTTCACTACCGACACCTTGATGTCAGCACATTAAAAGAACTCACCAGCCGCTGGGCGCCCGAAAAGAAAATGGTTTACGCCAAAGAGTCAAGCCACCTGGCGATGGATGATATCAAGGACTCGATTGATGAACTTAAACATTATCGTGAAAACATACTTACGATTTAACTGTAAGTTGCAGGGTAGTCGTTTAGAAGTAAAAAATATCGGGTGATTTAAAGCTCATGTTTCTACCGGCGTATCAGCATGATTTCCCCATTCAGACCATGAGCCCGGGTAGCCCAGGACATTTTCATATCCCAGGGATTTTAAAACCAGCCAGGAATAGGCAGAGCGATGATGTGACTGACAGTAACAGACTACTTCTTTGTCCTGCGTGATGCCAAGGGAGTCCAGTCGCTGTTGTACTTCTTCGGCGGGCAGGTGGCGCAAGTTCCGGTTTTGATCCATTGATTCAGTCCATTCATAGTGGATCGCCCCTGGAATATGGCCGGCTTTTTCGGCAAATTTTTTCACACCGTTATATTCATCCAGGGAGCGGGCATCCAGGATGGCCACTCCGTCGTCGTCTAGATGCGTTTGTATGAAAGCCCGGTTTGCCGTATGGCGATGCGTTTTTCTTAGCTGGTAATCTGAAGGTTCAGGTTTATCCGGTGCTTTGTTACTTAGCTGATGGCCTTCATTTGCCCAGCTGTGAAGTCCGCCGTTCAGAACAACAGCGGTTTCGTGACCGAATACGTTAAGTGTCCAGACAAAGCGGGCGGCGCAGCCACCACCTTCATCGTCATAAGCCACGATTAATGATTTTTTTGTGATGCCGAGATCGGAGAGCAGGGCAGAAAAATCTTCATTGTCTGGTAATAAGCCCATGACGGGTTTGTCGATTTTGATGATATCGATGTAATTAACAAAGTG
>CAVQDO010000005.1:0-98799 GCA_963711255.1 uncultured Gammaproteobacteria bacterium | reverse complement strand
TCGATGCACCTGCTTCCTGGGTTACGGTAAAGTTAACGACACGGTCTTCTTTGAATAGTGTGTCAGAACCTGCACCTACACCCAGACTTGAGTTACCCGCACCATCAGCTGACTCCAGTACCAGAGGTACTGCACCAACCTGGAAAGCTTAAGGTCGCTCGGTTTGAAATATCGTCATTTGCCGCAGCAAAGACCCCTGATGCACTGAACAGGCTTAAACTGCCTGTTAGTGCCAAGCCGATCAGCTTGTTTCGATTAAACGTTTTCATAATGTTTACCTCTTTATTAATCTCTTCGAGATTATTTTGTGTTTTTGTTTTCCTTTCTAAAGACTCTCAACTTGTATTATTCTTTCTTTAGATTTTTCTTTCTAACCAGCCATTCCATCGGCGGGCCTGTTGTTTTCGGCGGACCTGAACCACCTTTAATATCCAGAGGTGGTCCTGTTCCGCCTGGCGGGCCGGTAACAATAGGCGGCCCGTCACGCATGTGGAAAATGAGTGGACCATCCCTGTTGCGGCCGCTAAAGCGGCGTGCATATTTCATACGCGCAGAAACGACAAATGACTCATTGAAAGTGAGCCCTGTTTTTAAAGCAGATTGTCGAATTAACTGTCGCATAAGTTTTATCTATTCATTGTTCGTTTTATTTAATGGTTGTTTTGTAAGTAACCTTTTCTTTCTGGCCCGGCTTTAATGCTTTTTTATAAGTCCAGCGGATGGCCGTGTATTCTTCCGGTTTTGCCTTCCATTTTTTACCGGTCTTGTCTGTTACTGTTAAAGCATCAGCAGCAGCAAATGTTTTGCCGTCCACTGAAAAGCTGATAGCGGTTGAATTGCCGGAAGCCGAACCGTCACGATAAACCGAGTTATTTGCAATCGGGTTATTAACAACAATATTTGAAACTTCCTGATCACTAATATTTTCAAAAACGATCTCGTATAAAATCACGTCATTTGGCAACACCAGGCCCGGCTCAACATAATCGTATTGCACTGTGCCATCAGGTTTTTTAGAAATAACCTGCTTAAACGCGTTGTTGCTAAAACGAATAGCACCTTCTTCCGCATAGGCATTCATTGTCAGCATCACTGAAAAAGCAAAAAGTAATAGCAGTGTGATTGTTTTCTGTGATTGTCTTTCGATTTGGGTTCTCATTTTTTATCCTCAGTCAATTGTTACTTCAAAAATAATTGTATTGCTTGTGCCGGGTGCAACTGCTGTTGTACCGTTTTCACTTAAATCTACTTCTATTGATGTAATGGGTTTTACCGGTGCATTATTCGCTTTGGAATAATCGACGACGATATTGTCCTCATCAGTCTGGGCAACACCGTTAAGCTGAATAGACTCATCAACGTAAGTGGTGTTCGCTGGAATGGCGTCGCTAATAACCAGGTTGTCTACCGCAACATTGCCGGAAACATTTACCAGCAGTTGATAACGCAGCACGGCACCCGGGTGCGGATCAGTACCGCCCAGGGTATCGATTACAGTGACAGACTTAACAATGTTTACTGGCGTACCTGCCTGGAAAGCACCGGCATCAGCATGTTGTCCATTACCCGCGATATCCTGAAGTAAGGCGGTACTAAGGTCTTCGCTGTTTAAACCGGCGGGATCAAGGAATACTGTTTCCATGGTTGCGGGCGAATCAATAATAGTATTGGGAGTGCCTGCAGGAACATTAGTCGCACCATTACTGAAGTCACCAGCTAGCGTACTGTCTGGGCTGACGCGGTTGTTATCATCTGCATTAATAAACACACCTTCAACTCCCGTTGCGCCACCCTGTGCAACCTGGGCAATCAGGGCAATGGCAGCAACATCATCAACGGCAAGTGTTGGCATATCAGCAACCACATAAACAACTCGCTGCGCATTAGCTGCCAGTTCATCGATATACACGGCGGTATCCTGAACATCCTGGTAACCCGGGGTTAAGCCACTTTCAACAAATACCTGTACGGTTCCAGGCAATGGATCAAAGTTATCTGCAGGCAGGCCAAATGGATTAGGTGAAGTATTGACGGACGTAATAAGAAAATCAAAAGTGTCGTTACCGTTATTACTAACAACAAACTGCATAACGGCATTGGTCATATCACTGATTACAGGAACAGCAAGACCACCATTTGATTCAGTAACAACAAAATTAACAATTCTGTCTTCGGTGAATGTAGTTACAGCGCTATCACTGCCGGGCACTCCGGCAAGATCGTAAGTAGATGGTTGCGGTACTGCTAATCGAGTCGCCGGCAGCAGCATGAACATTGGTGTTCACAAACACTAAGGCAATCAGCACAACTACTGCACAAACAAAAACATTTGCAACAGGATTTTCTAACATCCCGATGACGCTTAAGTCACGGATATTAAAATTACGTTCTTTAAATTTGTTGATATTTTGTCTCAAAATAATCTTCCAACGTAAATCCTGTTAATAAAAAAATCGCCGTACAAAATCCTGTCGGGCACAACAACATCAATTAGGGGGTTAATTTTTTATCATTTAAGTTTTCAGGCTTGCCTATGGTTCGTGTTTGTATCGATAACCGGGCAAATCTGAAACAACAGCATCTATTGGGGGGGAGGTACAGTTGTTATTATTATTGTTTTTGTAAAACTTTAGTGTTTTTTTGTAAACTTTTGTAATAGTTATAATCTAGACGCTAAGTTAGTGAATATCAAAGAAATATCGTTAAATAATTGTTAATTATTTTTGTCATAAAATGACATTAGTGTCATTTTTATGACACTCTCAAAAACAGCAACAATTTTTTGTTACCTGGTACACAAAAATCACTCCTCTGCTCGGATAAAACACCTCTAAATTGACCAAAAACCCCCTTAAAGGCCCATTAAAACGGCAATTAACAGAATCAGTCTGTTAATTACTGTCATTTTTTAAACACACTTATTTTGTAAATTTGTAACAATTTTTACCTGCAGAACCACGATTTAGAAAAAATAATTATAATTTTTTCTAAAGTTTTACAATTTAACGCCGATAAAAAAGTCTGTGAGACGGGGTAATTTAACTTCCGGATGGAATCAGCTAATGATAATAGCTGAATAAAACTGGGTATTTTTACTGCATTAAGTACAAACTCCGTTGTTTATAATTAATAAACATATGTTATTTAGAGGCAAAAAAAATGACCCTTAAAAAGGGTCATTAGCAGCGTTCCGTGAGAGTTTTATTATTATAATTATGTTAATCAACTCACTGGAATTTTTAACACCTGCCCTGCCCGCAGGTTATCGGCGTACAACGCATTGCGTGCACGCAAATCCTTTTCATTTATATTATGTTTCATCGCGATGGTTTTAATATTATCGCCTTTATTTATCCTGTATTCGCTTTTAGTCGCAGCCAGCCAGGTACCTGGTGGCGCTTTACGGGCAAAATATTTTCCTACACCGCGGGTTATAGCCTTGGCTACTTTCTGCTGGTGAGCGGCACTGCGCAAGTTTTTCTCTTCGCGAGGGTTAGAGATAAAAGCAGTTTCCAGTAAAACCGACGGAATGTTTGGTGCTTTTAATACAGCAAAACCGGCCTGCTGAACTTTCTTTTTATGAACTCGATTTACTGATTTGATCTGTCCCAGTATTTCACCGCCAATATCTAAACTGGACTCTATGGTGCCGGTCAGTGACAGGTCAAACAGTACTTCTTTAACCATCTGATCTTCGACTGCAAGGCTGACATCACCGAACAGTAAATCAACTGCATTTTCTTTTTCTGCCAGCATACGGGCAGTTTCTGAACTGGCACCATCTACTGATAGTGCATAAATGGAAGAGCCGCGTGCCCGCGGATCAGGAAAAGAATCCGCATGCAGTGAAATCATCAGGTCGGCGTGACTATCTCTTGCCTTATGGATACGATCACGTAAGCGCATAAAACGGTCATTCTTGCGTGTCAGCACCGCCTTCATACCGCGCTGCTGGTTAATATATTTTTCCAGACGTTTGGCGATCTGCAATGTTATGACTTTCTCATGAGTGCCAGATTTACCTGTCGCGCCGGGATCTCTACCACCGTGCCCGGCATCAATAGCAATAACAACATCACGCTTAGTGGATTTTTTTGCCTGAACATGCTCATCTTTATCATGCAGGTCGATAACCAGGCGATGCCCGGAATCACCTGATGGTGCCAGCAGAAAACTGCGTGGCGCAATTTCTTTGCTTAAATCGAAGACAACGCGCAAATCATTTTTGTTTCTGACACCGCTGCGGATGCTTCTAATCAGTGAATTAGCCTGTACCTGGTCAACCATACCATGCGACATCCTGGCCTTCTTTATATCAAGAACCAGGCGTTCAGGCTCATGCAGTGCAAACACCGAATGCTCTGCAATACCGTCAAGATCGAATACAAGACGGACATAACCCTTGTTGGTCGAGAGTCGAATATCCCGAACTTTTGCACCAGCACTGCTGGCAGCAGAACTAATAGCAGGCGCAACAGAAGCGGCCAGGCTGCTTAACCCGGCTAAACTTTTTAGAAATTTTCGACGATTGTTTTCCATTTTTATGGCCCGTATTCTACGGGGAATTGATCATCGTGCCCTTTTGATATTAATGACTTCAGCATTTTCTACCGCCCTTGTGTAGATCTATTGTGGCAAATTATAAGAATAATGCAAGTAATTTTTCATTATTTTTTATATACATACGATACCTTCCTATAGTCAATAGTCAGAAAACACCCGTAACATCAACTCTTTTCCCTTATCACTTAAAGCCGAGACTTCTAAATTTCTTCCCTGCTGATAATAGCTGAATTCACATACCCAGTCGGCCGCGGGCAGGAAACCTTCAGCCTTTTCCGGCCATTCGATAAGACAGACATCATTATCATTAAAGTGATCCCTGGCACCGATAAACTCCAGCTCTTCGGGCTCAGCAAGCCGATACAGATCAAAGTGATAACACATCCGGTTGTTGCTAATCGGGTATGGTTCAACCAGGGTATAGGTTGGACTTTTTACCACACCATCAAAACCACTGGCGTGAATAAAGCCCCTGGCAAACGTAGTTTTACCTGCCCCGAGATCACCTTTCAGCAACATGATAAAAGAAGAATGTAACTGTTGTGCTATTGATCCGGCCAATGCTATTTGCTCAGATTCATCGCGCAGAAAACACTGCTTTTTCATTATTTCGCTATCACTAACCAGCTTGCTCATTGCATTACACTCAACAGATTACGAACAACATCAGATGCCAGCAAACCGCGTGTGCGGCCTTGAGCTGCCTTTTCTGCCGCCGCTGCGTGCAGACAAACAGCAAGTTCAGCCACATCATCCATAGGCAGTTGTTGCGCCCATAAAGCGCTAACGATACCGCTTAAAACATCACCCATACCCGGTGCTGCCATTGCAGCACTGCCAAGGTTACACGCTTTTATATCATTGCCATTGTAAATTAATGTACCCGCACCCTTCAAAATTACAACACAGGACTCACTATCTACAAATAAAGCATGCAGTCGCCTGACTGCGTCAAAGCGGTTTTTCTGAATATCCACACTGCTAATCGTTTCGTCAGACGATAATAAGCGTGCCGCCTCGCCGGGATGCGGCGTAATAATGAGGGGACCACTCAACGATATGTAATTTTTAGCGATTAAGTTCAGTGCATCGGCATCGATTAACATGGGTTTCTGCAGCGCAGCACAAGCCTGTAATAGTGCCAATGACCATTCGTCCTGCCCCAGACCCATACCAATTGCTATATGTGAAATATTCTGCATGAATGGCTCAGCAAACAGATCGGTGACAGAAGAAGACTGTTCGGTTAAATCAGTCTGGCAAGTTTTAACCATGGCTTCCGGTACAGCCTGGCTTATTGCCGCTAAATTCTGCGCCGCAGTGATAATTGTTACCAGCCCGGCACCGGCACGCAAAGCAGCTGTGGCAGCAAGAATTACTGCACCCGGCATACCTTCATTACCACCGACAATTAGAACATGGCCGAATCGACCTTTATGCGATGAAGCTTTGCGTTCGGGCAGCAAACTATAATTTACCGCATTAATTAACCTTGCATCACTGTTTACCTGCAAACGGGCCTCTGCAGGAACACCCAGATCATCAAAAACGATATCGCCACAAACATCTTTCGCCTGCGCGGTAAACATGCCCTGCTTTAAACCGATAAAACAAACCGTAATATCAGCTTTTATTGCAACCCTGGCAATCACGCCGGTATCCGCCAGTAAACCCGAGGGGATATCGACACTAATTACCGGTTTTGCTGAAGCATTAACGGCCGTTATCCATTGCGCCCAGTTCCCCGACACCTCACGGGCAAGCCCGGTTCCCAGCAAGGCATCGACAATAAGATCAGAACCGTCTAACAACGATAGCTCAGCGGCAGTGTTTTCCGCCAGACTCTGCCAGTCGCGATAAGCAAGCAAGGCCTCATTTTTTAAGGTTTCAGCATCAATCAAGCTAACCACTTTAACCTGGTAACCCGCCTGCAGTGCGAGTCTGGCAACAACATAGCCATCACCGGCGTTATTGCCGGCACCACAAAGCACCAGCATATTACTGCCTGCCGGATAAGTACGTTCAATGACAGTAAAAACCGCGCTACCCGCCCGCTTCATTAATTCATAAGCGGGAATGCCATACTGAGCTATTGCGATTTTTTCGAGCTGAATAACTGAATTTACGCTGTAAAGAGTGTCGGGCAAATTTTGCATATCAATATTTTAACAACATTCACCACAGAGGCGCGAAGGCAGAAAAGAAATTTCACGCCGCCTTCGCATGGTTTATTTCATCATTATTGCAGAACGTCCAGACCGCCCATGTATGGCCTTAGCACTTCAGGGATAACAATACTGCCATCTGCCTGCTGATAGTTTTCCATTACCGCCACCAATGTGCGGCCAATGGCAAGACCGGAGCCGTTTACTGAATTCAGCAGTTCCGGTTTGCCGGTTTCAGGATTACGCCAGCGCGCCTGCATTCTTCTTGCCTGAAAATCACCGAAACAGCTGCATGATGATATTTCCCGATATGCCTGCTGCCCCGGCAACCAGACTTCCAGGTCATAGGTTTTAGCGGCAGAGAAACCAACATCGCCACTGCATAACACCACCGTTCGGTAAGGCAGGCCAAGTTTCTGCAATATCGTTTCTGCATGCAGGGTTAATTCTTCCAGCGCATCCCAGGCTTTATCTGCGCTAACCAGCTGCACCATTTCAACCTTGTCAAACTGGTGCTGACGTATCATGCCACGGGTATCTTTTCCGTATGAGCCGGCTTCTGAACGAAAGCATGGCGTATGACTGGTCATTTTTAACGGCAGCTGTGACGCTTCGACAATCGCATCACGCACAATATTGGTTACCGGCACTTCGGCAGTCGGAATTAAATAATGCCCTGCCTCTTTGTCGACACAGAATAAATCTTCTTCAAACTTCGGCAACTGGCCGGTGCCGCGCAGGCTGTCACTATTAACAATGTATGGCACATAAACTTCTGTGTAACCATGTTCAATCGTATGTACATCAAGCATGAACTGAATAAGTGCTCTGTGCAGTTTCGCCATTTGCCCGTGCATAACAACATAACGGGAACCGGTCAGCTTGCTGGCAGTTTCAAAATCCAGCCAGCCCTGCTCGCCACCCTGCTCACCAAGGGCAACATGGTCTTTAACTTCGAAATCATAAGTGCCAGGTTCGCCCCAGCGGCGGATTTCGACATTATCATTTTCATCTTTACCAACGGGGACCGATTCATGCAGCAGGTTTGGAATACCCATCAGAATGGCATCCATCTCGCTTTGAACATTCGCCAGCTCGGCCTTAGCCGCGTCCAGCTTTTCACCTAAACCGGCAACCTCATCCAGCAACGGCTGTATATCTTCGCCGGCAGCTTTTGCCTTACCGATAGATTTTGATTTGGTATTACGTTCGTTTTGCAGGTTCTCTGTTTCTACCTGGCAGGCCTTGCGCTTGACTTCGAGGCCTTCCAGTGCGGCCACATCAAGCTCAAAATTTCGTTTTTTAAGTTGTTCAGCAACAGCATTTAAATCTGAGCGAATAAGTTTAGGATCTAACATAGGATTTTTACTTAATATTTGTTATACAACATTCAATTTAACTTACTATACATGCAGCCCTTACTGACTGCCCATATCATCCGTCTACACTAACTGCTTGGCAAGGTAGGCGCCTGCCCAGACAGCGGTAATACATAACACAACACTCACTAATATATTTGCCAGCGCTTTAAACAAATCACCCTGCTCAAACAGCACTAATGTTTCAATTGAAAAAGTTGAAAACGTGGTAAACGAACCTAACACGCCGACTAAAATAGCCATGTGCCACTCGGCGCTGAGGTTAAATTTTTCAACCAGAAAAATAGACAGCAGCCCCATCAGAAAAGAGCCCGTCACATTGACAAATAAGGTACCGAATGGAAAGGTGCGGCCAAACAGTTCATAGACAGTCGCCTGCGATAAAAATCGCATCATCGCACCGAACGCACCACCTATCGCTATAAACAATAATGTTTTAACCATACCAGTGTTTGCCGTTAGTGATTTTGTTGTCGATAGTTTATGCGATATTCACTTTTACTTCGTTAGCCACTTCCTGGTACTCAGGCAGCATATGGAAATTCAGGTAACGATAGATATCGGCAGACATTGGCTCAATATCTTTCACCCCGTCCATGTACTCGGCAACCGTAGGAATATGCCCCAATATAGCAGCAACCGCGCTTAACTCGGCAGAGGCCAGGTATACATCCGCACCATTACCCAGGCGATTAGGGAAATTACGTGTTGATGTTGAAACCACCGTTGCGTTATCGGCAACACGCGCCTGGTTACCCATACAAAGTGAACAACCCGGTACCTCGGTGCGTGCACCGGCGCGGCCAAAGATATTATAATAACCCTCTTCTTTTAACTGACGCTCGTCCATTTTTGTTGGCGGTACAATCCACATACGTGTTGGCAGACTTTTAACTTTTTCCAGCACCTTACCGGTTGCACGGTAATGTCCAATATTAGTCATACATGAACCGACGAATACTTCATCAACATGAACACCAGCAACCGCCGACAAGGTTTTAACATCATCAGGGTCGTTTGGACATGCCAGTAAAGGTTCTTTGATTTCGTTCAGATCGATTTCAATAATCTCGGCATATTCTGCATCAGCATCTGGCGATAACAGTTCCGGATTTTCCAGCCAGGCCTGCATCGCGATAATACGACGCTCCAGGGTGCGCCTGTCTTCATAACCGTTTGAAATCATCCATTTCAACAGGGTAATGTTTGAATTAATGTATTCGATAATAGGTTCTTTACCCAGGAAGACCGTACAACCGTTAGCAGAACGTTCTGCTGAAGCGTCTGATAATTCAAACGCCTGCTCAACTTTTAAATTCGGCAGTCCTTCTATTTCCAGCACACGACCGTTAAATACATTTTTCTTACCCGCCTTTTCAACCGTCAACAGGCCTTTTTGTATTGCCACATAAGGGATTGCGTTCACCAGGTCACGCAGGGTAATACCCGGCTGCATTTCACCCTTGAAGCGGACCAGCACAGACTCAGGCATATCCAGCGGCATAACACCCAGCGCTGCTCCAAAAGCAACCAGGCCTGAACCAGCCGGAAAACTGATACCCATCGGGAAGCGGGTATGTGAATCACCGCCAGTACCAACGGTATCTGGCAGGATCATGCGGTTTAGCCAGGAGTGAATAATGCCATCACCCGGTCTTAAAGATACACCTGCGCGGGTTTGCATAAAATCTGGCAGGTCATGCTGTAGAGTAATATCAACCGGTTTAGGATAGGCCGCGGTATGACAGAAACTTTGCATAACCAGGTCTGCTGAAAAACCCAGGCAGGCCAGTTCCTTTAACTCGTCGCGCGTCATCGCACCAGTCGTATCCTGCGAACCTACCGTGGTCATTTTTGGTTCACAATAAGTGCCCGGACGAACACCGGTTACGCCGCAGGCACGGCCGACAATTTTCTGCGCCAGAGTATAACCTTTACCGGTTTCGTGACCTTCCTGAGGTCTCAGGAATACTTCAGAGGGCGACTCGTTTAAAAAGATACGGGCACGATCAGTCAGGCCACGACCAATGATAAGCGGTATGCGACCATTGGCGCGCACTTCATCGGCCATGGTTGCCGGATTCAAACAGAACTTACAGATTTCTTCGCCGGCTTCATTGTTGATAATGCCGTCGTAAGGACGAATGCGGATAACGTCACCTGTTTCCATGGTAGACACATCACACTCGATAGGTAACGCACCAGAATCTTCTGCTGTGTTGAAAAAGATTGGCGCAATCTTGCCACCCAGGACGACCCCGCCTTCGTGCTTGTTAGGCACGTGAGGAATTTCATTTCCCATATGCCATAACACAGAGTTGATTGCCGATTTACGTGAAGAACCGGTACCGACAACGTCACCAACATAAGCAATCGGGTGGCCCTTTTCTTTCAGGCTGGCAATGGTCTCAATTGGGCCCATTGGCTCACTTGGCATCTTGCTGACCAGCATAGACTTAGCGTGCAACGGAATATCCGGACGGCTCCAGGCTTCAGTTGCCGGCGATAAATCATCGGTATTGGTTTCACCCGGCACTTTGTAAACGGTAACCGTAATTTCTTCAGCCAGCTCAGGTTTTGAGGTAAACCATTCCGCGTCAGCCCAGGAACGAACCACACGGGCGGCAGCGGCATTGGATTTTGCTTTGTCTGCGATATCATGAAAAGCATCGTAAATGAGCAAGGTGTGCGATAGTGCTGTAGCCGCAGCATCGGCCGTGGCTTCAATATCAAGCAGATCAATTAACGGTTGAATGTTGTAACCGCCAAGCATCGTACCCAGAATCTCAGTCGCACGCACTGCGTCAATTAAATCACAGCTGGCGTTGCCCTTTGCCACATCCGCTAGAAAGGCGGCCTTCACATAAGCAGCCTGGTCAACACCCGGTGGCACACGATTAACCAGCAAATCCATTAAAAATTCTTCTTCGCCAGCAGGGCAATTTTTAATTAATTCGACCAGATCAGCGACCTGGATAGCATCAAGTGGTAAAGGTGGTAAACCTTCTGCTTCACGTTCTGCAACATGTTGGCGATATGACTCAAGCACAGGGATTCCTCAGAAAATAATAAAGGCTCACATTATACCCGACTGGCAGTGTTTTTGCTTCTTAAACGGGTGAGGTAAAAAGCGAATAAACTATTAACCACAGAGACACAGAGACACAGCGGTTTTTTGTATTACGCCTGCGGTGTATGGAAACCATTAATAGCTTTTCTCTGCGCCCTCTGTGTCTCTGTGGTTAAATAAACCAATTAAGTAAAATAAAAAAAGCCCGAAAATTTCGGGCTTTTTGAGATTTACAAAGTTAATAACGGTCTAGTTATGTTTCTTTCTGTAATCATCAATTGCTGCATTAATAGCATCTTCCGCCAGTACAGAGCAGTGTATTTTAACGGGCGGTAAGGCCAGTTCTTCAGCAATAGCGGTATTCTTTATCGCTTTAGCTTCATCCAGCGTTTTACCCTTTACCCACTCGGTTAACAGCGAACTTGATGCAATGGCGCTGCCGCAACCATAGGTTTTAAATACTGCATCTTCAATTACACCATCATCGCTAACTTTAATTTGCAGTTTCATTACGTCACCACAGGCAGGTGCACCGACCATTCCTGTACCGACATTCTCATCATTTTCAAAACTGCCTACATTTCTTGGATTCTCATAGTGATCCAGAACTTTTTCACCGTATGCCATGTTATTACCTCGTCATTTCTTTGCTGCTCAGATTAGTGCCGGTTAGCCCATCTGTATTAAATACACCCTGGTTAATGGCTGCAGCCTGTTTCTTGGCCAGTATAAAACGTCCAATCATTTTGTCCCGTTGCAGTGAGAGCTCGGGTATTCCAGGACGCTCAACAAATTGTGCCAGCGTAATGCCGGATAAAAATGTGTGTAAACGATTGCTTAAATTTACCCACAACTCATGGGTCAGACACTTATCACCGCCCTGGCAATTACCTTCACCCTTGCATGCAGTGACGTCAACTGTCTCATCAACCGCGCAGACAATTTCTGCAATGCTGATTTCTGAAGCAGGACGCGCCAGGCGATAACCGCCACCGGGGCCTCGTACACCTTTTACCAGGCCACTCTTACGCAGGCGGGCAAATAACTGCTCCAGGTAAGATAAGGATATGCCCTGACACTGTGAAATGTCTGCTAATGTTACCGGTCCGGCCTTATCGTGTATGGCAAGATCAAGCATGGCTGTTACGCTATAACGGCCTTTGGTAGATAAACGCATGGGAACCTCAGAATTCCTGACTAAATTAGTAGGTTAATTCTACTAATACCCAGTAAAACAGTCAACTATTATAATCCGGCCATTATTCCGGGCATATCAAAAAAGCCTGAATTTGGCTCAAACGCCGCCATGTCAGGCGTTCGAGGGTACTGACTGGCTGCAAATCAAGCCGGTGCCGCAACGTGATAGAGTGAAGCCGAAGCCAGTTCACGGGTATATTCATGCCTGGGATTATTAAAAACTTCTTCGACATCACCCTGCTCGACCACCTTCCCGTTGCGCATGATAATGACACGGTGTGACATCGCCCTTACTACTCTTAAATCATGGCTGATAAACAGATAGCTCAGTTTGTGTTTTTCCTGCAGACTAGCCAGCAGCCCCAGCACCTGCTTTTGCACGGAAACATCCAGTGCACTGGTCGGCTCATCCAGCATAATGACATCGGGCTCCAGCACCACGGTACGGGCAATGGCAATCCGTTGACGTTGGCCGCCGGAAAACTCATGCGGATAACGCCATAACACATCCTGCTCAAGCCCAACCTCCAGTAACACATCGATAATCCGTTGCAGGCGCTGTTCGTTATTAAGTTCGGGAAAATGCAGTTTTAAACCTTCTTCGATAATCTGTTTTACAGTCATGCGCGGCGATAACGATGAAAACGGGTCCTGGAAAACAATTTGAAAATGGCGGCGCAGAGGACGCATCCGTTTTTCATTAAACAGGGATACATTTTCGTTTTTAAAATAAATCTCTCCCTGCGAAGCCAGCAAACGAAACATGGCCAGTCCCAGGGTAGTTTTACCAGAGCCAGACTCGCCAACGATACCCAGGGTTTCACCAGAAAATAATGATAGAGAAATATCATCAACCGCTTTAACTTCATCAACTTTTCGCTTGAAGAAACCTTTAAATACCGGGAAATAGCAGCGTAAATTCTCTGCCTGCAGAACAACATCCTCGCCCACCCTGAAAGTGGCTATCTTTTTGTCCGGTTCACTGTCTAATAAAAACCTTGTGTATTCATGCTGCGGCTGCTCAAACAGTTTGTCACTGTCATTGATTTCGACTATCTCACCATCCTTCATTACGCAGACGCGGTTGGAAAAACGCCTGACAAGGTTCAAATCGTGAGAAATCAACAACACTGACATACCCGTATTTTTTTGAATCTCCGCCAACAGGTCAAGGATCTGCTGTTGAATAGTTACATCCAGTGCAGTCGTCGGTTCATCGGCAATCAGTAACGCCGGATCACAGGCCAGCGCCATAGCAATCATTACCCGCTGGCGCTGACCGCCTGATAATGCATGCGGAAAAACATTGACCTTCTGTTTCGGCTGCCTGATGCCGACCTGGTTCAACAATTCTATCACTCGCGCCTGTTTATCGATCTTGCTCAAGCTGGTGTGCAGAGTCAGCACTTCCTCAATTTGCTGGCCGATAGTAAACACCGGATTCATTGAGGTCATGGGCTCCTGAAAAATCATTGAAATTCTTTTGCCGCGTACGTCGAGTATTTCCTGTTTATCAAGTTTCAGTAAATCCGTACCCAGAAAATCAATAACACCGTTTGCATAATCAGTATTTTCTTCATCATGCAGGCGCAGCACAGACAGTGCCGTAACGGATTTTCCGGAACCGGACTCACCCACAATAGCCAGTGTTTCACCTTGATGTATATCGAAACTGATATTGTCGATGATATTCACCCGGCCGCTATGTGTGTCGAACGAAACGCTCAGGTTTTTTACGCTTAATAATGTCTGTTTATTACTCAAGGTTCATGCTCACATTAATATTCCAGTTGAACGCACATTATGTTTTACGAGTATCGAGCGCTTCGCGTAATGCTTCACCGATAAAGATCAGCAGCATCAATGTCCCGACCAGCACGATGAATGCACTTAAGGATAACCACCAGGCTTCAATATTTTCCTTACCCTGTGCCAGCAGTTCGCCCAGGCTTGGTGTAGTCGGCGGCACGCCAAGGCCTAAAAAATCCAGGCTGGTCAGCGCCAGTATTGCACCGCTGATACGAAAAGGTAAAAAGGTAATGACCGGGGTTAAACTGTTCGGCAATAAATGCTTACTCATAATAGTAAAATTGCTTAAGCCCATTGCCCTCGCCGAACGCACATAATCCAGGTTTCTGCCACGGAGAAACTCTGCACGGACGTAATCAGATAACCCCATCCAGCCAAATAAAGACAGCAGTATAATTAACAACCAGATGCTGGGCTGAAATATCGAGGCAAAAATAATCAGCAAATACAGTTCCGGCATTGACGACCAGACTTCAATCACACGCTGCATAATAAGATCGGTTTTACCGGAAAAATACCCCTGGATAGCTCCTGCAATAATGCCAACAACAACACCTATAACCATCAGTGCCAGCGCAAACCAGACAGAAATTCGAAAACCGTATATCACCCGCGCTACTACATCCCTGCCCCGGTCGTCAGTACCGAACAGGTTCTGACTGGATGGCGGTGCCGGGTTAGGTAAATCACTGCCAAAGTTAATGGTGTCGTAACTATAGGGAATTGGCGGCTCCAGCATCCAGTTGTCACCGCGCGTTAATTGCTGGCGAACAAAGTCGTCGGTATAATCAGCCTCGGTTTCAAAGTCACCGCCAAAAGTGGTTTCAGGATAAAACTGAATAACAGGAAAATAATATTCCCCTTCATAATTAACGATAAGCGGTTTGTCGTTCGATATTATTTCTGCAAAAAAACAGGATATAAATAAAATGCTAAAAATCCACAGGCTGACATAACCCCTGCGATTAGATTTAAAACGCAGCCATGAGCGTTGACCGGGCGACAGTCCCGATACGACATTCTCGTTATTTTTATTATTATCTGATGCACTCATAAAAAAACTGTCCCTCTATTTATCAACAGAATCAAAATGAATACGCGGATCGATAAAGACATAACTTAAATCGGCCAGTAATTTGGCGATTAGCCCAAGAATAGTAAATAGAAATAATGTGCCCAGTACAACAGGATAGTCACGTTTCAATACTGACTCATAAGAGAGCAAACCCAGGCCATCGAGTGAAAAGATGGTTTCAATCAACAGGCTGCCGGTAAAGAACGCACCGATGAACGCTGCAGGAAAACCGGTCACCAGCGGAATAACTGCATTTCTGAATACATGGCGATATAACACCGCGTTTTCAGACAGGCCTTTTGCTTTTGCGGTTAACACATATTGTTTACGTATTTCTTCCATAAAACTGTTTTTGGTCAACATGGTCATTATTGCAAAACTTCCAATCACCGATGCAATAATTGGCAGTACCATATGCCACAGATAATCCGTTACCTGTTTATACCAGGGCAGGCTGTCCCAGTTATCAGAGACCAGTCCTCGTAATGGAAAAATATCCAGGAAACTGCCGCCACCAAAAAACACCAGCAAGGTAATACCCAGAACGAACCCCGGTATAGAGTAGCCAATTAAGATAAAAGTACTGCTGACAACATCAAAAGTAGTGCCATCCCTTACCGCTTTATATATGCCCAGCGGTATACAGGTTGAATAAACAATCAGAAAACTCCACACACCCAGACTGATTGAAACCGGCAGTTTGGAAATCACCAGATCAATCACAGTTTCGTTATGAAAATAGCTGTCACCAAAATCAAAACTCAAATAGTTTTTCATCATGATGACGAAACGTTCATACACCGGCTTATCAAAACCATATAAAGCACGTATTTCTTCAATATGTTCTTCATCAAGCCCGGTTGCACCTCGATACAGGCCCCTGGTGCCACTGCTGGCTTCACCAACATCATTTTCGCCTTCAAGCTGACTGACCAGCTGCTCAACAGGACCACCGGGGACGAACTGAGTAACTGCAAAGGTAATTAACATGACACCAAATAATGTTGGAATCATTAATAACAGTCGTTTAAGAATATATGAAAACATAATTTATATTTTTACTGAATAGTTAACTATCAATTGTCATTTCGTGAATAATAGCGAGCCTGTAAACTGAAGATTCAAGATCTCTCACATTCGTTTGCAATGACAGGCTTTCAGTTTTCATCGTTTTTAATCCACCAGGCTTTTAACAGCCAGGTTGTCGGATCATAATAAAGAGGCTGAGTTTTCGGCAAGCCAAATTTGTTCGCATAGGCAATACGATGCACATTGATATACCAGTTTGGCACAAGGTATTCACCGTACAGCAATACACGGTCCAGCGCACGTGATGCCGTTACCACCTGTTCCCGATTCTCGGCCTGTATTATGGTCTGCACCAGTTCGTCAACAACAGGACTGGATATACCCGGTAGATTATTTGAACCTTTTATCTCCGCAGAGCTGGAATGAAACATGCTCATCAGTTCATTGCCGGGTGATACCGAGGCTGTAAAACTATCGACGACCATATCAAATTCAAAGGTATCAATGCGGCGCTTGTAGAGGGAAGAATCGACTTTCCGGTAATTCGTTTCAATACCCAGTTTTTTTAAATTATGCGCATAGGGCGCAATGATACGGTAAAATGCTCCCTGCACCAGCAGAACATCCAGCACAAAAGCTTCGCCCTCTTCGTTTTTTAAGACACCATCCTGAATGGTCCAGCCGGCTTCAGCTAACAGATCACGAGCCTCAACCAGGTTATTGCGCAAACTATGCGGTGCTATGGTGCTGGCAGGTTTCCATTGCCGGGTAAAAACTTCTTCTGGTAATTGCTCACGGTAGTTATTTAACAGTGCCAGCTCTTTACCCTGCGGCAGCCCCTCCGCCGCGAGCTCACTATTACTAAAGTAGCTACCCGCCCTGACATATTGATTGTAAAACAGTTTTGCATTTGCCCATTCAAAATCATAAGCCAGGCTCAACGCACGTCGGACACGCACATCCTTGAACTTGGCACGCCGTGTATTAAAGGCAAACCCCTGCATGCCGGCATTATTTTTATGTGTTAACTCTGTTTTAAGTATTTCACCGGAATCATACTGTGGCCCGTTGTGAGAACGGGCCCAGCGTTTTGAATTATTTTCAAAAAAGAAATCAAACTCACCCGCTTTAAATGCTTCCAGCGCGATAGTTGGATCCTTGTAATATTTGTAAGTAATTTTTTCAAAATTATACATGCCTTTGCGAACGGCCAGATTGTTTCCCCAGTAATCCGGGTTTCGAATATAGCGAATCAGTTTGCCTCGATCATATTGTTCAACAAGATAAGGACCGCTGGCAATTGGCCGGGTATCTCCCAGCTTCTCAAACGGCAGATCAGCCGCCCATCTAGGTGAAAACACGGGAATATTGCCAATGATCATATGCAGTTCACGATTTTTGTTTTTAAAATCGAATCGAATCGTCGATGAATCAATTACCGTGGCTGACTTAATATCGGCATAATAAACCCGAAACTGCGGGTGCGCAGCTTTACTCATCAAGGTATCAAACGAGTATTTAACGTCTTCGGCCGTTATCTTATCGCCATTTGAAAACCTTGCCAGTGGATTTATATGAAATGTGACTGATAGCTCATCTTCCGCCAGGTCAAAATCATCAGCTATCAGGCCATACATACTAAATGGCTCATCAAGGCTTTGTTCCAGCAGGCTTTCGAATACCAGTACGCCCAGCCCGCTCGCCGAAAGACCTTTGAGCAAATACGGGTTCAGGCTATCAAAGGTTCCCTGGGCCATCATTGTTAATTCGCCCTGCTTCGGGGCATCCGGATTAACGTAATCGAAATGTTCGAAATTATCGGCGTATTTTGGATCGTAGCCCATCCCCATGGAGGCCGCCGCATAAATGTCTTTTGAGAAAAAGAGAATCAAAAGAACACTAAAAAAAGTGATCTTCATGCTGAACATATGTCTCAATAAATCTGGCAACAATCTGGAATACATATATTTATCGTTGTGGTTGTTTTTTATAGTTGATTTATTGGGTGAAATCCGCCTAACATGTGCCAGCTGAGTTTACAGCACCGGCCATTAACAGGCCAACGATAACAACAGATAAATTTCAGATTAATTGGGGAGTTAGCTATGGGCTTTTTGACAGGCAAACGTGCATTAATTTTCGGGGTTGCGAGCAATCGCTCTATTGCCTGGGGTATTGCCAAAGCAATGCACCGTGAGGGAGCTGAGCTAGCTTTTGCCTATATGGGCGAGCGTCTCAGGGAGCGAGTTGAAAAACTTGCTGGCGAATGCGACTCAGATATTGTCGTGCCCTGCGATGTAGAAGATGATGAGCAGATTGAAGCCGTTTTTGAGCACCTCGATGATTACTGGGACAGTCTGGATATCATTGTTCACTCGGTAGCCTTCGCCCCCAAAGAAATGCTGGAAGGTGATTACCTGGACAATATTACACGTGACGGCTTTAATACTGCACACGATATAAGTTCATACAGCCTTGCAGCCATTGCCAAAGCCGGCCGTCATATGATGCAAAATCGTGATGATGCAGCGATCATCACCATGAGCTACCTCGGTGCAGTACGTGCCTTCCCCGGCTACAACGTCATGGGCCTGGCCAAAGCCAGCCTTGAGGCCAATGTTCGTTACCTGGCGCATTCATTAGGCGGTGAAGGAATCCGGGTGAATGCAGTATCAGCCGGCCCAATCAAGACCCTGGCAGCTAAAGGTATTTCCGGGTTTAACAAAATCATTGAGCACGTTGAACAAAGCGCTCCTTTACACCGAAACATTACTATAGAAGAAGTAGGCAATACTTCGGCCTTCCTGTGCTCTAGCCTGGCTAGTGGAATTACCGGTGAAGTCATCTATGTCGATGCGGGTTATCATACAGCCGGGTTAATGGGTGATATCACTTCATAGCTAAAGTCTTTAATATCAAATAGCGAACTTCTCGCTTCGGTGATATTTCACCCTGGCGTTACACTACCTTCGTTTCTTCTCCTTCCAGGCGCGCTATTAAAACCGCCGCGCAGGAGTCGCTGAATACATTAACAGCCGTGCGAGACATATCCAGCACACGATCTACAACCAGAATCAAACCAATTCCTTCCAGCGGCAAACCAATTGCTGCCAGGATAATGGTAATGGCCACAAGGCTGGCCGATGGTATCCCCGCCACACCGACTGATGTTAATAGCGCAACCAGCACAATTGTAAACTGGGTAGTGACATCCAGCGTTATGCCATATGCCTGGGCGATAAACATAGCTGCAACACATTCATATAATGCCGTGCCATCCATATTGATGGTAGCACCCAGCGGCAAGGTAAAACCTGATACCTGGTTGGAAACACCCGAGCGGTTTTCAACACAGTCTATAGTTATCGGCAGTGTTGCCGAGGAGGAGCTTGTAGAGAATGCAGTTAATAATGCCGGCAGCATTGCATTGAGGTGCTTGACCGGTGATACACGCGCAATGTAGCGCAGTATCAGCGGTAAAAATATTAACATATGCACAAGCAGTGCCAGCAATACCGTAACAAAGAACATTGCCAACGGCTCAAACGCCTCAACACCGGAGAGCAGGATCACTTTTGTCACCAGCGCATAAACACCCAGCGGCGCAAACTTCATCACGAAGTCTGTCATCATCATCATGATATCGAGCAGACCCTGCCAGAAATCTTTCTGAACCTGCGCTGATACCCCTTGCAGCCTCGAAACAAAATAACCAAATAGCAGGCTAAAAAAAATCAAACCAAGCATTTGCCCGTTAGCCGCTGCCGTTACGATGTTAGGTGGCACCATACGCAGCAATACTTCTGCTATGTCAGCAGCGCCCTTATCCCCGACACTGCTAACGACATCTTCTGTTTGTGATGACAGGCCTATGATATCGCGCGCAGGCTCACCATCAATGATGCCGGGCTGAAAAAGGTTAACGAAAAACAGACCGATTAAAATGGCTACTAGACTAGTCGTTGCATAATACAGTACCGTTTTTGCACCCAGCCGGCCCAGAGTATCGGCCTTCAGACTCATCATACCGGTAATAATTGATGCCATTACCAACGGTACAATTAACATTTTTAACGCATTAAGAAACAGGGTTCCCAGAAACACCATAACAGAGAGGAATGAGACGCCAAAGACCGTGAAAGACTGATCCAGAATCAGTCCGGTCATTACCGCCATTAATAGTGCGATGAGAATTTGCCAGTGCAATGCTAATTTTTTAGTTGCCACGACAAACCCTCTTTTGTTTTATAAAACCGGGATAACATTAAAACTGGCCTACAGCCGGTAAATTATAAAGAATATAACCCGCTGGAGCTTGACCTGATTAAACCAGGAACATATTGAGCTGATACTTTCTCAACGTACCATCGATACCACAACTATTTCTGCAGAATTCTTGTGTTCTTATCAATGTCAGCACTTTCTTTAAGCGCCAGCAGAATACTCGAGAAGTCACGAATTGCTGATTCACGCAATGCTTCACTTTTTACCAGCTCCAGCTTGTCCTGAGGAATATTCTCTGCCACATTTACCTTGTTTAACACTACCAGGGAAACATCACCGGAAATGAGATCAACCACTTCAACAGCAGCTTTAGCATTAGCATCAGGCACCATCTTGAAAGCGTTACGCAAAATTGCCGGATCACTGACTTTGTCGTTATCCTTACGCCCAACCGCAGTAACAGTCTTTATACTAACACCATCTGTCTGAACACTTTCTATACTTTCACCGGCCTCTATTCTAGCTTTAGCGGCAAGAGCAGCAGACTGTGTTTGTTTATGTCCGTTTTGTACAATTAAAATATTTTCAATTTTTGAACTAACATCCTGAAACGGAATTGCCGTAGCAGGAACATGCTTGTTTAACCTGATAACGACAACATGTGTCGGACTGATTTCTATGGTATCACTGTTACTGCCCTGCTCCAGGACTAGAGATGAAAACGCAACATTTCGAATTTTTTCATTTTCAGCAATGCCTTCTCCCCTGCTACGAGTAAAGTAATCGCTAGATGATAATTTTAAACCCAGTTCCTCAACAACCACATCAAGATTATCAGGATTTTCATATGCCAGTGCAGCGAGCTGCTCACTTTGTTCATAAAACACAGATGCTACTGCATCCGCTTTCAATTCATCTTCAAATGCATATCGTTTCACACCCAGTGGTTCAATAGCTTCACTACGAACATCTTCGAGTTTAATCAAGTGGAAACCAAACTGTGTTTCAACAATGTCGCTGACAACACCACTGTCATTATCTGACAGTTCGAGATCGAACAATGCCTGCTCAAAAGGCTTGACCATTTCACCCAGGGCAACCCAGCCAAGGTCACCGCCATCAGCTGCAGAACCGGTATCTTCAGAATGCTCTCTGGCTAACTCGGCAAAATCTTTACCCTGATCAAGTTGCTGCTTGAGCGATTTGACTTTTTCTCTGGCAGCCTGTCTACCTGCTTCTTCTTTTACTGCGAGCAGAATATGCCTAGCTTTGCGCTCCTCTCTGCCACTAACACTGGCAACATAATCCTCATACATTTTCTTGATTTGTGCTTCATCGATTTCGATATCACCGGCCAGGGTCTCAGATGTGATTTCAACATAATCAATTTTCAGCTTTTCCGGCTGCATGAAGCGTTGTAAATTGGCTTCATAGTACTGTTTAATTTCTTCTTCTGTTGGTTTCTTCGCTGTTGAAAAGTGTTCAACATTGAATGTCAGCACACTAATGTCTCGCGTTTGCTCTTCCAGAGCAGCTAAATTTTTAATTTCATTGCGAGTAACAAAGCTGGTGTTGCCGATAGCAGTTTGCATCTGTTGCAGACGTAACTCACTTCTCAGTGCCTGCTCATACATCGGAATACTCATTCCCAGTTGCGCCACACTAGACTCGAAGCGAACTCGATCGAAAACGCCATCAACGCTGAATTGCTGTTTAATTTTCGCAGTTAAAATAGAATCTGAAATACGATAGCCATTATTATAAGTAACGCCTTCCAGCATGCGCTGGTTAATTAATTGCGTTAATGTTCTTTCACGCAAGGCATTTTCTTCTATCGGCAGCTCACCGCCATACTGGCGCAGCATTTGTTGACGCTGAATAGAAACAGAACGCTCAAACTCACTGGCGGAAATTTCCAGGTCATTAACTTTTGCAGCATACTGCGGTCCAGTATCATCCAGGTAAGATTGAATACCCCATAAGGCAAAAGGCAAACCAATAATTATAACTACTGCAATTCCTAGCCAACCTTTAATTCGATCATTAATAGCCTGTAACATAATATCTACTTTCCTGAGACTTTACCCGGCACTTGATAAATAGCCGGCGCTTAAAATTTAATATTGGGAATGATGCGGAAAAAATCCTGAGCAGGATTATACCTAAAAGACTGCCAAAACACTGAGTAATTGTGGCGCAGAAGTAAAAAAAAATTTTCTTATATGCATACCGAAGGATATCAGTATGGTTTAATAATGACAAATGCCGTATGAAAATCAACCCTGTTGTTAATTCCAATACGGCACGTCTGTATATGGCGGACCGGACGGGACTCGAACCCGCGACCTCCGGCGTGACAGGCCGGCATTCTAACCAGCTGAACTACCGGTCCAAACTTGGTGGGTGCTGAGGGAGTCGAACCCCCGACATTCGCCTTGTAAGGGCGACGCTCTACCAGCTGAGCTAAGCACCCCTAGCTTGCTACCCTCCGTGGAAGGCGCGCTAGTTTACTGCATCCTTTAATGCTTTACCAGGCTTAAATGCTGGTACTGTAGCAGCTGCAATTTGTATCTCTGCACCTGTCTGTGGATTACGTCCAGTTCGTGCAGCACGCTGGCGCACAAGGAATGTACCAAAGCCGACAATTCCTACCTGGTCACCTTTTGCAAGTGTATCTGAAATAGTGCCAAGTACTGAATCAACCGCACGTGCAGCATCTGCTTTAGTTAAACCTGTTGACTCAGCAACAGCATCAGTAAGTTCTGTTTTATTCATTGAATTTTTCCCATGATATTGGTGTGTTTTAAATAACTTCAGTAATAATTTTTATTTTAATTTAGGCTATTAAGCTTATCAGTATGAACTGCGCCAAGCTTACTACCAAAGTTTTTTCTCAGCGGAGATTTATACAGTGAGTTACCCAGCGTGTCAATGTAAAACTGCTAAAAACACCGCTACTTCAGGCTTTTTGCCAATAAAAAAGCAAATGCATCATAAAATGCATTTGCTTATTATTAATTTAATACGTACTACTTTTGTTAATGACGCATTGTTGTTTCAGACTTTTTCCTCTTTGATGCGGTCTCTGTCTTGGCAGCAGCCTTGTCTTTATTTTCACCATCTTCACTTGTACCAGAGTCTTTTAAAGGCTCAGGCATTTCGGTCAAAGCCAGCTCCAGTACTTCGTCAATCCATCGTACAGGTTTCACATCAAGTTTACTCAAGATATTTTTTGGTATTTCTACCAGGTCTTTCTCATTTTCATACGGAATTAAAACAGTTGTAATTCCGGCTCTATGAGCAGCAAGCAATTTCTCTTTCAAGCCCCCGATTGGTAATACTTCACCACGTAAAGTAATCTCACCAGTCATTGCCACATTTGCATTAACAGGCTTTTTAGTAATAGACGATGCCAGTGCAGTACACATGCCAACGCCAGCACTAGGACCATCTTTTGGTGTTGCACCTTCAGGTACATGCACATGAATATCAATGCTGTCCTGAAAGTCTGGTTCCAGTCCGAGCGTTGCAGCACGGCTACGTATTACTGTCATAGCAGCCTGAATCGATTCCTGCATAACATCACCTAACTGCCCGGTATAAGACAGCTTGCCTTTACCTTTCATTACAGCAGATTCAATGGTCAGCAGTTCACCGCCAACTTCTGTCCATGCCAGGCCGTTAACCTGACCAATCTGGTCATTATCTTCAGCTATACCATAACGGAAACGTTTAACGCCCAGGTATTTTTCCAGAGTCTTGGGCGTGACTTTGGTTGCCTTGCCTTTAGTTTTGGCCAGCAATACTTCTTTCACAACTTTACGACATATTTTTGCTACTTCGCGCTCAATACTGCGCACACCAGCTTCACGCGTATAATAACGCACGATGTCTCGCAGTGCCGAATCGCTTATTTGCAACTCACCCTCTTTCAGACCGTTATTTTTCATCTGCTTTGGCATCAGGTAAGTTTTTGCAATTTCTACTTTTTCATCTTCGGTATAACCCGGCAGACGAATTACTTCCATACGATCAAGCAACGGACCGGGAATGTTCATGCTATTCGCGGTAGCGACAAACATAACATCTGACAGATCAAAGTCGACTTCAAGATAATGATCGGCAAATGTATGATTTTGTTCCGGATCTAACACTTCCAGTAAAGCCGATGCCGGGTCGCCACGGAAATCAGCAGCCATTTTGTCTATTTCATCGAGCAGGAACAACGGGTTGCGTGTGCCTACCTTGCTCAAATTCTGAATAATTTTTCCTGGCAATGAACCAATATAGGTACGACGATGGCCTCGAATCTCCGATTCATCACGTACGCCACCCAGTGCCATACGGGTGTATTTACGGTTGGTTGCGCGGGCAATAGACCGTCCTAAAGATGTTTTACCAACACCCGGTGGTCCTACCAGGCATAAAATAGGTCCTTTTAACTTCTTAACACGCTGTTGTACGGCGAGATATTCCAGGATACGTTCTTTAACCTTATCCAGCCCGTAGTGATCCTCATTCAATACTTTCTCAGCACCGGTAAGATCATTGCGGATTTTAGATTTTTTCTTCCACGGACAGTCAACCAGCCAGTCGATATAATTACGTACCACAGTTGCTTCAGCTGACATCGGCGACATCATCTTCAACTTACTTAATTCACTATCTGCTTTTTTCCTGGCCTCTTTACTCATGCCAGACTTTTCTATTCGTTGCTCAAGCTCTTCAACTTCATTTGGCGTATCTTCCATATCGCCCAGCTCTTTCTGAATCGCTTTCATTTGCTCATTCAGGTAATACTCACGC
Source organism: uncultured Gammaproteobacteria bacterium (assembly GCA_963711255.1). Classification (GTDB taxonomy): domain Bacteria; phylum Pseudomonadota; class Gammaproteobacteria; order SZUA-229; family SZUA-229. The sequence goes on along the minus strand of CAVQDO010000005.1, from coordinate 73,482 downwards.
TGGCTCTTTTCCATTTGCTGCTTAACACGGCCACGAATACGCTTCTCTATTTGAAGCATATCGATTTCGCCATCAATCAGCTTCATAATGTACTCAAGACGATCCTGTACATCTGAGATTTCCAGGATTTTCTGTTTCTCGTCCAGTTTCAGCGACATATGTGCAGCAATGGTATCGGACAACCTTGAAGGCTCATCGATTCCAGCCAGGGAGGTCAAAATTTCAGAAGGGACTTTTTTATTTAATTTAACGTACTGGTCAAATACACTAAGTACGGAACGTGACAGAATCTCGAGTTCCTGATCATCCTTAGCAACATCGTCAGCCAGCAAGCGATAAGCTGCAACAAAAAAGTCGCCACTTTCCCTCATGCCTTTTATTTCTGCACGCTGCGCGCCTTCCACAAGTACTTTAATAGTACCGTCAGGCAGTTTTAATAATTGCAGGATAGTAGCTAGTGTGCCAATTTCATGAACATCTTCGATATTGGGATCATCGATATCTGCACTTTTCTGTGCAACCAGCAGGATCTGCTTGTTATCCTGCATGGCGGCATCGAGTGCCTGTATTGATTTATCACGGCCAACAAAGAGAGGAATAACCATGTGTGGGTAAACCACTACATCGCGTAAGGGTAAAACGGGAACTTCTACAGATGGCGAAACATTTGTTTCCGGATCTTTTGTGCTAGCCATGGCTACCTCTAATTTAAATCAGTTACTAGTTAGTGTAGACAAACGGCAAGCTTTTCAAGTGACTTTTACATTATTTTAACAAAATAAAATGTTACTTTTAACGCAAGCCACTGTTTCCTGGTACAAGTTACTGTATTCTCCGTAAACTATTATCTTAAGTGTTTTCTTTGCTGATTCTTTGCGGTTCACCGCCTTCATAAACCAGGTAGGGCTGATTACTGCCTTCGACCACTGCCTCATCAATCACGACCTTGGAAACACCTTCCAGTGATGGCAGCTCATACATCGTATCCAGTAATATATTTTCCAGTATGGTTCTAAGTCCACGTGCGCCAGTTTTACGCTCCATCGCCTTCTTGGCAATGGCGTGTAAAGCTTCTTCACGAAGTTCCAGCTCACTGCCTTCCATTTCTATCATCTTGCCATACTGTTTGGTCAGCGCATTCTTGGGCTCGGTCAAAATAGTGACCAATGCCTCTTCATCGAGCTCTTCGAGAGTTGCCACAACCGGCAAACGACCAACAAATTCGGGAATCAGGCCATAAGAAATCAGGTCATCGGCTTCCAGCTCCTTAATCACTTCGTGCGCTTTGGTGTTTTCGTCTTTACTTCTGACTTCAGCACCAAATCCGATGCCACCTTTTTCTGAGCGATTACGAATGACTTTATCAAGACCGGCAAATGCACCGCCACAGATAAACAGAATATTAGACGTATCCACCTGCAGGAATTCCTGCTGTGGGTGTTTGCGCCCACCCTGTGGTGGTACCGATGCAACGGTACCTTCAATCAGTTTCAACAGCGCCTGCTGTACACCTTCACCAGATACATCACGGGTGATTGAAGGGTTATCGGACTTACGGGAAATCTTGTCGATCTCATCGATATAAACAATGCCCGTTTGTGCCTTATCTACATCGTAATCACATTTTTGCAGCAATTTCTGAATAATGTTTTCAACATCTTCACCAACATAACCGGCTTCTGTCAGAGTTGTTGCATCAGCAATAGTAAAAGGAACATCGAGTAACCTGGCCAGCGTTTCTGCCAGCAGGGTTTTACCAGAACCGGTAGGGCCGATCATCAAAATGTTACTTTTGGATAATTCAACCTCATCTTTTTTATGCTTAACTTCAAGGCGCTTGTAGTGATTGTATACCGCTACAGAAAGGATCTTTTTGGCATGTGCCTGGCCAATAACATAGTCATCGAGAATCGCATTGGTTTCTCGCGGTGTGGGCAATTTCTTGACGGCGCTGCTGGTTTCGTCTTCCAGTTCCTCGAGAATAATGTCATTACATAACTCAACACATTCATCACAGACATAAACGGATGGGCCAGCTATTAACTTTTTAACTTCATGCTGGCTTTTACCGCAAAAGGAACAATAAAGAAGTTTTTCAGAATCATTACCGGTGGTGCTTCTATCGTCGCTCATAACTCTCTCTTAACACTTCAGTTGAATACAACCTTGCCAATTCGTGAACAATCTTTCAAGTAAATATTACATAAAATTAGAAAAATATTGGCGTTTCCACATAAGAATAGCGTAAACGCAATATTCATGCAGGGCTTGACTTAAGATTCGGCCATAAATCAAAAAAATATACGTATTTTGCAGCAGATTGCACAATTATATGCTTAAAACGGCTATGAGTGAGGAAATCATAGCCCCATTGATCAACATTCAACCAAAATAACGGTTTTAATCTGGAGCCTTAATGATCTATTTGGGGATTAATCGCGAGTATTCAAGACTTCGTCAATGAGTCCGTACTCTACCGCTGTTTCTGCACCCATGAAATTATCACGTTCTGTGTCTTTAGCGATAGTATCAATGCTTTGACCTGTATGATCGGCCAGCAATTGATTTAACTGTTCACGAATTTTTAGTATTTCTTTGGCGTGAATATCAATATCAGAGGCCTGACCCTGAAAGCCGCCGAGGGGCTGGTGAATCATAACGCGTGAATGCGGTAACGAATAGCGCTTGCCTTTTGTACCAGCAGTGAGTAATACCGCGCCCATGCTGGCCGCCTGGCCGACGCACAAAGTGCTGATATCCGGCTTAATAAACTGCATTGTATCGTAGATCGCCAGGCCTGCTGTGACAGAACCACCCGGTGAATTAATATAGATAGAAATATCTTTGTCCGGATTTTCTGACTCCAGAAACAGCAGCTGAGCCACTACAAGGTTAGCCATGTGATCTTCGATAGGTCCAACAATAAAAATCACACGCTCTTTGAGTAAACGTGAATATATATCATATGAGCGCTCACCCCGAGGTGTTTGCTCGATTACCATAGGAACCAGGTTTAATGAATGTGCTTCTAATGCACCATTATTATTTGCCATTATATATATGCCCTTATCTCGGATGACTTTATAGTTATTGTTCTGGCGGTTGCCCAGGTAATAAATTACAGAACAGTTTCCTGCATTATGTCTTAATGAATTGTTGCTGACAAATTAACTGGACGCTGGATTCATTATTTCGTCAAAACTACTGCTTTTAGCAGTAACAGTTGCCTGCTCGGTAATCCAGCTAACCACGGCATCTTCCATGACAAGTGTTTCAACACCACGCAGTAACTCCTGGTTACTCAGATAGTACTGAACGAACTCATCTGGATCATCGTAATCTTTAGCCATTTCTTCTATACGCGCTTTCACCATATCTGCATCAATCTTCAACGATGAGGTTTTAGAAACTTCAGCCAGCAACATACCCAACTGAACACGACGTTTTGCGTCATCCATAAAAATGTCGGCTGTCATATTGCTGCCAGGGGTCTGTATTTCAGACTGTTTTCTAAGAGCTTCAGCTTCACTGGCTACAATTGCGGAAGGAACATCAACAGTATTAGCCTCTAATAAAGCGCTCATTACACTCTCTTTCAATAAAGACTGTAATCGTTTTGTCAGTTCACGCACCATGTTAGCTTTAATCTCGGATTTAAGCTGTTCAACGTCGCCGTTCTCAACACCGAAGGCTTTAGCGAAATCTTCATTGATTTCCGGTAATTTTGGCTCTTCAACTTTCTTAACAGTGACTGCAAACTCAGCTTCTTTACCCGCCAGTTCTTTCGATGCATAATCTTCCGGGAACGGGACCTTGAAAGTTGTCTCTTCAGACGCTTTTAAACCTGTTAATTTTTCTTCGAAACCGGGGATCATCTGGCCAGAGCCCAAAACCATAGGCATATCATTGGCGGAACCACCATCAAACTTTTCGCCATCAACCGAGCCAACAAAATCTATACTGATTTGATCGCCATCGGCCGAAGCACGGTCAACTTCTACCCAGTCCATCTTTTGCTTACGCAAAACATCGATCATATTATCAACATCGGCATCTTCAACCGTCGCTTCTGTCTTTTCGATAGCCAGATCAGTAACAGGTGCTAACGCAACCTCCGGATACACTTCAAAAGTAGCGGTGTATTCCATGTTCTGGCCCAGCACAAGATCCTTTGTCTGTATTACTGGATCACCAGCAGGGTTTAAGTTTTCCTGTGTTAAGGCTTCACGAAATGAACGCTGCATCAGTTCACCGGCGACTTCCTGTAATACTGTACCGGAATATTTCTGCTTGATCACTTTAAGTGGAACCTTACCCGGACGAAAACCGTCGATCCGAACTGAATTCTTCATAGAATTCAAGCGATTATTAACTTCCATCTCAACCGTTTCTGCAGGTACCTGAATGGTTAACTTACGCTCTAAACCATCACCTGCTTCCAATGAAACTTGCATAACTACCTCGGTATATTTTAAGACTTAAGTGAGTCACCCTGATTCGGTTTGTGACTCATACAGAATAATATGGTGCGAAAGGAGAGACTCGAACTCTCACGTCAAAGACACTGGTACCTAAAACCAGCGCGTCTACCAATTCCGCCACTCTCGCAATAAGTTACTGATAATATCAAAAAAATGCAGTATTTTCCTGCAAAACTTCACTATTACCAGATATTTGGCACTAAATTTTGTGGACATCTCAGAAGAATCAAGAATCTTCCATTCCACCAGTCAAACAACAGGAACCGGACCGTTGCTCACTTTATATATGGGGTGGACGATGGGGCTCGAACCCACGACAACCGGAATCACAATCCGGGACTCTACCAACTGAGCTACGCCCACCATAATTAAACAATCATACGCTGTTTGGTACGCCTGGCAGGATTCGAACCTGCTACCCTCGGCTTAGAAGGCCGATGCTCTATCCGAGTGAGCTACAGGCGCAGAGTTTCAAAATCTCGCTTCAATCCCTGTTCAGACCCTGTTCAGGATTGTATCGCGCTCACGGGTAATGCTACTGCAGCGCTCTGACACTACTGACCCTTAACAGTACAATCACCCTGTGGGCATATTATGCGTTCTAAGTCGACATAATCCTGTTATGTCATATTCTAGCCACTTATCCAGTGTGGCCAGCGTTTATATCTGGTCGGGGTAGAGAGATTACTTCGGGCTCCTGCCCTCCGCCCTGCGGGCCATGCTTCGCATGTTCAAAATCGCTCCAGGCGATTTTGGCGAACTCTTCCGTTCAAATCTCTCTCCCCAGACAACATAATCCTGTTATGTCATATTCTAGCCACTTATCCAGTGTGGCCAGCGTTTATATCTGGTCGGGGTAGAGAGATTCGAACTCCCGACATCCTGCTCCCAAAGCAGGCGCGCTACCAGACTGCGCTATACCCCGATCTTCTCCTGCCCGTAAAAAAATACAAAATTGAAAGTTAAATCAATCCAGTTTCCGCACGAATCAAGAGGCGGGGAATATTACGCTTTGCTAAAGCGATGGTCAAGGCACTATTTGCACCTTGTCGTAACTATCTTTCACGTGCGAAAATTGGCGGTTTAAATTCACAGCAAAATTATCATGACGGCAAAAATTATTGATGGCAAAGCCATTGCAGCAAATGTTAGAAACCAGGTTCGTCTTGATATTGAAAAACGTGTAAACAATAATCAGCGGGTACCCGGTTTAGCAGTCATTCTTGTCGGGCTTGACCCTGCGTCCCAGGTTTATGTGCGCAAAAAACGTGAGGCCTGTGACGAAGCGGGGTTAATCTCGAAATCTTACGATCTGGACGCGAACACCAAACAGGAAACACTATTAAATCTGATCGAAGAATTAAATAGTGATGACACGATTGATGGCATCCTGGTTCAACTGCCACTGCCTGAACATATCGATGACACGCTGGTACTTGAAGCCATCCATCCTGATAAGGACGTCGATGGCTTTCACCCTTACAATATTGGCCGACTGGCTCAGCGCATACCTGTACTGCGCCCCTGCACACCGCATGGCGTGATTTACATGCTGGAAACGATTGGCGAAACATTTAAAGGACGTCACGCCGTCATCGTAGGCGCGTCCAATATTGTCGGCCGCCCGATGAGCCTGGAATTATTGCTCGCTGGCGCCACCGTCACAACTACTCACCGATTTACAAAAAACCTGGCATCTCATGTCGCTGATGCTGACATTCTGGTTGTCGCCGTCGGCAAGCCCGGCATCGTCAAGGGTGAATGGGTAAAACCGGGCGCCACAGTTATTGATGTAGGCATTAACCGCTTAGCAAATGGCAAGCTGACGGGGGACGTGGATTTTGCTGCCGCAGCCGAACGTGCCGCCTGGATCACACCGGTGCCCGGAGGCGTAGGCCCGATGACCGTCGCCATGCTGATACGAAATACCCTGCAGTCAGCTGAGAGGCACGATCAGAAAACCTAAAGCAGGTCCTCACTTACAGGGCCTCGCTTAAAAGTGTACCAGCCCCTTTAACACCATATCGGTAAAACTGATTATGCCGATAACTTTTTTATTTTCGATTACCGGCGCGCGCGACAGGCAGAAGTTCTCAAAATAACGCGCGCAATATCGTATATCCATATCCGGATCGACCGGCAGCAATGGTTTCGCCATGATTTCATAAACATTCACCCGATCCGGTGACCTGTCCTTGCCTAACACCAGTTTGGCTATATCAGCAATCAGCACCATGCCGTATTCATCGTCGTCATTTCGTTTATCGACAATCAGTGACTTGGTCTCGACATGGCGCATTGTACGCAACGCTTCCATCACCGTCACACGGCCATCAATAATATCAAACTCAGTTTTCATTACATCACGTACACGAATAATCTTTCTTTCTGAACTCATCATAACTCTGCCTCCACTACATCAACCAGCTTTTCGATCTGATGGGCAACACCGACAGCATCTTCAACATCAATCTGTATTGCTATGCCGGAACCCGGCCTTGCTTCAAACTCACCAACCTCGGCTATTTTTTCCAGTATATGCCGACTCAAATGCTCTTCCACTAAAAACAAAACCACGTCTCGCTGCGTTTCCAGAGACAGCCCAAAAAATGTTTTCTTTTGCGCCAGACCTTCACCGCGTGCATTATTAATAACGGTTGCACCTGTTGCGCCTGACTTTCGCGCAGCATTCATTACATCATCCGTTGCAGAGTCTTCAACAAAAGCAATAATCAGCTTAAAATGCATGACAGCCTCCCACATAAAGTTTATAAAATTTAACCACTAGATTATTCATCTGAGTTTTTCTCACCTGTTTTTTTCGAATAAAAGTCATCTTCTTTTGCCTGTTTCTTCGATGCGCAATCATCTTTAAATTTTGATAATTGCGCGTATGCCATTACTGAAATTATCGGACACAAACTGGCAAAGGCAATTAAGCCAAAACCATCAATTAACGGACTTCTGCCCGGCACGGTTTCTGCAAGCCCCAGCCCTAACGCTGCAACCAGCGGCACCGTTACCGTTGATGTTGTTACGCCACCAGAATCATAAGCCAGCGGCACAATCAGCTTCGGTGAAAAAAAGGTCTGGATCACAACAATGACATACCCGGAAATAATGAAATAGTGCATCGGTGCACCAACAACGATGCGGTAACTGCCAAGCGCAAGGCCAAAAGCAACACCAATGGCTACCGCCACCCTTAAACCCCAGACACCAATAGCACCACCGGAAACCTCATTGGCTTTCATTGCCACAGCAATTAGAGCGGGTTCAGCGATGGTAGTACCCGCGCCCACGGCAAAGGCAAAAATATAAACCCAGTAGTAATCCTGCCACTGCAACTCTCCCGCAGTAATACGAACACTTTGTAGAAACTCGGGGTTTGTTAACTGCTCTGCCATGCTGCGCCCGACCGGAAACAGCGCCTGCTCCAGTCCTAGCAGGAAAAACGTTATGCCAATCAAGACATAAAGCATGCCCATTAAAACTTTTTTCAGGTTTTTAATACGTTGCCGTATAACCAGGAACTGAAAACCAAAGATTATTATCGCTATCGGTAAAATATCGAAAAAGGTTGAAAGCAGTAATGCTGGCAGGTCCTGTAAAAAACTCATCAAATCACCATGCCATAGCCCAGCACAAAAATAATAGGCGATAAAGATGCAAATGCGATTAAACCAAAACCATCGACCATCGGGTTACGACCAGCAATCGATGAAGCCAGCCCGATACCCAGGGCCGTCACTAACGGCACGGTAATCGTTGAAGTAGTGACACCACCAGAATCATAGGCAATACCAATAATTTCATCGGGAGCGAAACCTGTCATCACAATAACCAGAACATAACCGACCATAATCATGTAATGAATTGGCCAGTTCAGCAAAATACGTAATACACCTATTAAAATGGCCACGCCTACAGAAAAAGCTACGGTATAGCGCAAACCATCAGCATAGCTTTTCATCGCCGCCTCGGTCATGGCAATCATGCCAGCCTCAGCCGCGACTTCGGAAGCTTCATCGGCCACGGCAATTAACGCTGGCTCTGCGACAGTAGTACCGAAGCCCAGGCAAAAGGCAAAAACAAGCAACCACGTTGCACTGCCTTTTTTGGCAAAGGCATGCGCCATCGATTCACCGATAGGAAACAGACCCTGCTCGAGCCCGAAGATAAAAAAGGTCAGGCCAAGGACGACAAATATCAGGCCGACAAAAACCTGCAACACATTATCCGGTGCCTGCTGCAAAACAAATATCTGAAAAAATGCGATAACCAGTATTATTGGCAGCAGGTCACGCAGACTACCCAGCAAAGAACTAATGAATAACTTAAATGACTGCTTCAATGCGCCAACCACCTTGTTCGTTCATGAACTTCAAAAAATAAAACACCGGCTTTAATCATCCAATCTCAAAAAATTCGCAACTATTATTATAGGCAGCCTCAACCACCGAGGCTTCGTCCAGCGCCATGTAGTTTGCAACAGATTTTGCAATATGTGGCAAATAACAGGGCTCATTTCTATTTTTTTCCTGCGGTTTAACTGCCAGGTCACGCGGCAACAGATAAGGCGCATCGGTTTCCAGCATCAATCGATCCAGAGGAATCTGCTTGACAGCTTGCTGTAGCGACTGCCCTCTTCTTTCATCACAAATCCAGCCAGTAACACCGATATGCATGTCCAGGCAAATATAATCATTAACCTCTTCTATGCTGCCGGTAAAACAATGGGCGACGACTCGCTTCAATTCCTCACGACAGTCTTTTAGTATCGATAGCATATCATCGTGCGCATCGCGTTGATGTAAAAAAACCGGTTTTTGAACATCAATAGCAATCTCAAGTTGTGCTTCAAATGCTCGAAGCTGTTCTTTTCGTGTTGAGAAGTTACGATTAAAATCCAGGCCGCATTCGCCAACCGCAACCACGTTATCATGGCTGAGTATATCGCGTAGCTCGGTTCCAAGGTCACTGCAATAATCACTCGCGTGATGCGGATGCAAACCGGCAGTGGCATAACAGATAGAATCATACTGCCGGCTATAAAACAGCGCCTGCTCACTGTGATGCATATCGGTACCGGTAACAATCAGTTTCTCTACACCCGCCTGCTGCGCACGATCGACCACCTGTTCAACATCTTTTTTAAACGAAGTTCCGGTTAAATTAACACCGATATCAATATATTTACTCATATCAGTTATCATAACAGCCATAAACAGGGCAATCATATCTGGAGTAAATCACCATTACAACTTCCCCTACAATTGCTGCCGTTTGTTTTTCAAATGTACGGCAACAACAGGCAAAATTATTCTGCCAGGCAAATAATTTAGCATTACTCAAAAACAGGAGTAATGAGTATGAAATGCTGCTTATTTTTCATGATGATATCATTGAATTATTTGATCAGCAGTTGAATGCATCAGTTGCCATCGATTTTATCAAGGGCTCACTTGCGCATCGCCAGCAATATGGTGGTGGCCGCGGACAGGCGATAGCCAAAGCCATAGGCCTGAAGTCAGGTATCACACCGACCGTACTTGATACCACTGCCGGCCTGGCCGGCGATGCCTTCGTTCTGGCCAGCCTGGGATGCCCCGTCACCTTAATAGAAAGGTCTGCAATACTGTTCACCTTAATTGAAAACGCCATAGAACGCGCATCACTCAATGATTCTTTCCAGGCAATTATCGAGCAGGGCTTTCATGTTTATAATTGCGATGCTAATGATTACATCACTGAGCAGCTGGCCCTGCCCCCACCACTGGCCAGACCGGCTCCAGATGTGATTTATATCGACCCGATGTATCCCGAAAGAAAAAAATCCGCCCTGGTTAAAAAGGACATGCAGATCCTGCAACGTTTGCATGGTAAAGATAACGACGCAGCGGAGCTTTTAGAAAACAGCCTGCACTATGCAAAAAAGCGCGTTGTCGTTAAACGCCCTGTACACGCTGAGACTGTTAATGATCGACCACCAAATACTTACGTAAAAAGTAAAAAAACACGGTATGATATTTACACCATAGAAAAAATGTAATGGATTGTGGCATAACCCCAGTAAAAGGCTGTGCTTAGACGAACGGGAGAACAACCAGATGCTAGAACAGAGACAGGAAGAAATCAGGCCCGAACGACGAGATTCATGGCTCAGTACACACCATGAAAAGCAACAGGGTGATGTGATCTACGTGTTAAGGACAGCCCAACAACACCATGTCACCTTAGGTATGATCGCAGACCAGAAAGCCAATATTGTATTAGGCGCCTTTCTGATATTTATTACCGTCACACAAAGCATGCTTGAAAAGGATACCGCTTTTTATATCCCTATCTTAATTCTCAGCGGTTTTTTTACCGCATCAGCACTTTTCGCTCTCATGGTTATTGCACCGAGGTTCCGTAACAGGCAAGCCAAATCTGGCCCCAACAATCTCCTGTTCTTCGGTTGTTTCGTCAACATGGGACAGGAAGAATACATTGAGCATTTGAACGATCATCTTCAGAATAACGCACAGGCGCATGAACTAATGATGAAGGATATTTATCAATTAGGCCAGGTACTCAACAAAAAATATATAAACCTGCGCTACAGTTACACTTGCCTTGCACTGGGAATCATAAGCTCTGTCATAGGCTATGCTGTATTACACGTAATCAAGATCAATCCCTGAAATTATTAAACTGTAATGGTAAATCGATTTCTTCTGACGCTTTCAGATACGCCATAACAGCTTGCAGGTCATCACGTTTTTTACCCGTCACCCTGACCTGCTCACCCTGAATTGCCGCCTGCACTTTAAATTTTTCACTCTTAATCATCTTCATGATTTTTTTTGCGTCTTCAGTCTCTATACCGCACTTTACCTTAATTGCCTGATAGGCACGCAAACCTCTTTCTTCGACTTTACCGCGTTCCAGGCTGCGATTATCAATGCCGCGCTTTGACAGTTTATTAACCATGATATCGCGCATCTGCTTTAGCTGAAAATCACTTTCAGCTTCAAAGTTCATATCGAATTCCTTTAGTATTACTTTTGCATCACTGCCTTTAAAATCAAAACGATTAGAAATTTCACGGTTCATCTGGTCAACCGCATTGGTTAATTCATGTTTATCGACTTCAGACACAATATCAAAAGATGGCATGCAAACTCTCCAGGAAATCATTAAAATAAAATCTGAGCAGAGTATATTATGAATTCAAGGTTTAAAAAATGGTTAATTTGATTATTGCAGCAGGTGCTATCAATGCTTTTATTGCCGTTGCAGCAGGCGCATTCGCCGCGCACGGCTTAAAAAATGTATTAACTGTTGAATATATCAGTGTTTTTAAAACTGCGGCCGACTATCAAATGATGCATGGCATTGGCCTGATACTGATTGGCCTGCTCAGTAAACATGACAAATTGCGCTTTAACAATACCGCTGCATTGTTTATGTTTAGCGGTATAATTTTATTCAGCGGCAGCCTGTATTTGCTGACCTTAAGTAACACCCCGTGGCTGGGCATGATCACCCCGATAGGTGGCGTTTGTTTTCTTATTGCATGGACAATACTGGCTTTCAATTACCTCAAAATAAAGAATAAAGACTAGACCGGATAATACAATGGCAGAAATATACCACCAGGTTGGCGTTATCGAAAAAATCGAAACCGTATACCATGCTATCAGCACGCTTGAAGGATTATCAGGCTGGTGGACAAAAGCTACCGGTGACAGCGATGTCGGCGGCAAGTTATATTTCCATTTTGGCGACATGTCCGTCGAGATGACGGTGAAAGAAAAAATCGAAAATAAGAAAATTGTCTGGCAGTGTACTGAAGTCGAGGGCGAATGGAAAAATACCATTGTCAGTTTCGAGTTGAGCAAAAATGACCACCAGGTCCTGATTAATTTTTCCCATACCAACTGGGCTGAACAAACCAGTTTGTGCGCGCATTGCAGCACGAAATGGGCGGTATTCATGTTAAGTCTTAAAGATTACCTGGAAACGGGTAAAGGCCGCCCCTTTCCGAATGATCTGCATATTGATCATTTTGAAAACTAAGTGTTGAATAATGGCCGGCTACCAGCGACCGGCTACCTGGAGCGCTTCCTTTCCTGAATAGCTGCACAAATCCCCCGCACAATACCAACCTCTCTTTGTGTGGTCGCCGCGCGGTTAAACAGGCTCTTTAAACGGCGCATCACCACATCGGGATTATTGGTACCAAAAAAACCCAGCCCGTTAAGTGCTTCACGCAAATGCTGATACATTCCATCTAGCTGCTCAGAACCAGCAATAGCATCTTCACGATGCTTCTTGCCTTTAACTTTTACCGCTTTCTCAGCCATCATGGCCAGGCGAAACTCATAACAGACCACCTGAACAGCCGCAGCCAGATTTAGCGAACTGTATTCGGGATTGGTTGGTATATGCAGCAGGACATTACATTTTTCCATTTCTTCATTGGTCAAGCCACTGTTTTCACGTCCGAAAACAATCGCAATCTCTCCCTGCTCGAGGAACTCTGCTCCCTGCGCAACACATTCTCGCGGCTCCAGGATAGGCCATTCGATAGTCCGCAGGCGCGCACTGGTTCCCGCTACCCAGACGCAACCCGATATTGCCTGCGCCAGATCATCGACCACAACCGCACTGTCGAGCACGTCATTTGCCCCTACAGAACGGCGAAACGCCTCAACCGTAGGATGCTGTTTGGGCTCCACCAGGTACAGCTGGCTTAAGCCCATGTTTTTCATTGCCCGTGCTGTGGCGCCAATATTGCCCGGATGCGAGGTGTTAACCAGAACAATACGGATATTTTTCAGAAGAGGTAGATTTGCCTGCTGTGTCATGGCGCGTATTCTGCTATGCTACGCGGAAAATTAAAAGCTTGTTTTTCTCAACCCTTGTTCTTTAAAAAATAGTCATGCAACCAATGGTAAATATAGCGGTACGTGCTGCGCGCGCTGCCGGAGACATTATTGTCCGTAATATGGACAGGCTGGACCGTCTCAAAGTCGTCACCAAACAAAATAATGATTTCGTCAGTAATGTTGATCATATGGCGGAAGAAATTATTATATCTACAATTAAACAGGCTTATCCTGATCATGGCATCCTGGCTGAAGAAAGCGGCAGTCAGTCGGAAAGTTCTGACTTTCAGTGGATTATCGACCCGCTGGACGGCACCACAAATTACCTGCATGGCTTTCCACAGTTTGCAGTTTCAATTGCGCTAAAATATAAAGATCGACTGGAAGTGGGCGTAATTTACGACCCCATCTCACAGGAGTTATTTACTGCGTCACGCGGTAATGGCGCCATGCTGAATGACAAAAAAATTCGCGTCACCAGCCACAAAGGTCTGGAAAATGCCTTACTCGGAACAGGATTCCCTTACTACGACCAAAGCTATCTCGATACCTACCTGGCAACCATGAAAGAGCTAATGCAGAAAACCGCCGGTATTCGGCGCCCGGGTTCAGCCGCACTCGACCTCGCCTGGCTGGCCGCAGGCCGTATTGACGGTTTCTGGGAATTCAATTTAAAAGCCTGGGATATTGCTGCTGGTGCACTGATAGTGCGAGAAGCCGGCGGAATCGTCAGCGACTTTGAAAACAAGGATGGTTACCTTAAAAGTGGTGACATCATCGCTGCAGCGCCGAAGGTTTTTCCCGAGATGATAAGAATCATCCAGGAAAAAGTGAAGGCCAGCAATTATTTGAGATAGTGACAGGCTTTTTTACCACGGAGACGCAGAGGTCGCAGAGAAAAGCGTTTAGAAGTAAAGCCGATATATTTTAAAATTGCCACAAAGTTATCCTCTGCGATCTCTGCGCCTCCGCGGTAAACCATTTTTTTAAAGCATAGAAAACAACGACTAACTCTGAGCAGCCCACTCTGACCTGGTGAAAGCCTTAATCGTCAACGCATGTATAGCACCGCTTTGAATATGCTCGTTAACCAGCGCATAAACCATTTTTTGTTCAGCCACCATGGTTTTACCTTCAAATTCATCTGACACCACGATTGCGGTATACTTGCTGCCATCTGCAGTGACCGTGGCTTCACAACCCTTTATACCCGCTTCTATAATGCGCTTAACTTCGTCTGTTTCCATCTCACCCTCTAAGTACCAATATATTAAAAAAGCAATGGTACAACGTCAGCACAACTTTGACACCCTACCAATGTGGGGTAATTACCCATGCTGAAGCAGATTATATTGCTGTGCCGCGCCGGTTTTGAAAAAGAATGCGCCGGAGAAATAATGGAGCTGGCCAGCGCCAGGCAGTTTTCCGCCTATATTCAGACCAGCGATCAGTCTGCTTATGTCCGCCTGATAAGCAGTGGCGAATCAGCGCTGAGCGAGTTAATGACAGCGATCAGCTTTCGTCAGTTAATCTTTGCCCGGCAATGGTTTGCCTGCGACAAAGACAGCCTGACCCTGCCAGAAAGTAACCGGCTGCCCGATATTTTAAATGCGGTAAAAAAATTAGAAAAAGACTTTTATGATGTAGAGCTGGATTATGCCGATACCAATGAAGGCAAATCACTCAGCAAATTCTGCAAACAGTTCCGGCCGCACCTGGTGAATGCGTTAAAAAAGAACAGCCTGTTATCCGCCCATTCAAGATGGCGGCTGCACCTGTTTTTTACTGATTCGCTGCATGTGAATATCGGTATCGCGCCAGTCGATAATAGCGCTACAGAAAGCATGGGCATCATTCGTCTTAAAATGCCGGGTGCAGCACCCAGCCGCTCAACCTTAAAACTGGAAGAAGCCATACACTGGTTTCTGCCTGCCGCACAGCAGCCGGATTTAATCAGGAATGGCATGAGCGTAGTCGACCTGGGCGCCGCACCGGGTGGCTGGAGCTGGCAATTTGTACAACGCGACTGCCTGGTCACGGCCATCGATAATGGGCCCATGGATGACGCCTTACTGAGAAGCGGTATGGTAGAACACATACGAACCGATGCCTTCACCTATACACCTAAGAAAAAAGTGGACTGGTTAATCTGTGATATGGCAGAAAGGCCATTGCATGTCAGCCGTCTCATAGCACGCTGGTTTACTAATGGCGATTGCAGTAATGCCATTTTTAATTTAAAGCTGCCAATGAAAAAACGTCTGGCCAGCGTCCAGGACTGTATTAATCTGCTCGATGATAAACTGGCAGAAGCTAATATTAAAAACACCATACAGGCAAAACACCTTTACCATGACCGGGAAGAAATAACGGTTTGCATCCTAACCAGCGCAAACTAAAAAACTTCGACAACAAGCTGAACATTTGGTCAAATACGGCTAACAAACCGAACAGAGAAAAACTTTTTGATATTAAAACACTGCAGCTCAGCTTCTCTGCGGTAAGATCTGCTTTTCGAAATTCTGATCACAGGGACTAACATGGCAAATTCCATCTACTGGTATGACTACGAAACCTTTGGTATTGATGCACGCTATGACCGGCTGTCACAATTTGCCGGTATTCGCACGGATGAAGAACTCAATATTATCAGTGATCCGCTAAGCCTTTACTGCAAACCTGCAGATGACTGCCTGCCTGATCCCGGCGCCTGTATGGTCACCGGCATAACCCCGCAAAAAGCACTGGCCGATGGCGTGAATGAAGCCGAGTTCATCGCTGCCATCCACAAGGAGTTTTCCACTCCGGGAACCTGCGTTGCAGGCTATAACAACATCCGCTTTGATGATGAATTCACCCGTAACGCGCTATACCGGAATTTCTTTAATCCCTATGCACACGAATGGCAAAACGGGAATTCCCGCTGGGACATTATCGATACCGTACGTTTGACTCGTGCCCTCAGGCCAGAAGGCATTAACTGGCCCGAACAGGATGGCCGCCCCAGTATTCGACTGGAATTGCTCACTAAAGCCAATGGCATTGAACACGAAGCCGCACATGATGCCATGTCCGACGTCTATGCAACCATTGCCATGGCAAAACTTATTAAAGAAAAACAGCCTCGCCTTTATCAGTACATTTATAACCTGCGTAAAAAAACGGAAGTAAGCAAACAAATCAACCTGCGCAGCCACGAAGCTATTTTACACGCCTCTTCACGTTATCCCGCTGAACGCGGCGCCATCGCAATCGTCATGCCTATATGCCAGCACCCGGTCAATAAAAATGGCATTATTGTTTACGACCTGAGCGTGCACCCTGAACAGTTTTTTGAAGCCGATGTTGATGAAATGGCGGCCAGGTTATATACCCCCGCTGCAGAATTACCCGAAGGAATACAGCGCATCCCGCTTAAGCAAATCCACATCAACAAATGCCCTGTCGTTGCACCTTTGAAAACGCTGGATAGCAAAACGGCTGAACGCTTTAAAATCGATATTGATAGCTGCCAGCAGCATCGTGAACTTATTCTGCAAAATATTAGTGAATTTGCTGCCCGTACCAGCGCTATCTTTCAGCAAAATGAATTTCCGGAAGTTAGTGACCCTGATGGCCAGCTCTATTCCGGTGGATTTTTTAGCCGGGACGACAGCCAGCGAATAGACAATATTCGAAATACGCCGGTCAATGAACTCGCTTCACTGCACTTCAACTTTGATGACTCGCGTCTCGAAGAAATGCTGTTTCGTTATCGAGCACGCAACTATCGTGAAACCCTTAATGAGGAAGAGCTGCAACAATGGAACCGCTACAGAGAAGAAAAATTTAACAATCCAGTGCAATCAAACCGGACATTAAATCAGTATTACGCTGAAATCGATGCACTGCAAAATGCGCCGGACACCATCGGTAGCCAGTTAGTCATGCTTGAAGAACTACTCGACTATGCAAAAGCCATAAAAATCTGAAAAACACAGGCCGGGTATAAAACAGGCTTGCGACCCTCTCACAGCAGATAAGTTCATTAGCTGTTGCTAATATTAGTATTTTATAATATACTTTCCTCATTGGTCATAAAGACCAAAAGGCGCATGAAAAATATTGATGAAATATTTGCTGTTAAACAAAACAATTGAGGGTTTTAAAATGAAAACATTACACATAATTGCTGCTGCAACTATTCTTGCAACTTCGACTGCTGTTTCTGCTGATTGGGATATGCCTTTCTTCGGTGACAACGACAATTCTAACTACAACGGTAACAACAACTGGAACAACAACAGCAACGGTAACGGTGCTGGCGATGTAGACGGTGACGGTGAGTTCGACGGTTCTTTCTCTTTCGGTATGAAAGCATCAGGTAAAGGTAAAGGCCGCGGTAACGGTAACGGCAACTACGATGGCAGCAACTACTATAATGGTTCTAACGGTTACTACAACGGTTACAACCGCTATAACGGTTATGCTCCACAAGGTTATGCTCCACAAGGTTACGCTCCTGCTCCACAGGCTGCGCCTGTTGCTGCTGCAGCTCCCGCTGCAACTGAAGCTAAATAAGTTATAATCGCTTCTAATAAGGCCCGGCTTCTGGAGTCCCAGAGGTCGGGCTTTTTTTTGTCAATATACAAGCTAATAATAATCTGAGAGATATCATGACTACAGACACAACATCACAGAAAAAAAACACTGATAGCCAAAATGTTTTTGGCCCATTGGGGAAATATGCCATCATTGCCGTCATCATGGTTAGCATGATCGTAACCACTGCCATTATGCTGAACGGGCAGCTAAGCAGTACTGACCAGGAAGTCGCCAAAATGGAAAACGATAGTGCTGAAATTACCACAGCAGAGTTAGTAGCCACTGCGACTGATAGCACAGAAACTACACAATCAGTCGTTACAACTGAAATTGTTAAAACGGTGAGCGCACCTGAAGCTGTAGTTGAAACAACAGTAGAAACAACAGTAGAAACAGCAGTAGAAGCAACTGTAGAAACAGCAGTAGAAACTAAAGCTCAGGACGAAGTTCAGACAGTAATCACTGAAACAGCAAAAAAAACCACTGAACAGACCGCTGCTAAAGCTGAGGTAGAAGCAACCAAAACCATTGCTGTGGTGAACGAAATTGAAACAGCCACTGAAACAGCATCGCTCGAGGTAGCCGAGCAGACCTCACCTTCTGTGGCCACTATTGATACAGAGAATGCCATTCAAACTGATCGTCAACAGCGTACACAAGCTATGAAAGCAATGCAGAGACAACGCCTGACAGAGATGTTTACTCGCATAGAAGCACTGGAAGCACAACGTCTGGATCAATACAAAGCCAGGCAGGACAAACAGATTGAGCGTTTACGCGGGCAGATTGCCAGACAGCAGCAGCTGATTGATGACCTGATAACGCGTAACAAAGACCGCCTTGATATGCGCGCGGCAAAGGTTCAGCAGCAACAGTCCAGCCGTAAGGATATGCTAAACCGCATGTAAGTTAAGTCTGTTCAGAACCTGCCATACTTTCATCGATAAACTGACTGAAAGTGACAGAAAGAAATACAAGCCGGTGCCGTTGCACCGGCTTTTTTATTGCTGAATGCATCGACTGCAGAAAAAAGTTCAGTCAAATATTAGGTAATTCACCTGTTTTTCAGTACCCAATTAGCGATACGGCGGATAAGCTCCGACATCAACTACCTTAACTAATTAATTGATATTAATAAAGATATTAATAAACAAAAAAACTCGATGTTACTTTAAGACAGTATTTAAGAATTGACTTATATTAATAAATACTAATATAATGGGCACATAGGTTCTGACGGTGGAACCGATAAGCGCATGAAAAATATTGATGAAATATTTGCTGTTAAACAAAACTATTGAGGGTTTAAAATGAAAACATTACACATAATTGCTGCTGCAACTATTCTTGCTACTTCGACTGCTGTTTCTGCTGATTGGGATATGCCTTTCTTCGACGACAACAACAATTCTAACTACAACGGTAACAACAACTGGAACAACAGCAGCAACGGTAACGGTGCTGGCGATGTAGACGGCGACGGTGAGTTCGACGGTTCTTTCTCTTTCGGTATGAAAGCTTCAGGTAAAGGTAAAGGCCGCGGTAACGGTAACGGTTCTTACACTGGCGACAACTACTACAATGGTAGCAACGGTTACAATGGTGGCAATTACTACAATGGTAACAACGGTTACAATGGCTCTAACGGCTCTTACAACGGTTCTAATGGTTCTTACAATGGTAACAACAACTGGAACAACAGCAGCAACGGTAACGGTGCTGGTGATGTAGACGGCGACGGTGAGTTCGACGGTTCTTTCTCTTTCGGTATGAAAGCTTCAGGTAAAGGTAGAGGCCGCGGTAACGGTAACGGCAACTACGATGGCAGCAACTACTATAACGGTTCTAACGGTTACTACAACGGTTACAACGGTCAGAACGGTTATGCGCCCTATGGTTACGCTCCAGCTCCACAGGCTGCACCTGCTGCTGCCGCTCCAGCTGCTGCACCAGTTGCAACTGAAGCTAAATAAGTTCGATTATATTTAGCTTAATAAAGGCCGTGTCAGCTTGCTGACACGGCTTTTTTATTGCCCTGAGAAAATTGTATTCACGCCAGTTCAGCACGATATTGCGCTACATGCATACCACATCTGAAATATTGATATGTTTGGCTTTTCCTTATACTTTGTATTGGTTAATATGTACTAACAGAAGCGCATGAAAGAAACACAGCTAATAAAAACGGGAGTTAATTATGAAGGTAATACAGATACTCGCTGCAACAGCACTCTTTTCTATCTCTGCAAACGCCAGCGCCTGGTGGGGACCATTCGATGATGACGACCGTTACCATAACAATCGCTGGAACAATCATTCCAATAACCGATGGGATAATAACGCATTTGGCGACATGATGAGTGATGTCATGGGTGACATGTCCGGCGATATGGACGTAGAAATCAGGTTTAAAGTCAAAGGTAAAGGTAAAGGCAGGGGTGACGGCAGAAGGCACGTCTATGGAAATAACTACTGGGCTAATAATTACCGCTATTACAATAATAACAGGTACCGTAATGGTTATGCGCCTTATGGCTACCAGCCTTATTATGGCAACCCTTACAACAGGGCTCCCTCGCGCGCACCATCACAGGTTCCTGCGGCACCGCAACAGTAAACGGACTAACAAATATTTATATTGAATAGTCGTATTTTCAACCAAGAGATCAAAAGTAACTGGTAAATAATAATGAGTGAAACAGAAAACAAAACTAAAGACACAAAAAAAGAAGATGAAGCGAAATCTTCCGGGGGAAATTTAGTAATTCCTGTCGTATTACTGCTTGTTTCTATTATCGTCATTGTTGCCACTTTTCACGAAGACGAGTACAACGAACTGCTCGCAGAAAGTGAATCATCAGCAACTGAAAATCAGGCTGCTGCTGAAGACACTGAAACAGAGATAGCAACTGGCCAGGAACAGACGCTAGCGTCAACTGATGAAACTGCCTCCCCGGAAACACCAGAAAAGGCGGCACAAACGCCGCCGATCACGGCAGATAACAGTTCGGAGAAAACAGCCTCTATTGCAGTAAACAAAGACGCCATTTCTGAGAGCGCTGATGCCGCAGAGAAAAGCAATTCTGCAATCACCCAGGCTAGTGGAAATAACCAGGACGCTGACCCAGTAGTGTTAGCACAGACACCGGCACAGCAATCAGCCTCGGGTTATAAACAGCAGCAGGCGAAATACCAGGAAATGATGCAAAACCGTCGCCAGGCCTATGAAGAAGAAATGCAAGCAAGACGACAGCAGTATGATGACGCCATGAAGGCGCGGGAACAGCAAAGAGCTAAATTTGTTGCTGCTAAAAAAGCCGAAATGCAGCAGGCAAAACAGCGTCGGATTGAAACCAGTGAAAAAATTCGCGCAATACATCAGCAAATTGATGAACTTCACAACGAAATTTACCTGCTAATGGAAGGCGGTCGCACAGCAGCTAAGCAGGCGCCTCCCGCTAGAAGGCAGATGCCTGAAGGCATGTAAACCCAGGTTACAATGTCAAAAAAAGGACGCCGCTGGCGTCCTTTTTTATCTCAAAATATAACTAATAATTCCGCTATTCTCATTGCTCTAAAACAGTGTTAAAAATAGTTTTAATTTGCAACTTTTGTTTGACTACATTAACAACTTCTAATATAATGGGCACCTAATATTTGTTCAGGCCAGTACCCTGACCATTGTCAGAACGAGTATTTATCACCGCTACAACGGGCGATCAGGTGCCGCATTCCGCAAACAAGATGTATTGCTGTTTTATCACACAGTATTTGTTAAGCCAAAAATTGATTATAAATGAGAAGAAATTTAGCAGGACTTATTTATCGTGGCTGGCGCTATTCCCAGTCGGACTCAATAAACACTTTGCAGACGAAGTAATTAAGTCTGTATTAAATGCACAAAAAAATTAAAAAATAATAAACACTCTGAGACGAGTTTTGATGCAGGAATACTATTTATACCGTATTAAATTAAACAATAATTCAAACGTAGTTTGATTGCAAAATCATCCGACGGTTAATCAGTTTGTTAACAGTCGGTACAACGATTTAGCGGCAATCATGCGCTGCTAGGGCACGTAGACTCTGTTTACGTGCCCGCCTTTATTTTTGGAGCGTCACTTTCCTGGCGCCAAATATCGCAGTGCCTACCCTGACCATTGTTGCACCTTCTTCAATAGCCAGGCAATAATCACCACTCATTCCCATCGACAGCTGATCAAAGTCAGCCAGCTCAAACTGTTCACTGCAGGACTCCTGCAAACGACGTAATTGAATAAATGCATCGCGAGTTTGCTGTTCATTGCCAGCAACACCAATCGTCATTAAACCGCGCCATTTAATGGCGGGTAATTTAAGCGCTAACACTTCTCTTAAGAATGGTTTCACCTCGGCGGGCATTAAACCTGATTTTGTTTCTTCGCCACTGACATTAACCTGTATCAGACAGTTGAGTGCTGCACTGCTGGCATGGCCAAGCATAGCCGTCGATAATTTCTGGGCCAGCTTAATACTGTCAACGGAGTGTACCCACTGAAAATAGCCAGGCAGTTTACCGGCCTTTTTTGACTGCAAATGGCCGATGAAATGCCATTCAAGCTGATGTCCAAGATACGGGATTTTAGTCATTGCATCCTGTATCGTATTTTCACCAAAACGGACCTGACCGAGATCAGCAATCGCCTGAACTTCTTTCAGCTGACGTGTTTTTGAAACCGCAATCAGTCGAATGGATTTGCTGTCACGGCCGGCTTTTTCCGCACACTGCTGAATTTCCTTTTGCAGCGCAGCCAGGTTTTCAGCCAATGAGTTATCAACCATAACTGACACGAGAATTACTGTTTATAGTGCGAGAAAAACCTTTCCATGGCGATCATAGCTTTTTCAAGCTCATCAACATAGGGTAAAAATACCACTCTGAAGTGATCGCTGTCGGGCCAGTTAAATGCGGATCCATGAACGATCAGAATCTGTTCCTGTATCAATAAATCCAGTACCATTTTTTCATCATCACGGATATTAAATTTATTCTGATCCATTTTGGCAAACAGGTACATGGCACCTTTCGGTTTAACACAGCTAATACCGGGAATATCGGTCAGCATCTTATGCGCGAAATCTCGCTGCTGATAAAGCCGACCACTGGGAGCGACCAGTTCATTAATGCTTTGATAACCACCCAGTGCGGTTTGAATGGCATGCTGCCCGGGGACATTAGAACACAGACGCATAGAGGCCAGCAGTTCAACGCCTTCGATATAATCTGTTGCATTCTGTTTATCACCACTAATAACCATCCAGCCTGCACGGAATCCAGCTACGCGATAAGCTTTCGACAAGCCATTATAGGTAATACAAAGCACATCTTCAGTCAGTGAGGCTGTGGATATGTGCACAGCATCATCATAAATAATTTTGTCGTAAATTTCGTCCGAGAAAATAACCAGGTCATGCTGCCTGGCAAGTTCAATAATACTTAGCAGAATTTCTTTGGGGTAGACAGCACCCGTTGGGTTGTTCGGATTTATCAGTACAATGCCACGAGTTTTATCCGTAATTTTTGACTTGATATCCTCAATATCCGGATACCAGTCGGAAGACTCATCGCATAAATAATGGACTGGATCTCCCCCCGAAAGGCTGACCGCTGCTGTCCATAACGGGTAATCCGGTGCCGGGATCAGCACTTCATCACCATTGTTGATCAGCGCCTGCATGGACATAACGATAAGTTCACTGGCGCCATTGCCTAAATAGACATCGTCAATTTCAACATTGGCTATGCCCTTCTGCTGGCAATACTGCATAACCGCTTTACGGCCGGAAAACAGCCCCCTGGAGTCACTATAACCCTGTGACTCGGGTACATTAATTATCATGTCCTGAACAATTTCTTCCGGTGCATCAAAACCAAACGGTGCCGGATTTCCGATATTCAGCTTAAGAATTTTATGGCCCTCTTCTTCCAGACGGCGCGCCTCGCGGTGCACTGGCCCACGAATGTCATAACAGACAGAATCAAGCTTATGAGATTTTTTCAGGATTCGCATTTAATTTCAGCAAGTTAACTTTAACGTTTAAATTGCATTCAAGTATATATGCATATGACACTGAAATGTCTGATTAAAGGCAAAAAAACGGGGCAGAAATAGTGAAAATATGCTGATTTATAAAAGACCTGCTGCAAAAAAAAAGCCAACCATCTTTGGTCGGCTCAAACAGGTCTTGCGCTATGAAAAAAAACAGTCACTACGTACAGAGACAACAATGCATATATTCGATTATCCTCAGGGGAACCTTCAACGATAATCATTTGATCTAAATTGTCAAGATACATAATCAGCTACTGTTAACTTACAGATTAGTACTGCATTGTGTGATTTGCCTGAAAATCAGCTAAATAAAGAGAATATTCATGCACTTTTTTTTGGCAACTTAGTTAAAAAACTGTTTTAGCACCCGGTAGAGATAGTAAGCGTCCCAGCGTCCGGCAAGTTCACGAATTGAGTGCATGGCAAGAGTCGGTACACCGACATCAACCGTTTTCACCCCGATTTCGCTGGCCGTTATCGGACCGATGGTACTGCCACAGGCCATATCGGTACGCACTACAAACGACTGTACCGGCACGTCTGCCAGTTCACACAAATAGCGGAACGAAGCACTGGTTTCACTATTACTGGCATATCGCTGATTTGCATTGGTTTTTATAACCGGACCATCATTTAATATCGGGCCATGATTAGCGTCATGCTTATCGGCATAATTCGGGTGTACACCGTGCGCATTATCCGCTGATATCATCAAGCTGCCGGCTATCATACGGTCAGTGTTTTCATCACTGCCCGAGAGACGGTTCAATACCGATTTCAGAAAGGGTCCCCGGGCTCCGGAAGCGGACGCACTGCCTACTTCTTCGTGGTCATTACACACCAGCAGGGTATTTCTGCCGCCACTATTATTTAGCAGCGCCATTAAGCCGGTGTAACAACTTAGTAAATTATCCAGTCGTGCACTGGCGATAAAGTCATCGTGCAGCCCTATTACTGCGGGTGACTGCACATCGTAAAAACTTAACTCATAATCAAGCACTTTTGCTGCCCTGACTGCTGTGGCATCATTCTGGCTGATATTAGTATTAACTATTTTTAACAGCATGTCCTTGAAATCAAACTCTGGTAAATTTTCACCCTCTGGCAATTTCATTAATATCGGCGGCAGATGTTTTTGCGAATCGATGCAGCGCAAATCATTAGCTTCGCGGTCAAGATGAATTGCCAGGCTGGGAATAATCGCAACGGCTTTTTCCAGGTCAATTAACTGGTGTTCAATGCCGCCATCATCATTCAAGTAACTGACACGTCCAGCGAGTGAAAGGTCACGGTCAAACCACGGGTTTAACAGGGCACCGCCATACACTTCAACACCCAGCTGTAAGTAATTGTTATTAATTATTTCCGGGTTAGGCTTAACCTTTAAGCAGGGGCTGTCGGTGTGTGCGCCGACCATGCTAATACCATTTTCAACAAGCGGGCTGTTTAGCTGAAAGGCAATGATCGATGAATCATTACGGGTTACATAATAACGCTCACCCGGCTGCTGCTCCTGAAACGACCACTGCTCATCTTCATGCAGCTGTTTAAATCCATTTTCCTGTAAAATCCCGGCCATTGTTTTTACTGCATGGAACGGTGTCGGTGAGTTTTTGATAAACTCGATCAAGCCATCTACAAATTCTATATCCTGCATTTTATAACCTGCCTGTTATAACCCTGTGGGGTTAATTCAATCTATATAAAGTTTTTTGCTGATAACCTGTGGTTACAGCATACAAGCCGGACAACTGATTATCTAAATCAGAATCGCCGGTATCCGCGATCATCGGACGTTTATTCAATGAACGCAATTTTTCATTGGTAGCCACAATTATAATATTATCCTTACTCACTGCATCATCTTTTGCACTGTTTATTACGCGCTTTATAACACTGGCACTAAGCTGTTGATTGCCACGCCCGAAGAGATGCCCCTGGCCACCAATAACCGTCAGCACGATTTTGGCTGGTGATCGCTGGATGATATCCAATATGCCTTGCTCGTCAACGTCACTGGCAATCAGTTGCTCGTTACGGACAATATCAACACCTAACAGGGTGTTTTCCAGCCCCAGCTGGTTCATAATTTCTGCAGTGGTCGAACCGGAGCCCATTAAATAAAAAACTTCCGGCTCCATATTCTCAGTAATCTCGGCAACAATATCCTGCACCGCGATATCATGATTGTTTAAGCCGCCCTGCTTGATCAGCTGCATCCTGGTATCATCAACCGGTATCGTCAGGTAGCCATAACAACTGGCATTGACCCTGCCATCACGAAACGCAGCCTCATCCAGGTCCATCACCTGCGCTTCAACCAGTGACATGGCATCGCCGGATAATATCAGCTCGATTAATTCACCGGCCATTCCGGGTGATACCGCGTACACAGCCGAATGCATTTTCACACCCGCAGGAATGCCGATAACCGGTATTGTCGCTTCCGTCTCATTAGTGGTGGCAGAAGAAAAGGCATCAAGAACATCCCTGGCTGTTCCATCACCGCCGGCAAAAACAACTAAATCAACATTAAGTTCGATAAAACGCTGTATGGTTTTTTTGGTGTCCTCAGCAGAGCTGCTGCTTTCACCACGATAAACAACCTCACAGGGAAGCTTGAGTGAAACCAGCAAATCTTCACCCATGGCTCCGGCAGCAGTGTAAAAAAGAGCATTCTCTAGCGATACAATTTTACTCATAGCGACGCCTGCACGTTTCCCTGCCTGCAGACTCGCTCCTCGAGACAGTGCCTGCCGCACTATATCCGCACCATCACTGCCCTTCAAGCCAACCGCTCCGCCCAATCCGGCATAGGGATTAATCACAAAACCTACTTTCATAAAATCTGTCGCAGTATCGCTGCATAAACGGCTAAAACCCGAGTTTATCAGTTTAATGCAAACAACTAATCCAATCTTTACTTTAGAGTGGTAAAATTCGCTATCGAAACTAACCAGCCACCGCTAATACCCTATGAAATTTACTGACTGTTACCAACCACGCCGTGAAACCTGCTCTGTTAATGTCGGTGGTGTACTGGTCGGTGGAAATGCGCCTGTCGTTGTGCAGTCAATGACCAATACCAGTACCGCTGACATAGCTGCAACCACTCAGCAGATTATGACACTGGCCAATGCAGGTTCTGAACTGGTGCGCATAACCGTCAATGACAATGATGCAGCTGCAGCGGTAGCGCCAATTCGCGAGGCACTGGATAAAAAACAATGCCATGTTCCGCTAGTTGGCGACTTTCATTTCAATGGCCATAAATTATTAACAGACTATCCTGACTGCGCCCAGGCGCTCGCCAAGTACCGGATTAACCCGGGCAATGTTGGTAAAGGTAAAAAACGTGATAGCCAGTTTGCTACCATGATAGAACTGGCCTGCAAGTATGATAAAGCGGTCAGGATTGGCGTCAACTGGGGCAGTATGGACCAGGCCCTGCTGGCAGAACTCATGGACGAAAATGCCAGCCTGAAAGAACCGCATGATGCTCACAACGTTATGCTGGAAACCGTGATTCGTTCTGCGCTGGAAAGTGCCAGGCAGGCAGAGAACATCGGCCTGGGCAAAGATAAAATTATCCTGTCATGCAAAATGAGCGTGGTGCAGGATTTAATCATGGTATACCGCTCACTGGCACAACGCGATAATTACGCACTGCATCTTGGCTTAACGGAAGCAGGCATAGGCTCCAAGGGCATTGTCGCATCGACAGCGGCATTAAGTGTTCTATTACATGACGGTATTGGCGACACTATCAGAATCTCGCTAACGCCGGAACCTGGAGCGCCTCGCGAGAAAGAAGTAATCGTCGCACAGGAAATTCTGCAAACCATGGGCATGCGCTCTTTTGTGCCACTGGTAACCGCCTGCCCGGGCTGCGGACGTACCACCAGTACCTATTTTCAGGAACTGGCATCACGCGTACAAAACTACCTGCGCACCGAGATGCCTGGCTGGAAAAAGCAATATCATGGTGTTGAAGAAATGTCTGTCGCAGTGATGGGCTGTGTTGTCAACGGCCCGGGGGAAAGCAAACATGCCAACATTGGCATAAGCCTGCCTGGAACTGGTGAGCGCCCGGTGGCACCGGTTTATGAAGATGGCGAAAAAACGGTTACTCTTAAAGGCGACAATATTGCGGAAGAGTTTGAAACGCTGATAAATGCTTACATAGAGAAGCATTATGTAATAAGAAATGAGTAATGAAAACCTTAATAGCACCAAATCGACAGGCTGCTTTAACGCTGATCTCTTTTCAGCGGCCCTTTACGCCTGGCGCTTAGCCTCAGACTGACGTCGCTTCCTGACTGCAGAAGCTAACTCGCGCAAACAAATCTCGGTGTTATCCCAGGATATACAGGCGTCTGTAATACTCTGACCATATCTTAACGGCTGGCCATCGATAACATCCTGCCGGCCTTCGACCAGGTGACTTTCCAGCATCACGCCCATAATACGATTTTCTCCACCAGCGATCTGGGTCGCAACATCTTTACAGACATCAAGCTGACGGCGATAGTCTTTCATGCTGTTGGCGTGGGAACAGTCAACCATCATTGTCGGTTTCATGCCGTATTTTTCCAGCTGCGCAGCTGCATGCTGAACACTCGCCGCATCATAATTGGGCTTTTTGCCGCCACGCAGAATTATGTGGCAGTCGTGGTTTCCCCTGGTTGAAAAAATAGCCGAATGGCCTTCTTTGGTCAAGGACATAAATACATGGGGATTTGATGCCGCCTGCACCGCATCAATGGCAATTTTAAATCCACCGTCGGTACTATTTTTAAATCCCACAGGACAGGATAAACCTGAAGCCAGTTCTCGATGCCCCTGACTCTCGGTGGTTCTGGCACCAATTGCACCCCAGCTAACCAGGTCGGCAATATATTGCGGACTAATTAAATCCAGGTACTCGGTGCCCGTTGGCACACCCTGTTCTGCAAGATCAAGCAGCAACTCGCGAGCCAGCCGTAAACCTTCATTTATCTTAAAGCTTTCGTCCAGGCCAGGATCATTAATCAGACCCTTCCAGCCAACCGTGGTACGAGGCTTTTCAAAGTAAACACGCATGATAATACACAGATCATCTGACAATTCATCCAGCAGTACTTTTAACTTTGTGGCGTACTCTCTGGCTGCATCCGGGTCATGGACTGAGCAGGGACCGACAACCACCACCAGGCGGTCGTCTTTACCATGAAGAATATTATGGATAGCATTACGAGCATGGTAAACCGTTTCAGAGGCTTTCTCGTCCATAGGAAATTCCTCGTGCAGCTTGATCGGAGGAAGCACTTCCTGGAGGCCTGTAATACGTACATCATCGGTTTTGAAAATCATTGCTCTTGCTCGTAAACACTAAACTATGGTAAATCCGCATTATATCGGAATACTCGGAAACTATCTCTTTGAAATTTGCCAGAATTGAGACTGCCAGCAGACGACTCCGGTGCGCCTAGCGGTTAATCAGGCCGGGCAGTTCGTGCAAACTGCTGATTATCACATCCGGCTGATAATCATCCATCTCCCAGGGTTTTTGCTCACGGTTAAGCCAGACACTGAAAATGCCCGCCAGTTTAGCACCGCGCACATCCTGAAATGGATCATCGCCCACGTGAACCATCTGCTGCGCATCTATTTTCGCCATCGATAATACCTGGCGGTAAATATCCGGCTCTGATTTTTTCTTACCAACCGAGATCGAATTTAAGGAAAAGTCAAACCAGTGATCAACACCGGTTTTTATAATATCGGCATTTCCGTTGGTCAGGCTCACCAGCTGGAAATCTTTTATTAAGCGGTCGAGTACGGGCTGAACATCATCAAATAATGTTACCTTCTGCCGGGCTTCGTAAAAAATATCAAAGGCTGGCTCAATCCACTCATCACCCAACTCGAACTCTTCGGCCAGCTGCTTGAACGAAAGTAAGCGAAGCTGTGATAAATCATGCATCAGATTCCCATTTGCCTGCATCAGGGCTTTCCTTTTATCGCGCAACTGATGCTGATCATAATGCCGCGTAACAGTGGGCACCTGCTCAGACAACCATTGATACAATACCTTTTCAGCATGCTGGATGGTTGGCAAACACGGCCAAAGGGTATCATCAAGATCGAAGCTTAATACTTTAATGGAAGACAACATTGGAAGGTGTTTGCAGGACTATTAAAGGTGAAAATGAAATACGGAATAATGGCTGAAAATTTAGTAAGACGATTTAAATTTCTGGCCAATAAAAATCCCGAGCTTGAATATCTTGGATAACGCTTCGTGTTTGCCTCAGGAAGATACGGCATCAGTTGATACCGCAGCTGGCGAAACTTTCTTTTCCAGCGTTACATCGGGTTTGACACGCCTGGCATCACCCGCCCTGGCCAGATCGGTAATACTTTCTACAGAAAATTTCACCAGGTAACCATCACCGTTTTGCGTTTTCTTATAATCTTTTAAAGCAGCAATAGCGGATTTTTTGTCCATATAATAACCAAAGCGGACATTGTAACGAACTTCATTTTTGTTATTACTAAAATCTGAAACATAGGCATCCCACTGCCGCTCTCGCAATAGTTTCATCATGTTTTCCGCATTAACAAGACGGCCATACATGCCGACCTGAATCGAATATTTTATTTTTTCCAGTTCATCCGATGACAGTTCAGCGATCACCAATAGTTTCTTATCAGTATTAACTTCTTCTAGCACAGCCATCCCGGTTTGGGTTTTCCGGTTTTCTAAAGCCGGCTTTATTTCAGCGGAAACAGTTTCATTATTAATTGCTTTCTGTAGAATCTGAACATTATTTACGACCTCGACTTTTTCAGGCGTAGCAACAGCTTCAGTAATTTCTTCTGGTTGATCAACATCAAGGTTGGCACCGGCAACAATAATTTCAGGACGCTGCGGCTCTATCTCACTGACCGCAGCTGCAACTTTTTCTGGTAGTAATAAGGACTCAGTTTCACTGCCCGCCGAGAGAAATGTAGTCGCCTGCTGGTAGCCGCTAAAAAAGCCAGTAACAAATACAAGCAGTGAAACCAGCATGGAGATAAAGCCCAGTTTCACCAGGTCACGACCGTCTATTAATATGGGTGCCATCTATTTGATAAAGTGATAGTTTTCGGGATAATACGGTTTTATTTTAGCTTACCTGTAAGGTATATACAGGTTTTACCAGTAAATAAAATACACAATCTCTCTGTATTTACAGGCCGGTGAAAACTTTTTCCTGGCTGGTTTAAGGATATGGGCGAACAATAAACCTTATAATATCAGAGGTTTAATTCCCTGCCTCAATTTATGCGGTGTTAAGGCTGTAAATTTACTGATTTTATCGCCAAAATAGAGTCGACATTTGTCGTGAAACTGCTAGAATTGATATAAGTAGTCGAGATCGTGACTGATAATCATCTCCCACCTAAGCATCGACGCAGTAATTGTTCCCAAACCAAAACTAAACTTTAGCTAATGTAATCAATGTATTACATCTGCCGATAACTTTATTGTAGCTGTAATTTCAATACCGGAGTGTTATATGTCTTCCTCTCTTTTCAAAATATCATTAATAATAATGACCTTTTACGGTTTTTTTGGCAGCAGCAATGTTATTGCAGCGAAGGCGCCTGATTTCAAGTTAGAAGGACAACAAAAGCAGGTCAATTTAAGCAAATACCGCGGCAACATTGTCTATGTAGACTTCTGGGCGTCCTGGTGCCAGCCCTGTCGTAAATCCTTTGCCTGGATGAATAAAATGCAGGCTTTATATGGCGAAGAAGGTTTAAAGGTAATTGCCATTAATCTAGATGAATCACGTGACAAGGCCGAAAAATTTCTCAAGCAGGTACCTGCAAACTTTATTGTTGCTTTTGATCCCAAAGGCGTTACCGCTGAGTCTTACCAGGTGAAAGCAATGCCGAGTTCCTACCTGGTTGATAAGAATGGTAACCTGGTACATGCGAACCTGGGCTTCCGTGGTGATGATGAAGATGAACTTGAGGTTAAGATAAGAGATCTTATCAAGAAGTCGACAGTTGCCAGCAGATAAGACAGTTAAAAACTAATAGTGAATAGTGAATAACGAAAAAGCTTAACCGTAACGATATATTTCGGGTGTTTTTTTAAATTTCACTATTCACTGCTTATCCCAATCCACTTATACCAGTAATCAAATAATTCTTTATCGTGACAGGCCAGCACCGAACGGTCTTCCAGTTTCCCGCGAAACACTGATTCATTATCCAGCGATATTGAGTGACCACCCGCTTCACTGAATATAAGACTACCCGCCGCGTAGTCCCACATTTTCTGACCGCCGTGTAAATAAACATCAAATCGACCAGCAGCCATCCAGCACCAGTCTATTGCTGATGACCCCATATTACGCTGTGAAGCAAAAACAGACTCGTTTACCAGTCGAGTAGAAAGTTCTTTTGACAGGCGCTTTAAATCAATTTCAGCGACAACCGGCTTATTCTGTTTATGTTCGGAAAACGGGCTTCTCTTCAGCATTTCATTGACCACCGGCTGATTATTCATAAACGCGCCCTGGCCTTTAATTGCGCTAAACATTTCATCACGATTCGGGTCATAGATAAGCCCAAGCCGTTGCTCGCCTTCAATAATTAAGGCAATTGATACTGCAAAAAAAGGCAAATTTGCGGCAAAATTATTGGTGCCGTCAAGTGGATCGATGCACCAGTACGCTCTGGATTGTTGCGCCACTGCCAACTGTGCTTCAGCAGTCATTTCTTCACCGAGAATATCGTACTGTGGCCAGTGGTAGCTTTAACTCTTTCACCAACCGGTTCTGCATGGCAATATCGGCAGGTGTAATAATACTGCCGTCTTCTTTATAGTCAAATGCGGAGCGACCAAACTGTGATAGCAATTCTTCTTTTGCAGCTATTTTAACCAGTGTTATTAATTTATCTAAATCAGGAAATGACATACTTATATCTTTTGATTATGCTTTTCTTGGTTAGCTATAGTTACCAGGGAATATCACTACCATCGATATCTATAAAGCGCCCGCTATCACTAATCGTTAATGACTTAATATTATGAAACAGTTGCTCAACGCATTCGCGCGTACTTATTTCTGCCTCTGCTCCACCCATATCGGTTTTAACCCAGCCGGGGTGCAGTGCCACGCTAATAATCCCCAGACTTTTAAGATCGATCGACAGGCTTTTTACAACCGCATTTAATGCCGCTTTACTGGATCGATAGATATAACTGCCACCATAGCCGTTATCATCCATACTGCCCATTTTACTGCTCATGCAGGCGACCAGTTTCCGTTTGCCTATCTGTAACTGTTCAGAAAAAGCCTCGACCATTTTTAGCGGAGCAATAGTGTTCACCTGAAAGGTCTGCAACCAGCTTTCTGCATCAACTGAACCAAATTTGTTTTTATCGGAGCCATAGACACCGGCGTTATTTATCAAGATATCAATCGGCTCATTTCGTAGCTCATACGACAGTGCCTGCAATGTACTTAGCTCCTGCATATCGGCGATGTGCACACTAATCATTCCATTGGATAATTTTGCGATGTTAAACAACTGATCAGCGTTATGTGGATTTCGGCAGCAGGCAAACACCCGCCAGCCCTGCTCCATTGAGTATCTGACCATTTCCAGCCCAATGCCACGGTTAGCGCCTGTAATAAGAATATTCATGATTTGCCATCTAAAAAGAGAACAATTTTACATCATTGGTTTATCGCAGGCAGTATATAAATAAAAAGGCCGCCTGATGACAACCACCAGACGGCCTATGTTTTGATTATGACACCCGCCTAACCAATATTATATATCTGGTTCATATAGAACTGCTCATATTCATCAGCAGGAAGCGGCTTACTCCAGTAATACCCCTGAGCGTACTGGCAACCTATGCTTTTTAGCACGTTTAACTGGCGATCATTCTCAACACCTTCGGCAAGCAATCCCAGTTTCAGTCCACGGGTTAATCCGGCTATCGCATCGACAATAGCCGAGTCTTCCTGGCTATCGGGTATGCCGGCAATAAATGCACGATCAATTTTAACAGTGTCGACAGGGAATTCTTTTAGATACGCCAGTGAAGCATAGCCCGTACCAAAGTCATCAAGCATAACTTGAATACCCATAGTACGTAATTTTTTCAGTGTGCTTTCGACTTCGCCTATATTATCTATTAATGTTCGTTCAGTAATTTCTACTGATATTACCGAACCATCAATACCGCTTTCTGCAATGGCCTGTGTGAATAGTGCAACAAGATCCTGTTCTTTAAACTGTCGTGGTGCAAGGTTGATCGATACCTTCTGGTCTTTCAAACCTGAATCCTGCCATGCACGCAACTGCTTGCAGACACTGACAATTAACCATTCACCAAGCGCAACAATTAAACTGCTCTCTTCAACGATAGAAATAAAATCAGAGGGGTGGATCATACCTTTTTCAGGATGTTGCCAGCGCAATAATGCTTCTACACTCACAATTTCATTTTTATGGATATCAATGACAGGCTGATAGTGAATCTGGAACTCATCATTTTCAAATGCTGACTTTAAGTTATTTTCCAGCTCTAGCCGTTCCATCGCGCTGACACTCATTTCCGGTTTATAAAACTGGAAACAATGGCGCCCGTTTTCTTTCGCACGAAACATCGCTGTATCGGCATTCTTCAATAAGGTACGTGCGTCTTTGCCGTCTTCCGGGTACACCGCTATACCAATAGATGCACTGGTATACGTTTCCTGGTCATCCAGACGAACGTTATGCTCAAGTATGGTGGTTAAGTTATCAGCAATCGAAATGGCATCTTCAGGACTTTCTATACCCTCGATGATGACCGCAAATTCGTCTCCACCCAGCCTGGCGATAGTGTCCGCCCGGCGAAGCGATCGCGATATAAGCTGGCCCACTGCTTTTATCAGCTTGTCGCCAGCTTCATGGCCAAAGGAGTCATTGACCAGCTTAAAATCATCTATATCAACCAGCATTAACGCCATAGCGCTGCGGCTACGTTCAGCTCGAATTACGGATTGCTCCAGGCGATCGGCAAATAACAGCCTGTTAGGTAGATTAGTCAGGGTGTCACGATAAGCCAGTAACTGAACTTTTCGTTCAGCAATCACTTTCGCAACCACTGATTTTACCCGGTGTTTGAGCACTGCCCACTTAATGGGTTTGGTAATAAAGTCGATAGCACCGACTTCATAGGCACGTTCAACAGAAGCATCATCGTCCAGACCGGTAATCATCATCACCGGTATATCCGTATGACCTTTATCTTTTATTTGCTGACAGGTAGTAAATCCATCAATGCCGGGCATGACAGCATCCAGCAAAATTAATGCCGGGTGGTATTTTTCGACTGCCTTGATTGCTTCCAGACCATCGGCGGCTTCGACGATATCAAAATCCTCGGATTCCAGGACATGACGTACCATCAGGCGAATAGATGGATCATCATCCGCGAGTACGACGACAGGTCTTTCTTCATATTTTTGGGTATCACTAAAAAGTGAAACAACGTTCGACATAAACTACAGCTCCTGGTTGTTAGGTTTTGCATGAATATTCAGTCAATTAGTGCTAAACATTGACATTACTCATACAAATGTATCCCTTAAGTCTAGACCTTAGATGCAATATCTGCATGAAATTCCTAATAAAAAATCATGATCTCTTTAAAAAAATACTACCTTAATCAGATAAGCAAAAGAATACCGTTTATCTACTGGTAATTAAACAATTTTAGTGAAAATAACGGGGTTATTTTAAAAATAACAACATTTAGCTACTTCAGGCTTTTTTCCACCAGTTCCGACACATCATTAGATAATTTTGGTAATGCAATTAAGCGTTGCAGGACGGATTTCATCAATTGCTGGCGTGATTCGCTAAACCGCTTCCAGCGGGTCAGGGGCACACATAAACGAGAGGCAATCTGTGGATTCATCATGTCGATGGTTTCGATATAGTTACCCAACAAATCATAACCGAAGCCGCTAACATCATGAAAACAAACGGGATTCCCAGAACAAAAAGCCCCCAGTAACGCACGCACACGGTTTGGATTCTTGATATCAAAGTCGCTATGCTCAAATAAGGCTGTAATCCTGTCGGTTGCCGGCACGCCATTGGTCACAGGCATTAACAGGCCTGGAGCCGTTGCCTGCACGGTAAACCACTTGTCCATCACCAGGTTATCCTGTTGCCACTGCTGATAAAATGCCCCGATTACCTCGTTGGAACTTGCTGTTTCATGGTGCACCAGCGCCCTGAAAGCGGCGATCTGATCC
Organism: uncultured Gammaproteobacteria bacterium; assembly: GCA_963711255.1. Lineage (GTDB taxonomy): Bacteria > Pseudomonadota > Gammaproteobacteria > SZUA-229 > SZUA-229. Next base: position 37,144 of record CAVQDO010000005.1, on the reverse strand, counting down.
GTCATGTTGTCAGCAGAATAATATTGCTGCTTCGCCAGGGCTTCTCCCTGATCGCCAAGGTACATTAAATAGGACAGTGATTGATTACGCAAAAAACGCTCAGCCATCGAAGCTGGCGATAAATCATAACGACTCTGCGAGTTATGCTGATAAATATTCAGCAGGTCCGCCTCTAAATTTTGTGCCAGGTGAGAGTAAATAAATTCCCTCGCCTGGTGAATAGCGTCAACATCATAGACAGGCATCATCTCTCCGATATAAGCCAGAGAGGGTAATGTTAACGCGCGTGCAATCAGTGCTTTATCAAGCGAAGTTTCATTCAGTGTTTTACGGCAGGCATCTACATAATAATCAGGCAGTGAAAGCGTTTCACCCGCATGAATCGAATCGACCAGGGACAGTATCAAACGAGTGGATAACTGCTGCCCTGCTTCCCAGCGGCTAAAGTCATCGGTTTCGTGAGACATACTGAAGGCAAGCACCTCATCATCACGTTCAAAATTTAGCTTCACCGGTGCCGAGTAGCCCTGCAGTATAGATAACACGGGCCGCTCAGAAATGCCGGTAAATTCAAACTGCTGCTCGGCCTGGGTAAAATTAAGCACGGTGTTTTCGCCTGACAGTTTTGCACTTGTCTGTAACGGCAGTAGTTTACTATTAGCGTCAGTTAATGCAATTTTCACCGGAATATGAAATGGCAGTTTTTCATCCTGACCCGGCGTTGCGGGGGTTGATTGCGACAGTGTCAAAGTATACTTTTGTTGCTGCGCATTAAAATTTTCGGTAACGCTAATTTCAGGTGTTCCAGCCTGCTTATACCAGCGCCTGAACTGTTTTAAATCAACCTTACTGGCATCTTCCATGGCAGCAACAAACTCCTCCGTAGTAACGGCCTGGCCATCATGACGTTTAAAATAAAGGTCCATACCCTGACGGAATTTATCCTTACCTAACAGGGTATAAATCATACGGATAATTTCCGCGCCCTTGTTATAAACCGTTACCGTGTAAAAGTTGTTAATTTCCTGGTAGGAATCGGGCTGAATGGGGTGTGCCATCGGACCTGCATCTTCAGCAAACTGTGCAGTACGCAATATATTGACATCGTCTATTCGCTTGGGCGCGGCGGAATTCATGTCAGCAGTAAACTGCTGGTCACGAAACACAGTCAGGCCCTCTTTTAAAGTTAACTGAAACCAGTCGCGGCAGGTAACCCGGTTACCGCTCCAGTTATGAAAATACTCATGACCGATTACTCCTTCGATACCCATAAAATCAGTATCGGTTGCGGTATCCTGGCGGGCAAGCACATACTTGGAATTAAATACATTCAGGCCTTTATTTTCCATTGCCCCCATATTGAAATCATCCACAGCGACAATATTGTAAACATCCAGATCGTACTCGCGGCCAAAGACTTCTTCGTCCCACTGCATCGATTTTTTAAGTGACGCCATGGCAAAATCACATTTATCAATATTGTGATGCTGCACGTATATACGCAACTTAACAGCACAGCCACTCATGGTTTTATAGCTATCTTCAATGAAGGCTAAATCACCGGCTACCAGGGCAAACAGGTAACAGGGTTTCTTAAATGGATCTGACCATTTTACCCAGTGGCGGCCGTCATCATAATCACCAGAGTCGACAGGGTTACCATTCGATAACAATACCGGGTAGTTTGCTTTATCTGCAATAATTGTTGTGCTAAATAATGCCATAACATCAGGGCGATCAAGAAAATAGGTGATTTTTCTAAATCCTTCCGCTTCACATTGTGTGCAGTAATTACCACTGGATTTGTATAACCCCTCGAGAGAAAAGTTGTCCTGCGGTTTAATAAAGGTCTCGATCTCGAGCTTAAACGATACTGGCACATTAGCTATAGTTAACGCCGTATCCGTCACTGTAAAGGACGCACTATCAACTAATTCACCATCAATTTTAACTTCACCCAGCTCCAGACACTCACCGGATAACACAAGTGAATCAGAATCTGCAGATGCCTGTTTATTTACCTGCAACATAGAATGCACTCGAGTACGCTCTTCACCTAGCTCGAATCTCAGATCAACCTGATCGATCAGGAAATTGGGGGCTTTGTAGTCTTTCAGGTAAATCGTCTTTGCTTGCTGGTCTATATCTTTCATTGGAATGTTTGCTGTAAAAAAATGAAGCTGAAAGACTACCATAAAAAAAGCCCGATCAACGATGATCGGGCTTTTTGCATTCAATTTATTGAGCCTGGAAAAAGTCGCTGATAATAGAGACCTCTTTTATTACCGGGTAAATATTATTAAATAAACTGATGATATACCGAATAGATTGTTTCACATCAAAATACTTTCGTGTAACCTACACACCCTTCGGGGCGTAGCGCAGTCTGGTAGCGCACTACACTGGGGGTGTAGTGGTCACAGGTTCAAATCCTGTCGTCCCGACCAATAATAAAAAAGACCGGCTTAAGCCGGTCTTTTTTTGTTTTCAATAATGATTGAAACCAGTGTTTATCTCAGGATAGCTAACAAACCTTCAAGTTCATCACGCATCTGTCGGATGATCTGCTGGCTTTGTGCATTATCATCTGCCACTTCCTCACCGGTAAGCTTCTGTCTTGCGCCGCCGATAGTGTAGCCCTGATCATACAATAAGCTGCGTATCTGACGAATCAGAATCACATCGTGTCGTTGATAATAGCGACGATTTCCACGACGCTTGACCGGTTTTAATTGAGAAAATTCCTGTTCCCAGTAGCGTAAAACATGAGATTTTACTCCACATAGTTCGCTGACCTCACCAATAGTGAAATAGCGCTTCCCTGGTATTACTGGTAATTCGTTATTATTGCTGGCTTCCAGCATAGGCTTCTACTCTTTGCTTCAGTTTCTGTCCGGGTCTGAAGGTTACGACACGACGTGCTGAAATTGGAATTTCTTCACCTGTCTTTGGGTTACGTCCTGGTCGCTCTGTCTTATTTCGTAAAACAAAATTTCCAAAACCTGAAAGCTTCACGTGATTTGCATCACCTAACGCTGCACGAACCTCTTCAAAAAACAGCTCAACCAGTTCTTTGGCTTCGCGCTTATTCAAGCCCAATTCTTCGTATAAACTTTCTGCCATATCGGCTTTCGTCAATGCCATACCTACTCCCGAAGTGTAGCAGCAAATTGTTGATTTAGTGCAGATACAATATTTTCAATTTCAGTATCTACGTCCTTATCGGTAAGAGTGCGGGAAAACTCCTGTAAAATCAAGCCGAAAGCCACACTTTTTGTGCCTTCTTCGACACCTTTTCCCTGATAAATATCAAATAATTGCGTTTCTTTGAGCAAATCAGATGATGCGGCTTCAATTACTGACAAAATATCAGCAGCAGGTACCGATTCCTCGATCAGGATAGCGAGGTCTCTTCTCACTTCTGGAAAGCGCGAAAGCGGAGAAAATGCAGGAATACTATTTTCTGAAATGGCTGATTGTTTTAGTTCAAAAACAAAAACCCGTGGATCAATATCCAGTGCTTTTTGCACTTGCGGATGCAGCGCACCTATCCAGCCCACAGCTTTGTCATTTTGCTTGATACAGGCACTTTGCCCGGGATGTAATGCGGGATGTTCAGCAGCCTCAAAAACCGAGTCAGCGGCTGAACAGGATAATAGTGCTTCCACGTCAGCCTTAAGGTCAAAATAATCAACACGGCGATTTTGCTCGGACCACTGTTCATGGCTCAGATCACCGCAGATAACACCAGCAAACATCGGTTCCTGGGTGATACCCGCTACCTTTGCGGCGCCATCATCTTTATTCTGAGGTTTAAAACATAAGCCCGTTTCAAACATACGAACCCGGCTCTGCTGACGGTTTACATTATGTTTTAGTGCACTCAGCAGGCCGACCCACATGGTGGTGCGCATGACAGACATTTCAGACGATAAAGGATTAGCCAGCGCGATAGTTTCGTTCTGTGGATCAAGGATTTTTTGCCATTTCGGGTCAACAAAGCTATAACTTATCGCTTCGTAGTAACCCCGGTTAACCAGGCGTCTCTTAAGCTCATTTAATGAATTTCTGGCTTCTGGCTGTGGCTGAACCAGGGCATGGTAACTAGGGTATGTGCGCGGAATGTTATTGTAACCATAGACACGTACCACTTCTTCCAGCAGATCAGCTTCTATCTCGATATCGAAACGGAAACTTGGGGATTTCACCAGCCACTCATCTTTAAATACCCTGACTTCCATGCCCAGGCGTTTGAGAATATCAGTCACTTCTTCATCAGCCAGATCAATACCAAGCACACGTTTTATCTGGCTGGCCCGAAGATGAATGGGTAATGGCTCACCAGGATGCGAAGCGGTTTTTTGCTCGATAACCGGTCCGACATCACCGCCACATACTTCACGTATCAGTTCAGTGGCACGTTCGATCGCATGAACCTGGAGCAGGTAATCAACACCGCGTTCAAAACGATGAGAGGAGTCAGTGTGCAGGCCATAGCTTCTGGCTTTACCCGCGATAATTTCCGGTCTGAAAAAAGCACTTTCAAGGAAAATGTCAGATGTAGAATCAGCAACCGCAGAATCTTCACCACCCATGACACCAGCGATAGCAAGCGGCCTTTTATCATCAGCAATTAGTAGTGTATTTTCCTGAAGTTCGATACATTTACCATCTAATAACGTGATTTTTTCGCCTTCATAAGAATAACGAACCGTTATTTTTCCATTCAGTTTCTGCAGATCAAAGGCATGCATCGGCTGGCCCAGCTCCAGCATGACGTAGTTAGTAATATCAACAACCGGACTTAAACCACGGATACCACTGCGACGCAGACGCTCAAGCATCCACAGCGGAGTCTGCGCATTAACATTAATACCTTTAATAACTCGGCCGGCATATTGCGTACAGGCCTCCCCGGCCTGAATTTCTACTGAAAACTCATCGGTAATTGTTTGCTTATAAGGCTCCCAGAGCTGTTCCTTGATATCACACTGATTAAGTGCAGCCAGTTCACGCGCAATACCCTCTATACTCAGGCAGTCACCTCTGTTTGGCGTTAAATCCAGCTCAATAACGGTATCATCAAGCTCCAGGTATTCACGCATATCTTTACCCAGTGGCGCATCATCCGGCAGCTCCATTAAACCGTCTGCACTGTCAGCCAGCCCCAGCTCTTTTTCGGAACAAAGCATGCCGGAAGATTCGACGCCGCGCAGTTTAGCCGGTTTGATTTTCCAGCTCTCCCCCGCCGCTTCGGCAGGTAGTACCGCGCCAAGTTTAGCCAGCGGTATAACCAGGCCCGGCCTGACATTGGCAGCGCCGCAGACGATTTGCAGCGTTTCATTGCCATCGGTCACCTGGCAGACATTTAATTTATCCGCATCGGGATGCTTTTCCATTGATTCAACACGGCCTACTACAACGCCGCTGAAATCAGCAGCAGCGGGCTCGACACTATCAACTTCAAGACCAGCCATGGTTAACTGGTCACACATTTCCTGTGTTGATATTTCAGGGTTAACCCAGCTTCTTAGCCATTGTTCGCTAAATTTCATCAGTTATTCTCTCCACTCACTGCCTAAGCGAACTGCTGTAAAAATTTAATGTCGTTTTCGAAGAACAAACGCAAATCATTCACGCCGTAACGCAACATTGCCAGTCGCTCTACCCCCATACCAAAGGCATAACCGGTATATTTTTTAGTATCAATACCAGCCGATTCAAATACTTTTGGATGCACAATGCCACAACCCAGAACTTCCAGCCAGCCGGTCTGCCCGCAAACGCGGCAACCTTCACCCTCACACATCACACACTGAATATCGACTTCGGAAGAAGGCTCAGTAAACGGGAAGTAGGATGGACGAAACCGTGTCTGTAAATTTTCGTTTTCAAAAAATTCTTTCAGGAAATCCGCCAGCGTACCCATTAAATCAGCAAAACTGACATTTTCATCAACCAGCAAGCCCTCAACCTGGTGGAACATCGGCGTGTGAGTCAGATCTGAATCACAGCGATAGACACGGCCAGGCGCAATAATTCGCAGCGGCGGCTTTTCCGTTTCCATGTGCCGCACCTGCACGGGTGAAGTATGGGTTCGTAATAAAGTGTTCGCGTCAAAATAAAAAGTATCGTGCATGGCACGCGCAGGATGATGCGAAGGAATATTCAAGGCTTCGAAGTTATGAAAATCATCTTCAATTTCAGGACCCTGTTCTATGGTAAAACCCAGTCGCGAGAACAGGTTCTCGATACGCTCCATGGTACGGGTAACCGGATGCAGGCCACCCGCCTGCTGCCCACGCCCGGGTAAAGTGACATCAATTTTTTCACTCGCCAGATTTGCGTTCAGCTTTTCAGTTTCAAGGGATAACTTGCGCTGCTCAAGCAACTGCTGCACTTCGCGCTTGGCGGTATTGATATCCAGACCTGCAGTTTTTCGTTCTTCTGCAGGCAGCTTACCCAATGTTTTCAACAATGAGGTCAGCTCACCTTTCTTACCGAGATAATCTACTCGAATCTGGTCCAGCACTTCCAGACTGTCAGCCGCATTTATTCTTTCCTGCGCATCAGCGGTTAACTTTTGTAAATCCACGCCTTAACTCCCGTATGAAGTATTTTTTATAATCTATTAACCACGGAGGCACAGAGACACAGAGTGAAAACAATCTACGTGTTACTTCGCCGAAGGCGAATAACAATAAATAATCTCCGTGACTCTGTGCCTCCGTGGTTCAATCTTTTACTTTATTTTTGCAATAAAAAAGGGGAAGCGCGCTCCCCCTTTGTGTACTGATAAGCTTTTAGATTATTTACCGGGATTCTATCATCCAGATAAATCACTCAGCATATTTAGGCTGCGAGTGCTTCTTTAGCTTTATCAGCGATTTTTGTAAAGGCAGCCATATCATGCACGGCAAGGTCAGCCAGCACTTTACGATCGATAGCAACTTCTGCTTTAGACAGACCATTGATTAAACGGCTGTATGACATACCGCACTCACGTGCAGCAGCATTAATACGAACGATCCACAGTGCACGGAAAACACGTTTCTTAACACGACGGTCACGGTATGCGTATTGACCCGCTTTAATAACTGCTTGATGTGCGACACGATATACACGGCTACGTGCACCGTAATAACCTTTCGCTTTAGCTAAAACTTTTTTATGTTTAGCTCTGGCTTGTACGCCTCTTTTTACTCTTGGCATTGTTCTATTCTCTACTTAATATGTGGGCTATACGTATGGCAACATACGAACAAGCATCTTCTTATCATTTTCATGAACCTGAGCATCATCACGTAAATGACGTTTACGCTTGGTACTCTTCTTGGTCAAAATATGACGACGATGTGATTTACCACGTTTAAATCCACCAGAACCGTTTTTGCGGAAGCGCTTTGCAGCTCCACGGTTTGTTTTCATCTTAGGCATGTGCCTTCTCCAAAACTTTAAAATTAGTTGTAAGTTTCAAGTAGTAAGTTCTGCTTCTAACCCGAAACCTATAACTTAAAACTGCTACTTCGTTTTCTTCGGTCCTAAAACCATAACCATCTGGCGACCTTCCATACCAGGCATTTGCTCAACGTTGGCGATTTCTTCCAGATCGACCACAACACGTTTCAACAATTCCATACCCAGTTCCTGATGCGCGAATTCCCGCCCTCTGAAACGCATGGTAACCTTGGTTTTATCACCATTTTCAAGGAACTTGGTCAGCTTACTCAGCTTAACCTTATAGTCACCGACCTCGGTACGCGGGCGGAACTTGATTTCCTTGACCTGGGTACGACGTTGTTTCTTTTTCGCACCCTGCTTTTTCTTACTGTTTTCAAACCTGAACTTGCCAAAATCCATGATTCGGCATACAGGCGGCTCTGCATTAGGAGAAACTTCTACCAGGTCCAACCCGACTTCCATTGCTTTCTTTTGCGCATCCTCGCTTGACATAACGCCAAGCTGGTTACTTTCATGGTCAATAACCCGAACTTCAGGATAGTTAATGTCGCCATTGATGCGCGTCTTTTTAGGTGAAGCGATAGTTTTATTCCTCTAAAACAGCGAGACCGCGGCTCGCGATCTCCAGTGAAAACATGTTTGCTACGTCATCAATTGACATAACACCCAGATCTTCACCGCCTCGCGAGCGAACGGCCACTGTATTTGTTTCAAGCTCCCGATCACCAATAACCAGCATGTAGGGAACCCGCTGTAAAATGTGCTCGCGAATTTTATATCCAACCTTCTCATTTCTCAAGTCCAATTCGACCTTAAATCCCTGCGAAACAAGTATTTTTTGCATTTTTTCGGCAAATTCGGCCTGTTTGTCCGTAATATTGAGCACTACGGCCTGAACCGGCGCTAACCAGAGCGGAAATTTCGCCTCGTGCTCTTCGATCAAAATACCGACAAATCGTTCAACTGAACCTAAAATGGCACGATGCAGCATTACCGGGGTACGCTTACTGTCGTCAGCAGCGATATATTGTGCGTCCAGACGTCCCGGCATGGAGAAGTCAACCTGCATTGTACCACACTGCCACTCACGCCCCAGACAGTCACGTAGCACAAACTCAATTTTAGGACCGTAGAAGGCGCCCTCACCAGGCTGCAGTTTCCAGTCCAGCTTCTTGTTATCCAGCGCAACTTCCAGTGCTTTCTCCGCTTTATCCCAGGCTTCATCATCCCCGACGCGCTGTTCCGGCCGTGTTGACAGAGCCACCTGGATATTAGTGAAGCCAAAATCCCGGTAAACCTCGTACACCAGGTCGATGAAGGCTGAAACCTCGTCCTGTAACTGATCTTCTGTACAGAAGATATGTGCATCATCCTGCACAAAATTTCTTACCCGCATCAGGCCATGCAGTGTACCTGAGGGCTCATTACGGTGGCAGGAACCAAATTCGGCCAGGCGCAATGGCAAATCACGGTAACTTTTCAACCCCTGGTTGAATACCTGTATATGGCAGGGGCAGTTCATCGGCTTAATCGCGTAGTCACGGTTCTCTGAGTGGGTGGTAAACATCATGTCACCAAATTTGTCCCAGTGGCCGGATTTTTCCCACAGGCTGCGATCAACAATCTGCGGCGTATGAATTTCCTGGTAATCATGCTGGCGCAATTTATCGCGAATATAATTTTGCACCGTCAGGTAAATTGACCAGCCTTTATCATGCCAGAACACCATGCCCGGTGCTTCTTCCTGCATGTGAAAGAAACCCAGCTTTTTGCCGAGTTTACGGTGGTCGCGTTTTTCCGCTTCTTCGAGCTGGTGCAAATAGGCATTCAGCTGTTTTTTATCCGGCCATGCAGTACCGTATACACGCGTCAGCATTTCATTGTCGGAATCGCCGCGCCAGTAGGCACCGGCTACTTTCATTAATTTGAAGCCCTTGCCCAGTTTGCCGGTGCTTGGCATGTGCGGGCCACGGCAAACATCAAACCAGTCACCCTGACGGTATATAGAGACTTCTTCACCTTCAGGAATAATATCTTTGATAATTTCTACTTTGTAATCTTCGCCGATAGCGGCAAACGTTTTTATCGCCGCATCTTTGTCTGTCACTTCTCGCACTATCGGCAAGTCGCGCTTAACAATTTCGCGCATACGATCTTCGATGACTTTTAAATCATCATCGGTAAACGGCTTATCACGGGCAAAATCATAATAAAAGCCATTTTCGATGGCCGGTCCGATCGTTACCTGGGTGCCGGGGAATAATTCCTGAACCGCCTGCGCCATAATATGGGCAGCATCGTGACGCATCAATTCAAGTGCATCTTCGTCACGTGAAGTAACAATAGCCAGCTCGGCGTCATTATCCAGCAGGAAAGAAGCATCAACCAGCTCGCCATTGACGCGCCCAGCAAGAGTCGCTTTGGCCAGACCAGGACCGATATCATTAGCTACATCCATCACCGTCAAAGGTGCATCGAACGAGCGCTGGGTTCCATCGGGTAAAGTAATAACAGGATTATTCTGTGGCATATTATCTCCAGTGGCGATCACTACGAAAGATCGCTTGTTTATTTTTAAAGCATGCTGATGATGCAAATATAAATTGGTAGGCACGAGTGGATTACTACGGGCTCCTGCCCTCCGCCGTTACTTCACCCATCCATGGGTTTCGCCCTGCGGGCCAGCCCATGGCTGTTTAAATTCGATCCTGTCGAATTTATCGGGTCGCCTAAAAAACAGGCGTTCTAAATTGTTCCAGACAATTTAGCCGAACCACACAGTGGTTCTCACCCACTCGCACCTTCCGGTGAAACTGGTAGGCACGAGTGGATTCGAACCACCGACCTCTTCCATGTCAAGGAAGCGCTCTAACCAACTGAGCTACGCGCCTAAAAAGGTTATTTAATAATCTTAATAGATTGAGCACACTATATGCTCCTTCCAACATTACGTTGGGCAATACTAAACCGACACGAGTGGATTACTCCGGGCTCCTGCCCTCCGCCCTGCGGGCCGCCTATAAAACAGGCGTTCTAAATTGCTCCCGGCAATTTAGTCGAACCACCGACCTCTTCCATGTCAAGGAAGCGCTCTAACCAACTGAGCTACGCGCCTAAATGCGTTATAAATACTTCTCGTTCCGTGACGCTACGGCGTCCTCGGCAAATGCTCCTGCATTGCTCTACTAAGCTACATCCATGTAGCGATGCCTTCGCTAAATTCTGGCCATTGCCGGCCAGACTCCTGTCTGGCGTTCGCGGCTCCTTGCCCGCCGCTCACCCAACTGAGCTACGCGCCTAAAGAGGGCTGCATGTTACGTGGAAGCGATTGATGTTGCAAGAATTAACAGGCACCTCTTCACTAAAATACCGTTTTAATAACCCCCCACCCTCCTCATTATGCAAACCACATCACATTTCTCATATTTACCCGCCCGCTAATGCTTTTAATCAAACACGGTCTATTATATATTGCCTGTTAGATTTTTTACCTATGTTCAATAAAGGAAGATACAGCATGAAAAATATATTTAGCAATTTCACATTTCTATTTTTAACAGCAGCAGTGACCCTAACTACTGCATGCAGTAGTGGCGGCGATGACGGCACAGCCGTACCGGCCATAACATTTAGCGGAAATACCGCACCAGCAGCCATTGATGCCACAAACGTAGAAGCCATTGGAATCTCTGCAGGTGAAGCAGTTCAGGTCGCTGATGCCTCAAACTCTGTACCCAGTGCTGTGACTTTTGGTTCTACCGTAGATATAAATCACCTGAATGCGCTTGTATTAGCTAGCGTTAATCAAATAAACCTTCCCTCTGGCATAGATGTTTCTGAATTCGTCTGTAGCTCTGGCACGGCAACCGTATCAGACGCAACTGCCACCTCTGGACCCGTTGAAACGGTAATCACATATAGCAATTGTGTTTTTATTGATGACAACAACATAACGGTTAACCGGTACAGCAACTATTCTTAACAATGATATTAATGACATTAACGCTGGCTATACACTTACCTATACCAACTTCACTGTCACTGACGCTGTGAGTGGAACAACAACCACGCTCAACATGACCATTACCTGTACCAGTGCCACCAGTTGCACATACAGCTCTGATTTCGTTGGCTCTGATGGCGGCACACATCGTGTGACCAACTTCAGTGTAATCGGTGATGCAACCTCTGGATTTAGTGGTAGTGCCACATTCTTCAACAGCATCCACGGCGAAGTATCGATTACTTTCGACTGGCATTACTTATGACGGTAGTTGTGGTATTACACCTAATGGCGGAAACATTTCATTCGAAAGCTCAAATGGCTCTTCTGGAACAATAATATTTAATCCTGACTGTAGTGTATCTGGCACATGGAATACTGGAACAAGCTCCGGCAGTTTCTAACACTTGATCTATCTATGATAAAAAAACGCGGGCTTTATGCTCGCGTTTTTTTTGCTCTACTTTAAATCTTAATTATACTATTGCCATGTACATTACAAATAGAATCAGCCTGTGCGTTTTCATCAACCTTTTTCTAGCTGCCCCTTTACTGGCAGATGACGCTATAGAAGTTTCAGCCAGGTTACTGAGTTTTAATTATGAAGAATTCGATCAACAGGGCCAGTCTTTAAACAAGGAAAACGGCCTTATCCCCGGACTTACGATTGCCACCAGTAGGACTAATAACAATTTCACCGGGACAGCGGCAGCTGAAGTTGCCGATGGCCAGGTTGCTTATGATGGCCAGACCCAGTCAGGCGCACCCCACAATACTGACACCAATGAACGCTTATACCGCTTGTTTTACCAGTTGGGCTGGTCACCAGAAAACAGCGAAAGTTCGTTGTACGGCAAGCTGGCCTGGCAACAATGGGACAGAGATATTTTGCCTAATGATAATGTCGCCGGTCTTTTTGAACAGTACCAGTGGTGGTCATTTGAGCTAGGGTTTCTGGTCAGCATCTATAAGGAACACTCAAACAGCTGGTTACTCGACATAGGCATTTCAACAATTAACCACGGTACTATCGAGGTTGATTTAAATGCTTTTGGTTATGGTAAGCCTGAACTGGACCTGGGTGATGGCACAGGTGCTACTCTAGCACTCATTTATCAGCGAAAAATAAACAGTAACAGCCACCTAGGCTTCAGCCTCCGCCAGCAACGCTGGTCTTTTGGCCGAAGTAACACTAAAACAGTTTCCAACGGAATCAGCAGTATTAATATTGCTGAACCACGAAGCATCAGCCAGCACTCAATGTTATCAGTTGATTATACGTATAATTTTTAACACGGCCATTATTCGTCCTCGGCCTGGCGTATATCTTCAAACACGGAATACACGTCACTTTGCCAACGGCGGAACAGGACTTTATCGGCTTCATCCTCAATCATTTCTCCGTAAATAACGGGGTTCGCAGTAATCAGTACGGTTTCACCATGCTCCGCAAATATCGATATTTGTGGCGGCATATAAGCAGCCAGAACAGGATATTTATTAATCAGGTATTGTATTTCTTTCGGCTTGCCAACAAACACCACGCGATACTTATCTGTATCATAACCCATACCAGTCAGACCAATATCGATTCGCTGCACACGTGTCACTTTATAACCATGCTCTGCAATCGATGTTTGCAACGCAAGCATCGCCTCCGGAAAGCCCTGCTGGGTTCGCACCATTAACAGATCACTTGCATTCGATGCTGCTGTTACACCAAGTACAACAGTCAATAAAATAACATTAATCAGCCGCTTCATAAGGTAGCATCCTCTAGCAGGCTACTATAAACCTCATACATTTCAACACAGGATTCATCAAGCTCGTGGTTATTGAACAGCTTGCTTAAACGCCTTGGATTAATCGTACTGATACTGACCTTTCCATCTTTCTCCATTATCGTAACCCGGCACGGCAGGAACATTCCAACACGCGGGTCAATAGCCAGGGCTTCAAATAAAAAACCAAAGTTACAGAAATGCAGCACCACCTGCTTTTTATTCTCCTTGCCTTCCTCAACCAGTCCATGCTCAAGAAAATCTGTCCGTATCAACGTATAGTTTTGGTCGGTGATAGCCTGCTTCAAATTTTCAATAGTCTCTTCGAGACCATAAGGTGAGTCGACGGTTATTACGGGAGGCTCATCACCATAGTCATTCAAAGCCTGCTTAAGTTTAGCGGCCGATTTCTCCAGTGACCGAATATAAGCAACCGTGTCATTAATATCCTGTTCAGACATGCCTGCTACCAACATGGATGTCATCGGCGTGCCTTCACGACCAAAAGTAATCGTGTCACGAATCATGGTATCGCTGGCCGAAGCAAGGAAACCAGCATTATTCAACCCCGGCGCAATAATCGGCAAATCACGTTTCCGGGAAAAAGTCACACCGGTTCCCTTGCCACCGCTAGCATCTGCACCATGACAATGTGAACAGTAATTTTTATACAGCTCTTTGCCGTGCTCAATATCACCTTTAATAGTGACATCATTCTCAACAGGACCGGGCTTACCCGACCAGCCCCTGACATGCTTAACAATTGCGCCGAGCTGCGCATCGCTCAAGTTTTCAAATGCCGGCATAATCCGACCCGGCCTTCCATATCGAATAGTTTTTTGCAGGTACTGATCTGAGACACTGTTCAGAAAAGAAGCTAACGCTAACGGCACACCAACACCGCCTTTGCCATCCATACCATGACAGGAAGAACAATGGGTAGCATAAAGCCGATCGCCCTCAGGGGCGCCATTAGCACTAACACTGAACAGCAGAACTAAAAGAAATGCTAAATTTTTCATGAGAGCCTTTTACGCAATACTATTCAAAATGAAGGTTCAGGCCGAAAATCTACCCTGGTGGCCAGGTCATGCTGCGGCCGGCAAGTAAATGCATATGTATATGAAACACTGTCTGCCCTGCCTTTTCGTTACAGTTAACCACAAGCCGATAACCCTCATCGCTAACACCTTCATCAGCGGCAAGCGATTTAGCAGTACTAAATAACTTGCCCATGATCGATTCATCTTCAGCAGAAAGATCATTAACCGTTGCGATATGCTTTTTAGGAATAAGTAATATATGTGTCGGAGCCTGGGAATTTACATCACGAAAAGCCAGCACATCATCATTTTCAAAAACGATGTCCGCCGGGATTTCCCCATCTCGAATTTTGCAAAATAGACAGTCAGTCATGTAGCCACCTCGTCATGGTCTATTAGATCACAGGCAAACTGCACTGCAATTGATACTAATCAAAGTTAATACAGTAAAGAATATCACTAGTGTTAGCAGAAATCTAAAAGATTCAAAGCCAGGCACCGATGCTGGCCAGCGAAAAAAACCAGTATCAGTTTTTAATGACTTATATTGCGATGATCTGAGGTGAAACCCGTTATGACTCAAATCGTTGCCGACCGCTAAAAGCATGCGCCAGGGTACCGGCATCGATATATTCCAGTTCACCACCCAGGGGCACTCCGTGGGCAATACGCGTTGTCATTACCTGGTGCCGGGCTGCCATCTCCGAAATATAGTGTGCGGTCGCTTCACCTTCGACAGTCGGGTTTGTCGCCAGAATAAGCTCATTCACATCACCGGCTGCCAGCCTGCTCTCGAGCAGATCGAGGCCAAGCTCTGCGGGGCCAATACCATCCAGTGGTGACAGGTGCCCCATCAGTACAAAATATTTGCCACGAAATTCAGCCGTGTGTTCAATGGCAAAGACATCGGCCGGTGTTTCAATCACGCACAAGGTACCATTGTTTCTTGAAGCGCTGGCGCAAATTTCACAGTGCTCAGTTTCACTCAATGTGCGGCACATTGTGCAGTGCCCGATATTTTCAACAGCTTCGGTTAACGCTGAAGAAAGAGTCCTTGCACCTTCCGTATCCCTTTCCAGTAAATAAAAAGCCATACGTTGCGCTGATTTTGGCCCGACACCGGGTAAACATTTTAAAGCGTCGATCAATTGCTGCAATAAAGGTGACATAGTTTTTACGCACAATGTGCGCTATAAAAAAATCTGAAAAGATTTAAAACGGTAATTTCATACCTGCCGGTAAATTCATACCCGCGGTAACACCGGACATTTTCGCCGATGATTCCTGCTCAATTTTTCTAACCGCATCATTAACCGCAGCCGCGACCAAATCTTCGATCATTTCCTTGTCGTCCTGCATCAGGCTATCATCGATGCTGACCCGACGTAATTCGTGGCGGCCGTTCATTAACACTTTAACCATACCACCACCGGCCTGACCCTCAACCTCCATATTGGCAATTTCCTGCTGCGCTTTTTGCATGTCTTCCTGCATTTTCTGCGCCTGCTTCATCATGTTACCCATTGCACCTTTCATAATTACCTCTTTCTATTAACTCTAATTCACGTCTCTACTGTCATTTCGACCAGCGGGAGAAATCTTTTTTATCGGCGTATAAGATCCTTCACTTTCATTCAGGATGATAATACTGTCCGACACACCTTTTAGCACAGCTTTCAAACTACCGGCTTAACTGAGCCAGGAATAATCTCAGCATTGAATTGCTCTTTTAGTGTTTGCGTAAAACTGTCTTCGTTAATCGACTCCACCGCCTGCTGCTGACGCTGATCGGTTTCGCGTTTGACCGTTTGCGCGGGTGACTCACTTACATTCTGACTAACAACTTTTATTTCCAGCTGAGCATCAATATTAAAATATTCACCCAGCGCCTGCTGCAACCGCTGCTTGGCTTTGGCATTGACTAAATTGCTATGGCCGCTGGCAATTTGCAGAACGATATTGCAGTCGTCACGATTCTCCAGCGTACAGTTTATCGCCAGCTGCTTTACCAGACCGCCCAGACCCAGTGAATTAACAATATCACGCCACCCATCCGAGCCTTGTGTGGCTGCCGAAGTAGTTGCCGTGGGCTGCTGCTGGCTGGGCTGCTGAGTGGGCTGTTGATTCGGCTGTTGGTTCGGTTGCGGCACCGTTGACTGCACAGGCGACTGTGCAGCTGCAGTTTGTGCCGCATAACCTGCTGACGCCCCCTGGTCCGCTACACCGGCATTAGCCGCGGCACGAGCAACGGGGGCGTTGCCTGCGGTGCAGCATGCACTGCGGCCTCTGGCGCGACCTGAGGTGTGGCCTGTGGCGCTGCCTGTGGTGTCGGCGCGGTCGGCTGGCGTGATGCTGCAGCGGCCTGGCTCGTCTGAACAGATGCCACGGTTGCAGGCTTAAATGCCAGCATACGCAGCATAATCATTTCGAAACCATTTCTGGCATCCGGTGATAGCGGCAGGTCTCTGCGTCCAATCAGTGCAATCTGGTAAAAAAGCTGCAAATCTTCTGCCGAAACCTCTTCGCTTAACTTAAGCAGGGTTTCGCGCGCACTAACAAATTCATCCAGCGCCTCGGGCACTGTTTTTGCCAGGCTCATGTGGTGCAGCAGGCTCAGCAACTCTGCCAGCACATTTTCAAAATCGGGAGAGAATTCAGCCAGTGAGCTGACCGCTTTCATGGTTTCTGCGGCATCACCCTGTAATACCGCTTTTAACAGGTTTATTACCTTGTCACGCGAAACACTACCCAGCATATCGCGCACTTCCTGCTCCTGCACTGCACCAGCGCCAAAAGCCAGCGCCTGATCCATAAGGCTCAGCGCATCCCGCATACTGCCATCAGCGGCTTCAGCAATAAGTTGCAGCGCCGTCACATTATGCTCGACATTTTCCTGCGTCAGGATGTGCTGCAAATGACTGATGATCAAACTAAGCGGCAGCCGTTTAAGATTAAACTGCAGACAGCGGGAAAGAATTGTAACCGGTAATTTCTGTGGATCGGTTGTTGCCAGCAGGAATTTCACATGCGGTGGCGGCTCTTCCAGTGTTTTCAGCAGCGCGTTAAAACTGCTCTTGGAAAACATATGCACCTCGTCGATCAGGTACACTTTATAACGGCCGCGGGTAGGTGCGTACTGTACATTCTCCAACAGCTCACGGGTATCGTCGACACCCGTACGTGAGGCCGCATCAACCTCGATCAAATCAACATAGCGGCCTTGCGCAATTTCAACACAGGTGGCACATTCACCACAGGGCGTTGCGGTAATGCCGGTCTCACAGTTTAATGACTTGGAAAAAATTCGCGCAATAGTGGTTTTACCAACACCGCGCGTGCCAGTGAATAGATAAGCATGATGCAGGCGATTATCATTGAGTGCATTAACCAGCGCTCGCTGCACGTGCTCCTGACCGACCAGTTCCTGAAAGTTTTGCGGACGCCATTTTCGCGCCAGAACCTGGTAGCTCATTCGGCAGCACCGGTAACTAAACGTTGCATTAAACTCAGTATAAAACTCTTCATTGAACCTTTACATTGAAATAGTAAAAACATCGGTAGAGTCTATCGAAGAAACAGGCAAGATTACAGCCATGTCGGCTGAAAATAGAAATAAAGGTGGCAACCTGCCCCAGCCACACCTCGGCACCCGAGATCACTGCTACCGTTGCTTCCTTCCGGACCTGGCGGAGTTCACAGTTTATCGTCGCGAGGGAACCAGAACAGGTCACCATAAGCCGCGCATTATACCTATTTCAGCGCGAAATTTTCATTATTTTCATGCTAAATTTTCAGAACGCTGTATAATTCGCAATTAATTTTCCACCGCCACATGTAAAGAGTCGCCATAAACCCTCGTAATCACACGCAGTACACCGATGAAATCAACTTTAAAAATAGCAACTCGAAAAAGCCCGCTGGCTTTATGGCAGGCAGAACATGTTAAAGCCCGTTTAATGGAGGCACATGAAGGCCTGAACGTTGAACTGGTCACGTTCACCACTAAGGGTGACAAAATTCTGGATACGCCACTGGCAAAAATTGGCGGTAAAGGCCTGTTCGTGAAAGAACTGGAAGTCGCCATACTGGAAGGAAAGGCCGATATTGCCGCACATTCCATCAAAGATGTCCCCATGGAATTCCCGGAAGGCCTGTTTCTTTCCACCATTCTGGAGCGTGAAGAGCCCTGTGATGCTTTTGTCTCCAACAAAATTGACAACATTCAAAAGCTGCCTATCGGCGCCACCGTCGGCACATGCAGCCTGCGCCGAAAGAGCCAACTACTAAGCAAACGTCCCGATCTAAAAATCAAGGATTTGCGCGGAAACGTCAACTCAAGATTAGAAAAACTGGACAACGGTGACTATGACGCTATTATTCTCGCCTGCGCCGGCCTGGTTCGACTGGAGATGGAGAATCGCATTACTCAGCGTATTTCGTCTTCATGGATACTGCCCGCCGTCGGACAGGGCGCAGTAGGCCTGGAAGCCCGTATCGATGATAAAGAAACTCTCAGCCTGCTGGAAGTTTTGAACCATCACGATACCTCCGACAGAGTCATCGCCGAACGTGCCGTGAACAAACGCCTGCAAGGCGGTTGCCAGGTACCGATTGCCAGCTACGCCATGCTGGATGGTGACACCCTGCACCTGCAGGCACTGGTTGGCGAACCCGACGGCAGCGAGATTATCCAGGGCGACATCAGCGGCCATCGCAGTGACGGTGAACAGCTGGGGATACAACTGGCCGATGATTTATTATCCCGCGGTGCGAAAGAGATTTTAGAAAAGCTTTATAACGCTGAAGAAAATTAAGTAAGACAAAAATTATAAAGAGGTGGCCGAGCGGCTGACCAGTTGTAGCTAACTTAGGTCGTCGGGAACGATTTTGATCATAATCGATGCTTTCTTCGATTATGACCCCAACGGGGAGGCCAGGACGTCCCGAATAACGCGCATGCAGCGTAGCGCCTTGGCATAGAGACATTCAGAAACATCCAGTAACGATGCTATTTCGATTATGACCCAGGTGAGGCACAGGACGTGCCGAATAACGCGCATGCGGCGTGCGCCTTGGCACAGAGAAATACAGAAACATCCAGTAACAATACAATTTGAAAGATCATAGAGAGGTGGCCGAGCGGCTGAAGGCGCACGCCTGGAAAGCGTGTAAACCGAAAGGTTTCGAGGGTTCGAATCCCTTCCTCTCTGCCAATAAACAAGCCCCGACAAGGGGCTTTTTTATTGGCAGAGAGGAAGGGTGAGAATCCGAGTGGTTCGAAAAAATTGTCAGGAACAATTTTTCACGACCCGTGTATTTCAACGGGGAGCCCGCAGGGTCAGGTGCATGGACGCACCTGATAATCCCGGGCCAAATTAAAACACCACACTTAATGTCACCCACCGAAAGGGACTTTTTTATTAGCAGAGAGGAAGGGTGAGAATCCGAGTGGGTTCGAAAAAATTGTCAGGAACAATTATTATTCGCTAAGTCCATATAGCTCACCCTTCGGGCCATCACAAAAAACGTGATGTTCAAAATTGATCCCGTCAATTTTAATTACGACCCGTGTATTTCAACGGGGAGCCCGCAGGGTCAGGTGCATGGACGCACCTGATAATCCCGGCCAGATCAAAATGCCATACTCAATATCACCCACCGAACAGAGGCTTTTTTATTGGCAGATAAAATCAATCGAGTCTGACCCCATTGATTTCCATTGATTTGCCATTGATTATCTACAGGTCTTGCCTGGAGGTGACTATCGTTTGACAAAATACGCCAACAAAAGATGTTGATAACGCATGGTAAATTTCGGACCTAACTTCAAATTTTAAACTGTGATTTTTTGAGTCTAAACAATCATTAACTATCGCAGGCACACTCCCTGTAGCCCTATAAATATTTTTATAAGAATAAATTACAGGTATACACGTCTTTTATATGTACCGAATAGTAAGCAAAAGAATTTGCGGTGGGTTTAAAGTTAATCCTTCATACTCATGCACCGGACGTGTCCGCAAATATTCCGGTAGATGCACTATTGTTTAACCAACAAGCACTTCGTCGGTCTGGTTGCACCGACGCATCGAAATGCAACCATTATTATCTATCGGTAGGCTTAGAAATAACAGTAGCTACAGAAAAATAATACCTGTAAGTTCTCAAAGTAACCTAAACCACTTTTACAACAGTATTCCCACAATAAGGACAACAATCAGACTTACTATCAGTTGACGCATGACGAGATGATAATACACTTTTCTCCTGCATCATTAAATTCACCGCTTCATCATCGCCTATACCCATACCCTCAGAATAGTCTTTTAAAATCTTTCGCTCGTTAATATCCAGCTCCCCATCATTAAGCGCATCTCGCACCATGGTTCGATACCTGTCTCTGCGCCGGTTAACTTCACGGGTAAAACCTGAAGCAATGATACCGGCTGGCAGCGCGGCCATGCCGACACCCAGTATCGTTATTACAACACCCAGTACCTTGCCTGCAACCGTTATCGGTATGACATCACCGTAGCCCACCGTGGTTAATGTAATCGTTGCCCACCACATGGCACGCGGAATAGTACCAAATACGTCTGGTTGCACATCGCGTTCGACCAGGAACATTCCGGCTGATGCCAGCACCACCAGAACCAGCATAATAAATATGGCCGAAACCAGTGTTGCCAGCTCATTTTTGATAACCGTTAATAACACGGACATTGCACTGAAATGACGAGACAGTTTAAAGATACGGAACAGTCGAAGCACACGCAGGAAACGGGTATCAATATTAAAGAATATACCCAGGTAAAATGGCAGCACGGCAACCAGGTCTACGATTGCCATGGGAGAAAGCATATACTTAAGACGTCCACCTGCCGCCTGGTATCGCGGATCATCAGCGCATACCCAGACGCGCAGAATGTACTCTATCGAAAAAACAATAATAGAAAACATTTCAAAACTGTCGAAAACAATTTTGAGATTATTATAGATAACCCGATCCGATGCCAGGATAACTGCCATGACGTTACCCATGATTAATATCATCAGCAGCACATTAACCAGCCGCGCCAGGGGGCTGGAATTGCTTTGTTCCAGAAAATTGTAAAAGTATTGACGCATAAAGGCCCAATAAGTGATTTTTATCCAATATATATTGCTACTTACATCGGCTGATTTATGAATTATCTTTAATTAAAGAGAGCATGACCAAAACTGGTTAGGCGCAAATACACAAAACACACTGCTGAAGTGGAAACACTGGCAGCCGATACTGCACCAGCAGGCAAAACAGAATCCAGACCAGTATTACTAATTCCACACATATCCAGTAAATATGAAACCAATAAACACTGTAAAATAATGCAATGAACAAGAATCAAAGTGCCAGCCTGCTCGATGATGATAGCAAGCACGTCTGGCATCCATACAGCTCCACAAACGCCAGCTCACCGATTTTTGCAGTAAAGTCTGCCAGCGGTGTAAAGCTAACACTGGAAGATGGCCGTCAGCTCATTGACGGTATGTCCTCCTGGTGGTGCGCCATTCATGGCTATAACGTTGCGCAACTAAACCAGGCAATAACGCGACAGCTTGATGATATGGCGCATGTTATGTTTGGCGGCCTGACGCACGCCCCTGCTGTCGAACTTTGTAAAACACTGGTAGCCATCACACCGGAAAAACTTGACACGGTTTTCCTGGCAGACTCGGGTTCTGTCTCGGTCGAAATTGCCATGAAGATGGCGGTTCAATACTGGCAGGCCAAACAGCTGCCAAAAAAACAAAAGTTTATCAGTTTAAAAAACGGCTATCACGGCGATACCATTGGCGCTATGTCAGTCTGTGATCCGGTTACCGGCATGCATACTTTATTCTCGGAAATGCTGGCAAAAAACTTTTTCATTCAGTCGCCCGAATGCGCTTTCGGCGAACCATGCCGGGCAGAACATCTACTGGACTTAAAAGCTGTGCTGGAACAGCACGCTAATGCCATCGCGGCTTTAATTCTTGAACCCGTGGTTCAGGGGGCCGGTGGCATGAAATTTTATTCTGCTGACTTTTTAAGCCAGGCGAAAACCTTATGCGAAGAATATAATGTACTGCTCATTGCCGATGAGATTGCAACTGGCTTTGGCCGCAGCGGCAAACTGTTCGCCTGTGAACACGCTGATATATCGCCCGATATTATGTGTGTAGGTAAATCATTAACGGGTGGTTATATGACATTAGCTGCCACTTTATGCAGCAGTGAAATAAGCGACACCATAAGCAACAACCCGCCTTATGTCTTTATGCACGGCCCGACATTCATGGCCAACCCCCTGGCCTGTTCGGTAGCGATAGCAAGCATCAAATTATTGCAGGCATCTAACTGGCAGCAATCTATCAGCAATATCGAACGGTGGCTAAAAGAAGGTCTTGAACCATGCAGGCAGATCGATGATGTCAGCGATGTTCGCGTGCTGGGGGCTATCGGCGTTGTCGAATTAAAGCAGCCGGTAAATATGTCGAAAATTCAACAGGCGTTTGTCGATGCCGGTGTCTGGATTCGCCCATTTGGCACCCTGATATATCTAATGCCACCCTTTATTATCAGACAGCAAGAATTAGCCCTGTTATGCCAGGCAATTCTCAATGCGCTTAAGCATGGTAAACATCAATAATTTCATATAACCTTATCAGACGGTTACCGCTGATCTATTGAACAGGCAGCTACATTAGGATAAATATCATCGACGTTAATAAATCACTCTGCCGCCCCATACTGCTGTCTCTGGTAGCAGTCGTTGCATGCATATTGATTATCTTTAATTACCTGCCAAAACTAAGCAGCCAGTCACTCGTCGAAAAAATAATAAGTGATGGCCGCCTGGTCGTTGTTACCCGTAACAGCCCAACCACTTATTATGAAGACGCTGATGGACCTGCCGGCCTTGAATATGAACTGGTAAAGATGTTCGCTGATGAACTCGGCGTTGAATTAACACTTGTTATTCCTGATTCACTCGATGACATTCTAAACCACCTGGCAAACAATACCGTACACATTGCCGCTGCGGGATTAACCATTACCAAAGACCGTGAAAAGCTTTACCGTTTCGGTCCTAGCTACCAAAAAATTACCGAGCAACTGGTTTACAACGTTGCCAATAAACGCCCTAGATCACTCTCCAAAATTGACGGTACCCTGGAAGTCGTTGCCAATTCCAGTCACGAAGAAAGGTTAAAGCATTTAAAGAGCAGCAATGAAAAGCTAAGCTGGAAAGCAAATGAAGGTGTCGGAAGTGAAGAGCTGTTACAGATGGTTTCTGACAACATTATTGAATACACCATTGCTGACTCAAACGAACTTTCGTTAAACCAGCGATTTCTGATTAACTTACGTGTCGCCTTTAATATCAGTGAACCACAATCACTGGCATGGGCACTACCAAAAACCAGTGATAACAGCCTTCATCTGGAAGTTCAGAAATTTTTTAAACAGATCAAAAAAAGTGGCGAACTTACCCGTTTGATTGAACGCAACTATGGCCATGTTGAAGATTTCGATTATGTTGGTACCAAAATATTTCGCCGTCATATACAGAAAAGACTGCCGAAATATCTGCCATTGTTTCAACAGGCAGCTGATACCCATGGCGTTGACTGGCGCCTGATTGCCGCCATGGGTTACCAGGAATCTCACTGGGATCCTGATGCTGTGTCCCCTACCGGTGTCCGCGGTATTATGATGTTGACGAGAAAAACAGCAAAAGAACTAAACGTTAAAAATCGTCTTGATCCTGCCAGCAGTATCGAAGGCGGCGCCCGTTATTTCACTCAAACCCTGCAACGTATCGATGAAGACATTCCAGAGCCCGATCGCACCTGGATGGCTATCGCTGCCTATAATGTCGGTTATTCGCATTTGCAGGATGCGCGGCAGATAACGCGCAAACTGAAGAAAGACCCTAACCGCTGGCTGGACGTGAAACAGACACTGCCATTACTGGCAAAAAAGAAGTGGTACAAGCAAACGCGTTATGGTTATGCCCGTGGCTGGGAACCTGTTCGCTATGTTGAAAACATTCGTAGTTATTACGATATTTTAAAATGGCTGGACGAAGGCAATATTGAGCCCAGTACAGTACCTGAAGAATTTTTAAGGATACCTAACAGTTTATAAATGAGTCCGCGCTCCATTTTGGCTGCGGCTCAACTCTTCTTGCGGTAAAACACTCCGGTACTGTGGTCAACTCGTTCAAGCCCCTGCTCTGCCGGCATAGACTGATTACTGCCTGGAAGAAATATGCCACCCGGTTTTAACAGGCTGGAAAATTGACGGATAATGCCCGCTTTTCGGCCATTGGAAAAATAAGTTAATACTTCAGGGCATACAATCAAATCCATTTCACCCAAAGACTGAAAATCTTCGTTTAAATCACATTGACTAAAACTCATCAGTTGCCTGATTTTCTGTTTGACCTGGCCATTGTCATCCGGTGCATTTGTCGTTGTATATGACTTTTTAAGACTGTCTGCAAGCGTTAACAGCTGTTGCGAGCTGTAAACGCCCGATTCAGCCTGCCTTATATCCTGGCGTGAAACATCTGTGGCTATTAGCCGAATGTTTTTGCTATTGCCACTGTTTGCCTCATGCTCGGCAAATTCCATCGCAATAGAGTATGCCAGTTGCCCCTGGCCACAGCCGACAAGCCATATTCGTGCATTATCAGGTAAGCGGGAAAATATATATTCCTGAAGCACTTTCTTCATATCTACGCCAAGTGACCAGCTTGTCTGCCGTCGTGAAATAGCATCCAGCACATTGCTGCGAACCTCGCCGTCTTCACGCAGCTTTTCCGCCAGTACAGGCAACGAATCAATATTATTTTCCGCTAATAATGGCCCAAGCCTTTCAAGTATATTACTGCGCATGCTTTCCGGGACGACAACACCCAGTTCATTTTGCAGTGCAACCAGCAACGATTCATAATCATCAATATTATGAGAAACAGCAGATGACATAGACAGACCTTCTTGGCGATTAATAATGACTCACACACAAGCATAGAAGGAAAATACTGAACTGCAATATTCAGCGTTATTTAGTCAAAGAAATTAGGCATTTATCCGGCAATTCATGCGGCTAACCGGGCTGCGCTCCCGCAGGTCGGAATAATTCCCGGCTTTTCAGCTTCTTGTGGCCAAGGTGATGATTAATAACAAAGCGCATTAAGTGTTTCAATTCAGATAGATATTGCGGATTTTCCGCGACAGGCTGCCACTGTTCCCGGGCAAGGGCCAGCAGACAGGCACCAGAAATTACTGGCACATTAGCCTTATGTTCACCACCCTTCACCGGGCCATGTTCAAGGAAATAGTAATAATTCACATCCGGCAATAAAACCTCGCCGGTATCTGCCTCAACATTTAAACTTAGTCCGAATCCAAGTAGTTCCAGCAACCTGATTTCAAACTGGCGCAGGGTTATTTCCAGGCTTTCCTGGTTTTGCAGTGAGTACAAACAATGATGATAATGCTCAAAAACGGCTTCGTGCACATCGTCCCGGTGCAACAGATACATCAACAACTCGTTGATATACATGGCCGAAAGCAAGGATTTCCCCTTAAGAGCAGGCGCCTTGAGATCGGCGCGCTCTACCGAATTTAAATACGGCAAGTTGCCTTTACCCTGCCAGCTAATCACCAGAGGCGTAAATAGCAGCAGGCTACCTGCAGTTTTGGAGCGCGCACCACGACATCCCCTGGCCATTAACGATATTCGACCATAATCCTTTGTCAGCACTTCGAGTATGCTGCTGGTTTCCCGGTAAGCTCTTTTATGCAGGATGTAGGCGATCTGTGTATTAACAGTGCTCATTTAGTAAGCGGTGAATAGTGAATGTGAAAACATCTATAGTCAGTATCTATCATTTTCAGTGGTTCATTTTTAACTATTCACTGTTTTATTCGCTATACCCCAGTCCGCGCAGCGCCCTTTCGTCGTTAGACCAGCCTTCACGTACTTTCACCCACAGGTTTAAATAAACTTTTGACCCGGCCATTTTACTGATGTCTTCACGTGCCTTGGTGCCGATGCTCTTTAGCCGGCTTCCTTTCTTGCCGATAATAATGGCTTTTTGACCGGCACTTTCGACATAGATAGTGGCATGAATTCGAATTATTTTCTCGTCCTCGTCATATTTATCGATAGAGACTGTCGAGGTATAGGGCAGTTCCTGGCCCAGTTCGCGTATGAGTTTTTCGCGAATAATTTCCGAGGCAAGAAAACGCATGCTTCTGTCGGTAACCTGATCATCCGGATAAAAGTGTTCATTGGCTGGCAACAGCGTGGCAACTTTTTGCTCAAGTACATCTACATTACTGCCGTTTAAAGCCGATAACGGAATGATCTCGGTGAAGTCATGATAACCGGCAAGCTGCTGTATCTCCGGCAATAACTCTTTTTTACTCTCCAGCTTGTCAGTTTTGTTGAGTACCAGCACCACCGGGCATTTCACCAGCTTCAGTTTTTCCAGTATTGCCTGATCTTCTTCTGTCCATTTCTTAACCTGTACCACAAAAAGAATAGCGTCAACATCGCTTAACACTGAAGTGGCAGCACGATTCATGTATTTATTAATCGCGGTACCGCGGCGCTGATGAATACCAGGCGTGTCTACATACACGGTCTGAATACTGCCGTTTGTTTTTACCCCGAGAATTTGATGCCGCGTGGTTTGCGGTTTTCGCGAAGTAATACTTAACTTCATGCCAAGAATATTATTTAGCAATGTTGATTTGCCGACGTTAGGACGCCCAACAATAGCAACGTAACCGCAGCGCTGTTCGCTATTGTTCATCTCGTTGTCAGTCACAATTTGTCTTTCCCGTAATATTCATCGACCTGCGTAATCGCTTTTTCAGCAGCAACCTGCTCGGCCTTTCGGCGGCTTTTACCTTCACCATTCACTTCTATATTCATTTTTTCAATAGTACATTTAACATGGAATTTCTGCGCGTGAGCCTGCCCTGAAATATCGGTCACTTCATAGTCCGGCAACTCAAAACGGCGTGACTGCAATAATTCCTGCAATCGTGTTTTAGGGTCTTTCAAACTTTGCAGATCCGTGGGTGACGCCAGCCTTTCAGCATATAGACGCACGATTAGCTCACGCGCAGCGTCGAAACCACCATCGCAGTAGACTGCACCCAATATACTCTCCACGGCGTCAGCAAGAATCGAT
Organism: uncultured Gammaproteobacteria bacterium; assembly: GCA_963711255.1. Classification (GTDB taxonomy): domain Bacteria; phylum Pseudomonadota; class Gammaproteobacteria; order SZUA-229; family SZUA-229. The sequence continues at coordinate 9,618 of CAVQDO010000005.1, read as the reverse complement.
GGTCGGCGAAAACCGCCGCTCTTTAATTCACCTGAACCCAGTTTAATGACTTCGCCAAGATCAAGCTGGTTAGCAATCACAGCCAGCGACTCTTTGTTTACCAGGTTAGCGCGCAGACGGCTTAAATCACCTTCCTGCACGTCCGGGTACAGTTTATAAAGCTCATGAGCGATAACAAAATTCAAAATACCATCACCGAGAAACTCAAGACGTTCATTATTGACATTGGCAAAGCTTCGATGTGTTAATGCTTCGTCTAATAAATTCGTATCATTAAACGTATAAGAGAGTTTTATTAATAATGCATTAATGGCATTAGACTGTGCCATAGGAACACTCAAGATAATATATAAGTAGGAAGGCTGCAGCGATTAACGTGAAGGAATTCTGGCTTCGTGCTTGAAACTGACAATGTATTCCAGGTTGCCAATTAATTTTCCACGAGGCTCATAGTCGAGGGTTACAATGTTCTCACCACGTCCTTTTTTAATTTTTATCTGTTCGGGTTGAATTCCATAGATATTATTAATACGTAACCGTTTTGAAACCAGTACTTTAAGTTCACTCACTGACGAATCTCTTGCCGCTACATCATCCGGCAGTTCCTTGAAAATAGATTTCACCGATGAATCGGTCATATAGACCGGAATTACGTTCATGGCAATCACACCCTGAAACAATAAAAAAACGATAACAACTAACCAGCTAATCATGGTTAATCCGCGTTGTTTGCCTGCGATGCTGCTCATTGATCTGTTCATGGTTTACCTGCCTCGTTAAATAGCGATTTATTATTTCCGTGATTTATAGTATCGCTCGATTATTTAATAATATCTCCAATACGATCCAGGTGCATTTCGTCACTAAAATGCATCCAGATCATAAATGCCTTACCCAGTAGATTAGCTTCTGGCACTGGGCCCCAGACACGGCTGTCGTTACTGTTGTCGCGATTATCACCCATAACAAAGAACGTACCTTCCGGCACTATATATTCACCCTGCAAATTGTTAGGCCTTGCCGGTAATAACAACATCGCATGATCAGAACCCTCAAGCTTCTCCACATACTCAGTTGCAGCCGTTTGTCCAGGCCCTTTATACTGGCCGACAAACTCTCTTTCTACCGGCTTACTGTTTACATAAAGTACTTTGTTGTAATAGGCAATATGGTCACCCGGCAGGCCAATTACACGTTTTATATAATCCAGGCTCGGGTCACGCGGGTAGCGAAATACAACGACATCACCACGGTCTGGCGGCGCAAAGTCGATGATGGTTTTATTGATAACCGGGACTTTTATGCCATAGGCAAACTTGTTAACCAGGATGAAATCACCGATATAAAGCGATGGCAACATCGACCCTGATGGAATCCGAAATGGCTCAACTACGAAACCGCGCAGTAAAAACACAATTAGCAGAACCGGGAAAAATGATTTTGAATATTCGACCAGTATCGGTTCACCGCCCTTGCGGCTGATTTCTACGCCCTGATGAATCTGGGTTGATGTTTGAACTACCGCATTGCGCCTGGGTGCAAGCAGCCATTTATCTATCAACCAGACTGTTCCGGTAAAGACCACGGCAACAAATAAATAAAACGAAAAATCAAAAATCATTATAAATTCACATCACTATTATTTTAGTATAGAAGTGTAGACGATATTAGTTACATCTACTTTAATTATCAACTTTAAGCACCGCCAGGAATGCTTCCTGCGGTATTTCAACCTTGCCAAACTGCTTCATCCGTTTTTTACCGGCTTTTTGTTTTTCCAGCAATTTTCGCTTACGTGACACGTCGCCGCCATAACATTTTGCAGTAACATTTTTACGCAGGGCTTTAACTGTACTTCGAGCAATAATGTTTCGTCCTATCGCAGCCTGAATGGCAATATCAAACATCTGACGCGGGATTAATTCGCGCATTTTTTCTACAACTTCACGACCGCGCCTGTGACTGACCTCTCGGTGCGCAATAATTGACAGTGCGTCAACACGCTCACTATTGATAAGGATATCCACCTTGACCAGGTCTGCTGCCTGAAAGCGATCGAATTCATAATCAAACGAGGCATAACCGCGGCTGACCGATTTCAATCGATCAAAGAAGTCGAGCACCACTTCACTTAATGGCATTTCATAATTCAGGGAGACCTGTTTACCCATGTATTGCATATTCATCTGCACGCCACGCTTTTCGATACAGAGCGTAATAACGTTACCCACGTATTCCTGCGGCACCAGAATATTGGTTTTAATAATAGGTTCGCGCAGTTCTTCTATAAAATTCACTTCCGGCAAATCGGATGGATTATGAATTTCAAAGACTTCACCCTGGGTGTTCATAATTTGATATACCACTGTCGGTGCAGTCGTAATAAGGCTTAGGTCGTATTCACGTTCCAGCCGTTCCTGAACAATTTCCATGTGCAGCATACCCAGGAAACCAATACGGAATCCCAGGCCAAGAGCGGATGAGTTTTCCGGTTCGAACTTCAGGGATGCATCATTTAAGGTTAGCTTTTCCAGTGAATCCCTGAAGTCATTATAGTCATCTGAACTTACCGGAAACATACCGGCAAATACCCTTGGCTGTACTTCCTTGAAACCAGCGAGCGCTTCCTCTGCCGGATTATCGTTCATGGTGATGGTATCACCCACCTTGGCTGAATCGATTTCTTTCAGGCTGGCAATAATATAACCAACCTGTCCGGTCGACAGGATGTCACGATCAGTACGTTTCGGTGTAAACACACCCACCTTGTCTACCAGGTAACTGCGCTTTGATGACATCACCATCATTTTTTTACGGGGAGAGATAGATCCCTGCATCACCCGCACCAGGATAATGACGCCAACATAGGAGTCAAACCAGGAGTCTATAATTAACGCCTTCAAAGGAGCATCAGGATCACCCTTCGGTGCCGGCACTTCAGCAACAAGCTGCTCCAGTAATTCATGTATGCCTTCACCTGTTTTCGCACTGACGCGCAGCGCATGACTGGCATCAATACCGATGACCTCTTCAATTTCTTCACAAACGCGCTCGGGTTCAGCTGCTGGCAGGTCGATTTTGTTTAATACCGGTATAACTTCAAGGCCCTGTTCAATCGCGGTATAACAGTTGGCGACACTCTGCGCCTCTACACCCTGGGAAGCATCAACAATTAACAGCGCACCTTCACAGGCCGCCAGTGAACGCGAAACCTCATAGGAAAAATCGACATGGCCAGGGGTATCAATAAAGTTCAGCTGGTATGTTTCTTTATTATCAGCGGTATAATTCAAAGTCACGCTTTGCGCTTTAATCGTGATACCGCGTTCGCGTTCCAGATCCATGGAATCCAGTACCTGTGCTTCCATTTCTCGCTCGCTCAAACCTTCACAGGACTGGATCAGGCGATCTGCCAGTGTCGATTTACCGTGGTCAATATGGGCGATTATGGAAAAGTTTCGAATGTTTTTCATTTACTTATTTATCTGTTGCAGGATCATCCTGACTAATTACACTGGACAACAACGCTGCATCCAGAAAATATTCACAAAGCGTTTTGCCGTCCAGGCTCAATACCGGTACTTTACTGCCATAACGCTGTTCCAGATCGGGCTTATTATCCACGTACTGGCGATTTACCGTGATTTTATACTTTGCAATAAAAGGCCTTAACTCTTCTTCCATGGCTGCGCATAAATCACAGTTACTACGAGAATAAAGTGTAAATTCCAACGCTACGGACCCGGTAAAGACAAGATAACCCCGATAATACATTCCGATCAGACAGAAAAAAACCGGCAAAGCCGGCCAATCCCGCAAACCATCAAGCTGGCACCGCTTGTCAGTACCAGACGCTACAGTTTACCATGATCAATGATTTTTCTCAGAACTACCGGCGCAAACAATTGAGCACTGCTTTTACGCTGAAAATACCCTCTCGCAAGTACAGAGCCAAAAGCCAGGCCCAGGATGGCGGACAGCGCGGTGAGCAAGTCTTTATTGGAAGAGGCGGCCAGGTAATAATCCGCCAGTAAGGCAGAAACCAGCATGCCAGCCACAGGAAGGATGTACATAACCAGGGAGCCTTTAAGCAGCGCGTCTTCCGGGATACCGACGATTACGGTATCACCTACCCTGGCATTAATATTATTGGCCGCCTTAAAACGGGTAAATTTCCGCCCAACCACTTTGGCTAACATCGAGGTACCGCAGCCTTTGCTGGCGGCACAGCTGCCACAGCTGGACTGCGTTTGCGCCTGCAAAATAAGCTGGTCATCTTTAATTTCAACAACTTGTGCCTGTTCTTCAATCATGGTGTTAATACTACCCTTTATGAGTTCAGCTTACGGTAGTTTGACCACAGACTGTGCCATTGATTGTACAGTCTGTGCAGGCACTTCACCAACAACGGTGACATAGTGTGAATCAACGGCTTTACCATAGGCATTTACTGCGCCCATTGATGCCAGGCCCTGCAAATGCTTATCCGTCACCCTGATTTTTTTCAATAAACACAGAAACCGATGCCAGTCCGTCTGAATAAACCTGGTGCAATAAATCGTGATGATGCGAGCTATCTGAATGATTAATCACATCCGTCGCCAGGTGTGAGTGTTTCATAATGCTCTTGGTTAGCATAAAACCTTGCGGTAGCTGTTTTATCTGCCAGTGCTGAAGTCCATCTTCCGCCATCTCAACTTCAGGTTCATCAACTACTTTCTGCTGGTACTGTTCAAACTTTTTTTCTTTAAATGTCAGCTCGGGAGCAGTTTCCAGGTAATCCAGCGAGATAAACATCATCTGCTCGATGACGCTTCTTGTTTCTTCTGTACTATCGGCGACCAGGTCACAGCGAAGCAGCATACCGGTATTTTTATCCACCCAGTAACGATAACCGTAACGATACTTATCCTTGGGCGTAAGGTCTACAACCAGGGCTGGATGACTGGCTATACGATCGTCATCCAGACGATTCATGGTATAAAATTTTTCCAGCTGATCAATATTGTCCGGCAGTTTCGCGTGTAACGGACGATTATTATCAATATTTCGAATGCTGACAATCTGACGATCTGGATAAATTGATATAACCCGGTTATTACGCCGGATTATTTTTCGTTGCTCACCATCAAGAGCTTCCAGACTTTCCCAGACACCCTCATCATTGGCCCCATGCGTAACCCGCATGGTGGATAGTTTGTCTGATTTTCTGAGTATGAATGTACCCCGGTAATTCTGCCCCTGATCAGCTTCCGACATGCGCTTGAGCATATCGAATAGATCTCCGGCAAAGCTGTTCGTACAAATTAGCGATAGAACAATTACAGCAAAAAATGAACGTGCAGGCATTAAATGCTTACTTTGATGGCTTGTCTTTGGACTCGAAACTAACAGCTCTTACGTAAGGCAAACGTCCCTGAAGTGCATCCTGAGTAGCAAATTCCAGGTGCTGATCAACCAGGTATTTATTGACCGTCGGATCTTTCTCATCCACTTTTTTCTCAGCAGCCAGTTGTACTACAGGAGCATTTTCCACGTTACTGGCAACGGGTGCCTGTTCAGTAGTATTATTTTCTGACAGGCTTACCACCATAACAACAGCAACAAAAGTAGCCACTGTCATACCGGCAACGGGCTTGAACCAGTTGGTTAATGGTCGGCTTAACAGGTCAAAAATACCCGCTGGCCTGGCGGCATTAGCCGTTGATGCTGGAGACGATTGCGGAGTTGATCCCTGGCTAGCGAGCTTATTAACAATGATCTCTTCATCGGCAAGCGCTTCGCGCACCGCCTGACTGACATCTATAAAGGAAGAATCACTCATTTCACCGCGTAAGGCGTCACCAATCATATGGTAATGTTGTGCAGTGATAGCGTCATCAGCTTCCGACGATAAAGAAAAAGACATCAACTCATCGCGATGCATATCATTATCCAGGAAAGCTGAAATTTTTTCTTTTCGTTTACTAGTCATATCGCTCATTGCCATAACCATATATAAAATTAAATATCTTCATAAGTCCTTTTTGTTTAAAAACAGTTTGAATCCGTAACCCTGCCGCGTTTAAATCCGAAACCCTGCCGACCCTTTATCCAAAGCCACTTGAAACATGGTGGCTGTCATCATCAAGAATTGGCTGCAATTTGTTATCAATCGCCTCACGTGCACGAAATATTCGCGACCTCACGGTGCCAACCGGACAGTCCATCACTACCGCAATATCCTCATAGCTTAGACCTTCAATTTCACGCAAAGTTATCGCTTCACGTAAATCCGGGGGTAAATCGCTCATCGCCTGCTGGATAGTAGCCTCCAGCTCAGAAGCCAGTGCTTCACGTTCGGGTGAAGCATATTCTTTCAACCATTCACTGGCGCCATAATCTTCGGCGTCCTGTACATCAATGCTGTTAGCCGGGCTTTTACGAGACTGCGACACCAGGTGATTTTTCGCCGTATTAATCGCAATACGGTACAGCCAGGTATAAAACGCACTATCACCGCGAAAATTCGGCAACGCACGATACGCTTTAATAAAAGCCTCCTGCACCACATCAGGCACATCAGACTGGTTTCTTAAAAACCTTGAGACCAGTTTGGACACGCGCAGCTGATACTTTAAAACCAGCAGGTCAAACGCTTTCTTATCACCATTTTGTACACGAATGACCAGCTCCTGATCGATCTCACGTTCGCTCATTTGTCCCTCTCTTTAATGAGCGACGTATCACCCTGCATGCTGTGACACACAATTGTCATCATAGTTCCCGGTTTTTATAGTCGAAATTGATAAGCTTTTGTATTTTTTATAGTTAAGCGGTTAAACTTACCTCATTATACGCAAATTCTTAAAGTCCGGGACTCAATTATCCATATTTAGCATGACCATAACGCATCAACATGACATCCTGATTATCGGCGGTGGCGCTGCCGGTCTCAGCCTGGCTCTGCGCCTGGCGGATAAATGCAGTGTTGCCATCATCACCAAGGGTCCTGGCAAGGATGGCAGCACATATTATGCCCAGGGTGGCGTTTCCGCAGTACTCAGCGATGCTGATACATTTGACTCTCATATTGAAGACACCCTGCGGGTGGGTAGCGGCCTGTCGAAACCGGCCACGGTCAAGTACGTAGTTGAGCATGGTCCGGAGAATATTCGCTGGATGCAAAAGCTGGGCGTACCCTTTAGCAGTGAAATGTTCAAATCCGGAAAACGAGAGCTGCATTTAACCCGCGAAGGCGGCCACACGCATCGCCGGGTGGTGCACGCTGCCGACGCGACGGGTAAAGCCATCAGTGACACCCTGGAAAACCACGCTCGCCACCATGACAACATTACCTTCTTTGAGCACCACATTGCGGTAGATCTCATCACTACTGAAAAACAGGGGCATAAAAAAGACACCGGCTCTGATGCTAATACCTGTATTGGCGCTTACGTACTCAACAAAAAAACCGATCATGTTGAAACTTTCCAGGCACGATTCGTCGCCCTGGCTACTGGCGGTGCCAGCAAAGTTTACCTTTATACCAGCAACCCCGATGGCTCTACCGGTGATGGCATCGCCATGGCATGGCGTGCAGGATGCAGTATCAGTAATATGGAGTTCAACCAGTTCCACCCGACCTGCCTGTATCACCCGGAAGCAAAATCGTTTCTAATCAGTGAAGCTATTCGCGGTGAGGGCGGCAAACTGCGCCTGCCTAACGGCAAGCAGTTTATGCACAAATTTGATGAGCGTGGTGAGCTGGCGTCGCGTGATATTGTCGCGCGTGCCATTGACCATGAAATGAAACGCCTCGGTGTACCCTGCCTGTATCTTGATATCAGCCACCGTTCGCCGGCTTTTATTGCATCGCATTTCCCGACCATACATAAACAGTGCCTGAAGTTTGGCATCGACATGACCAAAGAGCCGATCCCGGTTGTTCCTGCGGCGCATTATACCTGCGGCGGCATTAACACTGACTTAAATGCTAAAACCGATATCACTAATTTATACGCGATTGGAGAAACCTCACACACCGGCCTGCACGGAGCAAACCGCATGGCGAGCAATTCCCTGCTTGAATGCCTGGTCTTTGCCCAGTCAGCCGCAGAATCAATTTCAGCACTGATTGAAGCACCGTATAAATGTCAGAAGATATCTAACTGGGATGAAAGCCGGGTAACCGATTCTGATGAAGATGTAGTCATTTCGCACAACTGGGACGAACTGCGCCGCTTTATGTGGGACTATGTGGGCATTGTAAGAACCAATAAACGGCTGGAACGTGCCATGCACCGCGCCAGTTTATTACAGCAGGAAATCGACGATTACTACAGTAATTACCGTATTAGCAGCGACCTCATCGAACTGCGCAATTTAACACTGGTAGCAGAACTCATCATTCGCAGTGCAATGATGCGAAAAGAAAGCCGCGGTTTACATTTTTCGCTGGACTACCCGGTCGCAGACGAATCATCAATAGCAAAAGACACCGTGTTAAAACCGCATCATAAAACAACATTTGAAAAAATTAAAATCATAAAATAGTAAACCGGTTTTAAGTTAACAGGCTTTTGCTAAAAAACTTACAGCTTAAAACTGATTATCTGAAACCTATAACTTCTAACTTAAAATCAAAAAAATGTCACAGGCCAGTTATTTTATCGAACCCGACGAACTCGAAGCATTACGCAGTAATGAAAACTTAATTATTATTGATTTATGCAAGGCAAAACAATATGCACAGGCGCACATTCCTGGTGCCCACTTTGTTAATTACATCGATATTATCAAAATCGACAAACCCGTCATGGGCTTATTACCAGACAATGAAAATTTTTCTGCCCTGCTCTCCAGTCTCGGTATCACAAAAAAATCACTAATTGTGGCCTATGACGATGAGGGCGGTGGCTGCGCCGCCCGCTTTGTCTGGACACTTAACGTATTCGGCCACGAAACCGCCGTTGTTCTAAACGGCGGCCTTCACAGCTGGGCAAATGAAGGCCATCAGCTAAGTAACAAAGCACCGGATAAACCTGAACCTTCAGATTACCAGCTAAGAAAAACGCATCGCCATACGGCAAACCGGGCTTTCATACAAACGCATCTGGACGACGACGGAGTGGCCATCCTGGATGCCCGCTCCCTGGATGAATATAACGGTGTGAAAAAATTTGCCGAAAAAGCCGGCCATATTCCAGGGGCGATCCACTATGAATGGACTGAATCAATGGATCAAAACCGGAACTTGCGCCACCTGCCCGCCGAAGAAGTACAACAGCGACTGGACTCCCTTGGCATCACGCAGGACAAAGAAGTAGTCTGTTACTGTCAGTCACATCATCGCTCTGCCTATTCCTGGCTGGTTTTAAAATCCCTGGGATATGAAAATGTCCTGGGCTACCCGGGCTCATGGTCTGAATGGGGAAATCATGCTGATACGCCGGTAGAAACATGAGCTTTAAATCACCCGATATTTTTTACTTCTAAACGACTCCCTGCAACTTACAGTTAAATCGTAAGTATGTTTTCACGATAATGTTTAAGTTCATCAATCGAGTCCTTGATATCATCCATCGCCAGGTGGCTTGACAGCAATACGTCTGAAACGGTGCCACCAACAAGTAACAG
>CAVQDO010000004.1:0-48882 GCA_963711255.1 uncultured Gammaproteobacteria bacterium | reverse complement strand
GCCGTTCTGTCTGCAGTTTTTTGCGCGTTAATTCATGGTCAGGGTCTGGCGTTATAGATTGACGTAAAGGCAGCAGGAAGTTATCCGCTTTGACCTGGTGAAACAAAGCTTCATAACTATCGGCATGTGCGGGCGGTACCTGCATGACCTGCATCACTGCACCCCATTGGGCTGCGGCGGCTACCGAGCCATGATCAGTGCCAAAACCGACCAGGTAAGCCTTATCGCCAAAAGATTCGCGAACCCGTTGACCAAGATTAAACCGCCCCTGTGAACTCATTTCGGTTGCACGGGCATCACCTATGTGCGAGTTATGCGCCCAGATAACCACTTTCGATTCCGGACCGCGGTGCTTCATAATCGCCAGCAGGGTGTCGAACATATTCTGGTCGCGTTGATTCCATGAGTCAGCTGCGTCGTCAGACATGGTGCGGTAATAACGTTCACCATTTTTAACCAGTCGTGCATTTTGTAGCGCATTAAAATATTGCTGTTCATCAAACCTTTTGTAGAACGCCTGGTTTCTTTGCAGCTCTGTTAGTACGGCAAGCACCTCGTACTCACAACTTTGAAACCTGCCAGACTGCATGACCTGGCTATACATCTGCGGGTCATCGGACCACGGCATCAGGCAATCATAAAACCTGGATGCAACTACCGCTGCCCTTGGATCAACAGCCTGAAAATAATCGAGCACGGCTTCGATAGAGTTAAACAGGCTGTAAAGATCCAGACCATATAAGCCGACTATATCTTCTTTTAATTCAATAATTTGATTATGATTCTTCAACCAAAGTGTGAAGTCATATACGGAATGATTTGCCCACATCCATTCCGGAAAACCTGAAAACGGTTTGATTTTAAACACAGGCTTGCTGGCATATTTATGGTTGGTCTGGCTGATGAAATAATCGATAGCTGTGGCATCCGGCCAGTCCGCTTCGATTGCAACAATATCGAAGCCTTTGTTTTCGATTAGCTCCCGGGTAATGCGTGCACGCATCTCATAAAACTCGGCGCTGCCATGTGTGGCTTCGCCCAGCAATACCAGCCTGGCGTCTCCGATACGCTGTAACAGGCCATCCAGGTTTGCGGAATTTATCTCGGTAAAATGCTCACTTGAATCAAAAATAAGTTCCGGCAATGTCTGTTTTGAGACATGCCCGGTCTCATCATTGGCGGTTTCATCTTGCTGCCCGATCGCAGTTGCCAGCGGTATGAATAATAGCAGGCACAAGAGTATGCACAGAAGGATGTAACGCTGATTAACTAATCGGATTTTGTCTCTCATAAATCATCAGTCGATATTTTTATGCCTGGCCTGCAGAACAGGGCTGAAACAATTGAGTCAGGCCCGATTGAAAACATGGCTCAGTTATTTCGCCATGCGATTAAATATAACACGACGGCACATAACATAACGCCATTAAAGCCAATCTCGATAGCTAGCAGCACCGCCAGTATCGAACTCAGTACCGATGCGCAGCCATTGATGCCCCATGCCCAGGGGATGAGATGTGGACTGTTCTGCTGTACCGTAGCCAGCCCGAGTGGAAACGGCATGCCCATGAAAAAAGCCAGTGGTGCGGCGAGAACGAAGGCTGAAATAATACGCGCCGTTTCGGGCATGGCCATGATGCTGTTAGTCAGCAACGGTAACAGACCGATATAAACAACGGTAATTAGCCCGATCATGATAACAGCGCGGCGCAATAATACCGGGATGATGTCGCTCGTTGTGCGTTTTATATGCTGCTGCACATATAGACTGCCGAGACCGGAAAAGATCAGGAAGGCACATAAAGCGACCGCGACTGCATACAGCGGCTGACTAAGTATCAGGGTGAATTTCTGGATAAAGGCGATCTCGATAAAGAGAAAGGCCAGTCCGATGGCCAGGTAATAGATAACAATTTTCCAGCGCCTGTGTGTGCTTTGTTTGTTCTGCGTTCGTAGAAAAAATAAAGGCAACAATATAAGCGCGAATGCAGCGACCGCTGCCTGCACCAGGGTAACCAGCAGGGTAGGATAACCAACACCGATCATAGAAATCCCTGTCTGCCCTGGCATCGCGAGGAATTCTTTCAGGCTGCTCCATTTGAAATAATTATCGAAATAGGGCCGGTTGTCGCTGGCTGCGCGAATATCGTACTTGTATTGCTCGATGAAATTGCTGTTTTCCTGCTTTAATATCGATTGGGCGGCAAGATAAAATACAGGTTCCTGTAATAGCTGGAAGCGGTTGACTTCCTGCGGCTGGATGTCGGGCAGCCATGCCAGGTCAAAACTGCGCGCCATACTGAAGTCGCGCACACTGGCAATTTCTTCTGCGCTCAGGGCGGTATTTTTCAGTAGCAGCGTTGCCGTATTCCAGCTGCGTATCCACGCGATATTGTTTTCAGGATGCTCGATGCCGGACTGCTTCATTGCGATCACTGCAGTTTCAAATAACTTCAGGTTGCCGCGCGCCGGGTTGCTGGTCCACAGGGTCAAACTCAGCAGTCCGTCAGGGGCGAGCAGCTTCAGATAGGATTGCAGTGCTTCGACAGTATAGTCGTAAGAGGTCGACAGTTCATAAACGCCGGCCGAACCACCGGTGGAACCGCCACCCGGACCCATGATGACAACATCATATTTTTTGCCGGCAGCGGCAAATCCACGCGGTGAAATGGTGTGGAGGTTTACTTTGTCCCGCACAGCAGCCCAGTCAAAATAATCTGCATAGCTGTCACTGATAAGCAGGCTGAGTTGCTGGTCCGGCTCGACCGCATCTATACGCGGTATTTTATGAAAACGTGCCTGTAATATCTGGGCGCCGGTTGCCGAGCGCAGGATCAGAACATTCTGCAGCTTATGCTTCATAGCATTTTGCGCAGAACGCTGTACGTGATAAGGCAGCGCCGAACTCATGTAGTCATAATATTCGAGTGCAGACCGGGAACGGACATGATCGATGGTGTTCATCTCATCACCGTCTCTAAACACGGCCAGTTGCTCCGGTGGTCCGCCGGGACTTTGTAAACTCAGGCCGGGAGCATTACGAAAAGGAACCAGTGGGCTCTGTACCACATCTGTCTGTGAGACCGGTGACGAATGTGACCACAGCAGGGAAGCATCTTTTATCTGCAGTGTTTGTGCCAGACCCTTGTATTCTGACATTTGTAGCGCAAGCCATTTCTGTGGTGTGATGAATACGGCCAGCATGCAGAACAGCAAAAAAATTACCACCATCCATCTCTGTCTGCGAGCAAGAGTAAACACAGCGAACAGGCCAGCCGCGATACCGCAGATAGCTAACAGGGTTAACACGATATCAGGTGGAAATAGCAGCAGTAACACCATGACTGCCAGCGCACCAATACCAGCGCCAAGCAGATCGATACCGTAGACCAGCGCGATCTGCTGCTGAAAACGCATCATGGTCAGGGCCAGTGCATTGGCGACGAAGAAAAAGGGCAGAGTCAGTAACAGGTAACTCAGTAACAGTCGCTGCCACTGCGAAGCGTCCCACAGAATTTCCAGGGTATTAAAAGGCAGTTGCTGGACGATGACAAAACAGGCCACTGATGACAGCCCGAATAACAGCACGTTAGCGACAAATACGATGCCATAGTTTTTAAGTAAGCTGCGTTGAAACACGGTGATGAAACTACCGCTGGCACCATAGCCGAGCAATGCGATACTGATCACCATAAATGCAAAATGGTGCCAGTGCACAATGGAAAACATTCTTATCAATAAAACTTCATAAGCCAGCGCGGTTGCCGACAGGAGAAAGACAGACAGCAGCGGGGGATTCGACTTCAGTGCAGCAGTCAAAATGTGCTGTTGCATGCCTGGCTAATGCGCGCCAGTGAAAGGCACAAAGAACACGGGTAACAACTGCCGTGTGCTGATCATCCCCTGTTCATTTTTTTCTACCAGTGTCAGGTGCTGCGTCTGGAAACGGGTGCCCACAGGAATTACCATGCGTCCGCCTTTTTTGAGTTGCTGCACCAGTGGCGGTGGAATATGACTGATGGCTGCGGTGACGATGATGCTATCGAATGGTGCCTGCTCTGGCCAGCCATCGTAACCATCAGCAATGCGCGTCTCGATATTGTCATAATCGAGCTGGTTCAGCAGCTGTGTTGTGCGTTTTCCCAGCGGCTCAATGATCTCTATACTGTAGACCTGCCTCACCAGTGGTGACAGTACGGCGGCCTGGTAACCCGAGCCGGTACCGATCTCAAGCACGCGGTGGTCTGATAGAGGCTGTAACAGTTCAGTCATCAATGCGACGATGTATGGCTGCGATATGGTCTGGCCATAACCAATCGGCAGTGGCTGGTTCTCATACGCACGGGCGCGCATGTCTTCAGTGACGAACGCATGCCGCGGAGTCGTCGCCATGGCCTGCATTACACGCTTGTCTAAGGTTTTGTTGTTAGTAAGTTTGGAAGTCGTTTCGGCATAAGCTTCAATGTCAGCAATCATCTGCTGGCGTTTTTGCAAATATTCGTCGGCAAAGGCCTGCCCGGTAAAGATGAATACTAATTGCGTGAACAACAAGACTTTTATGATTTGCAATGCCATAACATCAGGATAAGGTTAGCTGCAGATAAATACAAGACCTATCGTTAGCTGAAACAATCGGGACACAACAATTAAAGGGTGTCAGACCCCATTAAATCCTGGTGTTTGAGGGGTGAGCAAAAAGGCGATACTTGGGGTCCGATGAAAAACTACAATACTGTTAGACTGGTTTTCGAAATTGAATGCATAAATTATTACTCAACCGCGAAATCTATGAAGAAGTGATACAGACGCGCCTGCCACAGGCACGGCAGTTCATCTGGATTGTCACCGCCGATATCAAGGATATGTACGTCGAAGCCTGGGGCGGTTTCGTGCCGCTACTCGAACTACTGGCGGACAAGGTTTCGCAGGGGGTGGCGGTGCGCCTGATCCATGCCAAGGAGCCAGGGCCACGTTTCCGTGAAGATTTCGACCGCTTCGATGAACTGGTGGAGAGTGAACTGTTCGAGCGTATCATGTGCCCGCGGGTGCATACCAAGGCCATCATCATCGACAATGTTATGGCTTTTGTCGGCTCACCCAATCTTACCGGTGCCGGGCTAGGCAGCAAACATGAAGACAAGCGTAACTTTGAGGCTGGCTTCCTGTTCGATGATCAGCAGGATATCCAGAAGCTGGTGCGCTGGGTGGATGAGCTGTACCTGGGGGAACATTGCCAGTCCTGCCGGCGCAGGGAGTATTGCCCGGATCCGATTGACTCTTCGATGAAGGAAGAATAACGGGGGTATCCTGTAATGCGCCCTGAACTTTATCCGTCATTGCCGCGCTTCGTTCGGCAACTGCTCCTCGGTAATTGCTCCTGCATTACTCTACTACCGTCCATCCATGGACATATGCGTTGCCCTAATATCCTACATCCATGTAGGGATCGCAATGACGGTATAAATGCAATTTCTTTGGATCAGAGTGAAAACTAAAGTAGTATATGTGTGACTTCGAATAATTTTAATCTGAAGCTGAATTACTATCATCGCCACAAACACAAAACCAAAAAAGTAACGCCATGCCCGACATTGATTCTCTGCATTTCCTAAGCTACTCCATACTCAACAATGCCGTACAGAACTGGCTTGTCGCACTGGCCGTATCGGTTCTGGTTTATTTTCTGATACACATCATTATTCGCCTCGGTGTTTCGCGCCTGGCGCGGCTGGCGAAACAAACCACCACGATCTGGGATGATGCGGTGACCGATGCATTGTCGCGAACACGCGGCCTGTTTGTGCTGATTATTGCTCTGTTCCTGGGTTCGCTGTGGCTGGAGTTTCCTGAACGGGCAAGGGCGGTGATCGTCAGCGTTACATCAATCGCACTGTTCATCCAGGGCGGATTGTGGTTCAACAGCATCGGGCAGTTCTGGATTAGAGAGGAGAGCCAGCGCCGCCGCAAGATTGACCCTGCCACGGTCACCACCGTCAGCGCGATAGGCTTCATCGGCCGGCTGGTGTTGTGGGCGCTGGTTGTAATACTGCTGCTGGACAACCTTGGCTTCGACGTTACCGCACTGGTCACCGGCCTCGGCATCGGCGGCATCGCTGTTGCGCTCGCGTTGCAGAACATACTCGGCGACCTGTTCGCGTCGCTGTCCATCGTGCTGGATAAGCCCTTCGCGGTCGGCGACTTCCTGATCATTGACGAGCACATGGGCGCAGTTGAAAATGTCGGCCTCAAGACCACACGGGTACGCAGTCTTTCGGGTGAACAACTGGTGTTCTCCAATGCCGACCTGCTGAAAAGCCGCATCCGTAACTACGGCCGCATGTTTGAGCGCCGCGTTGTGTTCAAGTTCGGTGTTACCTACCAGACCCCTCGCGACAAGCTGAAAAAAATTCCGGCGATGGTTCGCAAAACTATCGAGGAACAGGACAAGGTCCGCTTCGACCGCGCCCACTTCCAGGCCTACGGCACATCATCGCTGGATTTCGAAATCGTGTATTACGTGCTTTCACCCGACTACAATCAGTACATGGATTTACAACAAGCAATCAACCTGGGTATTCACGAGCGCTTCGAGCAGGAAGGCATAGATTTTGCGTACCCTACACAAACCGTTTATGTTCATCGGATGGATGACGAACAGGAACGGAGTGTATGATCAATAGGGTCAGACTCGATTGATTTACTTGATTGATTTTTTTATGCTGAAAAATCAATACTGCTTATTTAGCAAAACCATAATCGATTAACTCCATGGTTACCTGTCCGGTAATATCTTCCTTCGTCACCTGGTTGTATATCTTCATATAGTCTTCTGTCAGGTAGAATTCACCCGCAGTCTGTAGATACTCAGCGGTTTTTAGTAAAGCACCTACATCGGTTGTGCTGAGTATTTCCTGTTTGAGAATTTTGAATGGTACTTTATCTGAGTAGTATTCTAAAGTGCTGGCTTTGATACTGATTAATCCGGCATCGGCTCGATAGATATAACTGTTAATCGCATCAACTTCAATGTTACCAGCAAGTGTTTTGATTGGTTTATGTGAACTAAGCTGGATAGCGGTTAAATTTTCGTGACTGCCGATTGCATTCGGTTTTGCCACGGGTGTGGGTAATATTTCACCGTTTTCTGCTGTCATCCAGGCTTTTTTTACATTGCCCTGGCGATCGATTACCTGGTATGCCCAAGATTTTGGAGAAATATCCTGAAACTCCGGGTTAGTGAATTTCTTCTGGTTTCGAATGGTTATGGCATCACCGTTGATTTCGTAAACTTCGTAGTAAATTTGTAGCCCCAGGGTTGAAGTTTTTTCACCATGGATTGCGAAATCACCCGTTTTAGGGTTGTCATGAATAAAGATTGTTGCCAGTACTGGCATTTCATTTGGTTTAGGTATCAACCAGGAACAGGAAGATAATAACAATAGTGATAGGAGTATGAGTAGATTTTTAAACACGTTTACCGTTCCTGATGTTGGGTAGTTATGTGTTTAGTATAGTTGTAATAATCTGTTTAACTGAAAACACCTGAATTGAGTAGTAACAGGGGTATCGCATACTGCCTCAGAACTCCTGTCATTGCGAGCCGTTTTCTGGCGTGGCAATCTTTTTCAGGCTGCACAGGCGACTAAACGAGATTGCTTCGTTCCTCGGCAATTGCGTCCTGCATTGCCCTAATAACCTACATCCATGCAGGGATCGCAATGACGGTAACAGCTTTAGTTATACCACATCAGACAAAACGGCTTTCTTAACCGGTTTGGTTTTTCCTTCAACCTTGAGCTCATCACTGTCACGTGAACATTGAATGTTTAATTCAAATTGTTCTGGTGATTCAAATTCCTGGGTAATGATCCAGAACTGAGTAATGTTTTCATCCATGTCATTGAGAGAGCTGATGGTGTTACGAATACGCTCACGGTCAAAGAAGGCAAAGGGCTCATCCATGATAATGAACTGTTTACCCTGTTGTCCGGCTTCGACCAGTGCCCTGGAAATGGCAAGGCGCAGGGCGAGCATAATCTGGCGCTGCGTGCCACTGGAAAGTTCATCAAGTTCGGCAAAGTCGTTTTTTTCTGTGGAAAATACCCGTAAGTGCAGACTGTCATCGATCTGTATCTGCTTATAACGGTTTTCTGTAAGTTTAGGCATGACAATAGCCGTATACTTGCTTAACACCTTGTTGAACTGGGTATAGATATCGCTGCAGGCACCTTCTGTTAGTTTGAGTGCGGTTTCACGTACCAGAATGTGCTGGCGTTGTTCATCCATTGATGTCTGTATTTTTTCTATTGTTGTTTCCAGTTCGGCCTTTTCTTTCTGGCGTTTGTGGATATCTTCAATCTCGAGTTCGAGTTTGTTTATTTTGTTATGTTGTTCGTCACTGAGACTGGTCAGTTTACCGACCTGGGTTGCGATTGATTCACGTATGCTCACGGCATGACTGGCATTGTCATCCAGCAGGGCATTAAGCTGAAACTGATGATCGGCAAAAACTTCTTCCGAGAGAAATAAACTGCCATTGTTTTCAGTGAAACTGTCGAGCGCAACTTTTAGTGGTTTACTGTCAATCTCGCGCAGGCCTTCCATTACTGCAGGCAGAGGCTGATCATTAATGTGGTCGAGCAGATTGACCTGTTCACGAACACGTTTTAAACGCTCACTGATTTGATTCAGTTCCTCACGGCCCTTACTAATACGTGAACTGACGCGTGATGCCAGGAAAAACACCAGTGCTGTTATCGACAATGACGCAATCGCGGCATTTCTCAACGTGTCCATGTTGGTCTCGTTCCACCATGCGCTTTGTTGTTGCAGCCAGAGTGAAAGCTGGGTAGAGATGCTACTGCCAGGCATCTCTGTCAGCAGCCACCAGCCCGCACCGAGAATAACGGTGCTTACGATCAGGGCCAGCACCAGTGCCTGCATGCTGCGATGGTACAGTCGCGACAGCAAGAGACGGCGTTTAAGTCTTGAATGCTGCTTGTTGAGTGGCACGCTGCCGGCATCAAGTTTACTGCCGCGTTCACCCAGTAAGGCGCCCAGTTCAGCGCGACAGATATCTGCCTGCTGCTGCACTGGCTCAAAGGCGAGCAGACGCGAGTGTAGTTTTTCGATATATTTTTTTAGTCCGCCACCTGAGCGCAGTTCGGATTCCATCTCCAGTGCACTGACCGAATCACGCATGGTTGTCATCGCGTCGTCGACGGAGCTTAGCTGTGTCTGCCATTGTTGTAATGAGATATCACGGCCTGCTGCGGACAATGCATGCCCGGCATCCTGGATGACTGTGCCGGTTTCACGAATACCGGTTGAAAGCGTCTGTAAGCTGCTGGCTTCTTCCTTGTAGCTGTCGATCTGTTCGGCACATTGTTTTTTATCGGCATTGATCAGTGAGAGTTTTTCAGGCGGCACATCCAGCGATTCGATTTTTTCACGAAGTTGGTTTTGTTCAGCTTCTGTCGCGCTCAGGCTATCGTTTGCAGCATGGATCTCAATTCTGATTTCATCACTAATGGATTCAATCGGTGTTGAACCGGCAATTGCCTTGATGGTATGTGCCTGTGAAGCCGATGAGGTTATTTCAACCTGTGCCAGGTAGAGTGAGTCAAGGTACTGTTCAAAATCAAAACCACAGGCATTAATCACCTGTTCTTCAACCGCCTGGGGGCCGATAGCTAACGGCGTATCTTTACCGGTGATGAATAGTTCAGCAGAATGCATACCCTGTTTATCTACCGCACGATTAATAGTGTAGCTATTATTGCCGATTGCGGTAAAAGTCATTTCGACACTGCAATTCGTTTCACCCCATTTTATGGTGCGAGTAATATTGCTATGATCGCTGGAGAATGTTCGACCAAACAGGGCAAAAGCGATGGTTTCGACAATTGCTGTTTTACCTGACTCATTAGCACCGCTGACCGCGATTTTTCCTTTTTCTGGAAGATTTTCCAGGTCCAGACGGGCATATTTAAGGACGTTTATGGCATGAATAGAATGAATAATCATGATGTGTAATCCTTGTTCAACGGTGCAAGTTTGTGCGATACAAGTTTGACTGCCTGTTGATAGACGTCTTTGTCAAAATCAGAATCCGAACCCCGCAGACGTTTTTCTTCTTCTTTCGCGAATTCCTGAAACACATCAATAGCGCTTTTTCGTGTGAAGCGCTGCCTGGATTTCAACCATGATAAAATAGCCATTCTTAACTCCTGTTAATTTTTGTAAGCGGTAGAAACAACAGCGGGCAGACCACGGTTCGCATTATAGAAGCCCGTATGGTTGCTAAATAGTCGTCTGTCTCTAATTGTTGCTGTACTCATATCAAAACTATATCGCAGGACTATCTCTAATAGCAATTGCCTGCAGCTAAAGGTCACAAAAATTCACAATTGCGAATACGAAAATAGTGATAATAGGGACAGGCCGCGGTTTTCAGAGCATTAAGCCGACTATCCTGTGTTTATGCAGGCACATTTAACAAAGCTTAACTTTTTCTGAATTGTATCGATGCCAGTCAACTGGTAGCGTATACAAGCTAAATAAGCATACCATCTTTCGGCCAGTTTAAGGCCAACTTACAGGAGAAAACTATGAGCGGACTAATACCAGATTACCCACCCGGCGGCGTTGTTACTGTCAATCGAGTCATACTTAAGCCGGAATTCAACATGGATGACTTGCAGGAGCGTGTTGCCATGTTATGCGAAAACGTTAAAACCTACCATTCAGAAACCGGTTTTGTCGGTGGTTTTGTGTGTAAAAACATGGGGCAGATTTCCAATGAAGGTTCCACTACCGGCCAGGCAGTCGATAGTGAGATGAAAGACAAGGAAGCGTTAATTGTGACTTTCTGGGAAAGTTTCGCCGAACATGAAGAGTCACACAAGAGCGATACCTTTCAGCCGTTATTTAAAGCCGTGCTGGAACTATGCGAGAATGGCAATGAAGAAATCGCCTATGAAATGCTCTGGTCGGGCCGCCAGTACTCAGATGAAGAAGCGAAACTTGCCCAGGCTAATAAGGAAAAATACGCCAGTTAATACACCATGTTCGACACAGAATGAATAGATGATATTGGGCTATTTGTGGTCGGATATTTGGGGTCAGGGTAAAAACTAATTACCAGTGACCGTTAAATAGGGACGGGTTCAGCCTGTCCCTATTTATTGCGTGTGTAAGTCAAAACACTATCAGCCGGCCAAAGCCTGCATCATAGATTTTATTTCCTCGTCAGACTCCTGTATGTAGTTGAGCACTGCCTCAGCATCAAGTTTCATGCGTAACATGGAAGGCATTTGATCTAGCGTCTCCTTATTCTCATCTAGCTCCAGGTCAGTTTTGGCGAGAAAATTTGCCACGATAATAATATCGGTAATGTCGGCGTTGCCAGATATCTGTCTGTCAAGCAGTTCATGCTCATCCACCGCATCGACGATATGTGCAGGAAAACCCCAAAATTCAACTATCGCCCGACCTACGCCGGTATACCAGTCATTTAACAATCGCTCCATGGCGACTTCATTGGCGATCAGTTCTGGCGATTCATCAGCCCGCGCCAGAATGTAAAACTTTCCAATCGAGTGCAGTAGTCCTGCGAGCATGGCATCATCTGGATTGCCCGAATTCGGCACTTTTTTCGTGAGCACATAAGCCAGTGCACAAACTTTGGTGCTATGTTCTCTTATCTTCTTGAGACGCATACTCAGTAAGCTTCCCTTAGGCGCTTGAAACGCCTCATCGGCAGCCACTGACATGGCAGCACTTTGTACCATATTCATGCCAATTCGAGACATGGCGACTTTCACATCGGTCACTTCCATTGGGCCGCGTTTCATCATAGCGGAATTGGCCATTTTCAATAGCCGCACCGTTAGCATTGGTTCCGTAAGTACGATGGCACTCAAAGAGTCGATCGAGATATCAGGATCTTTCAATGCCTCCTGAACTCGAAGCGCCGTTTCAGGAAATGGAGGTAATGTAAAATCATCTCTGGCCAACTCGTCAGCTAAACGCTGGATAAACTCAAAACCGGGATCTACAGCTGCTTGATTCATATCTTTTCCTGATACTGTGTATTGATTACATACTGATTCGGCCGATACCTGCACCAGCTTTAGCTTTATTCAAAAATTTAAAAAATGGGGAAACGACTACATGGCAAAGGTTGTTCCCGGCGATCCTCCAGTATTTTCTCCTGTCCCGACGACTCCAGCTGTTAAAGCACAAGTCGTTCACCCTTTGATGTCTTATTCATAATACAAAGACTAAATAAATATCAAAAACGGTCGATATGAGGGTATCTAGTAAAGATTTTAAATTACGACTTATGTATTAGTGCATTACTTCATTACTATGCAAATCACATACATAGCGACAGGCACGTAAGTTGATGGAGAGATTAAATTATGAACATATACTGGCTACTAAAAAATCTATTGGTCAAGTTTACGGATGACTTAGTGTTTGTACAGGAATCTGTGTAGCTGTATTGCTGCTGCGCAGAAATCGATTAACCACTACTGTGAATTAAATAACATCTATACCGACTATGCTGTCCTTGCTTAAATATTCATTACTGGTCGAGCCAGACAGGCAGCGTTTATCTCGTTTTGTATTATCTGCGGTGGAAGCACTTGGTGGGAATATGTTCACTGCGGCTGTTTCATTGAATGACTGTATGGTCGAGCTTGATGGCATGCTGAAGTCGCAGGACGAGCCTGTTGATATCAGCCTGGTGCTGGATAATACATCACTTTGTGTGGATTCTGGCAGTCACCGATTCCTGATTAGCATTATTCCCGAAGTGCCTTCTGCGGAAAGTGTCAATGTTATCGTTACCCTGTTAAGCCAGCAGAGCGAACTGACCGATCCTGAGCTGTTGCGGCAACGTAATGCACGCATTAGTGAAGATCTGGAAAAAGCCAAAGCCAGGGCGGCAGAAGAAATGGCGCAGCTTGAAAAACAGCTGGAGACCAGGCGTATTGAACTCGAGTGTGCACAGAGGAATGCTGAAACCGACAGCATGACCAGACTGTACAATCGCGGCGCCTATGATATTCACATGAAGAAATCGATTGCTCGCTGCCAGAGACAGAACGAACCGCTCTGCCTGTTGATGCTTGATGTAGATAATTTTAAACAGATTAACGATACAAACGGTCATCTTTATGGCGATGAGTATTTGATAAAAGTTGCCCGCAGCATGGAGTATGCGTGCAGGAATGATGTCGATCACTGTTGCAGGACAGGCGGTGATGAATTCGCCATTATTCTTTATTGTGAGCTGAAAACTGCTGAACGCGTCGCGAGAAAGATTCTGCAGCAGATGGAGAATAATGTAAGCATCGGAATTGCACAAATGTTACAGCATGATACACCGATGCTGCTTGCCGAAAGGTGTGATGAAGCACTTTATGAAGCAAAGGAAAGAGGCCGCGGCCAGTTTGTTAGCTCGAAGGTTACACCAGTAAACTTTCTGAAAAATGAGGTGAGATAAGCAGTGAAATTGTTATACGAAAGTGCTGTCAGGGATGAAAGTGGTCTGCTGTTATTCAGGTCCAGGTTTAAAGCGGTGGGCAGACGTAAAGGTCTGGCTGTAGTAATGCTGGAACATATGGAGCTGGTCTGTAATGAAATTGTAACTAACCAGTTAAAGCATGCCAAAGGCAGTGGCATGATACAGCTATGGGAAAATGAAGGCGTAAGATCGTCGCTGGATTTTTTTGCACTTGATTATGGAAACGGCATTGAAGATCTTGAGCATGCGAAAAAAGATGGCACTACTACCACCGGCACCATGGGACGCGGGCTGGGGGCGATTGAACGCCTGTCATCGGAATCAGCGATTTATAGCGTGGCAAAAGATAAGCACACAAAAGATCAATGGCATGGTACGGCGGTGTGGGCGCGCTTCAATTTAAAAACGCATAAAACCAGGCCGGCAATCGAATATGGTTTATATCTACGCGCTTTGCATGATGACTTCTATAACGGTGACTGTATACATATAAATGAATCTCAGTCGAATTTCAGCTGGTTGCATATAGATGGCCTGGGTCACGGTAAAGAAGCCGAAGAATCCGTGCTTCCATCGCGTGGCGTACTCGAGATTGAAGCTGATATAGAGGAACGCATGAATGTCCTGAGCCAGCGCCTGAGCAGAGGGAGAGGGGGTGTCGGCATCATGGGTGATTTAGACGTCAGCACTGATAACCTGGCTATTTCGGGTATAGGTGATATGAGCGCGTATATCGTTAGTAATGGGGAAAGACGCCAGTTGCCGCTGGCTTCTGGTGTTCTGGGCCATAACCACAGAAGTGTCAAAGTTAATAATGAGAATTTTCCCAGGCAGGCATTATTAATTTCGGCATCGGACGGTATCAGGGCAGGCTGGAATATTAATACATTGCCCTACCTGTGGCGATTTCATCCACAGATGATTGCACTGG
The DNA here is from genome assembly GCA_963711255.1 of uncultured Gammaproteobacteria bacterium. Classification (GTDB taxonomy): domain Bacteria; phylum Pseudomonadota; class Gammaproteobacteria; order SZUA-229; family SZUA-229. Next base: position 34,414 of record CAVQDO010000004.1, on the reverse strand, counting down.
TAATGGGACAGATACTTGGTCGTAACAATGATGATAAATCTTTAGTTGTCATCAGAAAAGCACAATAACGCAGGAAACTATCATGACAAATAATAAAGATGAAAAACAGTCTACCAACCAGCTTCTGATCGAGTTGTTCATGACTCAGGTAGGGACAATCACTAACGCTATTGATAAAGAAGGCAGTAAAATATTTGTCAGCGAGAATCTGTTAAGTTCAGAAGAAATAAAAGACTACAGTCTTGAGTTCCTGGAATTGCTGGTCGTTATATTACAGGAAGAACGAAGAGATTGACCGTCGCAGTTCAGAATACAAAGCGCTAAGAAGGTTCTTCAGGGAATTCTCAAATCAGATACAGATTCGTGGTGGGAATCTTGATGAATTTCTAAGATACAGTAATTTCCTGCAACGTGTTTTTCTGGAAGGGCTGGAAGGCAGTGTCGACATGTCATTCGAACAGACCCGGGATGTGCTGTTGCTGGTGGCTTCTATTTTCAATGATATCTCGATGGATGTTTTCAATACATACCTTGAAGAAAAGGAACGAACAATTCAGGCGCAACAGGATGAAATCAAGGAAACCTCAACACCGATAACAGAAATATGGGATGGCGTACTGACCTTACCTATTATCGGAACACTGGATTCCTCGCGAACGGTTTCTGTTATGGAAAAACTATTGTCACGCATTGAATCCGATCGTGCTCGTGTCGTGGTAATGGATATAACCGGCGTAGTCGCTATTGATTCGCAGGTTTCGCACCACCTGATACAGATGATGCGTGCTGTAACCTTAATGGGTGCTTTGGCCATCTTAACCGGCATACGACCAGAAATCGCTCGCGCACTTACAAGCCTGAATATCGACCTTGGCGATGTTGTCACACGTGCAACATTATCAGACGGCCTGAAAGAGGCATTTAGATATCTTGGCATTAGCACCAGCGATACTAATACGCAGGGCATTAACTCGCAGCTAAATCATCAATAATGAGTTTCGTAAAATGCTAAAAGGTCTACATTTAACCTCTATCGGTAACCGTAATATGTTACTGGAGCCTGGAGATGGACTCGATCCCGGCTCACCGGACGAGTACGTAGTTGATCTTATGCAAATACTGCAAAAGTCTAATGCGCAAACATTGATGTATGATCTGAAAAACGTACCCCTGATTGATGCGGTTTATTATGCATGGCTGGTGAAGCTGCATCGCTTATGCATCGTTTCCAATATGGATTTTATCGTTACCAATATACGACCAACGGCGGCTTTTTCACTGGCTACCTCTTTGAAAGAAGCGCCACAGTTTAAATGTTCACTTGATGTCGATAGTGCAAGACAGGGTATCGTGGTTAATTTCAAGTAGCAGGAAAATCTGCAAGAACCGGAGCAAGAGCACAGCTGTAGCTGATTACACCAGGCGGTGGATATATCATCCGTTTTTAAGAAAGGATCTTTCCCGTTGTTCAAATTCAAGAAAGACAGCTGCTGGCGTTTGTGACTATGAGCGAGAACGAATTTGTATAACTATATTCATTTATCTTATTCAGTCAAAACAATCACTTCATAACCCATCTCCTCATAATCATTAATTTGCGCTGGCCCTGCCGCACTTACATCTACATAATCCGGGAAGTCTTCCGGAGTTACGCCATACCAGCTGGCGTGTGTGCCGCATACGTGTACTTCAATAGCATTTTTTTCAACCATGTCTTTAACCAGGCTGTGAATGACTTTGTCTTTTTTACTGTTTTTACGTGTTAGGGAGAATTGTTCTTTGCCATGGGTAACGATCGCTATCTCAATGCCTGGAAAACGATGTCGTAACTTTTCTATGTCTTTTTTTAATGTGGGTAATAAATGTTTGAGTAAGTCGTCTTCATCGCTGACGATTTCAAATACGACGCCAGCTGGTGATTGTTGTTCCTGAAGTAACGTTGCCACGTCAGTGGCGAATGTTTGTGTACTGAGGAGCAGGGCTACTAAAAAAAGTATTCGATTTAATTGAAATATTATCGTTTGTTTCATGGTGATCGCTGTTTACAATGCCTGTTGCTTAAGCCTGGTTGTCGTCTTTTTTTCGTCTTTATTAAATGGCAATACTTTTTCGGGTTTGTCGCCAGCCTGTTCAGCCACGGATTGTCCCAGGATTTCTTCCATCGCTTCCAGCGTTGTTTTTAAAACCATGCGAGCGGCAAAGTGGTAGAGACGTATTTCGCAGACTATCGGCTGGTGCAGGTTATCACGGCCTTCGATCTGGAAGTCTGTCCAGGCAACGACGGGTATATCATTTAACACACGATCGACGACAATCCAGGCGTCATCCTGAACGATCAGATCGAGGTGGTTCAGTGTAGGAATCTTGAATCGAATTTGATGACCGATTCGCTTCAGCGCGGTTTGTGCCTGGTTAAAGTAATTCGCATCGACTTTACCGGGACGCCTGTCCAGTATCAAAACTTCATTATGTCGAGTGTAAGGTTGCATCGCGAATTACTTCTTCGGTGATGGTAATACTCCTGATAATAGCACTTTAAAACTGTCTGTCATTACGAGCCTTTATATCTACGTCATTGCGAGCCGTTTTCTGGCGCGGCAATCTCGTGTCGGTAACACCCGGAGTAATCTCGTTTCGAAAGTACCTTTATGATACTCTTGATATGATTTTATAATTAGAAATGCCTAAATTAATCATTGTCTGCGGAACTCCCGATTGCAGAATTACAGGGAACCCCGGTACTCTGTTAATGACTACATCGCCTACGAAAATACCGAGAAATAAACCATGAAAGCCCCAGCAGTAATCAAGTTGATCAACATCGTTTTACTGCTGTTCTCAGCAACCATTATGGCATCACCGGTTATTGCCGAGACTGCCGTTATCAGCGAGACAGTGAGGGTGCCGATCAAACTGGATTATCCAGTACTGCGGCAATTAATGCAGAGCCAGCTGTTCAATACACCGGGTAACAGGGTAGAGGTTCTGCAGGATGCCACCGGTTGCAGCACTATTTACCTGTCTGATCCCCGGCTGCATGAAAATCAGAAAAAGCTGCAAATTACTGCGCGTGTGCGGGCTAACATCGCGACGGCTGTTTTTGGCGACTGCACACCGCTGTTCAACTGGGAAGGTGATGCTAAATTTCTCACACAACCTGTGATTCATCCGAAAGGCAGATCTGTCAGGCTGAAGATCTTTAACGTCCAGCTCTTTACGCCGCAGGGTGAGATGATTACCGGGCAAGTGTGGGATCTGGCCAGCGGGCAATTGCTTTCGCTGATGAACCGCTATGAAATAGACCTGTCGCCAACCATCGATAAACTGAAAACACTGCTGCCGGATGTTCTGGACAGGCGTTCCGTTACGCAGATCAGCAAGATCTCAGACAGTCTTAGAGTATCGGAAATAGCCGTTGCGAAAGATGGCATCGATGTCGCTATCAATCTTCAGATAGACAGGCTGCCGCTCACACAAAAGCCTGCTGCAATACTCAGTGCCAAAGAAATTGAACAGCTGGAAGAAAACTGGCAGATGATGGACGCCATGGTGACCTTTGCCGTTAAACGTTATGCCAGAGAAACCAGTCAACAGGAGCTACGTGAGGCCCTGGTGGATATATTGCTGACTGCCCGTTATCACTTGCGTGATGCCCTGGCGAAGCCTGTGACGCGTGCGAATGATCCGGTACGGCACTGGTTTATCGACAGCTGGCAGCGGCTGGGGCCGATACTGCGCCAGATCAGTCTGGAAAAACCCGGTCAGGAACCCATGCTGCTGGTCAGTCTGCTGGCAGCAACCGATGCGCTTAAAATTCTGGACCGCCTGGGGCCTTCCATCGGTCTGGATATTTCTGCCAATGGTCTGCGACGGATGGGGCGCATGCTCAACGATCAGCCCGGCGTTAATCCTTTACTTTATAAAGAAACCGTTGATCCGGAATTGCGCCAGCTTTTCCAGCTTCCTGACGAGCCCGAGTCGAGTCAGTCATCAGGTTTTAATTTCGACTTCTGGCCAATCCGCTCTGCCTGGGCAGGATCAACACACGAACGCCTGAAGTTATGGGTGCCCAGAAAAAACGAATTGCCCGAGTACCTGCCTATTATTCATGATCTGCTTACCGATACGGCAAGCAGTACGGCGAAGACAAATAAGCTGGATGATTCCATGAAAAAACTTTTTCAAGATCTGGTTCTGGCTACGGCCTGGCAGGAGAGCTGCTGGCGACAATACGTGATAAAAAACAAAAAGATTGTGACCTTACGTTCAAGCACCAGCGATACCGGTTTGATGCAGATGAATGAGCCGGTCTGGCGTGGATTGTATAACACCCAGAAACTGCGCTGGGATACGGCTTACAATATACGGGCAGGTGTAGAGGTGTTGCACCGTTACCTGGTTAAATACGCACTTAAACGGGGCGAGCATAAACATACAGGCGGGCTGGATAACCTGGCAAGGTCAACCTATTCCGCATACAACGGCGGCCCGGATCAGACTTCCCGCTATCGAAATGCCAAAGCACACGCCGTACATAAGAAAACCGACGCTTTGTTCTGGACGAAATACCAGGCAGTCAAACAGGGCAAGACAATGCAGGTCGCAGAATGTCTTGGCGGCAAGCTATCTGATATCGCACCCGGCAAATAAATTGCAAACAGTCGCGGGCCAATCATCTGGCGCAGACCCCAATTAATCCTTCAGCAAACTGCTCTCTTGTTCCGGCTGCCAGGGTAGTGCCGAGGCGGTGCCTGTGTGATCAGTTAGCGGCAATATCGTCGTAACGGCGGGTACTGAATTTCTTTCCGAAGAGGGCATACACTTCGTCAACGGTGCGCGGGGTACTGCTTCTGGAGTGGAAGATATTGCGGTTACTGCTTGCTGCTTCGGGAAAAATTTCCAGCGCGTGTACGTCGGGACTTTTTTCCAGTGATTGCAGGAATGTGATGGCGTCAGCGTTGCCCAGGAAGTGGGTCAGGTAAAGATCGGTCTGCGTTGGCTTACGATCAAATGAGTGAGCTAGTAATTGCTCACTATCACGGACCATTTCAGCCGCCATTATTGCGGATACGCGCGGGTTCTTGCGCAGCTCAAGCAGGTGTTTGTAGATCTTTTCGTTACGCACGCGGGGGCGCTGGTAGCCGTACACGGTCTCGTAGTGTTCGATGTTTGCTGCATAATTGCCAAGGCCATAATCTGCGCCGTGCGTCTTCAGGGTGTTCAGCCATGTGTCGCGAGTAAACTGGTATATGCCGGTCGCTGATGATGTCGCAGACTTACTCTTTGGTTTGAAGTTACTCTCAGCGGCAGCAAGCTTCATCAGGTAGGAAAAATCGACACCGGTACGAATGCTGCTTAGTCGGATGGCAGCAACAATACCGTGGTCAATGCCGAACCGGGTGGCATCACTGCGCGCAAGATCCGCATAGCTTGCCAGGAGCACAGTAAGATTGTCGTCTTTTAATTGTTTGCCGTAATCTGACAGGTACAGGGCACGAAACTCTGTAATGGCCTGGCGGGTACGTGCGCCCTTGAAGCCATCTGCCTTACCGACGTCAAAGCCAAGTGTCAGCAGATTTTTCTGCTGTTGTTTTACTATCGGGTCATAAATGGCATGCTGTTTTATATCGGCGGCTTCCGGCACCAGCAACGATGGTCCCCACTGCAGCTTCGTTGCTTTTTTTGCCCTGTAAGCGCGGCTTGATGACACCCTGCCGTTTGCTTTTTGATACTCGTTGCGTATGATCGGCGCATTCACCAGCTCGCGCATGGCAGACTCTTCAAACTGACCGTTTTCTTTCACATTACTCAAGGCGTCGTGATAAACGCCGACGAAGGAAAGCGTTATGATAGACAGGACGGTTGCTGTAGCAACAGTAACGCCGTGCCCTGGTTTTTTTGAAGCCGCGTTGTTATAGGCCGGGCTTTTCGACGCACCTTGTGACAGTACTGAATGTGACTGCGCTGACTCGATGGCCAGCAGATCTTGCTGAATTTTTTCATATTCAGCTTCAGCGGTGGCAAGCCGCAGGTTTAGCAGCTTGAGATCAGTTTCGAGCTTTTCTTGCTCGTGTCTATTTAGGTTATTTTGCATTTTTGCTCATTTATATTAATCAATGACTTAAAGAATATTACTAATGTTAATTATCTAGTAACAGTGTAAAAATATGCACTAGTCATATTCATTATCTTTACAGTTAAGGCTTACCCTAAGGCAAGCCCGCAGCCGAAACCCGGGGCATCGGCATCCATCAACGCGGTGCGAATTTTACAGTAAACAGATTTTTTTGATATACCTACCTTGAGCGATGTAACTTGCGCAGCCAAACGCTTTGGGATTACAGTGCACTGGATAGCTAATCAAGTAGTTGAGTCATATCAACCGGTTAACTGTTTGCAGAGAGGGGCAGGTATAGCCGGACACGGCCTGATATTAGCGAAATAATTTCTTTCTGCTAGCTGTTGTTTAACCGGGACCGGTTACTTTGCGTCTACAAGCAGCAGACCTTTTCCGTTCTTTATGAGTGCTTTGCCCTGAGGCAGGTTCAGGTAGGGTTTGGACTCAATTGCGCTGAGTCCGTAGGTAAAACTCATCGGCCCCTGGCTGGAACTACCCGTTCCATAACCGCGAAAAATGGTCAGGCGCTGAAACTGAATCGTCACCGTCGAACTGTCGCTGCATTGCAAGTTTCCCGCGCCGCCAAGTTCAGCGCTGGAGGTAAACTGTCCTGTGCAGGTAACGCTCGGACTGGTACTCGACTGAATCTTGATTGTTCCGGAACCGTCAAGATGGCCTTCGGCTTCACCCTGAAACAACTTGTCGGCAAATATCGCAATGACCGGGCCTGTTGAAGATAAAAATCCCGCTCCCGCATACGTTGTCCATGCGACGACCACTGCGAGGCTTATGATCAGTAAACTTCGCATCGTAAAGGCCCCCATTCAGAAAAATAATCCTTTTGTCTCATTTATTCACTGTATTATCTTATGTGGTAAATGGCAGGAGAATAATATTGAAGCGTAACATGTTTGTATCACTATCAAGTATTGTGGTCGTAGTTATCAGGCAGCATTAATAGTCGTAAGTTTAGATGATGTCAAACTAAATATAGTTCAACAAAACAGGTAATATTTAGTTATTCAGGCTTAGAGTAAAAACACCGGTGACGAGTGGCTAGCACTTGATCATTATAGCGGGCAGAGGAATTACCGGGTTCGTAGTAGTTGAAAAGTCCAATTCATAGTATATTTACCACATCGTTCTTTAAGCTGGATTAATCAAATGAAACTGATGATATTTTTTCTACTATTTGCCAGTAGTGTTTCGTACGCTGGTAACCAGGTAGGTACGATTCAAAAGCTGTTTATATCGGGTAGAGATTACCCGGCACCTAATCAAAATCCTACGCATGTGTTTGTAACAGGAAATTACAATGCCAAACCTGATTGTGCTAGTTCTGGTTACTGGGCGCTTAATAGTGACACTCAGCAGGGTAGAGCAATTTTAAGTCTGTTACTTACAGCTAATGCAACGGGTAAAAGTATATCTTTACTGGGTACTGGCGATTGCAGCCTGCGGCCTGATATGGAAACACTTTTTCAGGTGGGAATTGAAAATGATAAACAATAGCGAGCACTGTTTTTAAGCATTATTGAAAACTGCAAAAATGCTGTTCTTATCCTGGCTATCCTTTATTCATGCCGCTTTATTCAGGCAACCTAGATGCAGTCTGATCGCCACAGGCATTCTTTCTGGTCGCAGTAACCATCGGCAGGCGTGGCAAAACAGTCGAAGTATCCTTCGGCTAACTGGATTTTTTTAATAAGCTCGGCTTTTTTCAACTTGCTGATTTTAACGCCGTGTTGTTTAGCGATTGTTTTAATTTCGGCAACTTGCATGGTTTATCTCCATTCTGTGAAACAATAGTTATTTACCTAATAACTTAATTGTTGTATGTGACAGTTATATAACAGTCTAATGACGGTTAAGTATAAAAATAAAGATGCCATCGCTCAGTAGAAAATATTCCCTGTCAGAGTAAAAACTTAACGCCATTCGTTTTTACTCTGACACTGATATAACTAGCCCGTATAGCTGTCCAGGTATTAACTGCCTTTGTTATTCGCAGTAGATATGGTACTTGCTATGGCTGAGCAGCATTGCTTCGATGCGTTTCTCTTCCTCTAACTCTTTTGACTGTGTAGTGACTTGCTGTAATTCGAGCTGTTGATCGTATCGCTGTGATTCGTTATTTGCTGTCAGTGGGACTCCTGAGAAACCTGAATAATTATAATTACTGTTCATAATGCTAACCTCGATAAGTGATTTCGTTGGACTACGCTTTTAACAATACACAAAATATGCCAGATTTATTACAGCAGCGATAATTTCTTCTAAGTTTTTGATTACCTGATTTAATTTTTATTCAGCGAAAAGCTTAAGGTATAAACAGGTGCATCGTGAGGCAACTCCCTTGCTTTGTTTTTGTGCAAAATGCAATGCCTTCACACTACAATGGTGCGTTTATATTACACGGCCACACGACGGGATATTTTTTCTCTATTGTCCTGAAAACATCACTGTTGCTTCATGTTGAAAGAACAGTTATGGCAAAATACCGCCTCTAACCGAAATAACCCTGCTATCACCTGAGGCGCTGTTGTGAACGACACTGTAATCTGGATTATTATCATTGCTTTCTACGCACCTTTGCATTTTATGTTGCCACTGCTGTTTTTATTCCTGGTTGGTGATGAAACAGAAGCAGAGAGAAAGCAGCTGATTCGTCGCGCCCTGTTTGATGCAGGGCTGTCTATGGTCGTGGCATTCGCTGTTGCTATTTTTCTCGTCAATAATGAACAGATAGGACTTGCTATGGTTGTCCTGATATTGTTTATGCTGATACCTTTTATACGTATACTGTGGCGTCGGCGGCCTATAAAATAACGGCTATAACAATCGCTAAATAAATCTGGGTGGGCTATGATTAGCCCACCATCTGACAACTGTCTTTCTATTTGATACTATCTAAACACTCATTGAGCACGAAGATCCTGTATTTCGGTACGCATAGTCAGTATCAGTGCAAAAATACCCTGTATCAATTTTTTTGAACCCACTGGATATTACAGATTTAAGTATGAATTTTAAAGATTGGTTAATTCAAGTTGGTAAGTCAGCAGGAACCGCGGATAAATATTCACGTGCTGTTGCAGGTGTAATATCACGTTGGGCCATGGATGCAGAACTCAGTTCAAAATATATTGACCAGGTGCATTCAATTACAGAACTGGTAAAAATCTATGATGGACTAGAAACTGTCGATATTTATATTGAAAGGAATAAGAACAATAAAAATATCTATAGCTGTGCTTTGAAGGCTTTTATCGATTACCGCCGACGTGAGTCATCTGAAGAACTGGAATTCGATATTAATAACATCTTAAAAGACCGTTCCATAAAAGCGACAGAGAAAACAGCTTATATTAGTGCGCGTGTTGGACAGGGCAAATATCGAAGTAAGTTAATTACCTACTGGGGCAAGTGTGCATTAACGGGTTACAGTGATACCCGGTTTTTAGTGGCATCGCATATCAAGCCCTGGCGAGACTCAGATAATACGGAAAGGCTGGACCCTTATAATGGGCTTTTATTATTGCCAAACCTGGATAAGGCTTTTGATCTTGGTTATATCACCTTTACGGAGAAGGGCACACTTAAAAAAAACGAATTCATCGAATCACCGAGAATTTTGGGCATTACTAACAACATGAGAATAAAAGTGTCGAGTAAACACCAGGACTACCTGGCTTATCATCGTGAAAATGTATTTGAGAAAAAATTTGTAGAATAGGGGACAACAGGTTCAGAATAACAGGCACAGTTCTCAACTAACCTTGACTCACCTTAATAACTACCCGCCTGTTTTTTAGCCTGCCTACGTCGCTATTATTACTGCTAACAGGTTTTCGTTCACCATAATTGCGGACTTTTATTTTTGCCTTATCAACGCCGGCATGGACAAGGTATTGTTTGACGGCTTCAGCCCGCTTTCTGCTAAGCCAGTCGTTGTAGCTGTAACTTCCCCGACTATCAGCATGACCCTGAACCATTACAGAATGTGGTTTGTCACTTTCCTGCAGATAGGCACTGATTACTTTTAAGCGGGAGCCGGCTTCTTTGGTGAACGTGGCTTTACCCGGATGAAAATAAACAAACGAATTAGCGACATCCTCAGCGCCATATACTGGCAACCCTGCAATACAATCGACGAATTTTTTAAAAACTGATTTAAAATGCACCGGTAACAGGCTGACAATGACCTGGTCTTCACCGCTTATCCAGCCATCATAATAAAATGCCGGTGACATGCCGCGCTCAAGCTCGGTCAATAATCGCCATGCATCATCATTTTGCACCATGATAGGCGCAACCCCCGGTGATACTTTTGTTTTACCCAGCTCGCGTGGTGATAGATCTGAGCGCCAGGCAGGCGCATTACTTTTGATCGTGGCTACACCGGCATTCGCTGGTTTATTACGCTCAACGGTTATAATGAAATTTACATCCTGGGTTTTACCTGCATTTCTTGTAAACGCAGCTTTACCGTAATAGGGGATTTCATGGGTGATACTGCATTGTGAGCCTGCCTTGCTGTCAAAATTCCAGGTAGCACTCCTTATCGGAGCTTCATATACCCTGGTTTTGGCATGGGCAGGCATGCTGACAATGGATACCAATAACAGTGCTTTTAAACAGATACTTAACACGCGGCGAATTATCTCTTGTTGATGGATATTGTTTTATATCGGCAAAAAGCAGCAACTCTTTAAACTAATTTACCCGAGACAGGTCAATTACAAGGCCCAATGCAGGGAACAATTATAATGGCCGCTAGCAAAGGATTATGAATTAAACTCTTCTTGTCTGTCAGCAAGCGCAATATATGCGATTATATGCAAACCACTGCTCTGGCAACATCGATAGCAGTTATAATCGTAACCTGAATTTATTACAATGGTCTTTAAAGAGGACTTCACCTATGAACAAGCTTGATCAATTGAAAGCAATGACTACCGTGGTGGCCGATACCGGTGATATTGATGCCATCGCGGCCTATACACCTACCGACGCGACGACTAACCCTTCACTGCTATATAAGGCAGCGCAGCAATCACAGTATGCACACCTGCTGCAGGATGCCATTGATTACGCCATGGCCCGCACAAGTGAAAGGGAAAGTCGTGCGATCGATATGATGGACAAGCTGTCGGTCAACTTTGGTGCAGAAATTCTCAATATCATCCCCGGCCGTATTTCTACCGAGGTGGATGCTCGCCTGTCTTTTGATACCAGTGCAACGGTTGCACGTGCTGAAAATTTGATCAGCCTGTATAAGCAGGCCGGTGTTGATACTTCCAGGGTACTGATCAAAATTGCCTCTACCTGGGAAGGCATTCAGGCGGCTAAAGAACTGGAGCAACGCGACATTCATTGCAACCTGACACTGATGTTCAGCCTGGCACAGGCGATCGCCGCAGCCGAAGCGGGCGGTACCTTGATATCACCATTTGTGGGCCGCATTATGGACTGGTACAAGAAGTCTGAAGGTGTCGATGCTTACGCGGCTGAAGATGATCCCGGTGTCCACTCGGTAACGCAAATTTACAATTATTACAAAAAGCACAACTATCCCACAGTCGTGATGGGTGCGAGCTTTCGCAACAGCGGAGAAATTCTGCAACTGGCAGGATGCGACCTGTTGACTATCTCGCCTGATCTTATGGAAGAACTGCGTAACAGCGAGGGTGATGTACCGCGTCGTCTTGATGCAGATAAAGCCAGGGCGATGACAATTGAAACCATTCCCATGCATGAGTCAGCATTCCGCTGGATGATGAATGAAGATGCAATGGCCACTGAAAAGCTGGCGGAAGGCATCCGCAATTTTGCCAAAGATGCGGCAAAACTTGAGGCGTTTGCCTGCCAGAAGTGTGATGAGCATTCTTAGCTATGACTAAGCAGAAACCGATATATGTAAATCGTAACATTGCGCCGCGACCTGCAATAAATGATAAAGCGACTGGATTGATAAACTGATGCACAATATCTCTAGAATAGTGTGCGCTCAGGTTTACAATGCTGGTTTTTGCGATGATATGGTAAATCCAGGCAGGGTATTTCATGCAACGTTATAAGATCCTGCATCGCACTTACTACAACTTTTCCGGCAAGGTCTGGCTGGAGCCGCATACATTGCGTCTGCGGCCGCGAGAAAATCATCAGTTGCGTATCGAGTCCTCCGAGCTGAAGATAACGCCTGCAGCTTCGCTTCGCTGGTTCCATGACGTGGAAGATAATTCTGTTGCGATTGCGACTTTCGATACACATACCGAGCAGCTCCTCATTGAAAGCGAAATCATTATCCAGCAATTCAATGAAACTCCGCTCGATTTCCTGGTGGCAGATTACGCTATCGATTACCCGTTTAAGTATCTATCTGAGGATCTGGCGGTGCTGTCGCCGTATATGTTTAACACGGGACAGAAAGCAAATGATCAACTGGCTGACTTGATAGCAACGGTATGGCAGCCAGGCAAACGGATTCAAACCTACGCCCTGTTGCAACGTCTCTGTGTTCACATACAGCAGACGCTGAGTTATCAGTTGCGTGAAGAACCCGGGGTGCAGTCAGTGGAAGATACCCTGTCTATTGGCAGCGGTTCGTGTCGCGACTCGGCGTACCTGTTCATGGAAGTAGTCCGCCACCTGGGTCTGGCTTCGCGTTTTGTCAGCGGTTACCTGAAGGCTGAACCATCGGCCTTCAATTATGGTTCGACCCATGCCTGGGCCGAAGTGTTTCTGCCCGGTGCAGGCTGGAAAGGTTTTGATCCTACTCTCGGCCTGGTCGTCGGTGCCGACCACACCGCGGTTGCGGTATCCAGGTTGCCCGAGTCGATCCCGCCGGTTGCGGGTTCGTTCATCGGGCCGTCGGGTGCCAGCCTCGATGTCGGTGTCTGGGTTACTGAATATTATTAAGCAGCAGGCGTCGTAGATCGATAGCCTTATTCATGCCCGTCTAAGGCCAGTCAGGAGTCAAAGCCGTCAGGATTTGGGCAACTGGTAATTATTATTGACCGGCTGTAGATTGACGCTGCGATTTTCCCAGTGAAACGACGGCAATTGCGAAAAAGCATTTTTCAATGCTTCGTTCCAGGCCTGCTTGACCTGGTGCAGGTATTCATCATCTTCTTCCATTTTGATGTAGTGGTCCGTCTGGAAAGTGTCTTTCTCGTAAACCAGCACTTCGATCGGCGGCCCCACGGTAGCATTAGATTTGATCGTGGAATCCATCGATACAATGGTGCAGCGCGCGGCATCTTCCAGTGAAGTTTCGCGGGTCAGGATACGGTCCAGGATTGGCTTGCCATACTTGCTTTCGCCAATCTGCAGGAAAGGTGTCTCGTCGGATTCAGTGATAAAGTTTCCTGCTGAATACATCATGTAAATCGCTGGCGCGCTTCCCCTGATCTGGCCGCCGAATATCAGTGACACCTTGGTATCGACACCGGCTGCAGCCGTGGCGGTGGATTCGTGCTCGAATTCTTCACGGCTGATCTGACTAATATAGCGTGCTGCCTCGACCATTTTTGTGCAGCTGAGCAGGCTAATCGCTTCCGACTCTTCCATGTCCGTCTCGATCCGGCTGATAATAGCCTGGGTGGTTGCAAGATTGCCGGCAGCAAGCAGAGTAAAAACCCGGTCATTGCCCGGATTGAAAATATGCATTTTACTATGACTGGAGAGCATATCGGCTCCGGCATTAGTACGGGAATCAGAGCAGAACACCAGGCCGCCATGCGTCGAAACAGCTACACAATATGTCATTGTTTTATATCCGGAAAATTAAACATCAGTAAATATATCAGCTTATAGTTTAGACGGTTTCGAGCACGCCCGGACGACTAAAATCTGTAGCAAAGCCGTTAACATTGCGGTAATTATTGAAACATGTCAAATGATTTCACAGAGCGTGTCAGCGAGACTTTTGTTTCTGAAATTGGCAAAGTCCCATGCTGAGTCCGGGCCCGAGTCGGGAGCTGAGCCAGTGCCCGAACCGGGGCGATTGCAGAAACTATCAATCTGCCACAAAGTGCCTGAAGTAGGTGCTGCTTATAACCTCATGAATATCCGTCAGTCCGAGCTGAAGTTCATCGATAAACTGGTGCAGTTCATCCTGCCGCAGTATCGCCTGATCTGCGCGTAGAACCTTTTTACCCACTTCGTTTAGTACATCGATAGCGACTTCATTGCGCGGCAGGTGCTTCAGACAGGATTTCACTTCAAGCAGCGTATGGAAGAACGAGCGTGGAAATTTTTTCTCTTTCAGCAGAAATTTGAGCACGAAAGCACGGCTGACGCGTTCCTGTATGGTGCGCCGGTACATCTGGTAGGCGGTGAGCGACTTTAGTACGCTCATCCACTGGATATTCTCGAACGGTGTCATTTCTTCGTGTTCCGGTAGCAGATCACCCGAACGAACGTCGATAATGCGTGTGGTCATGTCCGCTCTTTCCAGGTTGCGGCCCATCTTTAAAAAGTCATAGCCCATATCATGCAGCATGGTGCCCGCGAGAAGCCCGGTAATGGTTTGCGCACCGAGGATAATGTTCTGCATATATTCATAGCGACCCTTACGGCCATAACCGCTCTGAGCGGTTGACTTCGATTTGTGGTAAAGGTTGTTGATGAACTCCCAGCATTCGCGCGGAATGATGTCGCGAATGGTACGTGCATTTTCCCTGGCCAGTCTCAGTGAGTTATAGATAGAGTTGGCACCGCTGGTTTCTGAGATCAGGTACTTGAGCACCGTGCGCTCATCATAATCCTTGTTATGTTCCAGGTAATGTTCTTCACAACCCATTATCTCGATGATGGGCTGCCAGCCAAGCTGACCGGCTTTCGGTGTGTCCAGCAGCAGGTTCGTATTCACCGTGATAATACGTGCCGTGTTCTCCGCACGTTCGATGTACCTTGCCATCCAGTATATATTTTCAGCGACTCGTGACAGCATCTTATAAAACCTCGTCGTCCACAATCCAGGTATCCTTACTGCCGCCACCCTGGGAGGAGTTAACAATCATCGAACCTTTGCGTAACGCAACGCGTGTTAATCCGCCCATGGTTACCTGCACGGAGTCCGGTCCGGTAAGGATGAACGGCCTCAGATCCAGATGGCGAGGCTCGACACGGTTGCCGACCAGCGTAGGGGCGGTAGAAAGCGTCAGTAAAGGCTGGCCGATATAGTTGCGTGGATCTTTACGGATCAGTTTTTTGAAATGTTGCAGTTCTTTCTGTGTGGCCTGGGGACCGATCAGCATCCCGTAGCCGCCTGATTCATTGGCCGGCTTGATCACCAGCTCAGCGATATGTTCCAGCACATAATCCCTGTCTTCCTTATTGAAGCACTTGTAGGTTGGCACGTTACCGATCATGGGTTCCTCTTTAAGGTAGTAGCGTATGATATCCGGCACATAGGAATACACCACCTTGTCATCCGCGACGCCGGAGCCGGGCGCATTTGCCAGTGCCACATTGCCTGCTTTCCAGGCACGCATCAGCCCGGCAACACCCAGGGTTGATTCTGGATCAAATACTTCTGGATCGAGAAACATATCATCGACACGGCGGTAGATCACATCGACACGTGACAGTCCTTCGACCGTCTGCATGTAAACACAGTCATCCTTGTCAACTACGAGGTCGCGGCCTTCCACCAGTTCTGCTCCCATCTGCTGCGCAAGATAGGCATGTTCGAAATAGGCGGAGTTATAGATGCCCGGCGTCAGCACGACGATTTCCGGCTGTTCGATGTCGCGCGGTGATAATGCAGCCAGCATGTCGTATAGCTGTGACGGGTAATCGTCAACCGGCAGAATATCCTGGTTCTCGAACAGGTCAGAGAAAACACGTTTCATTACCAGCCGGTTTTCCAGCATATAAGATACACCGGAGGGCACGCGCAGGTTGTCTTCCAGCACATACATAGTGCCATCCTTGTCACGTACCAGGTCAGAACCGCAGATGTGCGCCCAGATTTTGCCAGGTGCATCAATATTGATGCACTGTTTTCTGAAGTTTACCGAATTTTCCAGCAACGATGCCGGAAATACGCCATCCTTGATGATGCGCTGTTCGTGATACAGATCATCAATGAACATATTGAGTGCAAGCACGCGCTGTTTGAGGCCTTTCTCGATCTGTACCCATTCAGATTTTGGAATGATGCGCGGAATAATATCAAATGGCCAGGCACGGTCGATGGAACCTTCCTCTTCGGAATACACGGTAAATGTCACGCCCATGACATGGATTGCCATTTCCGCAGCAGACTTGTATTCCTCGATTTCCCTGTCGCTGAGATTGTGCAAATACTGGCACAATGCCTCGGCTGCAGGACGAGGTTTGCCTGCTACGCGAATAAGTTCGTCATATAATCCTTTGACTTTGTAACTGCCCCAGCGGATCGCCATAATTCAGTTTAACCCTGTACCAGATAGATAGGCGATTACATTATCTGAAGTTTGTAAGTATGTATATAGTGTTTTTTATATCGAAAAAAATATTCTGGCGACAGTCACTCAACTGTTTATAAGCATGTACCCGCCGGTGCGAGCCATTCTGGCTGCTGGCCGTATAATCCGTTGTTATGAGCAGGCAAAGATGGAATCGACAGAAGTGTGATAAGCATATTCAGATATCAAAGCAGTCAGCTACATTATTAGCCGATATACCTGCCTGTGCGGGTATTAGGTGCCGTTTTAACGATGCAGAAATGACATCTTTAAGCAGTTCCTCACATCCGGCCATCGGTCTCCTATATACTGTCTATACAGTGAAGAAACCCCAGGCGCAATTCAACCTGAATACGACGACTAATAAAGTGTGCAAAGAGATGACTAATCAGAAACAGATAATCAAAATTCGAAAAATTAAATCACTAAATTCAATAAAAGATAAAACGACTGGATTGGTAAGCTGATGAACCCTATGTCTAGAATTGAGTGCGGTCATATTTACAGTGTCGGCCTATGGAGTGGAATGGCAAATCTGGGCAGGATACTACGCATTGACGAAAAGCTTTTATCTGGAAAGACTGCGTCTGAGATAGAAACGATAGTAAAGCTTATGATGGTAAAACATTACAATAATGCTCAAGGCCACTACAAGAAAAACGAGCTGACGACTTATGTGTTTTATGATTTATCGGGTAACACCACCAGCTTTTCTTTAGAGGATTTAGGACTGACTGGCGCCAAGAAATTAAAAGAACCGGTGACAAATGATCACCAGTTACAAACTTAAAGACTTTATCTATCGTTACCTGGTTGCCACAACAGAAAACACCTTGAATGGGTAATGTGCAGAAAAGCGCCGTCATTGCTAGCGATAGCGCGGCATTAATTTTGCTGGGAGCACAAATTTATCTGGAATAAATTTGAACAGCTTTAGCTGGCCCCAACGGGGTAAATACCAGGGAAGGTATTTATAATATTGAACGAAGTAATGAGACCCGCAGGGTAAATTACATGGATGTAATTTATAATCTCCATAAGCGTTCGTGTACTCTGCATGAGATTGCCACGCCAGGAAGCGGCTCGCAATGACGTTGGCACCATAATCCAGATCAATTACAGGAAATAATATGACCAAAGCTGCACAATACGTAAATCATATGTATTCGCTCTATGGCGGTAGAGCAGCTGTGACGGTGGGTATCAATAATGAATCTGACAGCATTCACCCGTTTGTATTCGAAGATGCAGCTAAAATGCCAATCGGCCTGATTGCGTTGTCAGACGATGGGGTTTTAAATCCGGCTGATGTCGATATCTATCACATCAGTGCATTCATGCCCGGAAAAGGCCAGGGTTCTCAAATCATAAAGTTCCTGTGTGATTCAGCGGATGAATTTGGTGTGCGTTTATGTATTCAGGCTGAAGTCCAGCATAATGGCAACCAGACGATGAATATACTTGAGCTTATCGACTGGTATCATAAGTTCGGCTTTACGGGTAACAAGCTGATGCAAAGGGAGCCCGTTGCCAGATTGAATTGATAGAAAGCTCAACACTTCCTTTTTATGCCCAGTAAATGAATTCAGTAGACATTAAAAACATTCTGCAGCAACTGCATGAAATATTAAAATCTCACCAGAGTATTGAAACCGCCTGGCTGGAAACGCTTATTGAACTGTGTGCGGGCGATGAGTCGGCACTGTATCGAGAACTCAATTCAAAACACATGTGGGGAGGGGCAGGTTCCGTTGCGAATGAAGCCCTGGCCGATAACCCTGGCATCGAAGCATGGCTGTGGAATGCCGAGATTCAACAGTTTCGTGAGCTGATGATTGAACTGGGCCAGCACTTGATGAGTCGAGAGAACGCCTATCCTGATATATCCTCATGGTTGCTGGCCTTCAGTAACTGGAATCAGTCAGGCCAGTGAGGCGGCTCGGAAAAACGACCTGGATGCCCTTATTCAAGCCGCAGAAAAAACAAGCCGAGTTACTTTACTCTGATGAAACCTGATTTAGATTATGCTATGAAATATGCTTACGTTTACCAATAGCCACCAGGCCTAAAAGACCAGAAATAAATAACCATGCTGCTGCTGGCACAGGTACAGGCGTAATTACGGCATAAGCCACTGGATTAGAAAACGCACTAAATGTTACTTTATTATTTCTGTTTCGGCTTTGGTTTCCTTTTCTAGCGCTTGCATAGTCACTCGAATAATTTTCCAGCTCGGCAATGTCCCACACACCAGAAGTATCGTTGTCAGTTACCTGGTAAAGCCCAACCTTTTTGCCGTACTCGACAAGCAGCCAGTCAACCGTTTCTGAGCCTGAGTAATTCCAGGTTCCGGAAGTGAGTTCCTGTCTGTGTTTTTTATTTACTCTAGAGGTTGTAGCGCTAATGGTTAAATCATTTATAGTGTTCAGCGTTTCTGATGATGTATTTTCCTTATCTTTATTTCTCAGAAACCTGGAGTACATGGCTTTTCTGTTTTTTGAGCGTTGACTTTCTGATCTGCGTTGTAGTGGGTTTATTCTGTCAAGCCTGGTCTTTTCAACTTTAGCCAGCTCTATTACAGACTGATTAGTAATCGTTGAAATATCGATGTGATCATCATTTTCAACTTTATCAAACACAGCATAGGGTATTGTGGCAGCACTACTTAAGCTGCTTGCCGTTACCAGTGAAATCGCTATAAGCGTGCGCTGTATGTTTTTAGTTTGCATTACTATTTCCTTTGGTATTATTCATTAATCTGTTTCTTCAAGATGCACTGATTGTAGGTAGAGAATGAAGTATTAACAATGAAAAAAGCAGTGATTTAACAAATAGTTAACAATTCATTCAATTCAATGCTGAAGTGTCAGACTATCGACACAAATAACCGCTTTTTGTCGAAATATGAACACTAAATTGCTGACATAGAAGCGTTTTCATATCGCTTCATCCGATTACTATTTACCGACGACTTCACCAAGTGGCGTAAATCTATTGCCATCTTTTACATGCAGTTTGCCATCCAGGTAAACCAGGTTGGCCTGTTGTTCAGCACTTAACATTTTCCATTCTTTGAGTGTCCTTACATCAAAAGTTTCTATATCATAGTTGTGCTTGCCAGCATGATTACTGGATTTAGAAACAGCTGCTGGCGAGATAGCGTCTTCACTTTTCTGTTTAGCGATAAATGCATCCTGAAATCCCGCAGCATGAACTTCTTTAAGCACTTCAAGCGCTTTGTTTTTATTTTCATATGGACCGATACGTGTTCGTGTGTATCCATTGTTCGCGTCTACCGTATACAGTTGACCATATACCTTTAAGCTTTCGAACCTGTTCAGGTTTGGTGATTTTGATGCTTCTAGCTGTACTGCATACTGACTTGAAAATGCGGGTGCTGCTACAAATCCAGATGCTGCAACAATCGATAATAAAAATAGTATTTTTTTCATTTCAATAATCCGTTGTTATTCAGTGGAGCAACTATTGAAACATAGTCGTAAAAGCTTAGATACTCATGTCAGCTGGTACTGCTTACATTTAACAAAGAGTTAACAATGATGCTGATTTACGCGTGTACTATAAATCCCATCTTAATTAATTCAAACAGGGGCGTAAAAATGAAAAGACTAGCATTAGTGACTGCAATATCTTCAATAGCTGTAATGTCAGGCTGTACATCTACGGGTGAACAGAGTGGAAGTATCGAGCAGGACTACCAGGCAGAGCTGGAAGCTCGTAACCAGGAAATAGAAGTACTAAAACAGAAACTGGATGAAAAGGAACAGATGGTATCTACGTCTTCAAGCCAGTCTGCAATGTCAACAGCAACAGCCAGCATGGACTCACAACAGGGTAAAAATTCCAGTGCATCTTTTGGCGGTGATTTATTACCACCGAATGCAAAGGCCGGCCAGTGTTTCGCCCGTGTTTATACACCACCAACCTATAGATCAGAAACAGAAAAAGTACTGAAAGAAGAAAGCTATGATGTAGTAGCTATTGTTCCTGCTGTCTATGGTGTTGAACAAAAAACCGTTATGACAGAGGAAGCAACAGAAGTACTGGAAGTAATTCCAGCAGTTTACGGATGGAAAGAAGAACAGGTCCTGGTTAGTCCTGAAATTACAGAACTGCAGAAGGTAGCTGCCGTTTATGGTATCGAAGAAGAGCAGTTGCTTATAAAACCAGCACATTCTATCTGGAAGAAGGGCTCAGGTCCGATTACAAAAATAAACGAGAGCACAGGTGAAATTATGTGCCTGGTCGATGTACCCGCTGTTTATGAAACGGTTAAAAAACGTACCCTTGTATCACCTGAAACAACAAAACAGGTTGTCGTTAAAGATGCGGTTTATAAAACAGTTAGAACGCGTGTTGTTGAACAACCAGCGAAAACGGTTACCAAAGTCATACCGGCTGTCTATGATTCTGTAGATGTGAAAAAACTGGTTAAAGAGTCCAGCACCACTTCAACTAACATACCGGCTGTTTATGAAACCGTTCAAACAACGGTTAAAGTTAATGATGGCTACCTTGAGTGGGCTCCGATACTGTGTGAAACCAATGTTACCGGTGACATCATTCGTGATTTACAGCAGGCATTGAATGATAAAAACTATAAAGCAGGACCGGTTGATGGTGTCTACGGATGGCAAACCACTAATGCTGTACGTAAATATCAAAGTGATAACAGCATGCCTGGTGATGGCCAGTTGACCATTGAACTGGTAGAGGCTTTAGCGCTTAACTACTAATATATAATAGTTTATATGCACTTCCAGGGGCGGCTTTTAGCTGCCCCTTTTTTTGTCCTGTTGTTAGTACTTAACGGGCTGCAGTAACGCCTGACCCGGTACATCCTTCTGTCTGAGCCCCTCGATACCCTAAACTTTTCTGGTAGAAATCATCAATAAGCATTATGCTGTTATAAATGCAGTTGCTGATACGACTGCGGTTGGCTGTAAAGCCACATGATGCAGTGATGAATTTGCTGCACTCTCAGAGGAGATAAATATGAATATCCGAACAACTATCAAGCCAGTTTTTGCCACATCACTGTTGTTGCTGACTGCCAGCCACATGAACCTGCTACAGGCAGATGATACCTATTATAATCCGCCGGCCCAGCCGCAAGCGGGTCAGGATTATGGTTATGTGCCAACCGATAACCTTACACCGGGATACGCTCAGCCTTACAATCAGGGTGGCTACCAGGGTGGTTATCCAGGTCAAGATTATGGTCGCAATTATGGCCGTGGTTACAATTCCACTCCCTGGGGCGGCAGTGGCCCCAGCTTCAGTGGTCCATGGGACAGCGGGCGCGGTAACAGCATGCCCTGGGATAGCGGACGCGGTGGCAACAACATGCCCTGGGGTGGTAACAGCGGCCCGAGTTTTAGTGGCCCATGGGACGGCGGACGCGGTAATAGCATGCCCTGGGATAGCGGTCGTGGCGGCAATAACATGCCCTGGGGTGGTAACAGCGGTCCAAGTTTCAGCGGCCCGTGGGATAGTGGACGCGGCAGCGGCATGTCATGGTAAAGCAACTGGGATAATAAGTCAGGGCTGAGCTCTTTAATTCTGTTTGCTAGCATCAACACAACTTGCATCGGGATGCTTTATCAGGCATCCCGATGCACTTGTACAGATTATTTTTATTAAAAAGTTATTCTATGAATTATGACCTTTCCGTTTTAAAACAGATAATAAAAAGCGCTGCACGCGAAGAACTGCTTCCGCGTTTTGCCGATGTTCAGCGTAGTACCAAGCTTGATGGCAGCTTTGTCACCGAGGCGGATACAACAGTACAGGCACGTATTACGCATGAGTTGCAGGCGCATTACCCGGATACTGCGTTGCTGGGTGAAGAGATGACAGTTGAGGAACAGAGTGAGTTGTTAACGAATAGTGATTCGCTTTGGTGTCTTGATCCGCTCGATGGCACCAGTAACTTTGCCGTGGGTATACCGTATTATGCGATATCTCTCGCTCTTATTGAACGTGGAGTAGCAACGCTGGGTATTGTTTATGACCCGAATCGTGATGAGTACTTTGTCGCTGAGCGCGGGCAGGGTGCTTTCCTCAATGATGAGCCGCTTAGCGTCAAGCCTGTTGCGCTGCCGCTTTCACAATGTACCGCGCTGATCGATTTTAAACGTCTGCCGCCGCGCCTGGCGATGGACCTGGTTAGCCAGCGGCCCTATGCATCGCAGCGCAGTTACGGCTCGGTTGCGCTGGACTGGTGCTGGATGGCGGCATCACGTTTTCATGTTTACCTGCATGGCGCGTCTAATCTCTGGGATTATTCTGCGGGTCAACTGATCTTTAGCGAGGCGGGCGGCTATTCGTCTACCCTGGAAGGCGAAGAGATTTATGTTAATGAACTCAGCAAACGTTCCTCGGTCGGTGCGCTGGATAAGGCGACGTTTGATGAGTGGTCTGGCTGGTTGAGTGAGCACCTGGAGAGTTAGATTGCCACGCCAAAAAGCAGCTCGCAATGACGGTGTGTATTTAGTTATGATATATTTTTACTTTTGTTTACGTGGAAAAGCCTTGTAAAAGGTAAGATGGTAATATTTGTTAATTATGAATCTGATTAAAACTGTGTTCTGCCCCGCTTTATAGAGGTGAATTATTGAAGAAACATGAAGACAAATATCGGGTAATCTTTGAGTCTTCCCCTGATACCATCATGCTTTTAGGTAAGCATGGTTTTATCGATTGTAATCCAGCTACTCTCACTATGTTCGCTTGCGCTACAGTTGATGAGTTTATTGGCAAGCACCCTGACGAATATTCCCCTGTAACACAGCCAGATGGCAGAGATTCTCGTGAAAGTGCAAATGAAAAAATTTCTGCTGCTTATCAAAATGGCAGCAACCTGTTCGAGTGGGCACATAAAAGAGCTAATGGAGAAGTATTTCCCGCCGAGGTACAGCTTACACTGCTTAAGCTAAAAGACGGTGATGTTATTCAGGCCACTGTGCGCGATATATCAGAACGAAAAAAAATCATGGAAGAGAATGCTTCCTATATTCAACATCTGGAAAAACTGCAGAAAATCCAGGATGTAGCAAATGCTTCACCTTCACCAGATAGCTCCCTTAATAACGCGATCAATGAAATCCGCAATATTTTTCAATCCGACAGAGCATGGCTTTTATATCCATGTAATCCCGATGCTGAATATTTTGAAGTCCCGGTAGAATCTTTTGTTCCGCAATATCCTGGTGCCTTGTCTAAAAACCAGAAAATACCTATTGGTTCCGAGGCAACAGAAATATTTCGCAGTGCGCTGGCTACTACAGAACCGGTTGTTATATGTCCTATGTCGCAGCATGCTGATACCAGTAAAGAGTTCGATGTTCAGTCACAACTCATGATGGCGATTAAACCCCGCCATGGACAGCCCTGGCTATTCGGCCTGCATCAATGTTCATATGAGCGTCAATGGACCGCCCACGAATTACAGCTTTTTCGTGACCTTGGTATAAGAATGGCAGACATGTTGAGTGCTTCGTTTCTATACGGCAAAATTCGCAAATTATCTTCTGCAGTCAATGGTGCTGGTGAACCTATTTTAATAACGGATAGAAATGGAAACATTGAATATGTCAATCCAGCGTTTACCAGGATGACCGGCTATAGTGAGCAGGAAGTTATCGGTAAAGATCCATCCATCCTGAAAAGTGATGCACAGGATCCTATGTATTATAAAGAACTCTGGCAAACCATTTCTTCTGGTAATACATGGCATGGAACGCTCATTGATAAAAGAAAGGATGGCAGCTTCTATCCGGTCATGATGTCTATTGCGCCGATCTATGATGATAACGAAGATATTA
The DNA here is from genome assembly GCA_963711255.1 of uncultured Gammaproteobacteria bacterium. Classification (GTDB taxonomy): domain Bacteria; phylum Pseudomonadota; class Gammaproteobacteria; order SZUA-229; family SZUA-229. The sequence goes on along the minus strand of CAVQDO010000004.1, from coordinate 9,992 downwards.
CTCACTATGTCGCTATTCAACAGGATATAACGAAAGAAAAAGAGCTGGAAGAAAAACTGCTGCAATCCCAGAAAATGGAAGCCATTGGCACCCTGGTTGGCGGTATTGCTCATGACTTCAATAATATGCTGGCTGCTATACAGGGCAATATTTACCTGGCCAAAACCAGTTTATCCAATGAACCTGCAATAGCAGCACGAATTGAAAATATTGAGACCCTGAGTGAGCGTGCTGCCGATATTGTGCACCAGTTGCTGACCTTTGCACGAAAAGGCAATGTAAGCATGAACCCGATTGCTCTTAATACCTTCATCTCTACGGCCTATAAACTGGCCAGTAATGTTCTTCCGGAAAATATCGAGCAGACCTGCAATACCTGTGAGAAAGAACTGATTATCAGTGGAGATTCGACTCAGCTGCAACAGGTATTGCTGAATCTGCTAAATAACGCGTCTCATGCTGTAACCGGTGTCGACGGCCCCAGAATCATATGCAGTCTCAATCACTATATAGCATCAAATGAATTTCTGTCACTGCACCCGGAACTTTTCAGCACACAGTTTGCACGGCTGACCATAGAGGATAATGGTTGCGGTATACGCCATGATTTTTTACATAAAGTGTTTGAACCTTTTTTTACCACCAAAGATGTTGGTGAAGGAACCGGTCTTGGCCTGGCCATGGTATATGGTTCCATCCAGACCCATGGCGGTGCTGTTGAAGTTGACTCCGAGCCTGGTGTCGGTACCACTTTTCATATTTATCTACCGCTGATAAATACAGAAGCCGTTGAACCGTTAAAAGATAAGGACGAATCAACACCCGGCAACAAAGAGATTATACTGGTCATTGATGATGAAATAGATATGCGTAAAATCATCAGCGAAGTTTTAACCAGCTTGAATTACCGTGCAATCGAGGCCAGTGATGGTATGGAAGGGCTGCAGATATTCGAAGAAATGCATAAGGACATCGCACTCGTGATCTCTGATATCGTAATGCCTAACCTCGGTGGCGTGGAGACTGCAAAAAAAATGCGTGCAATTAATGCACAACTGCCAGTTATTCTGATGACAGGTTACGATAGAAAAGATACCCTGCTTAAGGATAATAAATTAGATGGATTTGTCGTATTGTCCAAACCATTTTCGTTTGAAACCTTAAGTCGCAGTATTCGTTCTTTACTTGAATTAAAGTAAAGACGGCTAAACCGGAACAGACACAGGATTCTCAAATACTAGTCCAGGCATTCTCTAATTTAGCACTACTGCGCGCGTTAATCGACAATGCAAAGGCGTAAAGTTAAAGGGTAAAACACATCGCCTTAACCAGCGCACCGGGCAGCTCCATACTGCTGTTTGATCGTTGGCCATAGCTGCTTGCATCCAGGATGAAGTCGCGTTCGGCTGTCAGGCCCAGTAAGTTTGTACCGAATAAATCATAAATACTGTCATCAAAGCGCATGACATTAACCGGCGCCTGTATTTCACCGTCTTCTACCCAGAAACAGGCAAAGCGCGTCATGCCGGTTAACTGGCAGACATTGCGATCGGAAAAATTTAGATACCAGAGATTGTTTATATACAGGCCGGTGCCTAGTTCAGTTAATATTTCTTTCTCTGGCAAGTCACCGGCGGCCAGGTCCAAAGCGTTAGGGTATTCGGAACCGGCATTGATCGCGCTGTCATATTCCATCGCGCTGCGCGGACTTACCAGGCAGTCCTTATAGTGTCCGCTGTCGATGAGTTGAACCTGTTCCGGTTTGATAAAGCCGCTGCCGGTAAAGACCGGGGCGAGTCCGCGGGCGTGATGCTCACGTAGTGAGACAGTGCTGGACAGGGTACGATTTTGCTCGACCATCTGAATCAGCGGTGTGGTTTTAGTGCGATGACTTTTTAAACCAAAACCACCCCAGGACATCATGCCCATTATTTCACTGACGGCTGAAGGGGAAAGGTAGGCACGGTATGAACCCGGCTCTATGGTTTTTGCCGGTTTTGCTAAAACAGCTAACTGCTGTTTACAGTTTTCAATTTTGCCTAGCAGTTTTTCCTGTTGCCAGTCAAAACCGGCGTAGTTGCTTTTTACGGCTTTGTCTTTCGACAGGTAACAGCTCCAGTCGAAATTGAAATTCGCGCTGCTGTGCCAGTTGCGCTGTCCCATCGAATTGGCGAAGCCGACATACTGGCTGCCGTTTGCAAAAATACCAACCAGGTCGAGACCGGTACCGGCCTGCAAGATCTGTTCGATGGCTTCATGGCTGTTGACCACCTCGGCATCATGGTGATATTCGGTGTTGTTTATATCGCTGGCAAAACTGAGATAAGGATCTTCCGGTAGAAACGCGCGTTGTTGACGCAGTTTTTCCAGGGTATCAGCCAGTTGTTTTGTATCCTGATCCTTGTCGCCGGCAAGTTCGACGCAGGCTTCTGCATGACGCCTGCCTTCAATAAGGTCGAGGCAAAGGCTGCGCTGTGAAACACTAGCCTGCCTGCCGGATCTTATTGTTGTTGAGCCGTACGAAGTCGGAATCTTCGCCTTCGAAACTGAGCAATAACTGTTCGTCACCTTTAAGCTGCTTAAACAGGGCTTCGCTCAGTTGATAAAAATAATTTTGCATCAGGCGGCACCTCCAAAAACATCGACATCACTGAAGCGGCAGGTCGGTGAGGCATGGCCGACATAGATGGACTGGTTAGGCTCGCCCTTGCCACAGTTGGTGACACCTTGCACCTGGAAGCTTTCTTCATTGCCGACATCGGCCAGGTTGCGCCAGAAGGTGGCGGAGATGCCGCGATAGTTTGGATTGCGCACCAGGCCTTTTAATTCACCGTTTTCTATCACCCGGCCGAGTTCGCAGCCAAACTGAAATTTGTTTCGGCTGTCATCGATAGACCAGGAACGATTGGTCTCCATGTAAACACCGTTTTCGACACTGGCAATAATATCCGCAACGCTTTTATCACCCGGCTCAACATTGAGATTTGCCATACGGTCGATAGGCGGGCGGAACCAGTCTGCCTGCCGTGAGTTGGCCACACCCTGCATATCTGCACGTGCCTGTGAGCTAAGGCCGCCGAGCGGGCGCTGTAAGATGCCGTTACGAATAATGTATTCACGCTGTGCCGTTGTGCCTTCATCATCATAGGCATAACTGGCTAACTGTTCGGTACGGCTCGGGTCGAAGGTAACGTTGAGCAGATCAGAGCCATAGCGATAACTGCCGAACATATCCTGGCTGACAAAACTGGTACCGGCGTAGTTTCGCTCATCACCAAGAATACGATCAAGTTCCAGCGGGTGGCCGATGCTTTCATGAATTTGCAGGACCATCTGGCTTGGTGCCAGTACCAGGTCCATTTTTCCATGCGGGCACTCATCGGCGCTTAACAGGGCTACTGCCTCTTCAGCCAGTGTTGTTGCTGCGCCGGGAAAATCCAGCAGCTCTAATTGTTCCAGGCCGCCCTGGCGGGCACTTTGCGAACCGCCACCTGTGCGGTACTGGGTGAGCGAACCTTCATTGGCAACGGCAACCAGGCCGGGGTTTATATAGTGGAAACGCTGTTCGATATGCGCACCAGCGCTGCTGGTTAATAAGGTGTCTTCACAGCGTCTGCCGAGGTAAGCCTGCCAGTCGACAATACTGTCATTAATTTTCAACGCTGTATTCGCGTCCTGCAAAAGGCTGACTTTATCATCAAGGGCTAAAGTGTCCCAATCCTGTTTCACCGGCGTTTCATAGTGCGCTTTGTGTTCAGGGCGAGGGTAATCGCCCGCTTTTAACAGACCCATGCCTGCGGCCTGTTTTGCCCAGTCACTGGCCTGGCCGATGGCCTTTTTCAAACCACTGACACTGAGATCACTGGTTGCAGCGTAACCGCAGCCTTCACCGATAACAACGGTGAGCAGGGCGCCGCGCGACATCTGATTATAAACCGGCTGCATAACGCCCTGACGCACGCTGATCGACTCACGTTTCTCATCGCTTAATCGCAAACTCCAGAAATCGATATTGGGCGCGATGTCGTTCACGATCCTGCTAAAGGACTGTGCTACCTGGTTAAGCTCGTCGTTCATTAAATAGCCTCGTTATTACGCATAAAATATCTTCAACAGTAATGTTGAATTTTAGCAATAATCTGTAACCAGGGGTTAATAAATGGCCACGAATAACGGGAAACATTGATACGAAAAACAATGGGGTCAGACTCGATTGATTTGTAAAAGCAGAATAACGCGGTCAGGTTTTATCAATCACACTGAATATAAAGTAAACTTATGCGAAGGATATAACATGTTCCTGGCCAGGTGCTTACAGGTTAAATGAGTAATACAAATAATAATGCGGATTCAGTCGTCGTTCTCGATTTCGAGACAACGGGGTTATCGCCAAACCAGGGCGATCGTGCGATTGAGATTGGTGCGGTAAAAATTGTTAATGGTGAAGTGGTCGAGTCTTTCCAGGAACTGATGAATCCAGGCTGCCGCATAAGCAGTTTTATAGAAAGCTATACGGGTATTTCCAACACTATGCTAAAAGCGGCGCCGCCCTGTAAGACCGTGATGGATAAATTTCATCGCTTCATTGGCGATGCAAACCTTGTTGCTCATAATGCTTCTTTTGATAGCAAGTTCCTGGAGGCTGAACTTGAAAGGATTGACCGTGCTTTATCAAGCGAGTTTGCCTGTTCCATGCTAATCGCAAGACGCATCTACCCGAATGCACCAAATCATAAGCTGGGTACACTGGTCGACTATAAAGACTTACCGAATGACGGTACCTTCCATCGAGCATTAGCTGACTCACAAATGACCGGGCATTTATGGCTGGGAATGATTGAGGATATAAAGGCAAGGCATCCTTTTCAAAATATTCCTTTTAGTGTTATGAAAGATTTGTCAGGCATTAATAAACATTCGGTGACAAACTACCTGGCTGGTGAGGCGGAAAAATAATTACCGGAAAGTAATTATTAAACAGTAACTTACAATATATATCTAATAATCTAGTTTATACCTGATCCGGTATAGCATTTCAATCAAAGCGGGCACGCCTGCCGACAACGACCACACCTTTCTCGGTAACAGTAAAGCGCTGCCTGTCACGCTCCAGGTCATAACCGATGGTTTCGCCATCAGGAATTTGTACATGCTTGTCAACGATACAGCGTTTTAGTTTAGCGCCGGCCCCGACGGTGACATTACTGAACAGGATGCATTCTTCAACCAGGGCATCGTTCTGCAGTCTCACCCATGTAGAGAGAATAGAATGATTGACGGTACCACCATTGATGACAGTGCCGCCGGCTACTGAGGAGTTAAAAATAATACCGCCTCGTCCTTCGGGACCGGGTACCGTACGAGCCGGCGGACTTTGTGCCGAATAACTGCGGATATTCCAGTCGCGCTGGTACAGGTTAAGCGGCGGCACGGGCGCAAGCAGGTCTATATTTGCCTCGTAAAAGGCATCCAGTGTACCAACATCTTTCCAGTAGTTATCGCGAGACACACGGCCATCCTGGCTGCCAAAGGGAAAGGCGTAGACAGACTGTTCACTGATCAGTCGAGGTAAAATGTCTTTACCGAAGTCATGGTCGGAGTTCGGGTCTTCAAAATCGCGAATCAATAGTTCAGACAAGAGTTTTCGGTTGAATACATAGATGCCCATTGAAACCAGCGCAGATTGCGGTTTGCCTGGTATGCCGTTCGGCTCTGCCGGTTTTTCATCAAACTTGAGGACGCGTTGATTTTCATCGACCGACATGACACCAAAACTGCGGGCTTCATCCAGTGAAACTTCCATGCAGGCAACGGTAGCGGCTGCCTGCTGATCCTCATGAAATTTAAGCATGGTGGCATAATCCATACGGTAAATATGGTCACCCGAGAGGATTATTATGTTTTCTGCACCGCTTTCATCCAGCAGATTGAGGTTCTGATAAATCGCATCAGCGGTACCGGCATACCAGTTTTCGCCACTGCGCATCTGCGGCGGCACCGGGGTGATATATTCATTGAGTTCCGGATTAAAAATAGACCAGCCGTCTCGCAGATGTTCCTGCAGTGACTGTGATTTGTACTGCGTTAATACCAGGATACGGCGCAAACCCGAGTGCAGACAGTTGGACAGGGTGAAATCGATAATCCGGTACTTGCCACCAAAAGGCACACCGGGTTTGGCACGTTCGTCGGTTAAAGGCATGAGGCGGGATCCGCGCCCGCCTGCAAGTACGATGCTAAAAGTTCTATCCAGTATGGCTGATATCATAATCTTCTGATCCTGACTAACTACTATAGTACACACAATGCACCGAAATGGTGAAGTTAAATAATGTCAAAGTGAGTTTGTTTTAACTGTCTCAATAAAATTAAACATGTCTGTAGCCATATAGTATCTGCTGTTTATAATGATGGTATTGCTCAGGGTTTATTAAAAGTTTCCTGATCCTCAGATTTATCCTGGTCTTCTTCATTATCGCTCTCGTCGTCTTCTTCCCAGGAATATTTTTTCTCTAAATAACTGGAGTCATAATTTCTTAGTATTATCGCCAGGGTAATGCCGGTTATGGCTCCAAATAAATGACTTTCATAGGAAATACCCGACTCGCCAGGGAAGATACCCCAGATCATGCCGCCGTATAAAAATGACACGATCAGGGATAGCGCAATTGCTCGTCTGTCCCAGCGGATTATGCCGATGCTAAAAACGAATAACATAAAACCGAATGTCAGGCCGCTGGCGCCTATATGATAAGTCTCTCGTGCAAAAAGCCAGACACCCAGACCGGTACCGATGTATATAGCGGGTACAACAATCTTTGCTGATTTCGGGTAGCCATATAAAAGCACCGTCCCCAGTATCAGAAGCGGTGCGGTGTTGGCAAACAGGTGTGAGAATGAACTATGAATTAATGGTGACAGGAAAACCCCGGCCAGTCCGCTTAACTGTCCGGGGTAAATACCATATTTGTACAATTTGGCGCCAAATAATACTTCGACGATTTTAATTAACCACAGAAAACTGGTAAAAGCGGCCACCAGGATAAAAGATCGCTTCAGATGAAGGGAGTCTTTTTGCGGGTTATTTAATAAACGTGTTTCTCTGTGCACTGGCTTTGACCTGGACAGTTTATATTTCTATTATTTGTCTGGAAGGAGTAGGCATTCTGTTTATCTGGTGACGAAACGAGCTTATTCAATGTTTTGGCTGCTGTTAATTTTTCATGCGTAATAAAAAATCAAGGTAAGCGGGTAAACCCCGGTGCTTACTGTACATCAGAATCACTAGTAACCGATTTCACTGGCAAAATTTTGCTTCATCTAAACATGAAGTGTCTAAATGATGCTAAAGTTTATATATGTATTTTAGTGTAGCTACCGGATTACCAGCATGCGATTAGCATTAGTCATTTGTATCTCTTTAATTACAGCCTATCAGCCAGTTATTGCTGGTGTCGACGCTAAGATTGATGATGCGGTAAGACCCGCTCAGCCAGGCGTGAGCCTGAATCAATCCGCTACCACTGCGCCTGATTCAGCAGCACTCTCTTTATCTGATGGCTCACGTGGCCAGATGCTTTATGAAAACCACTGTATAAGTTGCCACGAAAGCACGGTTTACATCCGCACCAAACGCAAGGCATCAAGCTATAAAGATTTGGGTAAATGGGTCAGTCAGCGTGCAGACTGGCTTAATCTGCATTGGGGTGATTTAGAAAAGCAGGATGTCCTGCAATATCTTAATGAGCGTTATTATCAGTTTCCTTTGCCTGAGTGATCCAGGCTATAAAGGGTATGTAATCATCATGTTAGCCGGCGTAATTCTTGCCGCCAGAAACACTGCACACTCAAACATCAAGCACTAAATATCAAGCGCAGTCGCTTCAATATCAATCGATTCGATTTCAAGTTCATCCCGCGTAAACAGTTCTGTGCCCGGATGCGATGCTGTAGCACTGCCGCAGATAACGCCAAAGCGTAGCATCTGCTGTGGCGTTTCCTGCCTGAGAGCGGAGGCGATCAATCCTGAAACCAGCGAGTCGCCGCTGCCAACGGTGGACTGTTTATGTATTCTTGGTGCTTCGCAGTGGTAACTGTTGTCGGCGTCGAGCAGCACAGCGCCTTTATCGCCCAGTGTTATGCATACATATTCGACGCCCTGTTGCTGGATAGTGCGAGCGACTTCAGCAACCTGTTCCCTGGTGTCCATGCGGCGCTTCATCATTACTTCCAGTACATAATTATTCAGCCGAACCAGCCAGGGCTTTGCTTCCAGCGCCTGCTGCAGGGGTTCACCATGGGCATCGACTACGGCTCTGCCGCCCTGTTGATTTATGCGTTCGATGAGTTCACGGTAGGTGTTATCCGGAGCGTCCGGTGGCAGAAGTCCGCTGAGCACAGCAATACCCTTATCTGAAACATTCATAAAACAGTTACACGCTTCTGCCAGTGCATCCGCCGGGACTTCAGGACCGACGCTGGTGATTTCGTACTGGCCGGGAGGACTCTGTTGCACGATGGTGGTATTTAACCGGGTTTCGCCATCGACGCGAAAGGCTTTATGTCTTTCGCCAAGGCTGTCACCGAGAAGTTTTATCAGCAGGTCACCGCTTTCACCGGCAATAATACTGCAGCAATTAGTCGACACACCCAGTTCAACAAGTGCGCGGGCTATGTTGATGCCATTGCCGCCCGGGTGGTACCAGGTTTGCCTGGCGCGCACTTTCTGATAGGCCAGTAATTGCGGAATTTCATAGCTGATATCCACCGAGGGGTTAAGTGCCAGCACAGAAACCTGTTTTTGATTCTCTTTCATATTTTCATTGTCGCTGATCATTGTCATGTTGTTATCACCTTATAACAGGCCTTTTTTAAGGATCAAACTTCGACCGGTCATCACCTGCGGCTGGGGTATGCCAAGCAGTTCCAGCACAGTGGGAGCAATGTCGGCCAGGCCGCGACCGATGCTGAGGTTTACCGGGCCCTGACCCATAATGAGAAACGGGACCGGGTAAACCGTATGCTGGGTGTGGGGTCCGCCGGTATTCGGGTCGACGATTTCATCGCAGTTACCGTGGTCAGCGGTGAGCATGATGCGCCAGTCTTTTTTAAGCGCCACCTCGAAGACCCGGTGGCTTTCACGATCCAGAGTCTCGACTGAGCTGACGATAGCATCACGGTCTGCGGTATGCCCCACCATGTCAGCATTGGCAAAGTTGGTAACGATAAAGGAATACTTGCCGCTTTCAATTGCTGTTATCAGTTCGTCGGCAATTTTCGACGCACTCATTTCCGGCTGCATATCATAAGTTGCAACCTGGGGCGAGGGCACGATGATGCGATCTTCCAGCGGGTAGGGTTCCTCCCGTCCACCATTGAAGAAATAAGTGACATGGGCAAATTTCTCGGTTTCGCTGCAGTGAAGTTGTGCCAGTCCGGCATCGCTGATCACTTCCGCCAGTATCTGTTCCGGCATCGGCGTGGTAAACAATACGGGCAGGGGGAAGGTGGCGTTATACTCGGTCATACACACCACTTTTTTCAGGTAAATGCCTTTACGATCGAAGTCGTTAAATTGTTCGAGGCCACAGGCGGCAGTTAACTGGCGAGCACGGTCGCTGCGGAAATTGAAAAACAGCACGGGTTCATCAGCATCGATACCGGCATGACCGGCGATAACTGTCGGCTGTATAAACTCGTCGCCTTCGCCGCGGGCATAAGCGGTTTCGATTGCATCACGCGGTGTTGCCGCAGCGAGACCTTTTGCCAGTACCATCGCTCTCCAGGCCTTTTCGGTTCGGTCCCAGTTTTTGGCACGATCCATGGCAGTATAGCGGCCGGTGACGGTGGCGATAAAACCTCTTCCGAGTGTTGCCAGTGCTTCTTCGACTTCCTCGAGATAAGTCAGTGCTACCTGAGGCGCAGTATCACGGCCGTCGGTGATCATGTGTATAACCGGTTCTATGTCCGTGTTGCGCAGCAGCGACAGGACG
>CAVQDO010000003.1:0-69047 GCA_963711255.1 uncultured Gammaproteobacteria bacterium | reverse complement strand
GGCTTTTCCTAATCAACAAAAATAACTTTTGCGCCGGCGAGTGAATTAAAACGCGTCGCTGTGGCGTGCGTGTACGCACCCATCATATGACCGATCACCAGGTCACCGTCCACCAGTTCCGGCAGCAAAACATCTTCAGCAATAATATCAATACTGTCACAGGTAGGGCCGGCGAGTATTGAAGGCTGACGTTTTTTGTCACTATTTAAAATCTGCAGCGGGTAAGTGACATGGTCAAACAGCTGGCCGCTGTATGAACCATAGATACCATCATCAAGATAATACCACTGGTAATCACCGCGCCTGGCTTTACCGCTGACTGAGGAAATTCCGGTAACGGCAGGCGCCACAAGAAAACGGCCCGGTTCGGCAATAACATCAATATCACTGCTTAACTGGCTTAAGGCATGGCTAACCGGATTAAAAAATTCATCCAGGTTAATTTCGTCACCCGAATAGTTCACCGGAAAACCGCCGCCGATATCAAGCACGTTCATCGGGTTGTTTTGCAGACGGTTACACTCTGCCATTAATGCTGCACATTGGTTTATCGCAGAAACATGCATAGCTGAATTTGCACACTGTGAGCCAACATGAAAAGAAAGGCCGCGAATATGAACGCCTAACGACTCAGCCTGTGACACCAGTTCTGCAACCTGGTCTGGCGCGCAGCCAAATTTTCTCGATAAATCTACCGTCGCCGAATCACTGCGGAAACTCACCCTCAACAACACTCCTGTTCTGCTACGGTAAGGTATCAGTTTTTTTAACTCATCGATATTATCCACAACAAACGTCGTCGAGCCGCCTCGAAGGGCAGCACGAATATCACTGTCTTTTTTAATGGGATGGGTATGAATAGTTCGGCGGCCGCCCACCTGCAATGGTTTCAGTAAAGCAATCTCACCTTCAGAAGCGACATCAAAATGGCAGCCGGCCTCTGCCAGCAAGCGGATAATTTCAGGATGCGGAAACGCCTTGATCGCATAATAAAAAGCGACATTGGGCAGATAGTGCTGCAGGCTTTGAAATTGCTGTAACAGCCTGGACTGGCTCACAACCAGCAAGGGCGAGCCGTGCTGTTTCACCAGCGACTGGTAGTAGTCACGCTCAGCCTCGCTGGCACCGTATTGAATGTCTCGTGTATTCACCGTGCATGTACAATACTATTTTAAATAGCGTCTTGCACGTATTGCGGCAGTGCAAAACTGGCCTGGTGAATAGCGGGTGAATAATATCGTGTTTTGAAAGCCGCCTTTTGATAACGCGACTGCAGTTCTTCTATAGATGTGTCACGTAAGGCCGCGTTATCCGTACCCCAGGCAAATGTCATGATGCCACCGTAATAGGTAGGAACTGCCGCACTATAAAATGTCTGGTCAGCAAAATGTGCTGACATGCGCTGGCGGGTATTGACCACTTCATCAATTTGAAAAAATGGCACGCCATTCTGCGTCGCCATAACACCGCCAGCATTTAATATGCGTTTGCACTGCGCATAAAAATCATCGGTAAACAAAACTTCACCGGGGCCGATAGGGTCAGTACTGTCTGAAATAATGACATCAAAACGGTCTTCCGTTTCCCTGACATAATCCATACCGTCAGCAATAACGATGTGGGCACGCTCATCATCGAATGCACCGGCCGAATGATTAGGCAGATACTCTTTTGCCATATCAATGACGGCTGAGTCAATTTCGACCATGGTGACGTGTTCGACATCAGTATGCCGTAACACCTCACGCAGCATACCGCCGTCACCGCCGCCAATAATCAGTATGCGTTTAGCCTTACCGTGAGCAAAGATGGGCACATGCGCCATCATTTCATGATAAATAAACTCATCCAGTTCCGTGGTTTGCACAACACCGTCTAATGTCATCACCCGGCCGAGCATGGCATTATGAAAAATCATCAAATGCTGGTGTTCAGTCTTCTGCTCGAAGTACATTTTATCGATACGAAAATTCTGCGAGATCGCATCGTATAAGGTTTCCTGAAACTCTTTCATGACTTGCCCTTGATGAATAGTAAATAACAGCTATTTGAGTACATCTATTTGAGCACAATACCACGTTGATGCTGTGTAATATTCATCTGGCCAGGCTCAAAATAGCGCTGTAATACCGGCCCGGCATTTTCCGGTTTTGCATCACCACACATGAACACATCAAATGCAGCAAAATCCCGCTCCGGCCAGGTATGCACACTGATATGTGACTCAGCAAGAACAGCTACCCCGGAAATACCGCCGCTGGGGGTAAAGTGATGTAGATGGATATGCAGCAGGGTCGCACCACACACTTGAACAGCCTCGCGCATGGCTGCCTCCATGTGGGCCAGGTCATCCAGCCGTGATGCTCCCCATAAATCGATAATAATATGCGTACCAGCAAATTCCTTACCATCCCGGATGATAAAGTGATCTTCGGTTTCAGTACCATTTGAATATCCTGTTGCAATAGTATCTGCAACAGGCAAAGGAATAACGCTGTCAAGCGCCTCGGAAGCTGTCAGCCCCATAGAGGTTACCCCACATAAAATGACGTCATAATGACGAATTAATAAAAATTCCGACGCCATTTCATAATAGACGTGCGGCTAACAAATAAACATAAATCCCCAGCAGGAAATAAACGAGAGGCGCATTTTATTCATATTTTTTAATTTGGCAAGAAATATTTAACGTTTTTATGGCAACATAACGACCATGAAAACGTATCTTGTTGGCGGCGCCGTTCGCGACGAATTGCTGGGCTACCCATTTAAGGAAAAAGACTGGGTCGTAGTTGGCGCGACTGTCGACGATATGCTTGCTGCCGGCTATCAGCAGGTAGGCAAGGACTTCCCTGTATTTCTGCATCCTGAAACCAAAGATGAGCATGCCCTGGCAAGAACCGAGCGCAAAACAGCTGCCGGTTATAAGGGTTTTGAAGTACATGCCTCGCCCGATGTCACCCTGGAAGAAGACCTGATTCGTCGTGACCTGACCATAAATGCCATCGCTAAAGATGAAGCTGGTGCATACATAGACCCATACGGCGGCATCGCTGACATAAACAATAAAATATTACGCCATGTCTCTGACGCATTCGCTGAAGACCCGGTACGGATATTGCGCATAGCCCGCTTCATGGCACGATATGCGCACTTGGGTTTCAGCATCGCCAGCGAAACCATGCAGTTAATGAAAACCATGGTAGCGGCTGGCGAAGTTGATGCACTGGTACCGGAAAGGGTATGGCAGGAAATGCAGAAAGCGCTGTCTGAAAAAACACCCTCCGCCTTCATTACTGCATTACGAGAATGCGGCGCGCTGGCACGCATCATGCCCGAACTCGATTGCCTTTGGGGTGTACCGCAGCCGGAAGAGCATCACCCTGAAATTGACACCGGCATTCACACCCTGATGGTACTGGAACAGGCGTGCAAACTCAGCAGCAATCCACAGGTCCGCTTTGCTGCACTGGTCCATGACCTGGGCAAAGGCACGACTCCAATTGAAGAATGGCCCCGTCACATTGAACACGAAGCCCGTGGCGCAAAAATCGTTTTACAGGTTTGTCAGCGCATGCGCATTCCCAATGACTATCGCGACCTGGCTGAGCGAACCGCCCGGCTGCACCTGCATTACCATCGTGCGCTTGAACTTAAACCGGCTACTGTGGTTAAAACTCTGGAACAGCTGGATGCGTTTAGGAAGCCGGAACGATTCGAACACTTTTTACTGGCCAGCGAAGCGGATGCCCGTGGCAGGCCCGGTTTTGAACACCTGGAATTTAAACAGGGTGATTATTTTCGACAGGCACTCAACGTAACAAAAGATATTGATATCAGTGCACTGCGTGAAGCGGGTTTTGAGAACAAGGCCCTGGCCGACAAGATCAGGGAACAAAGAATTGATGCAGTCAGGGCTTTAAAAAGCACCTTCAGCTAATAAGCTTTTCAATAGTCACTAAAATATTTTTTACTTTTGTTAGCGACAGCATCAAAGCCAGAATAACACCGCTGGTATTTGCCAGCATATCCCCAAACTCGGCCATTCGTGCAGGGTCAAAACTTTGCAGGTACTCCAGACCCAGTCCCATAATAACAAACACAAGTGCAATCATATTTCGCTGCAAACGGTCATGATAAATTTGTGCAAACCAGATCATCAGGGTGAAATAAGCAAACGCATGATAGAGCTTGTCTTCATAGGCAAAATGCATTCCCATGTCTACCGGGCTGCTGGTCAACGACAAAAAAAACACCAGCATTACCAGTGAATAACCAATGGCCAGCCATAAAAAACGAAATCTTAAATCAGGAAAGGCTTTATTAAACATTCATCGATCCTTTATAAATAAAGCACCAGTAGCAGCAGGCCCAGTGCCAGCCGATAGAAAACAAATGGCGCCATACCAATCTTCTCTAATAACTTCAGAAAAAAGTGAATACAAAAATAAGCACTGACGGCTGAAATAAAAGCGCCCAGAACCAGGTCGCCCATATCATTTAAAGAAGCAACTTCCAGGTAGTCGAGTGTTTCAACACCACCGGCAAGTATAATCACGGGTATCGACAGCAGGAATGAAAAACGCGCAGACGCCTGCGCAGTTAAACCTAAAAAAAGGCCAGCTGTTATGGTAATACCAGAGCGGGAAGTACCCGGTATTAATGCAATAGCCTGCGCACAGCCAATAACAACAATGTCCTTCATTGTAATTGAGTACTCGTTACGTTTACCCTTACCCGAACAATAGGAATAACCTAGCAGCACACCAAAAACAATTGTAGTTGCCGCTATAACCAGTGGCGTCCGCAAGTGGTCGCTAATAACGTCCTTAAAAAGTAGACCGGCAAGACCAACCGGTATAGTGCCAATTAATACAGCCCAGGCCAGCTTGCTGTCTTCAGAGTGACTACCCCTTAACGATGCCAGCCAGGCAAAAAACATTGCCTTTATTTCTTCTCTGAAATAAAGAACGACTGCCGTTAACGTTCCAACGTGCACCGCCACATCAAATGCCAGACCCTGGTCCGGCCAGTCAGTCAGTATCGGCACTAAAATTAAATGGGCAGAGCTTGATATTGGTAAAAATTCGGTTAGCCCCTGCACTAACGCTAAAACAATAATTTGTATAATATCCACTGTAAACCTTTTTATTAATTAATACCTGACCATGTAGGGGCGGAATGAATTCCGTGATCAGGTCCTCATATGCCAGCTGTTCGCGGAGAACACTCCGCTCCTACTGTTAAACAGCTAATGTCTGTTACAGCCTGTTCCGCAGGTCCAGCATGGAGAAACCTGCAATTGGCTGTTGGTAATTTTTTGTTAATGCCATAACCTTAAACCGGTCACCCATTTCTGTAGGCAGGGTTAAGGTTTTAATCTGTTGAGACAATTTAACTTGCTGCTGCACTTCATCAGTAACCTGTGCAGCATGTAGATCTGATAGTCCGTTAGCTAACAAAAATGCAGCCTGTGTAGTATAGCCTGAAACTTCCATACCTGCGTCGAGCGCACTATAAGCCACATCGGTAAAATCAACAAAAGCGGTTATATCCTGCAGCCCCGGCCACCATAAAAAATTGTCATGCGCCCGATGCTGGTAATAACACATCAAGGTACCCTTATCCCGGTCAGTATGATAATACTCCTGTTCGTTATAACCATAATCAATCAGGAATATAACCAGCCGATTGATTTTATTACTTAGCGCAGTTAACCAGCCGGCGATCGCGGGATTATATTCTGACTGATAGTTTTCAGGAAAAACAAATTCACTACGCTGTTGTATTTGTGCAATTTTACTGCTCACCGTTTTCTCAGCAGGCTGGTAACAGGAAACCAGTTCCTCGCCATCAAAGCCCACCATCAAAGATTCAACTTCTTTTTCCCCTGTAACTTTAAAACATTCAACCGGCATCGCATCAAGCACTTCATTGGCCACGACAACGGCATTATCAATAGTAATCAGGCAATTCATTTAGCCATTGAACCTTATCAAGCAGATGCGCGGCTTTCATTTGAATGGTTTCTTTCTGCCGCTGCATTAATTCTGTACTGAGTTCAATTATCAGGTATTGCTCGGGCAAACTGTCCTGTTTTTCAAGCTGCAGCAATATATCGGCGGCCAGTATGCCGCTGCCTGCACCAAACTCCAGCAGGTACACTTTTTCCCTGGTTACAGAACAAATATTATTAATAACCTCCGCCAGCTGGCCTGCCAGACACTGGCCAAACAAAGGGGAAACTTCTGGTGCAGTAATAAAATCCCCCTGCTCACCGAATTTTTGCAAACCGCCGCTGTAATAGCCTATAGCCGGTTCGTACAAAGCTATATTCATAAATTCAGAGAACTTTATCCAGCCGTCATTTTTCCCGCAGGCAGCCCTGATGGACTGTATCAGCAACTGACTTTGATTTTTTGCCTCTGCGCCCGGATCAGGCAGGACTTGAGCATGATTATCTAACAATGGTGCAACCGCATCTTGATATGTGAGAATATAGTGCTACTTACAATCTCAACAAGAAAAGAACCGTATAAACGGGCCGTAAAACAATGGATAATTCTAACGCAAATAACACACAGACAGAAACCGTTGGTGAAAAATGTGTGCTGGTGACCGGCGGTGCACAGCGCATTGGCGCTGAAACCGTAAGAACGCTGCACCTGGCAGGCTACAATGTCATCATACATTGCCGCTTATCACGACAGGAAGCGGATAACCTGGCCAGCGAACTGAACGAACAACGCTCTGACTCGGCAAAAGTTATTCAGGGTGACCTGAACATTGAAACAATTTATAACCAGCTGATAGAGCAGGCGCATGCATGCTGGGGCCGTCTTGATGTGCTGATCAACAATGCCTCAAGCTTTTACCCTACACCTATTGGCAGCATTACTCTTGATGACTGGAACAACCTGGTCAATAGCAATATGAGGGCACCGCTGTTTCTTTCCCAGGCGGCCGCACCCTACCTGAAGCAGACCAACGGCGTCATTATTAACATGGTCGATGTGCATGCTCAACGGCCAATGAAAGAACACCCGGTCTACTGCGCAGCAAAAGCAGGCCTGGCAATGCTGACCATGTCGCTGGCAAAAGAACTGGGGCCTGAAATCCGTGTCAACGGTGTCGCACCCGGCGCTATATTATGGCCCGCCGGCAATGGGCCTGATGGTGACATGCCTGAGCATACAAAAAAACTTATTTTAGAGCGAACAACTTTAAAACGGCCCGGCCAGCCCATAGATATAGCCAGAACCATCCTGTTTTTAATCAGGGACGCCGATTACATCACCGGGCAGATAATCGCTGTTGACGGCGGTCGTAGCATTAACATTTAACACAAGAGATAAACATGAATCACATTTACATCAAAACATCTGCCGTACTTTTGGCGGCCACCAGTTTAATTGCCTGCTCCGACCATGAACAGGAAACTGATATCCCCATATCTGAAGTACCGGCAAACATTATTACAATTGTACAAAACACCTTGCCCGGTATCTCGTTAACAGAAGCAGAACGCAAAACTAAAAAAGACAGCGTTATATACGAACTGGAAGGTAAGTTAATTAATGGCAAAGAGTATGAAATAAAAATCGGCGAAGATGGCGTCATTTTAAAAGTAGAACTGGAAGACTAAAAAAGAAACACCAGGCAACCAATGAAAAACTTAAGCAATCAACGTGACTTCAGTTCCCGTGCAGGTACAGTAATGACCGTTATTGCATGGATACTGTTCCTGATGGTTCTATTCGGCATGTTTGATTACCTGGTGTCGCAGCGCAACAATCCCAACCAGAATGTCACCACATCAATTAACGGCCTACAAAAAGAAATTGTTCTACAACGTAATGTCTATGGGCATTACGTTTCCAGCGGAACCATAAACAACCACAAAGTCACCTTTCTTCTCGACACAGGTGCCAGTGATATTGCTATACCTGAATCATTAGCCGATGATATTGGACTTGAAAAAGGCCGGGCAATCGTCATTAAAACAGCCAATGGAAACACCAGGGCCTATCGAACAAAAATTGCTAGTGTTGCGCTGGGTGAAATCCAGCGCTATGACGTCAACGCTACCATACTAACCAATATCTCCGGCAAGGAAGTTTTACTTGGTATGAGCTTTCTTAAACACTTTGAAATCATACAAAAAGGAAAACAGCTTACTATCCGGCAATAAAAACTGGCAAGTTATCTTACTTTTCTACCTTCAATGTTTGAAACATTTCTGCAATGACACGTTCAATGCGCTGTTTTCTCACAGCTTCAGGCGTATCAAACTTCACGCCTACCTGGGCAGCAGAGCGCCACACTATGTCAGCCGTTTTATTTTCGAACACATAAACTATCAAGCTGCCTTTTTCTACACTTGAATCATTAGTTGGCACCTGTGCATTACCAGGCAATAGACCAAAGCGGTTAATTATGGCACTGTCATCCAGTGAAGACTCTAATGCTGCGGTATAGGCTATTGAATATTTGGAACCGCTAACAGACTCCAGCATAATCATTTCTTTTGCCAGCAAATTTTTTATTATTTCCTTTTCAAGAAACGACTTTATCGACGAATTCTGTAATCGTTCATCTTTATAAAAACGCACGGCTTCTGGCATCCATGCAAAGGTAGACCCCCGTGTTATGAAAACATTAGGGTCCTGCACTGATATCACCGCCGCCTCAGAAAATCGCATCGAGGGAGACTCCACCGTTTCAGTCACACAGGCTGCAGCAAGCGAACACAGAAACAGGACAAAACCAGATTTACACAGCAGCTTACTATCTAAAGACATTTGACTCTCCAATGTTATTATTTTTTTCACAGCCATATCATTACAAATAGCCATCGTTACAAATAGCAATCCTTACAAAAGCGCTTAATCTTCTACAGCTTTATTGCCCAACCCTTCTGGCAGACTTTTAACATGCAGGTCCCGCTGAGGGAAAGGTATTTCAATGCCTTCCGCCCTGAAAGCCTTGTCGATGGCAAAGTTTATTTCACTAATAACACTCAAGCGAGTATCAATATTAAACAGGAATACCCTGAGCTCAAAATTCAATGAACTGTCACCAAACTCCCTGAATAAAACGACCGGCTTTGGCAATAAATTCGTCTTTACAACATTCTCATTTTCCTCTGCAATTCTCAGCAAAATTTCACGCACCTTATCGGCGTCAGTTCCATAAGCGACACCTATCGGAATAATAGCACGCCCATTCATACTGGAAAGCACCCAGTTAGTTACCTGGTTAGATATAAGCTCTGAATTTGGCACAATAACATCAGAACGGTCGAAGGTCTGTATCCGGGTTGAGCGTATATGAATATCTTTTACGTAACCCTCGGTGCCGCCAACGACAATCCAGTCACCTTTACGAATAGGCCTTTCGAATAAAAGGATAAGACCGGAAACAAAGTTATTCACAATATTTTGCAAACCGAAACCAATACCAACCGATAGAGCACCGGCAATAATTGCAATATTACTAAAATCGAATCCAGCAGCAGACAATCCGGCCATCAGCGCAACAATAAACATAATGTAACCTGTTATCGTTACCAGTGCATCTCGTGCACCCTGCCCCATGGTCGTCATTTTCAACCAGTGATTCTCAAGCTGTGAACGGATCCAGCTTGACATAATAATAATAATGCCGAAGATAAATACTGCCCATAATATACGGCTTGGAATTATCCTGAACTCACCAATATCAAATCCATTGATAATATAACCTCTAACATGCTCAATAACGCCGCCGCTATAATCCCAGGCATTAATAAACATTATTGCAAAAGAACCCCAGATAACAATGCTTGTTAATAGTCTTATCCAGATCAATCCCGGCACTTTTGCTGATTTAGCCACACCAAGTATGGTATGTACCCGCTGACTCCATGGATAGCTGCCATCATCTATTGCATTGTACAAATCCCTGAATAATTTTGAAATTCCAACAAATATCATGAATGTAACAAATGTCAGCAAAACCACGCGGCGACTGGTATAAGCAAGATTCCGATAACCCATCCATTCCGCAATTAATGACAGAACAATCACCGCAATCACAAACATGGAAAGGTATCGTAACCTTGGCAGCCGTGGCGATTTGATAATGACCTGCAGCGTCCAGACAACATTAATCACAACAAATAGTGAAAAAACATTTCTCGCCAGTAACAGGTTCGATTCAATAATGCTCTCTGAAAAAACAGTATAAAAAGACAGGTAACCAACAAGGCCCAATATAGCAAGGACTCTTAACCGCTTTGCCAGTCCATCAGCGATAGCCGGCGTAAAAGGAATAAATAGTTTTGCCGGTGGTAATGGTGAGAACAATAAACGAATAATGGTTGTCACCAGGAAGAAAACGAGTAAACCTACAAACAACTCTGTTACAAAGGGCACTTCAGTAACTTCAAGGGTAATAACAATCGAGCTGATTGCAGCGGCAGCTGATCCCATTAAATAAGGAACACGGCTGGCCAGCGTTGTTAATATCGCTCTAAACAGGTTTTCAGAAAAATCATCATGCCACTGGCTTCTGCTTTCCAGGCTCTGCATTTTTTTACGCAGCCAGGAACCGACAAGAACAGCTATTACAATCGCAAAAATACTTAGAAAAAGGTCAAGCGTATCAATTTCGCGAACACCGGATTTTGACCATAAAAACTGCCCGGAATCCGCTAATATCGCCACAGGGTTCGAAAGATAGGCTAATACCAGCTCAATCATATCCGGGCTTTTAACCAGGTATTTTTTCTTGAAATACGATTTCTCTGCTACTTTCAACAGACCGGATACTTCTTCAGCACTGGCAACATATAAATTACATTTCGCCAGCTTTTTATCCAGCTCCTCTTTTTCTTTCTGGTAGTTCTTCCGCTTTTTGGTCACCTCGGCATCTTCGTCTTTTACTGCCTCGCCCAGACCATCAATAACTGTTTGCAAATCTAGCAGTGCTGCTTCACTGGTCGAGACGCAGAGTGATGCGGAACTTTTCATTTTTATCGTCAGCTTGGTCCAGCTGGCAAGATCATCACCCTCAAACTGACCGCTGTTAATACTGTTATTAACGACCTTCAGTTGTTGTGACATTTGGTCCATGTCATCCAGTTCATCCGCTACAGCATAGGAAGACAAAGAAATAACTAACAACAGAAGTATCTGTGAAATAATATTTTTCATTACAATGTAAAGCGGTTATTTAGGATTTTTCTGATTATACAGCAACAAGCAATTTCTAATACATGGCTGTATGCTCAAGAGAAGCTCAGGCCAGCCTGTGCGCATTACCGTCATGGGGACAGTCATTGCCCAGCAAGCCCGGGGCCGGGGATATAAACACATAGAACAGGGTGATAAGCAGGTATCGATACATGCATCACATGTGTAGCTTATGACAATACCTGCAGTTTAAGTCACATGCGCCCTGCCGACACCCGCATTCAGTTTTTTATACACTAGCAATGCCTACACATGACCTGGATGCCAGGGTAACAACTCAAAGCCAGGCTTATTCTTTTAGTCCCAACACAGCCAGGATTTTTTTTGATACGAATAAGCCTGGACAAAAACCAGAGGCAGCAGCAAAAAACAGGAACAATGGTAACGCATAGGAAAACCAGTGCACTGCTGTAAACCCGCTCAAACCTATCGCAACCATGTTTATCATTGCGACGTTAAACAAAAACATTCTTACTGTATAACTTGTATTAAACATTTTCTTTTCCCTGATCATTACTATTGTTCAAACACTAATAACTACTGCCTCTCTGGCTTAGATAAATAATGTCACATCCGCATCTTTCGCTGTCGGTAAAAAAGATGCAGCACCTACCCAGTCGGCTACTTCAGGCAGAAAATCATCCATCTTCCAGCCAAATAAATCCACTGTCATCTGGCAGGCAATCAGTTTCACACCTGCCTCCATACTCAGCTCTCGCAATTCTTCAATGGTTGCTACCCCTTTATTTTTCATTGTCTGCTTCATCAAGCCTGTCGCCATTTTTTCGAATCCTGGAATATTACTGCTTACCGCATTGGGCACATTCCAGTTAATATTTTTAAACCATTCCGGACCAAATGGCATTTTCATTGGCATAGCCGGGTTACCCAGTGGACTAAGCTCCAGGTCAAGATCTTTTTTAAGCAGGCTTAAACCATAAAAGGTGAAAAACAGCTCAACATTCCAGCCCAGCGCTGCCGCTGAAGACGCCAGAATAAAAGGCGGATAGGCCCAGTCCAGGCTGCCTTTAGTCACCACGATTGCCATGGTCGGCGTTTTACTGGCCCTGTATTTTTCCATTTGCTGCTCAAACTTCTGCTCAAACCAGCTATCGGCACTACCCGCTTCCAGCATGGCGCTCAATTCCTTCGCTGAACCCTTTTCAAGCTGTAACTCATTAACCGTTGCTAACTTCGTCATCATCCTTTCCTCTTCTTCGTTTAAAAAACGTCTATCATTACCCTGCTATAACTTAGCCGTCTGACTAATTATCAGGCGGACGCTAAAATAAATTCACTTTCAACAGACATTAGACTAGTCTTATTAAATTAATAAGCGCTTATACTGGAATATTACTCATTCCAAAAAGGAATAAGTGATAACGATATCGCCTGTAAAGGCTATTGCACGGGGGTTTGTATGGATGTAATGCATAGCATGGCAGTATTTCGTCGTGTCGTAGAAGCCAAAAGCTTTTCTGCTGTGGCTCGCGAAACCAACATGTCACAGTCCACAGTGAGCAAACATATTGCTGCACTGGAAGAACGTCTTGGTGCAAAATTACTCAATCGCAGTACACGATCACTAAAACTAACCGAGGCCGGCAAAGAGTATTACCACCACTGTATTCGCATTCTCAATGATTTTCAGGAAGCCGAAGCCAGTATTGGCAAAGGCAAAATAAAACCAACCGGCACCTTACGATTGTCGACCAGTGCAGCATTCGGCCGCACCTGCCTGATGCCCCATCTGGCTGAGTTTTTTAATGCTTTTCCCGATATAGACATCGACCTGCTATTTAACGATAACTATATAGACCTGGTGAAAGAAGGCATTGACCTGGCATTTCGTATCGGTCCGCTGGCCGACTCGACGCTAATCGCGCGAAAAATTGGCACCAGTCCGCGTGTTGTTGTCGCCAGCACGGAATACCTGGTAAAGCACGGCCGTCCTAAAAAACCGGCTGACCTGGTAAAACACAACTGCCTGTTTTACTCACAGCAGAAAACACCGGATTTGTGGTATTTCAACAGCATTCAGGAAGGGGATGAATCGATACGTGTTACCGGCCGCCTGAAAGCAAGCAGCCCTGATGCCGTTTGTGACGCGACACTGGAAGGCCTTGGTATATCGATTTTATGTCAATGGTATGCAAAACAATATATCGAAACAGGCAAGTTAAAAGTCATTATGCCGGATTACAGGCCCACCACATATGATATTCACGCAGTTTATCCCGAAAGGCGCTTTGTCCCGCAAAAAGTGAAGCAGATGATTGAATTTATTGCGGAAAAACTGGAAACATAGGCCGTAATTACAGCATTCATACAGGCCAGCTCAATACCGGCAGCTGCAATACAGGCCGAAGCTGATTAAGCCGCATTTAAGCTGATCAAAAAATAATACATCTCATCTACCTCGCCCTGGTCAAGCAGCTGCAACTCACGCTGACGACAAAAAGCCGGGATATCACTTTGCAACGCCTGCTTGCTGGAAACTGCCAGCAAAGTCTGGCCTTGCTGCAGCATGTCCAGCGCATCGTTTAATTTTGAAAAGGGGGCCGCGCAGTCGATACCTGAAATATCGACATAAATGTCACAGGCGATGGAATCAAGACTCATAAAATATTCCTGTAAAAAAAGATACCGTATCCAGAGTGATCAGAAAGAGAACTCTATCGGCTTCAGGTTTTCCCTGGTTTTATCAAAGGCAGCCCAGAGTTCGGCAAAACTGGTTCCGATTTCAGGATGCTTCAGCTTGGGTGCAATTTCCGCCAGCGGCCATAGAACAAAGGCATTTTTTAATATTTCACCACGCGGCAGCCTCAAACCGTCTTCATCAAGAATCAGGTCATCATAGAGCAGCAGGTCAAGATCCAGCGTTCTCGATGAAAATTTAGGGCCACTGCGATCACGGCCGTTAGCATCCTCAATGTCCCGCAATATCTGGTTAGTCTGATGCACCGGCGTGTCCACTTCGCAGGCAATCACCATATTGTAAAAAGCATCGCCATCAAAGCCAACCGACTCACTTTCATAAACCGAAGACAGGTTTAATTCACCAAACACCTGTTTTAATGCTGCAATACCGGCACGGGTATTCTGCTCACGATTGATATTACTGCCAAGACTAATATATATAGTTGCCATGTCGCTCCCCGATGGTCGCCTCAGTTAACGCTGACCGCGCTCAATGATGACGCCCACTGAACGTGAACCTGTAACCGCACCTAACTTGCTTAATTTCAGGCGGCACCAGGGCACGTCGAACTCATTCATAATTATCGCTATCAGTCGTTCAGAGAGTGTCTCCACCAGCTGAAACTGGCTTTCTTCGGTAAAAGCAATCAGGCGCTTGGCGACTGCCTTGTAATTCAGTGCATCGTCAATACTTTCGCTAGCGGCCGCTTTTGTGTTATCTGCTGCCATTTCAATATCCAGTGCAATCGTCT
Source organism: uncultured Gammaproteobacteria bacterium (assembly GCA_963711255.1). Lineage (GTDB taxonomy): Bacteria > Pseudomonadota > Gammaproteobacteria > SZUA-229 > SZUA-229. The sequence goes on along the minus strand of CAVQDO010000003.1, from coordinate 54,361 downwards.
GCTTAACCTCCCTCTCCCAGTCATAAATACCAATAATGGTATCGATGCGTAAATCCTCTATAAAAACAATATCCTGTGCCATTTTTCTGATTCTCTGCCGGTTTTATGGTGATATGACGCCATTATACAGGCTAACATCATCGACAGAGTCGTCTGCCCCGCTAAAATTGAATCACTATTTTACTTGTCAGCTCACTTATTCTCCGTTAGAATTGCCGGCTCATTTTTTCAAAGGTTCAAAACTTTTATTTTGTGCCTGTTTTTTTAACCATTTTGGTTGGTTTGGAGTAATTACAATGTCTAGAGTATGTCAGGTCACTGGGAAACGCCCGGTTGCTGGTAACAACGTATCTCATGCTCACAACAAAACAAGACGCCGTTTCTTGCCTAACTTACACACCCATCGTTTCTGGGTTGAAAGCGAGAATCGTCATGTAAAACTGCGTGTTACTGCTAACGGCATGCGCATTATCGATAAGAAAGGTATCGATACAGTTTTAGCTGAAATGCGCTCTCGTGGTGAGAAGGTATAGGAGAATATAATGCGCGATAAAATTAAAATGGTTTCATCTGCTAATACTGGTCACTTTTACACAACGACCAAAAATAAACGTACCATGCCTGAAAAACTGGAAATGAAGAAATTCGATCCAGTGGTTCGCAAATACGTTATGTACAAAGAATCCAAGATTAAATAAAGCAACTCAAGTCATTCAGGCGAATCATTTGATGCCTTGCTAAAAACCCGGTTTTGCCGGGTTTTTTAATGCCCGTCAGTAAATTATCCAGGCAGAACTATGGAGCGCAATTATTTTCACGGGTATTAATCATTAAAACTTTCTGATATCCTGAAAACATTCAACAATCAAAGAGTTAGATATGGAAACTGATTTTCTATTTGCCAGTATTTTTAATCTAAGCATCAACCTGATTTACACTGTTATCGCCTTATTTATTGGCGTAACTGCACTCGTAATCATTGATAAGAAAATACTCAAAACGATTCAAATAGAGGAAGAATTAAAAAAAGGCAACATTGCGGTCGCAATATTTGCCTCCACCATACTGATATTCGTTGCTCTAATCGTATCATTTGGCTTAAAAGGCTGATGAAACGAAAAGACTACTTTGTCGTTTTATTCTTTGTCGCAATATTCATCGCCAGTTTTCTGGAAAAAAATCAGCAACAGCAGCAGACCTCGCAACTGTCGAAACAAATGGAAACAGCCTTGCTCGACTCCGGCTCCTCCATCAATCAAAACACACTGCAAAACGGTTACGTAAAAGTTTCCAATAACCCCGGCACTTTTAGCCAGCAGCAGTTGCAGGCCATCACAGAATCAAAAACCGATAAAGACCATACTTATACCTGGAACTGGGGCAGTAAAAATAACACGGCAACAACCGCATCAGCTACCGGGCTGGATGACAAACATCATTTTGCCAACTCCTACCTCATCGGCTACATGCCTTTTTACACAGATAAACACTGGGTGCCACTGTATGTTCTGGCAACACGAAAAACCTATCAGCTCGATCACCTGCAGTACACCGGGCTGCAGGATATCTGGCAAAACTCGAGGCAGGCATTCAAGCTAACACGGGGCGATTGTGAAGATCACGCTATTGCACTGGCAGACTGGCTGATAAGCCTGGGCGTTGACGCTCGTGTTGCAATGGGGAAATTTAAAAATGAAGGTCACGCATGGGTTATTGTATTTAAAGACGGCAAGGAATACCTGCTTGAAGCAACGGACAAAAAGACCTTAACCCGCTGGAGTAAATATAGACTGGCAGGTACACAGGTCGACTATCACCCCAAATATCAGTTCAACCGTGATCACTTCTGGATAAATACTGGTAGCGAGTACACTGTTAAATACTCAGGAAAAAACTGGAAGCAGACGTCTACTTTTCATGGTGGTAAACAGTCAAAAACCTAGAAGCAATCACCGCAGAGACGCAACAATATTACCGTCATTGCGAGCGAAGCGCGGCAATCTCTTTTAGCAACCGTGTCGTCTACAGGAAATTGCCGCGCTTCGCTCGCAATGACGGGAAATATTCAAGTAGCTTTCTTTATATGCAACCACGGAAAGTTTTTATTTTTTAACCACCCGCATCAAACCAACATCAACCGAAACCACGGAAACACGTTCACCTTTATTTATCGTATCTGTTTCATTACGACTATCGATTTCTACCGTCCAGTCGATCCCGGAGTAACGATAATTACCTGGCGCAGTCGAACTTATATCGTCCATTAAAACAAACTCAAGCCCCACGAAATCACTGGTTGGCTTTCTCGCAGGTGTTGACCTGTCCTGCATGTTTTTCAAAGGTTTCCATAAAATAGCACTGCTGATACCGGTGGCGATACCAAAACAGGCGGTACCCGCAATCCATGTTTCAGGCAATAGTCCCGCACTCATCAGTAACCCGGAAATTAACGCGCCTATACCTGCAAACAAAAATATGATGGTGGTAAAACCAAACAGCAAAACTTCAGCGGCAAGCAGGGCAAAACCCAGGGCAATCCAGAAGCCAGACATATGCGCATTGATATAGTCAACCATGGTTAACTAACTCCGGTTGTATTTTCATTATTTTTATTAATGGCATTAATAATGGTCATCGCCTCTGCTACAACATTAGAGGCACTGGTTTTATCATCATTTAACAGTACCACCGAGGACTCTCTGGCGATGGCTTCTTTAGCCCTGATCGCACTCTCTGCCAGGTCCAGCTGAATTGCCTTTTGACCTTTTTCTTCAATGGCCACCGCGCCTACCACTTCCAGCGCCTTCGCCCTGGCGTCTGCTACTGCAATAATAGCCTGAGCCTCTCCTTCCGCCCGCAAAATCTGCTCCTCCTTGTCGGCTTCTGCGGCCAGTACAATAGACTGCTTTTGACCTTCAGCCACATTGATCGCCGACTGTCGCTCACCTTCCGACTCAAGTATCACCGCACGTTTTTCGCGCTCCGCCTTCATCTGTCGTTCCATGGCCTCTAATACGGTACGCGGCGGTTCGATATCTTTAATTTCATAACGTAGAACCTGCACACCCCAGGGAGATGCCGCTTCATTGATTTGTGCCACGATATTAATATTCAGCGCTTCACGTTCCTCAAAGGTTTTATCCAGCTCAATCTTGCCTATTTCACTACGCATGGTTGTTTGCGCAAGCTGCATCACAGCATATACGTAATTATCCACACCGTATGACGCTTTATATGGATCCAGTACTTTCAGGTACAGCACGCCATCGACAATCAGCGAGATATTATCGCGAGTAATTGCCCCCTGGCTGGGAACATCAACGGCCTGCTCTTTTAAAGACCGGTCATAGGCAACTTTATCAATGAAAGGCAGAAGAAAATTCAGACCGGCCTCCATAGTTGTATTATATTTACCAAATCGCTCAACCACGAACGCACGGTTTTGCGGAACGAATTTAATAGAAGCCTTTACCAGTACAATACTCAGTACCGCGAACCCAACCCAGAAATTAAATAGCAAATCAAAAATATCGGTCATGAAACATCTCCTTTATGAACAGATTGAAAGATAATGACCATAATTCGAAAAATGTTCAAGTTTTATATATACTTTTGATGACCCTCGTCAAAAACAGGCTTTTAACGGTTTGCTACACTGAAAAATTGTTCACCTATAAACCAGCAGGATTCTATGGACACTAAAAATACAAGCAAAAAAAACAGCAACTCCTCTGAAAAAGAGTCCAGTGCAAAACGAACCAAAAAGGATCTGAAAGATATTCTTGCAGAGATGTCAGACCCGGAAAAGGTACTGGCTTCACCCGACATAATTTCTGCTTCTGACTTATTGCAGGTAAGCTATGAAATGGGGGAATACCCTTACCCGGAAAAAATAAGCACCAAAGAATATGAGTATGAAAAACAGTTACTACAGGCTGAGCTACTAAAAGTTCAGGTCTGGGTTAAAGAAAATCAGAAACGAATAACCGGCTTTTTTGAAGGTCGCGACGCAGCAGGTAAAGGCGGCACTATAAAACGCTTCATGGAACACCTGAATCCTCGATCCGCGCATGTTATCGCACTGGAAAAACCCACTAATAAGGAACTGGGACAATGGTACTTCCAGCGCTATATCCAGCATATGCCAACCAATGGTGAAATTGTACTGTTTGATCGCTCCTGGTATAACCGTGCCGGCGTTGAGCGCGTAATGCATTTCTGTACCCCGGAAGAACACCTGGAGTTTCTACGAACAGTACCTGAACTGGAACGAATGCTGGTGAACTCTGGCATGATATTAAGAAAATACTGGTTTTCTGTCAGCCGACACGAACAGTTACGGCGCTTCCATTCGCGTTCACACGATCCGCTAAAACACTGGAAGCTCAGCCCGATTGACCTTCAATCACTGGATAAATGGGATGAATACACTGAGGCCAGGCGCAGTATGTTCTTCCATACTGATACCGCGGCCGCACCCTGGGTCGTTGTTAAGTCTGACGATAAGAAGCGTGCTCGAATCAACTGTATGCGGCATTTTTTGTACAGCCTGGACTATCCAGCAAAAGATCCAACCATCGCCTATAAGCCTGACGCTAAAATTGTCGGCACGGTTGATTCCCTATATCCCAAGAAGCAGGCCAAATACGTATAAATGATAGCGTAATAAGTTTCAGGTTATAACCTGAAACTTATTACGCTCTTTCTAGACTGTGTAATTTTGTGACAAGGCCGTATAAATATCGACCTGGAAGGAATGACTGTCGCCATTTAACTGCTTCATAATATCCGCAAGATGCTCATTATCTTCACGGCCATTCCATACTTTATTATACGTGCCTTCCTTGTAACCATTATCCTGGCGAAACATATTCAATACGTTTTTTCCGACGTAGATTTCGTAAAGCTCATCAAATGACATATCAAGTTGCCTCATAATGCCGGCGATAAAAGTGAAATGTGCGCCCTGATCAGTAAGTGTCAATAAAGCCAGGCACTCTATCGACTTTCTAATATCCTCAGCCTGCATAAAATTACCAAAATCTGCGGCAATCGATTCGGCAGTATCTTCCAGTGACATGTTCTGCTCCAGGCGAATACTCAACGCAAAGTGGACAATATCGACAATTTCAAGCTTTACCTGCATAACGTCAGGTTCCTGATGCTTCCACCATTTCCAGCCATAATGCTCCAGCATTTCTGAAGACTCCATCCAGATAGCACGATACCATTCATTTCCTGCGCTTCGCCATTCCGGGTTTACTTTAGAGTTCATTGCGTCCTGCAACTCGAGCATATTAATTAACTTTTGTTTCATGTTTACCTGATCATATTAAAAATAATAAAAATACTAATAGTAGATATAAGCACTAACAGAATCAATACTTTGCCGCTATTCTTATGCACCTTCCAACCACAAAATCAAGCTAGTAAAAGTCACATAACAAGCTTACGGGCTTTTTGCATATACAAACGTACTGACTTTTACTGGAAGCTGAAAGTAGTGCAACAAATATACCAATCACTTACAGATCATAATTGCACTCAGTGATTATTAAAGGATATTATCTTACTGCATTTCAGACGAATAATTAACCTCCTGCCAGAACCATCAACACTGAAGGCAAACAGGGCAAAATTGCCTATAATTGTCTATGCCACGAACATTCGTGGCATTTAGATAATTTTCCAGTAATTCATAGGGAAATCATTGGCATAGTTTGCCGTTTTTCAAAGCCGCGCTTTAATTAAAGTATGATTCATTAAAGCCGATAAGGTACAAACAGGAATGAGTTCAAAATATGACGCTAAATAATAAATTAAACAATGAGACGGCAGAGAGCCCCGAGATTTCACGGGCACAACTCGAAGAACTCATTGATTTACAGAGTAATATTTTAAGCGAACTCATCACCAGTGAAAACTGCAGTGCCCTGCTCGACCGATTATGCCTGCTAGCAGAAAAGCTAACACCGAATGCTGTTGCATCAATAATGCTATTTAATAAGCAGAAACAGCAATTGTTTGTCAGGGCTGCACCCAGCGTTCCGGAAAGCGCAATCAATGACCTGAACGGTTTAAAGGCAGGTGATGGCTCGTGCGGTAACGCCGTATACCATAATGAAGAGGTTTATGTCTGTAATACGCTAACAGACACCCGTTGGGGCAACATCAAAGAATTTGCGCACGATTATAAGATTCACGCCTGCTGGTCAAGCCCCGTCCATAATACAAAAAAAGAGCCAGTAGCCAGCTTTGCGCTGTCCAGTTTTGCCACACGAGCCCCCGATTACTTCCAGCGTCGACTGCTTAATATTTGTGCTTCAATAACTGGCATTATTTTACAACGTGAAGCATCAATAAAAGAACAGAATGAATGGGCAGAAAAACTGCGTTATAGCAACGAAAACTTATCTGTCACCGTTGACTCAATTGCCGATGGCCTTATCAGCACAGACACTGAAGGCCGCATTCTAATCTTCAACAAAATCGCAGAACAGTTAACAGGCTTCACATCCGAACAGGCTCGTGGAAAAGAACTTAATACCGTGTTTAACATCATCAACTTCTAATGATGAAAAAATAGTATGTGACCCCGTCGATTGCATCGAAGATGTGAAAAAATGCTTCCGTTATAACGACGATATTCAACTGGTATCAGCTGACGGAATTAAACGTTACATCTCTATAAGCGAAGCGCCTATAAAAGACAGCAATAACAATATAACCGGCACTGTTATTGCCTTTCGTGACATAACGCAAAAACGCGCTGACCGCCTTGCCCTGTTAGAAAGCCAGCAGCAATACCGTTCTTTTGTTGATAATACCGCAGACGCCATGTTTTTACACAATGATGAAGGACGATTCATCGACGTCAACCAGGTTGCCTGCGACACCCTGGGTTATAGCCGCGAAGAATTATTATCGATGTCGGTTCCCGATCTCGAAATAGGCCCTACAAAATACTCAGACTATAAAAAATTTGCCGATTCTTTAAATTTCGATAAAACATTAACAGTCGAGGGCGTACAGCAGCGAAAAGATGGCTCGAGCTTTCCAGTTGAAGTACGGCTACGTAAATTCATGTCAAACGATCACCCCGTAATAGTTGCATTAACTCGAGATATTACTGACAGAAAGAACACAGAGAAAGAGTTTCTAAAAGCCAGAAAGCTTGAATCAATCGGCTTGCTGGCAGGCGGTATCGCGCATGACTTCAATAACATGCTTGGAATCATACAGGGCTATATTGAGCTTGCAACGCATAGCAATAATTCAGCAGAAAAAACCGAAAAGTTTCTTCAAAAAGCGTATAACGCATCTACCCAGGCAGCTGACCTGACAAAGCAGTTACTGACTTTTTCCAGGGGTGGAGAACCGATTAAAAAAGCCGCCAATATTCTGGATATCATTCACCAGACGACAGACTTTAATTTGCATGGCAGCAATGTGCGTGCAAACTATCATCGTCCAAATAATTTATGGACTGCCGATATCGACAGCGGACAAATTAGCCAGGTCATTCAAAACCTGACCATCAATGCGCGCCAGGCTATGCCAGAAGGCGGGGTACTGGATATTTACTGCGAAAATTCTATTGTGACAGAAGCAGAAAATGCAATGAACCTTGAATGTAACAAGTATATTAAGGTTATAGTTAAAGATAACGGTATCGGCATTCCCACAGATATTATAGATTCGATTTTTGACCCTTACTTCACAACCAAGCAGGAAGGTAGCGGACTGGGCCTGGCATTGAGTTATTCTATTATTAAAAAACATAATGGATTTATATCTGTCGACTCTATACCAGATAAAGGCACAACATTTACCCTGTATTTACCGGCAACAGAAGAAGATATTACCGAAATTCACCAAGACAACCACGCCATGAAAAACAAAAGTAAAAATGCCCGCGTAATGATTATGGACGACGACCCGTTACTAAGGGAGGTCGGAGAAGAGATGCTGACAAACCTTGGTTACGAAGTCATCCAGGCAGAAGACGGAGAAGCTGCAAAAATACTATACCAGGAAGCCATTGACTCGAATAATATAATCGACATAGTAATAATGGACTTAACAATTCCCCAGGGTATCGGTGGTAAAGAAGCAATAAAACTGATACAGCAAATTGACCCTGATGTAAAAGCACTGGTATCAAGTGGCTACTGCAATGATCCGGTAATGGCAAACTACAGAGAACACGGTTTTATGGGGGCGGTCAGCAAGCCTTACAGCCAAAATGAGCTTGGCTCGGCTATCAGCACTAATTCTGAATAAAAAAAATTAATAGCCACTAATCAAGTCGATGGAATGTTTTTATATAAAAGACTTCATCCGCGGCTGATTGACATTATATTATATCATTTTGGTTATTTTTTCTTCATGCTCCTCATTTAATAAATCCCATCGCCTTTTCCGTCATATCTAAAACTTCTATTTCGTCACTCATGCCAAAACAATTTATTCTGTAATCGTGAGAAATGTTTATCGTTTTTTCTATATCTCATGCTACGCAATTACGACAAGCCCTGAAAGCAGACAGTTAAACGGTTATAATACAAGCATCTACAACTGCAAATAAACAACGACAGACTAAATAGAGCTGGACAAATGAACAATCCATTTCAAGATCAATTACTTAAAGCAGGACTGGTTAGCAAACAGCAGGTTAAAAAAGTTAACCAGGAAAAATCCAGAAAAAACAAGCAACAGCGTAACACTAAAAATATAGCCGTTGATGAAACCAAAGTTAAAGCACAACAGGCCGCCGAACAAAAAGCTGCGCGTGATCGCGCCCTGAATAAACAAAAACAAGAGCAGGCAAGGAACAAGGCAATATCCGCAGAAATCGATCAGCTAATTTCAAACAACTGCCTGAAACGTGATGAAAGCTGTGAAATAGTTTACAACTTTGAGCATCGCAAAAAAGTCAATCGCATCTATATTAATGAAGAAATGAAGCAGAATATTATCGCCGGAAAACTTGGTATTGCCCGAATTGAAGGCCGTTATGAACTGGTAACAGCATCAATCGCTGAAAAAATAAAACAACGCAACGCAAAGCGCATTGTGATATTTGAGAAAGAAGAAGCGACTACTGACGATAATGACCCCTACGCAGACTACCAGATACCAGATGACCTGGTCTGGTAACAACAGGAATAATACTATTAGCTTTCCGCAGTAAAACCGAAGGCCTTATCGTGTACGTACACCAGCTTGCACTCTTCTATATATTTCGCATCGTGGATTCTGCCTGACTTTATGTAACCCGTATCACCTTTACTCAAGATAACTTCTTCACCGTCTGCCACTAACCCATCTGGGTCTCGCGTATAGAACTGTATCGCCATCTTTCCTTCAACAACAACTGTCATATCATCGCCCGGATGTGAATGCGGTGGTTCTGCACTACCCGCCTGCCATTGTTCAAGCATCACTTCAACCCCATTTATATTTTCAGGGCAGGTGGTTCTTACTGTAAAACCTTCAGGCGTATCAGGAACTGATACATGATTACCCCAAACTGCACTGGATTGGGCAGTTACTTCTTTTTCTATTTGCTCAGACATTATTGCACCGTAAAATTTAAAGACATTGAAATATATTAATTTTTAAGTAAGTAATAGTAACACTCGCAACAAGCGTTACTTCTTTGGCAAACCTGCTGCCACCCACTCCACATGTGCACCTTCTGCAACACTATAACCAAGGTTTGAAGCACTAAAAATGAAACCGTCTACACGCTGCTCAATAATCTCCAAATTCGCGCTTCCTGCAGTTAATTTAACACTTACACGTGGCAGCACCTCAAAATTTTTCTCATATAACACATCATGACTATTTGTTAATTGCCCGCTAATCTCGACATTACCGCTTTGCAAAATCTCCCCCGGCCGCAACTCATTTCTATCAACCTGCATCACTATAATAAAAATCACAAGTAGAACCAGGGCTATAAATACCCGCCACTTAACCATTACAGCTCAACCATAATATTTATTCACCTTATAAAAAAACAGTAGAAAACTTCTCAATCTGGCAATATACACCAGTATGCCAACTAACAACCATCATTCTGTCATAATAATTGGCGCAGGCTTAAGTGGATTGTATACCGCCTGGCGATTACATAAGCTTAATAAAGACTGCGCCTTACTCGAGGCCCGTAATCGTACTGGAGGTCGTATATTATCACCACAGTTAAGCGATCATGCCGACAGTAGAATCGATATGGGCCCGGCATGGGTCTGGCCTGAGTTCCAGCCCCGCCTGCAACAGTTGCTGTCAACATTAGGACTTAAAACATTCAGGCAATACACCGAAGGTGAGCTGTTATATGAGCAGGACTCAAAAACTATCGAACGTTACAGTGATCAATCATCACATGAGCAGTCCTGTCGTATAGCCGGTGGCTGCCATAAACTAATCGACACCCTGCAATCTGGCCTGCCACTATCTACCATCAAACTGAACTCACCGGTTCAGTCGATTTCAATGCCAGAATCCGGTTCGCACATACCTTTAACAATTGACGTCTGCAGCGATAATACAACGCAGAGTTATACCGCCGATCAAGTTGTCTTAGCCTTACCGCCTCGCATCGCACTGCATAAGATTAACTTTTACCCTGCTTTAGCCGATGATATCCATCAGCTGTGGCTTGAAACACCTACCTGGATGGCGACACATTGTAAAATTCTATTTATTTACGAACAGCCTTTCTGGCGCAAACAGAAGCTTTCCGGTGAAGTGATTAGTCGTCACGGCCCATTAACTGAGATCTATGATGGTTCACCGCAAAATGAAGACTATTACGCACTAACTTCTTTTGTCGGATTGAATGCAAATCAACGCAAGCAGATAAAACAGGAACAGCTTATTGAACTGAGCCTGGCTCAACTAAAACGATTATTTGGCGAAGAAAGCCAGAACGTCAGAGATATTAAAATCAAGGACTGGAGTACGGATGAATATACCAGCACAGCAACAGATTTGAGCGGCATAGCCAGTCATCCCCAATACCCAGCTAACATGCCTCGCAGTTTATGGAACAACAAAATAATTCTGGCTGGTACTGAAGTTGCCCGTGAACATGGCGGCTATATTGAAGGCGCACTGGAAAGTGCGGATGACGCACTTGGCTACATTATTTAGATTACTTTTATCGAATTGATACTCTAGCCTTCTGAAGGCTAAATTCATTTTTCATACAGAACCAAAAGCTCATCGGATATCATCGATAGCGTACTTTTTACTCATTATATTTGGCGTAATAAGAGAGTAACCCTGTTGCTGCCAGTGCGCCAATTCGGTAATAGCAGAAGGCGCAACCTCTATAAAATCATAAAAATCACTGTCTGCATAATCGTAATCAGCAGCAGCCAGCCCACAGACTCTGAACTTTACACCAAGCTCAGAATAATATCGCATGCGTTCAACCGCGTCTTTGTACTTTTTATAATTTTTTTCTGCGAGAGTCACTATTTCAGTGCCATGTATAACAACGACAATATCCATAAAATCGGGAGAATAGTTATATGGCTCCTCACTTAAGGGGTTCATCAGTGAACGCACCCAGTACAGTGCCGAATTTATCTTTGCGGGTTCATCAAAATAAAAATCGTAAACCACTTTTGGTTCAGCGTATGGTGTTTGCACACGAGTTGCACCCTCAGCAAAGCATGTGAATGGCAGAAAGCACAAAAGAAAGACTGTAACTGTACGCATAGTTCCTCCTGAATATACAGCCAAGTTTAATGATACCCCGTCAATAAAAACAATATAAAATACAGGGGTACCAATTCAGCTTTTTATGTTTTATCGCTGAGCATATCTCCCAGACATTGAGAAATAAAATCAGTTATGGCGCGTATCCGCGTCATATGCCTTACATCCTTGTGATAAACCAGCCAGACTTTATGCGCGGGTAACCTGGCAGATCTAAATAAGTGTATTAATTCCGGGGTTGTATGAGCCAGCACATCGGGTTGCAGTGAAATGCCAACACCAGATAATGCTGCCTTAAAACGGGTAACGGTACTGTCACTGCGCAATACTCTTAAAGACTCGTCCGAATGATTCAGCAGCCACTGATTTTCTGGCAGAACCGATAAATGATCACCATAAGTGATTACCCGGTGCTTTCGTAAATCCCTTAAACCTTTAGGTATGCCATGATTTTTCTCATATGTTCTGGAGGCATAGACACCCATTTTCATCTCACCCAGATACTTGATCACCAGGTCCGACTCTTCCGGTCTGAACAAACGTACACTGACATCTGTCTCACCCTGAGTCAGGTTTGCGGTCGTCGCAGAAACATTAAATATAAGTTTAACATCGGGATATTGCTGATAAAATTTATCCAGCGCTGGTATTAATACTTCCTGTCCAAGGCCTTCAGGTAATGACAGCCTTACTGTGCCACATGCGGTCTTCTCGTTACCCTGCACAACGCGCTGTATTTTCACAACCGTTTTTTGAATATTCTGTGACTGTTCAAATACAGCCTGGCCCTCTTTGGTAAGGCTTAAACCTTTAACCGAACGTTGAAACAACTTGATGGCTAACGCTTGCTCCAGAGCGTCTATGTGACGTCCCACTGTAGACTGATTTGAGTCCAGTTTTTTTGCTGCGCCTGATAAACTACCTGCTTCAGCTGCCGCTATAAAGTAACGAAACCCATCCCAATTCATACTAATTCCAGTTCATGCTAATCATTACTGAATAGTACATCATCGTGAATAAAGTTTGAACTGAACGGAGCTCAAAATCCCGCTTCTAAATTAACGCCTTCTTGAGTCACGGTAATCGTGATTTTCCAGTTCGACATCTGCGCGGACCTGGTCCCGGCTCCTTTCATAAACAATCTCTCGCCCCATGGCAGAACCTGCGTAAGCCATGCCATTAGCTGTTGGCAGCAGTTCACATTTGACACTATGCACACCTTCACCTAATACCACTTCAATTTTGTCTTCCCGCTTGCTATAGACCGACACTTTCATCACCGCATCCGTTTCTGTAACTCGCACTTCGATTTGTTGTTCGCTCATGAAAATGCCCTATATTAATTATCACCTATGCCCAGACTATCATTTTTCCAGCAAACGAATACCGTCCTTTTCAATACTGATAATACGCTGCTTATACAGACCGCCTATCGCTTTTTTAAATGCACCCTTACTCATACCGAACAGATCTGAAATTAATTCAGGATCAGATTTGTCATGCACAGCGGCAAAGCCATTCTGTTTTTCTAAATAATTCAAAATGGTCTGGCTGTATTTGTCGCGGGTCTCCTGACCGCCCTGAAGGCTTAGATCAATTTTCCCATCAGGCCGTATATGCTTGATATAGGCTTTCATAGACTGGCCAAAACTCAATCGCTGGTGTACTTCATTTTTATACAGCACACCCCAGTGGCTATGATTAACAATAGCTTTATAACCCAGCTCGGTACTATTCGCGATGATAATATCTACCGCCTGTTGCGGTTTAAAGTCATGCGGCCTTTCATCATCGAGAAACTTGTCTATTTTTGACGAAGCCACAATTCTGCCATCTAGCCCAATATACAGGTAAACCAGGTAGTAACGCCCAAGCTCCATTGGCCGATGCTGCTCAGCAAAAGGCACCAGCACATCTTTATCCAGACCCCAGTCGAGAAAAGCACCGACACTGGAGCTGCTGACGACCTTTAAATATGCGAACTCGCCGACAACTGCTACAGGTTCTTTATTGGTTGCAACCGGACGTCCTTCAGAATCGAGATATAAAAAAACTTCCACAGTATCACCGACAGATACATCTTCCGGTGCATTTTTACCGGGCAATAAAACTTCACCTAAATTTTCAGCATCAAGGTAGACACCAAAATCTACAATTTTCACTACCTCTAACTCGTAGACCTGTCCGATATTTATCATGATATTTACTCAACAATACAGCGATAACAATAACTGCATTATACAGCCACCACGATTTTTTATTCTGTCAGCATGGCGAGATACAGTTCTTCCACTTTTGTTCTTGCCCAGGGCGTTTTTCTTAAAAATTTAAGACTGGATTTTATCGAGGGGTCATGGGTAAAACAGCGTATATCTATACGCCGGCCAAGTTCAGCCCAGCCATAATGCTCGACCAGGCCGCTTACAATGTGCTCCAGCGTTTTACCGTGCAGCGGGTTATTTTGTTGCGTCTGTTTCATTCCTGCCCCTTATAACCTCAACAGCATGTCCGCCGCCATAATAAAACCCGGCCAGCCGGCTACGTGCTGACACCCAGAAAGGCCGGGCACAGGACGACAATATGATCTGGCTTTAACGATAAAACACTTTAATCAGACTTCATTCAGCTCAGGCAGGTCGATATCATCAATACTATCTTCAGCATCATAATCTGTATCAATATCCTCTTCAGAAAACTCAGCCTGCTCCAGTAAATTAATGGCAATCGAGATAAAGTCACTATCAGTAATAATACCAACCAGGCAGTCATCGACAACCACCGGTAAACAACCGTATTTATGCGACTGCAGATAAACCGCGGCCTGCCGTAAAGAATCACTGGTATGAATAGTGCTTACATCGCGAATCATAATATCGCCAAGTGTAACATCTGAGCTGCCCTCGATTAGCGCCGCTTTATCATCCTGTAGCGCCGCCGGATCGGTGGAGGCAAGCACATCACGCTGCGTCACCAGTCCTAAAAGGTGATTTTTTTCGTCGGTAATAGGAATATGCCGTATATGCTTTTCGGTCATAATCCGCCAGGCATCATTAATCGAGTCAGAGGCACGCAGTGTACAAACCTCGGATGTCATAAATTCGTTTATCGTGATCATTTGCTTATTTCCTGTTACTTAAAAATACCTCCCAAGATTTACAGATAGCTCACTGCAAAATGTTGACTAGCGTCAATCAAATTATAATTATTCTCAAAATATCGGTTCTACCGAATTCTGGCTGACACCTTTTCTTTTTAATTATTAATAAACAACAACTTAACCACGCAAGCACATAACAATAAAAACGCACCTATAAGCGAAATGTAACCACCAGGACAATTTGATGAAATTTGTGTAATAGTGACGACACAATATATGAACTTCATATTAGTGATGTAATAATGACCGGTGGACTAAACAACCAGGAGTTCACTGAACATGCTACTGTCACAGCCAAAAGATTTACTGGTATAGGGGTATTAGAAAAGGCTTCAGCACTGGGTAATCAGTCGCGATTTAGTAATAACCTGCCTGGCAAACCCTATTCACTGACAGAGCTGGCACAACGGGTATAAAGAGTATTAAATAACCCCTGAGAAACACAGCAATATAACCAGCCCACTTAACTTGCAAGCTTTGAACTATGCCGCCTATTGTCTCTATTTCAAATTTATCCAAAACCTATAATAACGGCTACCAGGCACTTAAAAGTCTCAACCTTGACATCGAACGCGGTGAAATCCTGGCATTGCTTGGCCCCAATGGCGCTGGCAAAACCACGCTGATCTCTATCATTTGCGGACTGGTCAGGGCCAGTACCGGCAGTGTTACTGTGGATGGCCATGATAATGTGACCGACTTCCGTATAACACGCAGTAAAATAGGACTTGTTCCTCAGGAGCTAACCCTTGGTGCCTTTGACAAAGTCATCAACACACTTTGTTTTAGTCGTGGTCTTTTTGGAAAGAAACCGGATGCCGCTTACCTTGAGCAATTACTAAAAAGCCTTTCCCTGTGGGATAAAAAAGACAGTGCAATACTGGCATTGTCCGGCGGCATGAAACGCCGCGTACTGATTGGAAAAGCACTGGCGCACGAACCATCCATCCTGTTTCTTGATGAACCAACCGCCGGTGTCGATGTAGAATTACGCAAAGACATGTGGGCACTGGTACGAAAATTACGCGAGTCCGGCGTCACCATTATTTTGACCACACACTATATCGAGGAAGCAGAAGAAATTGCTGATCGTGTTGGTGTTATAAATAATGGCGAACTGCTACTGGTTGATAACAAGCAAAGTATTATGCACAAGCTTGGGAAAAAACAGATGTGCATAGAACTGAAGCAGGCCATCACCTCGATACCTGAAGAATTAACCGACTGGGCAATGGAATTATCCGATGACGGCAGTGTACTTACTTATACCTACGATCCTCATAATCCGCGTAGCGGAATACCCGGTTTGCTGAAAGCAATTAGCGAGGCAAAGCTGTTACTATCTGATATAAATACCTCACAAAGCTCACTGGAAGAAATATTTGTCAGCCTGGTAAAAGATAAATCATGAACCTGCATGCCATACAAGTTATCTATAAATATGAAATGCTGCGCGCCTGGGAAACATTGCTGCAAAGTTTTGCCTCGCCGGTTATTTCCACGGCGCTTTATTTTGTCGTGTTCGGCTCAGCTATTGGTTCAAGAATTCAACATATCGAAGGCGTCCCTTATGGCCTTTTTATTGTACCCGGCCTGATGATGCTGGCACTGCTTACACAGAGCATTGCCAATGCCTCCTTTGGCATTTTCTTTCCAAAGTTTACCGGAACTATTTACGAAGTAATGTCCGCACCTGTTTCGTTTATTGAAATACTCATTGGTTACGTCGGGGCGGCGGCAAGCAAATCACTTATCATTGGCCTGATCATTCTGGCCACCGCCGGATTTTTCGTCCCCCTTGAAATTGCCCACCCGTTCTGGATGCTGACTTTTTTAATCCTGACCTGTATTTCTTTCAGCCTGTTTGGTTTTATTATCGGACTGTGGGCGGACAATTTTGAAAAACTGCAACTCATTCCGATGCTGATTATCACACCGCTGGTTTTTCTCGGCGGTACATTTTATTCGATTAGTATGCTGCCGCCCGCCTGGCAAACCGCTACCCTGTTCAACCCGGTGGTCTACCTGATTAGCGGCTTTCGCTGGAGTTTTTTTGAGGTGGCCGATGTCAGTGTTGGCCTAAGCCTTACTGTGATTCTTGCTTTTCTTGCAATCTGCCTACTAATAGTATGGTTAATGTTTAAAACCGGGTATCGTCTCAAACAATAGCGTATCGATCTTTATTTCAGGCCGAAGTCGCACTAATCGAGCCACATCCCTTCCACTTCCTGCTTATCTTAGGCTATAGTTAGACTACCTCCACTTTTAAATCATAATATCAGTTAATATACTTAAACATATAGATAAGCAGATAATGGATTAGCCTACTGCCACAACAGATTTACGGTTTTCTATTTAATGCATACATTCATCAAAGTTACGCTCCTGATCCTGCTGCAGTTACTTACTTTTTCTTCCTTTGCAGAGAATTCAGACAAAATTTTAATCCTTCATTCCTATGCCCAGGAATACCCATGGACTAAAAATCAGCACATGGCATTCATTGCCGAACTAAATTCAAAAAGGCCAGATAAAACAATCGTCAGTACGGAACATCTGGACACAAAACGAAAAGCCTTTAACACAGAATACAGCCAGTCATTTAAAAACTATCTTGAGGTTAAATACAGTAACTATTTACCAGATATTATTTATCTCACAGACGATAACGCATTAAGTTTTGCGCTCGACAACTTTCCAGAAATTTTTCCTGATATCCCTGTTGTTTTTTCCGGGGTCAATAATTACTCCATACAGGACACCCTGGATAGTAGCCAGATAACCGGGGTATTTGAAAAGAAAGATATCGCACGAAACCTGGGGCTGCTTAACAGGATTGATCCTGATGCAAAAGACATTCTTGTTATTGGTGATAATTCGAACACCTACAGGGCCATTGAAACTGAAATAAAACTTCAGTTACATAAATTTTCAAATATCAATGCCATATTTATTGCCAGCCATTCTATTGATGAACTAAAAAAACACATTGAAAAAAACAGTTCCAAATACCTTTTTCTGACCACGCTGGGCGCAGTAAGCGATTCAACAGGAGAAGTATTGCCGCTAAAAGAAACACTGGCCGCTCTCGCTGCGACCGGCAACAACATTATCATAAGCATGGAAGATGCCTATGTTCTAGATGGCATATTAGGTGGCTATGTCACCAGCGGTAATTTACAGGGACAAACGGCGGCAACAATGGTCAGCAAATACCTGTCAGGCACAGCTATAAGCTCATTACCTGCCGTCAAAGAAAGCCCTAATAATTACATTTTCAACTTTTCAGTGCTAAAAGACGCTGACATTACCCTGCCACAAAGTATTCTTGATCAGGCTACTTTATTAAACGAACCTGTATCGTTTTACATTAAGCACCGGCCGGTGATTACCGGGCTAATAATAATTCTTGCACTGATACTAATAGTATCGCTGAGCATATTCCTGGCACTGGTAGCTCGAAAAAATAAAGAAATACGATCGACCTCAATCCAGACGAAAGAACTCGAACAAATAATCATTGATCGCACTAAACAGCTTTCTGATGAAAAACAAAAATTAACCAGGGCGCAGGAAATTGCTCATATTGGCAACTATACCTGGCAGTTCACACCTGATAAAACCACCTGGTCAGACGAGCTGTATAATATTACTGGACAAAATCGTGAAAGCTTTCGCCCCACATACAATAATTATGTCGATTGTATACACCCTGATGACAGGGAAATATTTACGCAACTGACAAAAAAAGCACTTAAAAAAAAGAGCAGGTACAGCGGTGAATATCGAATACTTAGACCAGACAATGAAGTTCGATACGTGTACGAGCAGGGTGATTTAAAGATTGATGAACACGGCAACCTGTTTGGCCTGGTAGGTGTTGTACATGATATTACTGATCGAAAAACATCAGAAAATGAATACTTGCGTCTGCAGCGAGAACTTAACCAGTCACGTAAAATGGAAGCCCTTGGCCAGTTGACCGGCGGCATTGCTCATGACTTTAATAACATACTGGCAATTATATCCGGCTATAGCGACCTGATTCAGCAAAATTGCAGACCGGCACTTGATGAAAAGCTGTTTCGCTATCTCAATAATATAGACCTCGCAACGACGCGTGCTACCGACCTGGTTTCCAAAATGATGGTATTTAGCCGGGACGATACAGGCGTTAATGAAGCGCTGGCCTTTCCGCCATTAATTGAAGACAGCATAACCATGTTGCGCTCAATAATACCCAGCAGCATCGCTATCACTTATTATTATGATGATGACCTGCCCACTATCATGATGGATAAAACACAGTTACACCAGATCATGATGAACCTCGCGATTAACGCAAAAGACGCCATGAATGGTATTGGTAAACTGGACATCCGCCTGGAAAAAAGTAAACATTCCAGGCGCGAATGCAGCGCCTGCCATAAACATGTAGAAGGAGACTGGATCAGCCTGAGTGTTTCCGACACCGGCAGCGGCATGCATCGGGATACAGTCAATCGTATTTTCGAACCGTTCTTCACTACCAAGTCAACAGGTAATGGTACGGGAATGGGCCTGTCAGTATTAAGTGCCATCGTTGAAAGCCATGGCGGCCATATTCTTATTGAAACTAAAGTCGGTGCAGGAACAACCTTTAAGCTGTTATTCCCCGCAGCTCCAGCTGTCGAGCAGATACCGGGCGAAAACCAGTCGAGAGTAACAACGAGTGCTGCCAGTGGCCATGGACAGAAAATTCTAATTGTTGATGATGAGCCTGCCCTTACTGAAATGCTATCGGAACTGCTAGGCGATAACGGCTACCAGTGCACGACTTTAAACAACAGCCCGGATGCTCTCTCACTGATAGAAAAAGATAATGATGACTTTGAGCTGCTTATTACCGATCAGACTATGCCGCATCTGCTGGGAAGCGATATGATAAAGAAAATATGGGAACTCAAACCCGATTTACCCGTTATTTTAACCACCGGCTACAGCGACAGCATTAATCGTGAGCAGGCCGAAAAACTCGGCATCAATTATCTGGACAAGCCCATCAATATTGCCCAGTTGCTGGAAACAACCAATAAGCTGCTATCGCAAGCGACCTGATATTCGGAGACTGCTTAAGCTGATATTTGCTATTTTCTGCCAATTCAGCAGTTTATTTATTAAAACAGTTTGTGTTAGTGTTGAATATCGACTGTAAGCATTTGTGGGTGAAAAAGATGAAAAAACTGTTAGTTAATCAATTTGTGGCTGTTTTTTGCACACTGGCAGGCGTTTTATCAACAGCCCCGGTGCTTGCCGACTGGAGTTACGACGGCTCAAAATTTAAACATAATCAGCAATTTGGTGATTTCCCGCCTGAAAATATCGACCAGCAGTTACTTGAAAATCGCTACATCGAAGAACCCGAACCGATTCCAACACTGGAAGATAAGCAGACCCGGACTAACCAGGGTCAGACCCGCCAGGCAGAGGCCGGCACTGGCAACCAGGTGGATGTATATTCCGCACCTCAAAGCGCCGCACAGCAGGTGTATACCCCTTATTATGGCGGCTATAATCAGGCTTATAATCGCTCCCCCTATGGCAATAACACTCAGTGGAATAACCGCGGCCCGGGCTACAATGCACCGTGGGGCAACAATCGCTCAAGCTTCGGCGGCCCATGGAACGGCAATGGATCTGGTTTCAGCATGCCCTGGGGTAATAACAACTCCGGTTTTAGCGGTCCATGGAACAACAATTCAGGCTTTCGTCCCCGGGGAAATTAAAACAGGGGAAATTAATACAGGGAGAATTAATACGGGGGAGTTAGTGCAGGCAGTAACGCTGGAGGAACATCAGCCCCTTAAACACTCCCAGTTAACCGGGATTTAACCCGTCAATATCCGATAAGGTACTGAACCTTTTCGTAATTTTTCATTCGAAGTGGAATGATCGATACTCAATTAGTAAGCTCAAAATTAGCCATGACTGCCGGCTGTTTAGCAATTTTATTGCTGGTCTCTGCGTGCAGCTCAAATATTCCGCCAGCGATCAAGCAGCCCCTGGAAGGCAGCCCCGGTATAGCACAGGTACGTCATCAGGCAAGCGATTATATCGGTCAAAAAGTGCGCTGGGGCGGTGTTATTCTCGAAATAGAAAACAAAGAAGACAGCAGCCAGCTGACCGTCGTCGCTTTTCCACTAAATGACGACGGCCAACCGATACCGGGCGATAATAGTCAGGGGCGCTTTCTCGCCATTGTCGATACCTTTCTTGAGCCACAGTTATATTCTGCAAAGCGTGAGATCACCTTTAGCGGTCATCTGCGCCGGAGCGAAGTACGTAAAGTAGGTGAGTTTTCCTATGATTACCCGGTTGTCTACGCCGAGGACTATTATTTATGGCCAGTAAGAGAAGAACAAAGCTACCATGACATGCCGCCCTACTGGTGGTATGACCCGTACTACCCCTGGCCCTATTCTTATCCTTATCGTGCACACCCTGTCCATCGTTAATGACGGGGGAGTAATATTATGAAAACAATAATTATGCTAACTTTAATCAGCCTGTTAACCGCTTGTGCCAGTGCGCCCGAATTTAATACTGCACAGGTAGATAAAACACTGATACCCAGCAGTGTCAGTGCAGAGCCTGAACTGCATACTGGAAAGACCGTTCTCTGGGGGGGTATTATTCTCAACACAGAGAATCTGTCAGAGATGACACAAATAGAAGTGCTGGCCTACCCGCTAAACAGTATTTACCGCCCCTTAACCTCAGCTGAACCATTAGGCCGGTTTCTCATTCGGCACCCGGGGTATCTCGAACCTGCAACTTACGCACAGGGCAGAGAGCTTACCTTAATTGGTAAAGTAGAAGGCGTCAGTACTGGCAATGTTGGCGAAAGTAAATACAGCTACAGCATTATTGGCAGCGACCAGCTTCATTTATGGTCAAAGGACAAACAGCGAAACAGTACCAGTTTTCACTTTGGTGTCGGTGTTGGCCTTTAAAAACTTATAATAAAAAAAGAACATTACACTTTTATGCGTCCGATAAATTATTCCAGTAGGTTTTTAATCGTTTTTCTGAAACAGGAAATTTTGTTTTAAGCTCCTGCGCAAAAAGTGATACGCGATACTCTTCGAGCATCCAGCGATAATGTTCAAGCTGCTCAGAATGAATATGCTGTTTTTCCAGTGACAGCTGCCGTTTACAGTATTCCTGCCACAACCTTGAAAATTCAATTCTTAACTGACGATCTCGCGTGGCAGCCGTTTTTGACTTTTCAAAGCGTTTATTAATCGCCATTAAATATCGTGGATACTGCTGCAGCCACTCACGATCTATTGCTGTAATAAAATTGCCTGTAAAAAGATTATCCAGCTGCTGCTGAATATCACTGACTGTATCAAGCTGTGATAACGATGGGCTTTTGATTAGTTTTTTTATCTTACGATATTCATCAAGAATAGTTGATAACAAGCTGCTCCATTGCTCCGCTTTTTTATGTAGTTCTGACTTCCCTTTTTCGATCCTCAAATCAAAGTCTTTTTCTGACTTAATCTCATCATACAAAAAAACATCGTCTATGGTTTTGTTAACAAGCTCGGCCTTAAGCTCATCGCAGCGTCCAAAATCTGTATATTTAAGGCACAGGTTCTGAATATCGGGAATCGATTTTTTTAGATGTTTGATTTGTTCAGGTAAGGCATTAATGCAAAGTTGCCTGAGTGCCAGCCTTGTTTCATGCTGTGCTTTCTCCAAACTATCCATCGCTCTCAGGTTAACCTTGTTGCCTTCTTTCACCATTGCCGGGTACGCTTTAATTGTTACTCCATGTAAATCCAGCTCTAACGATTGCTCCAGCATATCCAGTGTTTCAGCACCAATATTGTCCCTGTCATGAGAATGAGGTGCAGCCGTCTCAGCCATTGAAACCGGCACTTCATCAAGCTGGCCTGATAAACGATTTTTAATTGCAGGCAGATCCCTGCCTTCTTCAAGTACCACGCCGCCATCAGCTCGCACTCTAAAGTTCATCATCAGGTGCGGGCTTATTGACTGCACATCCCAGGCATCATATGGAATCTGCACACCCGTCATTTTTTTCAGGTGGGCAGAAAGCGCCGTAGACAAGGCCGTATCCGACACTTCCAGCGCCTGTACACATGCATCTGCAAAATTTGGCGCTGGAATGAAATTTTTTCTAAGCTGCTTTGGCAGAGAGCGAATAAGCGCAACTATTTTTTCATGCAGTAGACCCGGGATAAGCCACTCACAACGCTGTGCATTGATTATATTAATCCCGGCAAGCGGTGTTACCAGGGTGATGCCATCACAGTGATTACGTGGGTCAAAATGATATTCAAGAGGAAACCTTGAACCGTTCATTTCAATGGAATCGGGATATAAGGCTTCAGACACTTGCTCAGCATCATCCCGCATTAAATCTTCCGTTGTTAAAAACAGGTTTTTTTCTTTATCCGGATTGTTTCGCAGCCACTTATCAAGCGTAGCGCCACAAAATACACCATCCGGAAGCTGCTGCTCATAAAACCTGTACAAAACATTCTCATCAACAACTATATCGCGGCGGCGTGATTTGGCTTCCATCGCTTCCAGCTCTTCCAGCAATTTTCTGTTGCGCCGATAAAAATCAGCACGGCATTCAAAATCACCTTCGACCAGTGCCGACCTGATAAATATTTCTTTTGCTTCTACCGGGTTTATTCTTCCGTAACTTATTTTTTTCCCGGGATTAATTAACAAGCCGTAAAGCGTAGATCGCTCATCCGCAACAACCTGCGACCTTTTTTTCTCCCAGTGCGGATTATCGTAATGATATTTCAGAAGATGCTTCGCCTTTGCCTCAATCCATGTCGATTCTATCTTCGCATTAGTGCGGGCATAAATGCGTGTCGTCTCAACAATTTCACCAGCCATAATCCATTTTGGCGGTGACTTGAAAAGTACAGAGCCTGGAAACACATTGAACTTTTTATTTCTTGCGCCAAGATATTCACTGGCTTCGCTCTTATAACCAACATTTGCCAGCAGGCCAATTAATAGCGCCTGGTGAATTTGTTCATAATTCGCTGCCGTCGTATTTAACTCCAGCTTTAAATTCGCCAGCATCTTTCTTATCTGGTTAAAAGTATCAATCCATTCTCGCATCCGCATCCAGGAAATAAAGTTTTTCCTGCACCACTTTCGCAACTGGTTCGCCGAGACGAGTTTTTTTTCTGCATGATAGGCATGCCAGAGATTTATAAAAAAAACAAAGTCTGAGGATTTATCGGTAAAAGCCGAATGTTTTTCATCGGCCGCCTGCTGCTTATCAAGCGGACGTTCACGAGGATCCTGCGTTGCCAGTGCGGAAACAATGATTAACACTTCTCGCAATGCATTTTCATTTTTTGCCTGCAGCAGCATACGCGCCAGTTTCGGATCTATTGGAAAATGCGCCAGGTGCTTACCAATTTTTGTAATCGCATTACCTTTATCAATAGCGCCAAGCTCAAACAACAGCTTATAGCCATCATTAATCAACCTGTCTTCGGGCGGCTCAACAAAGGGAAAGTCATCGATGTGCCCCAGTCGAAGGTTTTCCATTTGCAGGATTACTGCTGCCAGATTTGTACGCTGTATTTCCGGCTCGGTAAACTCCTTTCTTTGCTCAAAGTCTTCTTCTTCGTATAAACGAATACAGATACCTTCGGATACACGGCCACAGCGGCCCTTTCTCTGGTTGGCTGAAGCCTGCGAAATTTTCTCGATGGGTAAACGCTGTATTTTACTTCGCCAGGAGTAACGTGAAATTCTGGCAACACCGGAATCAATAACATATTTAATACCGGGTACCGTTAGCGATGTTTCCGCAACATTGGTTGCCAGCACAATGCGTCTTTTTGAGGATGACTGAAAAATTCGATTTTGTTCAGCATTTGACAACCGCGCCAGCAGCGGCAAAATCTCGGTATTGTCCAGGGCGCGATTGTGCGTCTCTTTATTTAAAGCATCAGCTGTTTCCCGAATGTCCCTTTCACCACTTAAAAACACCAGTATGTCGCCGCGATCTATTCTTGATAACTCATTGACTGCGTCAATAATTCCATCTTGCAGGTTTTTATTATTGTCACTATCAGTAGCCTGGTAAGGGCGATAGCGGACTTCCACCGGATAGGTTCGGCCGGAAACATTAATCACCGGAGCATTATTGAAGTGTTTTGAGAAACGGTCCGGGTCTATCGTTGCCGAAGTGATAATTATCTTCAGGTCTTTACGTTTTTTAATCAGTCTTTTTAAATAGCCCAGCAGGAAATCAATATTCAGACTACGCTCATGCGCCTCATCGATGATAATGGTGTCATACTGATTAAGGTAGGGATCATGATTACATTCTGCCAGCAGAATGCCATCTGTCATTAATTTAATATAACTTTTCTCATTCGATTTATCTGAAAAGCGAACTTTAAAACCGACCTCATTACCCAGTTCAGTTTTCAGCTCTTCGGCAATACGTTGAGAGACGGCACGTGCCGCCAGCCGCCGCGGTTGCGTGTGGCCAATCTTTCCACGAACACCCAAACCTGCATGCAGGCATATTTTTGGTAATTGCGTGGTTTTACCGGAGCCGGTTTCACCGCATAAAATAGTGACCTGGTTATTCAGGATGGTTTCTTTTATCAGGTCTTTTTTTTGCGCAATCGGCAACTCTTCGGGATAACTGATAGCCGGAAGATTTTCTTTACGTGATTGCGCCGTTGCAACGGATTGCTCAATATCCTTTGTTAACAGCGCAACAGCTTTTTCTTGCTGTTTAGCGGTTAATTTGTCCCGTTTAATTTTATGCAGGCGGCGACGAAAGCGAAAAACATCGCTTACCATGCATAACTTCAGCCGATTATTGAGCGATTGCATTTCCAGGTAACATATTAGATTAAGTGTAAAAAAGGCTAATTATATCAGTCAAATATATTTGATTGATAAATTACTGACAGCTGATTTAAATGGTTTTTATTGTCTATACTTGATTGAAGTAATTTACATACAGTGTTGTATAGGCATTAATAAGCATGGCAAAAATTCTCGTGGTTGATGATTCACAGACAATGTTAACCGGTACCACTAAAATACTGGAATCAGCTGGCCATGATGTACTACAGGCAATGAATGGAGATGAAGGCATCGAAAAAGCAGGCAGTGATAAACCCGATATTATTTTGATGGACGTAGTTATGCCCGGCTTAAACGGCTTTCAGGCAACCCGCACGCTAACCACTGGAGCTGACACCAAACATATCCCTGTGATAATGCTGACCACCAAGGATCAGGAAACCGATAAAGTATGGGCCAAGCGGCAGGGCGCCAGCGATTATGTGGTTAAACCACCTGATTCTGCCGAATTATTAGCCAAGATTAACAACCTTCTAAAAAAGTGATAAAAATATCCGGCATCGCTGCTAAAGGGTAATAATACGCACCAGGTCTGTTCCCCCGCTACGCTGAAAATGGCCTGAGGTTACGATAATAATATCGCCGGTATCTGCATTTGCCAGTTGCTTTATCTTCTCGATTGCAAACTCAATACGGGCATCATCAGTCGGCTCACCTTTGTACAGTATGGGCAGCACACCCCAGTTCATCGCCAGTTTTCGTACTGCACGCTCAGAAGATGTAATCGCCAGAATAGGACAGTCGGGGCGGTATTTAGAAACCAGGCGAGAGGTAAAGCCACTCTCAGTCAAACTGATAATAGCGACAGCCTTCAAACTGGAGGCCATATTCACAGATGCCTGGCCGATTGCCTGGGTAACCACATTCGCCGGACTCGGTATTATCTTCTGTAAATAACCGTATTCATTCAATGAAGCTTCCGCGCGCAGGGCAATAGTTGCCAGCATTTTCAACGCCTCAAGCGGGTACTTGCCCACTGCCGTTTCACCAGAAAGCATGACTGCAGAGGTACCATCCAGAATCGCATTGGCAACATCACTGGCTTCCGCTCGTGTCGGCTTGGGATTCCATTCCATGGATGCCAGCATTTGTGTGGCAGTAATAACCGGTTTACCGTTACTCACAGTGGTACGAATAATATGCTTCTGTGTGCTTGGCACGTCAGCCAGCGGCAGCTCTACCCCGAGGTCTCCGCGCGCAACCATTACGCCATCAGCGGCATCAACGATTTCTTCCATATTGGCAACGCCGGCCTTATTTTCAATTTTGGCAATAATCGGGATTAGCGCATCTTTTTCAATAAGAATTTCACGCATTTTATAAATATCATCTGCGCTCTGAACGAAAGAAGCCGCAATATAATCAACATCATTGTCTGTTGCAAAGCTTAATTCTTTGACAATGTCATCACGATTTTCCGGGCTAACAGCACTCATTGCGAGCTGCGTTTCAGGCAGGTTAACACTCTTAGAGTTACCCAGCAGGCCGCCATGAACAATACGGCAGTTGATAACCATATCCGTCACATTTTCAACCTCAAGCTCTATTGCACCATCATCGAGCAGAATAGGGATGCCGCGGCGAACCTCTTCATATAACTTCTGATAGGTGATAGAAACGCCGCTGGCATCGCCCTCGCGCTCCTCAGCATGCAGACTAAAAGCATCGCCGGGCACCAGGTTTACACTGCCGCCTTCAAGCAGGCCGGTACGAATCTCGATACCCCGGGTATCAATCATAATCGCGATATTTTTATCCAGCTCACTGGCCGCTTGCCGCAAAATAGCAATCTGTTTGCGGTGGCCCTCATGCGAACCGTGCGACAGGTTAAGGCGCGCCACATTCATGCCCGCCTCTATCATGGCTTTGAGCATTTCGGGTGAATCACAGGCAGGCCCTATGGTGGCAACGATTTTAGTTCTTCGTACAGGCGTATGATTTGTACTCTGATTGGTCATGTTTATGGTTCCAGCGAAGTCGTTGATGACGGGACATTTAAGCTTAAAGCCCTAATGGTAATGCAATTTTCAGCGCCAGACCACGACTTAAGTCATGTGGCCTGGCGATTATTTAAAATCAATTAGTCAGCGACTATGATTTTTCTCGAAAAATCGACTGACACCGTATATTTACACCTATCTTCAGCTTGATTGACACTAATCAACTTTCCAGAACGCACTATCTGCAAATCTAAAGCGATACCGGTAATCAACATGGGGGAGTGACGATGAGTTCAGTAGAGCAAACCATAAACACCTGTGCCACCCTGCTCAGGGAAGAAATAACAAAAAGTGAATGCCAAACCCTGACAGAGGTGTTCCAATTACAAAAACTGGATACTGATGAAATTCTGCTGCGAGAAGGTGGGCAGGATGACACATTATTTATCCTTATTGAAGGCGACGTCGTGGCAACGCGTAATGCCGGCGGCGACGAGCATGTAACGCTGCATCATCTTAAGCCCGGAGACATCGCCGGCGCCATGGGGTTTATTGATGGCAATAGTCATTCTGCAACATTGCAGGCAACCCGTGAATCACATGTGCTAGCTCTGCACCGTGACGTGCTTGAAGGCATGCTTGATCAGCATCCACAGCTGGTCTATAAAATCATGCGCATGATCGTACGCTCGGTACACCAGACATTGCTGCGTATGAACCGGCAGTTTGTCGAAATGAACAACTACATAATGAAAGAGCACGGCCGTTACTAGAACATTAGCTCATTCACTGCTGTTTATACCGCATCGTCACCGCGGATAACGACACCGGAAAAATCGTCGGTGCTGTGTTGCTGGTCATCAAATAACAGGTCTTTCTGCAATGCGTCTTCATCAATGTCTGCTGATAAATGCTTTGCAATAATGCGCAGATCTATTTCAGCATTTTCCAGGCAGGAAGTGCCGCCGGGTGATGGCGTCATATTAAAAATAGCACCAATGCCAGTATCAATTTTCGCTTCACCCATTAATAGTTTGCAGTTATCTTTATCAATCAGCTGTGGCCGGATACCACCCACTTTACTGGCAAATTTTAAATCCCTTAATTTAAGAGACGGAATTATTTTTCTTACATCTTTTAAAAATAGCCATTTACGAATAAATGGTATTTCGAATAGCATATTTTTAAACATATAATTTCGAATATCTTTAACACGAAGCAAATCCCACAATACTTTGGCTACCCTGCGGTCAAAGCGAAATACCTGTAAAAAGTCCGGCAGAGTTTTCAGGTTATAACGCTCCAGAATCGGCAATACCAGCGCGGTTGGTCCAAACCGTGTTTCTCCCGGCACTAGCACATCAGGATCGCCATGTATCGCGGCAAACGGCAGGGCATCATTTTGCACAGTGTAAACTTTTCCGTTTAAGACGTGCGGCGTGAAATAATAACTGCCGGCAATCGGCAATACTGAATAATGATGGCCATACCCCAGCTCATGTGCAAGTTTAAGACTGTGACCACCGGCACAGGCAACCAGTGCTCGTGTACGATAACAGACGCCCTGGGTCTCAACGATGAAACAGTCGCTTTCTACCGTTATGTGCGCAACGGTTTCGTTGTAATGTAGTTCAACTGTTTTAGCTGAATTCGACTCGGATTCCAGCGCTGCCTGACGCACAAATGAGCGCGACAGGGCTTCAAAATCAACAGCGGTATATTCATTAGTGGAACCAAGGGCAATTATTTCATCCTCACGAAAGCCACCTGCTTTCATCGAGACATTGGGCTCAATCCGGGCAATTGCCTTTTTATCGAGCAACTGTAAATCAGGGTAATAAGCACTAAAGGTTTCAAATCGCTTCTTGAGCAAGTCACATTCTTCATGGCCAACACCAAGAACCATTTTTGGGTATTTGAAAATAATATGATGTGCATCCGCCTGGGCCACAGCATAATTACGCAGCATACGGGCGGCACGCTGCACCTTGAGCGCTTTCTCCAGCGTGTAATTGGTTTCGATATCGCCGCAATGGAGCGTCTGGCTATTATTGCTTGAAAGTGAATTAACCCGTGCCGGTGCCGCGTACTTCTCGATAACACCGATATGATTAATACTGGAATATTTAGTGCTTAGATACAGCAAGGCACTGCCTGACACACCTGCACCAATAATTAGCAGGTCATACTGGTCACTCGACATTAGGCTCTCTATATATACAGGTTAAGAATTTCGTCTTTCAATTCTAACCTATCTTAAAGCCTTATCGTATGAAAAACCGCCTGTTGTTATTAATCCACAACTTCTCAACTGATATAGTTTGATTCAAAATCCAGCGGGGAATGCCCCAGGTAATTAACATGGCTTTTGATGCATTCAGCTTCGACCTCGTTAGTATTGGTAACTCTCTAAGAATACTTGCACTTACTTTATACATGAAAGAGCAAAGCTGCGTCATTGCGAGCGGTAGCCCGGCAATCTCCTGACTTCAACGCTGCTTCCTGAGATTGCCGCGCTACCGCTCGCAATGACAACAAAACAACCTAATCCTCTTAAGAAAGCGCCATTACTCCAGGAATAACCCTATCTCACCACTGAAATGATGAAAACCATGCACCATTTGTTAAAAATTCAGAACAATCAATAACCTGCTGCCAGCACAGTAGCTATATTTACATTCCTTTACACATTACTATAGTCTTTACCGCGGTATACAGTGAACTAATATAAAGCTTTTTCAATTTCGACCGATACTAGCTGTACAAACATTTTTCAATAATCGATCCAGGTCAGAAACCACAACAAACTTATTCCGACGAAATTACAAACATTATGTCAAATCAAAATAAGAAAAATGTCCAGATATTAATCGTTGATGATTCCATCATAAACCAGGAAATTGCCGGCGATTTTATTGAAGACCTGGGTTTTGCTTTTGATACTGCAGATAATGGACAGCAGGCCATCGAAGCAGCAAAAGAAAATCCATACTCACTGATTTTTATGGATATTCATATGCCTGTGGTGGACGGACTGGATGCAACACGTGCTATCCGTGAGCACGAGATTTCAAAGCAGTTAAAACCGGTACCTATTGTCGCATTAACATCAGATACCAGTACCGGTATAAAACAACGCTGCCATGATGCAGGTGCTAACGATTACCTTGTCAAACCTTTCACACAGCAGGAGATTCTGACAAAAATTAAAAACAACTTAACTTTCGATTATATTAGTGCTGACGTTATCAAGCACAACTCATTAACAGCAGAAAACACCAGCAATAAAAACAGCCTGCTTGATGCTGTAGAAGATATTGCACAGGTTAGTCACTGGTTCTGGCATATAACAGAACAAAAAATACAGTTTTCAACGTACCTGCAACATCATTTCGATTTCCCGCTTAAGAACATTACAACACTAGAAGAGTACATCGATAAAGTTGGCAGCAAAAGCATGGACACTGTTATTAACGAGTGTATGTCAACCGAGCAGGAAACTCGTTGGGAGCAATTAATCACCGAAGCTGGATCTGAGCAACCCAAGTTCCTGCTCCACAAATTTCGTTATGTTGTTTGTGAAGATGACAAGCCTGTATTAATAGGAACCATTCAGGACATAAGCTCGATAAGATATGCAGAACAACAGGTTCTTCAACTTGCTTCCAACGACCCTGTAACGGGCTTAAGCAGTCGCTTCAGATTTAATCAGCAATTAGAGGACCTGATAAGATATACACAACGTCACGCGAGTAAATTTGCACTGCTATACCTCAATCTGGACACATACTATAAGATTAACGGTAGTCATGAACCTGATACTGGAAACAAGTTATTAGTCGAGATTTCAAACAGGATACACACAATATTACGTAAATCGGATTTCGCCTGCCGACTTGTTGACGATGAATTTTGTATAGCAATAAAAGATATTACCGATGACCATATAGCTATGAAAATTGCCAGCAGGTACTTAGAGCTATTTGATAAGCCGATAGTACTGGCAAATAAAAACTTTACTCCCGAGGCAAGCATTGGCCTGGCCATTTACCCGCAAGATGCCGCTAAAGCAACAGAATTAATAAAGGCCGCTAATACCGCCGCCAGCAAAGCAAAACATTTAAGTGAGACTCACTGCTCTTTTTACGAAAGCGCTACAAACAATGCGGCACAGAGTAAGCTGTATAAAGAAAAAGAAATTCAGGATGCACTAACTCGTAATGAGTTTGAGATGTACTACCAGCCAAAAGTATCGCTTCATGATGGATCAGTGAACAGCCTGGAAGCCTTTATCCGATGGAACCATCCGGATAATAGCGTACATTTACCAGAAAGCTTTCTGTCAGACGCTAAAGACATGGGCTTAATGATTGAAATTGGTGAATGGGTAATACAACAGGTATGCAAGCAGATAAACCAATGGCGGTTACAGAACATTGAAGATATTCCAGTATCAATCAATATTTCTCAGCAACACTTTCAACAACCCGATTTTGTCGACAACCTGTTAAAATCAGTAAGTGATGCAGATATTTCTCCATCACTTATCGAAATAGAAATCACAGAAAGTATCGCTCGCGACCAGAAAACTTTTAATTATACCTGTAGGAAATTACGCTTGCATGGCTTTACCACTGCTATAGATGACTTTGGCACAGGATACTCTTCACTTTCAGTTTTAAAACAAATCCCAATCGATGTTTTAAAAATAGATAATGCATTCATTACTAACTTACCCAATGATTCACAATCTTCAATTATTATTGGAACAATACTAGGCATAAGTAATGCCCTTGGCCTGAAAGTTGTAGCTGAAGGTGTTGAAAGCAACGATCAACTAAAAACACTGATTGCCATGGGGTGCCACCTCGCTCAGGGGCATTACTTTAGCCCCGCTGTCACAGCCAGTAAAATCCCGGAGTTGCGTAAACAAAACTTCCGTAGAACAGAAATTTATCGAGTAGCATAACCATGTCTAGCTACGGAAATAATACCCTGCTTAAACAGGAAATAGAAAACTGCACCAACCTGCCAGTTTTGCCACCAGGCATTAGCCACCTGTTAAAGGCTTTGAATAATAATGATATACACTATATTCAACTGGCTGAAGAACTCGAGAATTTTCCTTCTATAGCAGTGAAGATTGTCGCTATTGCGAACTCCGCATGGGCTCTACCAGAATCTCCTATTACGAACTTGCATGACGCATGCACACGCATAGGTTTGAATATAGTACGCAGCGTATCTATTGCACTTTCAATATCCCAGGTATTTGATCCTACACGCTGCTCGGCTTTCAGCAGCAAAACATTCTGGGTCAGCGCCCTGCTGAATGCCGAATCAGCTTGTATATGCGCAAAAGACAACCCTAACATTGATCCTGCAACAGCTCGCTTTGCCGGGCTTCTACATAACATCGGTTTATTATGGCTAGCAAATAAAAAACCCGAAGAAACTAAGACCGCTATTTTAGAGACCATGACGAAGAGTGATTATTCATTATCAGAATCGTTAAAAGATAAACTGGATATGGACTATCACAATGTCGGCGAACAACTGGCGTTATCAATGGAACTACCTGAAATAATTGTGCAGGCAGTAGCTAGTAAAGATATATATAACGGCGCAAAAGTAAACCCGCTGGTTTTCAATCAGCATTATGCAAAACAGTTAACATCTGCTGTTTTGCAGCAAAAAAATGCCGATAACAGCACTAATGAATTCAAAGACGATCCGCACTTTCTTGAACTCGCCGAAAAATTACCACGAATTCAGTCAATGGCTCAATCGATATTTTTAAACTAACTATATTGGGCGAATATTTTTAAAACAGGATCAGTCTATTTTAAACTCTGCCAGCAATGGCAGGTGATCTGACATCCGCCGCCATGGCTGCCCGCTTAATGGCCTGCAAGTGACCATATCAAGACCTCTAAAATAAACGCGATCCATCGATAACACGGGCAACCAGGCTGGAAATGTACGCGCGTAGGATCCACGACTCGATTTGAACGCCTCCCTGACGTTCAAATCATGCTGCAAATGGTTTTCTGCCCGGCCTCGCCAGTCATTAAAGTCTCCAGCTATTATCAGTGGCTCATCCGCAGGCACATGAGAATTTATGCGCTTAGCCAGGGTAACTAACTGACCCTCCCTTTCCCGACCAAACAGACCGAGATGAACACAAATCACATGAATTCTGTTTTTTGTCCCTGGTACAACAACAGTTCCGTGCAAAAGACTTCGGCTTGCCGTACGCATAAAAGAAACATCAATATTTTCCCAGCTAATAAAAGGATATTTGCTTAGAATAGCATTTCCGTGATGCCCTGATTTATAAATAGCATTTTTGCCATAAGCATGGTGCTGCCAGACTTCGTCAGCAAGAAATTCAAACTGTCGGTTATTTGGCCAGTCATCAAAGCGATTCTTTGAAATGTCGCGCTCGCCGTGAATCTCCTGCAAAAAGACCACGTCGGCATTTACCTGCTGCAAACTATCTTTTATTTCATGCAATACAAAGCGAAGATTACCGCTACTAAAGCCTTTATGTATATTGTAAGTAAGTACTTTTATTGTTTCGCCTGTCATAATTCTTGAATTATCATTAACATTAACTATCTAATTTGTATGAATGAGGGCAGACTATTAATGCATCCATCTTTATTGCTACCCGGATTTAACTGTGTCGATTGAATTTTTCCATCTTCTGCTGCTTATTGTAATCGCAAATGGTACTCCTATACTAAGCAGACGATTATTTAATGATAAATTTAATCTTGCTATAGATTTTGGCTTAAAACTTGCCGACAACAACCCCCTGTTTGGCACATCGAAAACATGGCGTGGCGCTATTTCTTCTCTTATAACCACTGCTGCTTTTTCCTGGTTACTTGGTTACCCGGCAATAACCGGCTTATTAATTGCCGCATTTGCCATTGTCGGTGACCTGCTATCCAGTTTTATAAAACGTCGTATGGCAATGGAATCAAGCAGTATGGCGCCACTACTTGACCAGGTTCCCGAATCACTCCTACCTGCAATAATGACCATGCATACATTCAACCTTACAATAACATCGATAATTCTTATTGTTTTGATATTTATCATAATAGAACTGGTTCTTTCACATATACTGTACAAGTACGGCATTCGCAAAAGGCCTTACTAGGTTATTTTGCCCATAAAATCAGGGTAACGACATGATCAAAGCTAAAGAAAAAATCGTCAACCTTCCAAATATAGTCAGTTTTATTAGAATCCTGATGGCTCCACCACTATTTTATTTTGCACTTACAAAACAGGAAGTCTGGTTTATAGCAACATTAATATTTGCTGAATTCACAGATGTGCTGGATGGCTATCTTGCCCGTACATTAAACCAGATAACTAAAATCGGATCGCATCTCGACAGCTGGGGTGATTTTATTATCTATGTCAGCATCGCGATATGCGCATTTATACTATGGCCTGATATTGTGAAGCGTGAAGCACCCTATTTTATTATAATTATCTTATCTTTTACTGTCCCTGTGATTATTGGTTACATAAAGTTTAATACCTTTACCAGCTACCACACATGGAGTGTAAAACTGGCTGTTGCGGTAACAGTAGTAGGCTATATTCTACTGTTTACGGGGTTGCTAGACTGGCCATTCAGATTGGCAGCATTGTTTTGTCTGTATGCTTCAATAGAAGAAATAGCGATCACATTACTTTTAAAGAATCAACATGAAGATATTAGAACAGTCTGGCAAGCAATAAAATACAATAAATCCTGTCGCTGATATGGCACAATATCACCGCAAAATTTCATCAATAATTAAACATAGTGAAATATAATGGTTACAGAATCTCTCGATCCAATCGTTATAAGCGAGCAGCAATTCGACAGGGCTGGCTTATATATTAATCACCTGCAAAAAGGTCTGGTCGACTTCCTAAAACAGCCAAAACGCATTAATATAATTAATTTTCCTGTCGAACTTGATGACGGTTCTGTCATATCATTCCGTTGTTATCGCGTCGTTCATAACCGCGTTTTTGGCCCCGGCAAGGGAGGTATTCGCTATCATGAAGATGTTACACAAGAAGAAGTTATCTCACTGGCCAAGTTAATGACATGGAAATGCGCCCTGGTAAATATACCTTTTGGTGGCGCTAAAGGCGGCATAGTCTGCAACACCAAAGAATTAAGCAAAAATGAGTTACGCCGTATTACACGCCGTTTTACTTCAGAACTTTTTAATGTCATCGGACCACACACGGATATCCCGGCACCTGATATGTATACCGACGAGCAGACCATGGCCTGGATTTATGATACTTATGACACACTCAATCCAGGTAAAAACAACCTTCCAGTGGTTACAGGAAAACCTGTTAGCCTTGGTGGCTCACTCGGCAGAAATGAAGCGACTGGACAGGGCTGCCTGTTCGTCACTGAACGATTTCTCTCTAAAGGCCTACTGACTGATATACCGGAAATTGCAGGCGCTCGTATCGCTATCCAGGGCTTTGGTAATGTTGGCAGCGTAGCTGCCTCAGCGTTTAGCAAGCAGGGAGCTAAAATCGTCGCACTTAGTGATAGCAGTGGCTGTGTTTATTCAAAAGATGGCATTAATCTTGACGCTGCGCTCAACTACAAACAGGAACACGGCTACCTCGTCGGTTTACCTGGAACGATGACACTTACTAATGAAGAACTCATCGAGGTTGACTGCGACATTTTAATACCAGCGGCTATTGGCAACCAGATTCGAGCAGACAATGCAAAAAAGATCAAAGCTAAACTGATCGTAGAAGCTGCGAACAACCCGACAACACCGATGGCAGATATCATATTGCAGGAAAACGGCGTCTATGTAATACCGGATATTATTGCTAATGCCGGTGGTGTTATTGTAAGTTACTATGAATGGGTACAAAACCAGGCAAATGAACAATGGGATCTTGATATAGTTAACAATAAGCTGAAAAATAAAATCGACCGATCCTTTGATACCATATTTAAACGCTGGCAGGCATTTACTGTTGGTGAAGAAAAGGGAATCGATAAACTCTCGGGCGAACAAATTGAATGCCCGGATTTTCGCACAGTTGCCTTAATAACAGCCATAGAAAGAGTTGCGAACGCTACTCTTATACGTGGCATCTGGCCGTAACAGTATTAACCGGCACAAGCTATAAAAAAAATTTCATAAATCAAAAGCTTCACGAGCCTTCTGCGCCAGGACATGCTGACTTAAGGTTTAGCCAGTAAGTTGATATTAAAGCGGCTTTTTTTACTTTCAGCTGTTTTCTCTGTATAGGCGGAAACCAGCAGAACGTTTAACTCAGGATAATCAATTTTTATCGACTGCTTTGGGTATATCTATAATCAGAAATACCTTGCACTAACCTTTATATTTATCCGTTTACAACATAAGCTCAATCTTCAGTCAAAACCCTGTTTAACTGTTTTCAGATTAATTCAAGGAAACCTTGCTGGCACATAGGGGAATAGCCCAAGGTATTCGCGCTGCCACCAGTTACCGCTTAGTTCTCGCTCGTCGAAACTGGTAAATCGGTACTGATAAACCTGAACCCGAATATATGCTGGCGGCGCATCAGGGAATGGATTATTTGCCAGTAAATTGAGCACCTCAGGTGAGCCTTGTTCCAAACGAACTAAAAACTTATCAAACCAGTACAGCATTTCATTATGCCTTGGCGGTACAAACCAGATCATCCAGTCCAGCCTTGGCTGATGCGGCACAATGAACTCCGGTTTTTTATCAAGCGCGCCTGGCTTATATTTAAAATCATAAGCTTTCCACTGTATGCCGTCATATGAACCTTCAAGCTGCAACTCATGGCGCTCTGTTTGCATGGTAGGAAAAATATGAAACATATGCCCGATTCCCCACTGGCGGACAAGCACAGACGTTCGAGCCAGTGTTTCAGCGGTGCTGTTATGCGTAACCATTGCTGTAAATGCTGATGCACTGCTAAAAATTATCAGCACGGCAAATAATAACTGGGGATATCGCCATTTTATTACATTACCTGCCTGCTCTTCAGATACTGGCTTTAATTTTACGAAAGCAATAAATTGATTCGGTATAACCTTACGCAGAAGGCTGTCATCAAGCAGAAAAAGGCAAAGCATTATTGTTAGCAGATTTATCCAGTTATGGTTACTGCTGGCAATAATTAATATTTGTATAAACAATGTAAAAGTGGCTGCAAATAAACGAAACTTACGCGGCAGAAAAATAAAAAACGGGACAATCAATTCCGAGAATAAAACCAGCACCACACCCAGCTTCAACATCCATTCTGGCAGTTGATGAAAGTACCAGGCACCGGCATGCGCCAGCGGCTGCGTTTCAAAGTAATAATTTAATGTAGTTAAATTTGACCAGCTAGGATCGCCACTGGAAAGCTTCGATACGCCTGACATAAAGCGCAAACGAAACAACAGCCAGTGAAACAGAAAAATCAACAGATGGCTCGGTCCACGCACCAGGAATATAGAAAGGAATCCCGCCTCAAGTAACAGCGTGTCCCACTGAAACATCAAGAATGTCTGCCCGGCATGAAACAAGGACAGGTACAGTACAAATAAAACAATCAGTGACCATAACGGTTTGATGCCGAAAAACAGCAGCAAAGAAAAAATACAGCCAAGTAATGCCGCCAGACGTAGAGAAGTGTCGCTGCTGTTAAACCAGAATAATGTTGGCTTGTGCAGCCAGGCCATCATGCCATTATTCTGATAAATATAATCGAGGAACTCTGTTAGTGGCAATATACCATTAGCACCAACCAGCCCGGTTATCTGCACTCCGAGCGAAAAGAAAGCTAAAAAATAAATAACAGCCAGAAGTTTTATAAACAGGCCACTGACAACCTGGAAGTTATCCGCTGTATCAAGTAAAGCGTTAATGTATCGTGAATACAATTTCGCAATCATACAGCCGCCCCTCTATAAAGTATTAAACTATATAACTAACAAATTCAAACCTTAGTCAATTCCCATAGTAACAACATTCATAGCTTTAACTCAACATACATGCAGAAGCAAAAACAGGATTAGTGACTTATACTCTTAGATGACTCATCCAGTGTACTGCGAATGCGCTGCGCCAGTTCAATCAGTGTATAAGGCTTGCTTAAAATATTCGATTTGAACCTGGCCTGGCCATTTCGTGAAATGGCTTTATCTGTATAACCAGATGTTAATAAAACTTTTAGTTCTGGCCGCATTTGCGTGAGCTTTTCAGCCAGTGCAAAACCGTTAGAATCGCCTGGCATGACAACATCACTAAATAGCATATCGATATCAGGATCGTCCGCGAAAATCTGCTCTGCCTCACTGGCAGTACCAGCTGTTAACACGCAATAACCAAGTGTTGTTAAAGTTTCATAAACCAGGTCAAGCAGGGCAGCTTCATCATCAACAGCAAGTATTGTTTCACTACCACGAGGCATTATCCCTGTTCCGGTTACCGCTTCTTCATGCCGCTTATGATCGCTCTCACTGACGCGAGGCAAATATAACCTGAATGTAGTACCGATGCCCGGCTCCGAATAAACCTTGATAATTCCTGCTGAACGTTTAACAAAACCGAATACCATGGAAAGACCTAAACCGGTGCCCTTACCCTGCTCTTTCGTTGTGTAAAAAGGCTCAAATATTTTTTCCTGTTGTTCCACTGTAATGCCATCGCCAGAGTCACTAACAATCAACTGAACATAGTCACCAGGCACAGCACCCGGATTACGCATACAGTAATCTTTATCTAAAACACAATTTCGTGTTTCAATTGTTAATTTACCGTTTCCGTGCATAGCATCACGCGAATTGAGTACAAGGTTGACCAGGCTATCTTCAAAATCACCAGGGTCTATCATGGTTAACCATAATTCATCGCTCATATGAGTTTCAATCATAACTTCAGGTGTAAGTGACTGCGCAATGAGATCATGCATATTATTGATCAACTGATTTATATCTGTTTCCTTAACTTCAGTTGCCTCAAGCCTGGAAAAACTCAATAACTGCCGCGTCAAATTTGATGCACGCTGCAGCGAATGCGCTATGGTATCAAACTTTTTCTGCAGCTTTTCATCTGCCTCTATCTGAGACTCCATTAAATTAATATTACCGGATACGATATTCAAAATATTATTAAAATCATGTGCTATACCGCCCGTAAGCTGTCCAATAGCATCCATTTTTTGCGATCGGCGCAAAGCCTGCTCAGCTTGCTTCAACTCTGTAATGTTAAAAAAGTAACCTCTCAAGGTTACAGCACGCCCATCTTCCCAGGTTATATTTACTTCATCGCGTATCCAGACTAATTTACCGTCAGCATGAATAACACGGTATTCAAATGAATGGTCCCTGCCAAACAAAGTTTCTTCCCGGCAATACTTCGATGCGGATTCCCTGTCTTCCGGGTGTATTCTGCTTTCCCAGTATTCATAACTCGTCCATAACTCTGCAGGGTATCCTGTTAACTGGTATATATTTGAGCTCATAAAAGTAAACTTTTTTAGCCCGATGCTGTATTCCCAGGCAACTGCCGAAGTAGCTTCAATCAATGTCCGGTAAAGTTTTTCGCTTGCCTGCAAATCCCGCTCAGCTAACTCGTTTTCCCTCGATCGCTCGTTAAGCTGTACAGCCATATTATTGAACGCTTTGCCGAGATCAGCCAGTTCACCACGACCATTGATTGTACTGCGCACATTATAATTACCTTGCGCAAATGCCCTGGTTGTTGCGACCAGGTGTTGAACTGGACAGTAGAAATATCGGTGCAGCGCTAAAAACAGGGTCAGCATAAATACTATAAACACACTCGCGATCAATTCACTTTTATGCCATAGCTCATGCCAGACCTGTGAAAGATCTGAACTAAAATCGTAAACCAGGAAGATCACGCCCGTACGCAAGGCTCTTATTTCATTGCTGTCACGTTCCAGTGTTAAGGGAAAATAGGCAATAACTTTATTCTCTTCAGGTATAAGCCGAAAATCAACGTGATTATATTTTTGAATATCAGAAAAACGACCTGCTTCAAAGTCTGACAAGGTATTGATAGCTTGCAGACCTTTTAAAGAAAAACGGGTACTATACAAAATAACACCCTGATCATCGGTCG
This sequence comes from uncultured Gammaproteobacteria bacterium, assembly GCA_963711255.1. GTDB lineage: Bacteria > Pseudomonadota > Gammaproteobacteria > SZUA-229 > SZUA-229. The sequence continues at coordinate 13,439 of CAVQDO010000003.1, read as the reverse complement.
CAACAAGTGTACGATATTGATTATTAACGCCCCTGTATACCAGTGCGCGCTCTGCCTCCGTATCCTGGCCAAGGCTTAAATCATTCTCTAAAACGTGCTGCAGACTTGCCATGTCCTGAGCAATAAAACGTTCAGCAAATGTAAAAAGGCTTTGTTTGAGATGATTATATTCATGCCATGTCATCATCACCCAGACCAGCGCAGATATAGAAAATACCAGTAACGGCATCCACAATCTTATAGAGCATGTACTTACCGTTTTCATTTTATCTTGCTCTCTGGCAAAAACGAGTCATCAATTAAATTTTCGACTGAAATTTGATGCTTTAACAATTTTCTTTGCAGCATAAACTTACTGACTTTACTTGCTGTATTCTGCAATGGCGATGGCTGACCACCTAGCAACCGCCTGTTTTCTTCAAGGTCGGGCAATCTAAGGCCATCGTAGGAGTCTAATACTTCGGCAGGCGTAAGCTGCATTCTTACTGACATAAGCTGCGCTGCTCTTTCAGGATTACCATCAAAATAATTACGTGCCTTAAAGTAACCAGCGAGCAATTTCCGAAGTGAATATGGATGCGTTTTAACCAGTTCAGAATTCACTGCCAGAACATCTACGATTCTGCCTCGAATCATACTGCTATCGAACAGCTGTAGAGCTCCCTGCTTTAACAGTTTAGTTCTCACTGGCTCAAAAGTTACCACGGCATCATAATTCTGGTAGCAGCTTATATGTTCATTTAACGCGCAGGCAATAATTGTTATGTCTGATGCATTTAGTCCTGCACTTTGCAATGCGCCATCAAGCAAAATCGCGCCTACCGCAGAATATTCGACGGCGACTTTTTTCCCGCGCAGCTTATCCAGCGCATCGATCTCCGGCTTTACCAGCAGAACATCGCCACCTTCAGACAAATCCATTACCAGTATGATTTTCATGTCGATACCAGAATCCAGAAGACTTAGTGCTTCATCCATGGTCAAGGCACCCCCTTCCAGCGTGCCATTACGCAGGGCATGAAGCACATCAGAGGCGGAAGTTAGCTCAACCAGATGGATACTGGATTCATCGAAATAACCCAGACTGCGTGCCAGGTAAAGCGGTTCATACCCTGGCCAGACATTTGTACCAATGCGCAGCGGAGTCTCTCGCTCCATACTGCAAGAAGAGATTAACAGTAAACAAACTAATGAGAAACCAAGCCTTGTTATGTAAAAAAAACGGTCCGATCGTAATTTAATTGATAAATAATTGCTCAAATTTAAACTCTTAACCGTTTTTTGCCTATAGAAGAAACATGCAGCAGATACTGGCACACAATTCTGTATGCAATTTCCTTATAATTTACGATATGATCGTGCAAGCCGCACTGTTAGTTACAAAACTTTACAAAGCAAACAAATGCTAGTACCGACACTATACATAAACAGTATAGGTTATCGATAAAAAATATTATTGCAATTACACAGTATTACGCAAAAAGCGAGAGTAATAACGACCTTAGCCGTACACCAGCCATTTAATGATTATCACAGCATTCACAGGGAGCCCCGCTATTCACCATGCAGCTGTACAAAATAACGCTCCAAATCTGCCATTACATGCTCTAGTTCACCCGAAGAAACCATATTACCCGTAGAGTCATGCGCATAAAATGCATCCATCTTTCTATCCCGACTGACACATACTGCTAATACTTCATCGGCGCCACCCCGAAATATTTCAAAAATTGCATCACCATTTTCTGCTTTGTGCCAATGCCAGCGGGTCGCACGCCCATGGGCAATTGTATGCCCTCCAAATTTTGCCAGCTGCTCCTTATCATCCTTACTGATAATATTGTCCGCTAAATTAATTATTTTCGTCATATCTCACCTGTAATTTTCTCTTAATTCTAGCCAGTGCAGGAGTCACAGCGCAACCATAATTCAGGTGAAAGTCAGAAAAAAATTGATATTCTTCAAAATACGCGGCTCTGGTTATATTGCTCGACTCAAATTATCGTCAAACGGCTATTGTCTTTGTCAGCAAGTTTATGTATGCAGTTTAATGTGACCTGCTATATTAGTAATATTCATAATAACTATGCTCCCGGTATTTAATATGCACGTATTACTCATAAAGCTTAGTTTGCAAATACCCGACTCTCAATCTTTAAAAGACAAACGCAGCCAGATTAAAAGTTTAAAAGACAGGATAGGGAGCAGGTTCAATGCCTCGGTTGCTGAAATTGAGCAACTTGATAATCGTCAGCTGGCAACCATTGGTATTTGCCTGATCAGTAATGATCGATCATATCTGGATAAACAATATAGTCTGTTAGAAACACTGGTCCTCGAATACACTCAACTGGTTTTAATTGATATCAGCCGTGAGTGGCTATAAATTTATAATGCCGTGTTCTTTTTTGTGCCACAGCGCTTACATTGATATGCAGTCACCAGCTTTCCCTGCTTAACATCAAACTTTCCTTGTGTAAGAATTTCCCACTTATGAAACCCGCTACGGCAAAGCGTTTTTGACCTGTTTTTTTCAAGCAGTTTACGTTTCTTATAAGCAAGAAAATCAGTCATATCAGTAAAATGCTCCGTTCTTTAGACACCGGCCGGGTATTCTGAATATACTGGTAAATCATCTGCACATGACCATTTAGCACGGGAGTCCCAGAATATTCTGCCCTGTGGTGATACCGGCGGTTCAGAATCGAGCGTGCCTGCAGGAATTAACACAGCCTCCAGTTCCGGTGTAGCACGTGGCATTGGGCTTCCGCATTTCCGGCAAAAGCAGTTATAAAAACGCTCAGCCTCCGGCACTTTATACCGCGTCAATAACTCTTCCCCGGAAAGCCAGCTAATGCTCGTTAACGGCGCCACCAGGATATTACTTGCGTGACCCGTACCTGTCGCTTTACGGCATCGTTTGCAGTGACAGTGATAAAATCGTTTTGCATCTCCCGTTACTTCATACTGTACTGCGCCGCACAGGCAACTGCCCTTTACCGATATTGATGACATAACATCTCCTCTGAATATTTAAGCCGTCTACCGGCATTAGTTTATTCCAGATAAGCCGTGTTTTCATACATTATTGACGTATATCACAGCCCATGAAAGCCTTATGTATTATAAATACGCTATGAATGTAAACTGAGTAATAAAATTGGGTAATAATCATGAGTGATTTAACGTTCAAAATGCGACTCGGCTGCCAATACAGCGGTACTGGCAATGAAGTTACACAGCTGCGAGTTGAAAACCTGGTAAATAACGAATGGCTGACTTTAGATTTAAACACTAAAAGCCCCGGCTTTGACATATTTATGTATGCCATACTGACCTGCCAGCATATGTATTTCCGTGTAAATGCTGCTGAACGACAACTACAGTTATCTTCAAGCAATGGGGAGATCACGGTTAGTACTGATCAGCACAGAAACATGGAACAGCTACACATTTCTTTTAATGGAAAACTACAGGATGGTAGCGCCTCTGCGGATGATATCGAATACATTACAGAACGCATGGGTCTGTGCCCGGTGTCAATCAATCTGAAGGAATGCCAGGACACGGAAACCACGGTCAGCTTTGAAGCTGCCGACTAATCGCAAGAGAATGACTTTTATTTTATCTCTTAGCTGCTTCGTGTAACTCTTTTCATGGCACTTTATTTAGCCCGCACTTTTAGACAATGTTAAATAGTAGTATTTTCTCATTTATCACGGGCTGGGTAACCTGGTTTTTCATTGATAAACAGCCATCCTCGCTCGGCGTTTTCATACCCGAGAAATTTGATACCGTAACAGGTAATTTTCAACTGGCATTTGATTTATTAAAAGATGGTTATGTCGCGGCATCCTTTGTATATATCTGGAATGCGCATTACATTATTCTCTCTATACTTTCCGGGCTATTAATTTCTATTGCGATGCAAGCTGTTTCAAAATACATACGTCGCCGTCATTTACGTGACATTATGTGGCCGCGAAATAATCCCGATAAAAAACATAAAACTAACAGCGACATCAACAGTGACTAAAGCAACGGCCAGCCTCCATCTATATTTCTAGTTGATTTCTATGTTTTTAATCTGCGCAACAAAACTGGAACCGGTATTATCACCATCTGACATTAACCATATCGCTACCACATTTACCGGCACATCAAACTGGTAACTGGCTTTTTGCCAGCCATCTTCGCTTACACCATTGTACAGCGCGATCATGGTCACTCTTTCATTATAGGGATTTTCCCAGCGCTCCCCTTCCGCATGCCTTGAGTCAACGACCATATAAAGCATTTCTTCTGAAGGATAAGCCAGTAACTCATCAACGCGTTTCATCCATGAGGGTATGAAAGGTTTAAACGCCTTGCTGTCTGCTTTCAGCAACAATCCGACTTTAAAAACCGCATCATCTCCACTACGTATTTTTTCATGATCCGAATCTTTCACTGCCGGCTTTTTATCACTTTTCCACTCCAGGCTGATTGTCTTTATTTCTCTCACATCAGAAAAAGGTTTCATTAGTAATGACGCACTACTATTTACTGAAATGACTAATTGCCCGTTCTCGAACTTATAATTGCTAGCTTCAATTCTTTTGAACTGAATATGTTCAAACGCATTCTCCTGCAATGGAATGAACCCGGATACTGGATCAGTAAAAGCCGCATTTGCATACAACTGTAAAACAATAACCAGGATTCCATATTTCTTCATCGCCGCCATTTCCAACCCTATGATAATTAATAACTTATGATCTCATTGAAGCTTCAGATCGTAACATAAGTGCTACACTGTTTATATTACGATTGATTGGCGATATTATTAACACTGTTTTAGTGTGTGCCTGAACATATACGCCCTGCGCTAAATCTTGACGTTACTAGCAACACAACCAGAAAATAAGGGAGCAACGACCATGTCAACATCGATCAGAAATGCCGGCGGATTCACCCTGACTACAACCTTGATTTTAATGCTTTTTTTACTGGCAGTTATACAGTCATGGTACATCCTTACGATAAAAGCACAGCTAAATAATCAAGCTGATCAGCAAGTTCTAGCAGCTGCGCTTTCCACACCGGCTGACACTGCTGAGGCTGCTCCTGTGAAAGTTGAAGACAATCAGCAGGTATCTAAAACACCAGACTCTGACAACACGGTTAAGGAACTGCCAACCGAGACCCAGCAACCTGCGGCATCGCAACATGAGAGCGCACAACCAGATCATCCACATATGCCCCGATATGATTATCCTGCCTACAACCCATATCAAGAGTTTGATCGTATTAGACGTGAGATGCGCAGAGACTTCTACAATCGCTTGAACCAGTTGAATCACTACCCGGAATTCAACAGTCCTGCTTTTACCCAGCCGGGATATAGTCGGCCGAAAACGCAAAAATTCCACCATGAATTCAGTTCAACAGTATCTCTGCCAAAGATTGATATTAGAGAGAATCCTGAACATTACATCGTACTGGTCGATCTTCCAGGCACGAATGAAAACGATATTTCTGTCAATTTAGAAGGCCAGCGACTATCCATAAAAGGAAAACAGAACCACGAAAAGCAGACGACCGGAGCTTCGGGAAATGTCGTATTCCGTGAAAAACGTTCAGGCCGATTTCAACGAAAAATCTGGCTAGATAAACCCGTTATACAAAACAGCATGAAAACCAGGCTAGATAATGGCATTTTATCAATACAGATAAAAAAGAAATATCCCTATGAATAAATTAATCTGCGTTACGCCTGCGCAGCTTTATAAACTGCCGCATCCTCGGCGCTATGGCAGGCAATAATAATTTTATTGAACTGCTCTTCATACTCTTTTATTACGGCCAGAGCTATTTCAGCTGCCTGCTGTTTTGGATAGCCATAGACTCCCGTGCTTATAGCCGGAAAAGCAATACTGGTAACATTATTATCCAGTGCCACCTGAAATGATCGCCGGTAGGCACTTTCCAGCAAGCGCGGCTCACCCTGACTACCGCCATACCATATTGGCCCAACGGTATGAATGACATAAGTTGCCGGCAAATTAAAGCCTGGTGTTATTTTTGCATCACCGGTTTCACAACCACCCAGTGAACGACAGAACTCCAGCAACTCTGGTCCGGCTACAGCATGAATTGCGCCATCGACTCCGCCGCCACCCAGCAGGGTATTATTTGCTGCATTTACAATAGCATCAACATCCAGAGTTGTAATATCGACCTGTTTAATTTCTGTCATATTTAAAACTCACTATACAAAATAATCCTTACTGCAAGCTGATCACTATTTTATGTTTTCACGCCAAACCAGAAGTCAGTACTCTTGTCGAGAAACTCGTCGTATCGCATATAGTGCGAACCATCACAGGAAAAATTCAGACCCACCATGCCGTTAATTACGTTTAATGAACCTGCTCTCAGGTAAATATTATCATCAGCAAATCGCAAGCTACGAAACAATTCAAATACCTGCATTATTTTCTCAGCTGGCACGATAGCTCTTTCATGATAAGTACGCCTCGGGTACGCCAGGCAAATATCCGGATCGATTATTTCATCGATGCTTAGAATACGGTAACTGAACGGATCATCAACAAGCCAGATAGTTGCACGACTGCTAGAGAAATGCAGCTTGCCGTGAAACACACCGTGTTCACTCATCAGCTCACTCATTATAGGAATGACTTCATCCAGGTGTTTGTCCATATGGCTATCAATGCGTTGCTGATTAAAAACCACACTGCGTATTGCCGGGTCTCCTTTTATCTGTCTCCAGGTGTCGGGCTCCTGGTACACTTCTTTAATTCCTGGCAGCTCTCTTAAATCGAAGTCTGCGCCGAGAAAGCCTAGCCGCTCACCTGCGTCATTACGTATCACCTGGATGGCGGTAAATGATGGCCGCTTTTTATTACGGCTAATATAAGCCTCGGACAACCTGAAATCAGTGACCCCTATAATACCCTCCATATAAGGTCGACCCATACGGTTACGGTCGTAATGCTCTTCGTCATTACCAGTCTGTGTAATGTTATCGGTTATTTGAATACCATCAGCATTCAACACATAAAGATGCTTACAGTACGGCAAGCCTGGCAGGGCAGCAGATAGCAAGCTTTCCAGCGTTTCTCTGTTACTGAAGAATCTCGAACAGTTTACAGCCAGCTCATGCATCTCTTCACCTAGCATGGCGGTCAGTTTTTCACGCTGCAAACGAATTGTATCTTTGAGATTTCCGCTATTCATCTATCGTTATCCTGCTATCGTTACATTGGCAATAACATACAGGTAGAATTATTATTACAATCACTTTTTCATATTTGCGAATGCAGCGGCCATCGCAGTTATCGGCTGACCTGCTTTTGATTTACTATTACCGCTTCTACTCTTATTATCTGCATTATATTTTTTAGCACGCCTGGAGTCATGGGCTCCTGTGCTACCCGTACCCTTCCTGGCCTGACGCTCCACAGCATCATCAAGCCTCATGGATAATGCGATACGGTTTCTCGCGATATCCACTTCCATCACCTTCACTTTTACCACTTCACCGGTTTTAACCACTTCACGAGGATCTTTGATGTATTTATCAGTAATAGCAGATATATGCACCAGGCCATCCTGGTGAACGCCAATATCAACAAATGCGCCAAAGTTAGTAATATTTGTTATTACGCCTTCCAGTATCATCTCCGGCTTTAAGTCCTTTACTGTTTCCACACCTTCCTTGAACTCTGCCGTTTTAAATTCTGGACGAGGATCTCTTCCCGGTTTATCAAGTTCGCTAATAATGTCACGTACTGTAAATTCACCAAAGTTATCATCAATGTAATCATTCGCTGCCAGCTTACCAAGAAATTTACTGTCGCCAATTATTTCACTGATCGTTTTATTATTCTGTTTAATAATGTTTTCTACGACAGGATAAGCTTCCGGGTGAACCGCTGAAGCATCCAGTGGATTATCACCGTTTTGAATACGCAGAAAACCAGCAGCCTGTTCAAAGGCTTTTGCGCCGAGTCGAGGAACATTTAATAACTGCTTGCGATTTTTAAAAGCACCATGCTGTTCACGATATGCCACTATGTTATTCGCCATGGTTTCGCTAAGCCCGGAAACTTTGGTCAGCAACGGCGCTGAAGCCGTATTTATCTCCACACCAACAGCGTTCACACAGTCTTCAATGATAGCGTCCAGTTTTCTTGCCAGCGCATATTGATTAAGGTCATGCTGATACTGGCCAACGCCTATCGCTTTTGGTTCAATTTTAACCAGTTCTGCCAGTGGATCCTGTAGCCGGCGCGCGATAGAAACCGCACCGCGTATTGACACATCCAGATCAGGAAACTCTTTTGCGGCCAGTTCCGATGCAGAATAAACTGAAGCCCCCGCCTCACTTACAACAATGCTGGTGAGACGTAGTTCTGGAAAACGGCGTATAAGTTCCTTTGCCAGCTTGTCAGTTTCTCGTGAGGCAGTACCATTGCCAATACTGATCAAATCAACTTTATGCTTTTGGCATAACCTGGCCAGAATTTCTATGGACTGGTCCCATTGTTTTTTCGGCACATGCGGATAGATGGTGGCATGCTCAAGATGCTTACCGGTTTCATCCAGCACAACAACTTTCACACCGGTACGCAAACCCGGATCAAGCCCCATGGTAGCACGCGTACCCGCAGGCGCTGCCAGTAGCAGATCACGCAGGTTATCACCAAAAACGCTTATAGCAACCTCTTCCGCAGAGTTATGCAACTTCATGTATAACTCGGTTTCCAGTTGCGTTGAAACTTTAACCCGCCAGCCCCAGCGTGCACTTTCCAGCAACCATTTATCGGCAGCCCTGCCTTTATCTGACAGCTCAAAATAATTAGCTACCATTGAATCACAAATCCCCATATCGGTAAATTTTTCAAGATCATCCTGACCGGCGATAACAAGCTTAAGACGTAGAACCGCCTCACTGCGTCCTCGGAATAATGCCAATACCCGATGCGATGGGATTTTATTTAACGCTTCGGTGTATGCAAAATAATCTTTGAATTTACTTCCCTTATCCTCCTGGCCATCAACCAAAGTTGAAACCAGCTGTGCGTGCTGCCAGACATACTCGCGCAATTTCCCTACCAGGTCAGCCTGCTCACTCACACGCTCCAGAAATATATTACGCGCGCCTTCCAGCACTGCTGCCTCGTCTGCAAAACCTGCTTCTTCATCTACATATTCTTTGGCAACATCAAGCGGAACTTGCTCTGGATTTTCCAGTAATGCATCCAGTAGAGGTTCGATCCCCGCTTCACGCGCTATTTGCGCCTTGGTACGCCGTTTTGGCTTATAAGGTGCATAAAGATCTTCCAGCCGGGTTTTTGTATCGGCCTCCAGCAATAAATTTTTTAAATCGTCGTCGAGTTTTCCCTGTTCATCAATCGATTTTATAATTGCCACACGCCGGTCTTCCATATCACGCAAATATGCCAGCCGTTCTTCCAACGTACGCAGCTGGGTATCATCAAGCCCCCTGGTCACCTCCTTTCGATAGCGAGCAATAAAAGGAACAGTAGCGCCCTCATCAAGTAAAGTAATGGCAGCATCAACCTGGTCAATTGATGCGCTAATATCTTCAGCAATGCGGCTGGTTATACGTTGTGCAGTAGTCATATTTACAGTGTATCTTTAATTTAAGGAATGAGAAGAATAGAAATAAACAGCCGAAATCAAGCCGGAAATAAATTCTGGAAGAAGCCAAGTGTACCCAAATGTACGAACCATGCACAGTCTTGAATGTACGTGTAAGTCGTGTTATTGATCACCATTCCCGGCATAGCATACTGCCACGAATACGCAGTGAAACCAGAGCTGCCTGATCTTAAGCAAGGTTCTTTTTCATCACGTAATCATCCATCACGAAACCATGCTCAATATCCTGAACGATGCTATCTTTTATATCAAAACCGAGTTTTTTATACGTTTCTATGGCAGCCAGGTTATATTTATTCACAGTAAGTGAAATCATCTTTATGCTTTTATTTAAAGCCTGCTTTTGAAGAAACTCTATTGCGTTTCTTGCATAGCCTTTTCCGCGGTTGCTCTGAATGATGTACAGCTTACTTAAAAACAGACTATTTTCTTTTTCAACAACTGCCATGTAGCCTACTGCAACACTATCACTATAGATCAAATAATACTTGAATCCATTATTCAGCTGTTCATTAATTGCATTTTTAGACTGGAACTTTTCAAGCATATAATCAACCTGAGGCTTTCCAATAATAGGCGTGAAATATTCAGTCCATATGGTACTGGCCAGGTTCGCAATTAGCTCCACCTGCATAGTTTCAGTTACCTGTTCAATTCTCATATGCGGCAGCCACATCCGTTCAGAGCGAGCAATAAATAAGGTTAACAGACAAACCTGGCTCACACCTTGAAAAAATACAGTATTATTCCAGTTCTATATTTCCATTCACCGTAACAGAAATCGTTTGTTCCCCAGCTGATATTTCGGGAGAGCTGCTTACTGACTCCATTGCCATTGCACGCATCTGGTATTGTGGACGAACACCGCTCACACCTGAAGTCGATATATTGATGTCAACAATTTTGTAATTTTTCCGCCCGAGTTTTTTTACAACCTGTCGTGCTCGTTTTTCAAACGCTTCAAGTGACTGATCTATCAGCTGTTCATCCTGTTTATTCTTACTCGCCGGCGACACCGTAAATTGCATCGACTGCAAGGCAAGATCTTTTTGCAGCTTACCCAGGATATCACTCATCAATGCCATATTCTGGCTTTCAAGTCGCAGACTCTGCCGTACACGCCAGCCTTTTATTTTGTTATTACTGTAGACGGGGTTGCTGGAATAGGCGTTTGTCTGATGTTTAATTTCGCCGTGTTTCTTCACAAGGTCAAGGCCCTGACTGATTCGGCGATTAACCATAGCGGATAAGTCTGCAGCCTGCGCGCCTTCTTCTTCAGCATACACAGTTGCAACCATGGTATCGTTTTCGATTTGCGAACTTGCACTGGCAGACAGATGCACACGGTCATAATGACTATCATTATTATCGTGTGCCAGGGCAGGATTAATATAGAAGTTTATTAACAGCAGTACGCCGCTTAACTTGATTATTCGGTTCATTTACAGCCACTCCGGAAAATAATGATACGGTATCTGAAAAGTATCTTCCGTTTATGACAGCAGGTCAAATTATTTGTTCAACCTCACTAACACTATTGACGATGCATTCTATAAGCTTTGCTTTCGGATTAAGCAAACCGCTTCATCTACTCGTCTATCCCGGTTGCATATAAGATCACCCGTAAATATTTTCACCAAACAGTTGTTGAATTTCCAGCACCTTATCCATATTGTTCAACAAAGCATTTACACAGTCTTCATCGAGCTTTTCGCCTGTTAATTCCTTCAACGTCGCTATCGCTTTTTCATTACTCCATGCCTCTTTGTACGGGCGCTTACTGGTCAGGGCATCAAACACATCTGCAACTGCAACAATACGTGCTTCCAGCGGGATCTCTTCACCTTTTATACCTGACGGGTAGCCACTGCCATTAATCGCTTCGTGATGGAACTCGGCTATATTACGCAACACCTCCATATAATCGACATCTTCAAAACCAAAGTTTTGCAGAAGCTCATCAATCATTTCCCGACCTTTTATTGCATGTGATTTCATCACACGGAATTCACCCTGATCCAGTGCAGCTGGTTTCAGCAGGATATTGTCCGGTATGCCTATTTTTCCAATATCATGCAATGGCGAAAACATAAAGATATGTTCAATATAAGTATCATCCAGCTTATATTTTTCCGCCAGCACGGTAGCAATCAGGCGGCTGTAACGCGACATACGATCAAGATGGCTGCCGGTTTCCGGGTCGCGAATATGGGTAATTCTTCCTGTGGTTTTAACGGCAGCAGTCAAAGTACGAATAGACGCTAGCTCATTGATAACCATCAATGAAATCATATGGCTGTAGATATCTATCTGACGCAGGACATTTTCACTAAAGACATCCTTTTGGTCAGAGTTAAAAAACATAAAACCAAAAAACCTGCCTTCATTAAACATGGGCAGGGTATAGCTGGCAGCGTAACCCTGACGGCCTATCCTCTTGCTGTGTTCATGCTCCCCTTCTTCAAAGGTGAGCATATTATTAATTACACGTGGCCGGCCTTCATCCAGTATAGCTTTCAGCGATGGTGCGTCATCAAGAATAGCCTGGTAATTATCCAGCGGACGATCGTCGCCACTGCTATGCAAATAAGTTTTCAGCATATTGGTATCTGGATCATAAATAGTGATTGCAATACGTGCGATGAAAGGAAATATTTCATTAATAGACTGGTGCGCAGCAATTAATTTTTCCCGTAATGGTGCCCGCTGATTAAGCTTCGCCAGTATATCTTGATGCTTTTCCATTTTTCACCTGAATTGATATAACAATCTTTTAAGTATAAATAATATTAGTCTGTATTGGAGTATTTACATACAAGTGTTTACAATATCTCCACCAGCTATCGTCTTTCATACCGGGTTTCTTAAACTAATGCGCTAATTTCATGTCTCATTTAACAGGGATTCAGTGCCCGGGCTCAATACAGGGATACACCAGGAATACTTTATGACCATTCACAGCATTTTAACCATATGCCGCAGCATTTTACTGTTTGGCCTTATAGCATTACTTACAGCCTGTGGTGCCAGTTTTGTCGACTCCGGGCAGTCACTGGGTGCGAACGATAGTCGTTCACTGGCAGTGGCCGATGTAGATGCTGACGGCGACCTTGATATCGTTGTAGCCAACCAGAACCAGGGTAATCGTATCTACCTCAATGACGGCGCTGGCAATTTTGAGGACTCAGATCAGTCGCTGGCTGAAAACAGCAGCCAGTCGCTTGCCATGGGCGATATTGATAACGATAGTGACCTGGATATCGTCGTGGCCAATCAGAACCAGGCCAATGTTATCTACATCAATGATGGCGCTGGTAACTTTAGTGAATTTGGCTCCACCCCGGATGAAAATAACAGCTATGGCATCGCACTGGGGGATGTCGATGGTGATATTGACCTGGATATGGTGGTCGCCAACCAGAACCAGGCTAACCTTGTTTATCTCAATGATGGCCTGGGTATATTCAGCGATTCCGGGCAGCGGCTGGCTGAAAATGATAGCCGACATGTTGCTCTCGCTGATATCGATAATGATGGCGACCTGGATATGATTATTGCTAATCAGGGCCAGGGTAACCGGATCTATTTCAACGACAGTTTTGGCAATTTCACCGACTCCGGGCAATCACTGGGCGAAAATGACAGTAACGCTGTTGTCTTAGGTGATATCGATGCCGACGGTGACCTTGATATAGTGGTGGCCAATCAAAGTCAGGGCAATCGTGTCTACAAGAATGACGGTTTTG
>CAVQDO010000002.1:0-35451 GCA_963711255.1 uncultured Gammaproteobacteria bacterium | reverse complement strand
TTATGTAGCGCCTGACTCATCGTATTGCTGTCTTGCTGCTGTTATTGAAACCCAAAATCACGTTGCTGTATATGACAGCGGCGCCAGGTTCAGTGAAAGAATGGATGCGGGCAGCAGTGTTGTGCTGCCTTATTTACGCAGCCGCGGGGTAACAGCGCTTGATCAATTAATTATCAGTCACGGCGATGCGGACCATATAGGAGGCGCGCAGGCGCTTATTGAGCATTATCCTGAAGTGGAACTAACCGGGCAGGATATCGATAAATTGAATACTGCCAACGGGCAGCCCTGTGAAGAGGGGATGCAATGGCAGTGGGATGATGTGCTGTTCAGGTTTTTGTCACCATCTATAAAGGCGGCAGATGCGGTTAAAAATGAAAAACGCAATAACCGCTCCTGTGTTCTCCAGGTAAGTTCCGCAGCGGGTACGGTGTTATTTACCGGTGATATCGAAAAAAAGGTGGAACTGAGCCTGCTGAATCAGCATAGCACTGAGCTTAAATCGCAAGTGTTAGTGGTTCCTCATCATGGCAGTAAAACCTCGTCCAGTACCGCATTTATTGCATCTGTCGCACCGGAAATAGCAATTTTTTCAGTAGGTTATAAAAACAGGTATCGTTTGCCGAACGAACAGGTTCTGCACCGGTACCAGCGTCAGGGTAGCCGTTTGTTGCGCACTGACGCGGCAGGCGCCATAACTGTAAAAATGAATAATAATAATGAAATTACTATCGAAAAACATAGGTACAAATTGGCGAAATACTGGCATCACAGGCCACATTAGCTGTTTTTTGGCAACAATAATCAATACTACTGAGATGATGATAAATACAGTAAGATATGCGCCGTGGAAATATAATAATAACGATGACTGTCGGCGCCGAAGAATTTTCGGTGTTAACAGTTTTTTCATCAAAGGTGTCATGTGTTTGAATTAGTAAAATCCGGTGGCTGGTTAATGCTGCCTATCATTCTGTGTTCTATCGTTTCTTTTTCAATTATCGCTGAACGCTTCTGGAGTTTGCGCCGCGAAAAAGTACTGCCCGAGCACCTGGTGGCCAATGTCTGGACTTCGATAAAAAAGGATAACCTGTCTCGATCTGATATTGAGGCATTAAGCAAGGGTTCTGCACTAGGGCAGATATTAAGCGCAGGCCTGGTTAGTCGAAATGAAAGCCGCGAACGTATTAAGGAATGTATCGAAGAGCGCGGCCGCGAAGTTGTGCATGATCTGGAACGATTTTTAAATACACTGGGAACTATCGCGTCAATCTCACCATTGCTGGGACTGTTAGGTACTGTTATAGGTATGATCAGTGTTTTTGCGGCGATTACCAAACATGGTGTCGGCGATCCTGCTGCATTGGCCGGTGGTATCTCGGAAGCAATGATTACCACTGCGGCTGGTTTAACGGTGGCGATTATCAGCCTGGTGTTTTACCGCTACTTCCGCCGTAAGGTGGATGGCATCGTGGTTATTATGGAGCGTGAAGCCATAAAAATGGTCGATGTTTTACATAACAACCGCAGCTGAATACAGGCACATGATGAAACTGTTTAAGCTGGCAGGAGTGTAATAATGAATCTGCGACCCGGACACAAAGAAGAAACGGTAGAGGTAAACCTGACGCCGCTTATCGATGTGGTTTTTCTATTATTGATATTTTTTATGGTATCAACCACGTTTGATCGCCATGCAAAACTAAATGTTTCGCTGCCCGAGGCATCTGCCAAAGCAGCACAGCAGCAAAGCCAGCCGTTAATATTATCTATTGATGCCAAAGGTAATTATTTCCTGAATGATCGCCAGATAATAAACACGCAACTTGATACCCTGAAGCAGGCACTGGTTAAAACCATCGGTGCAGATATGGAGAATATTGAAGATATAGCGCTGGTATTAAGAGCCGATGCCAATACGCCGCATCAGTCCGTTGTCAGAGCAATGGACGCTGCTTCACAGTTAGGCTTGACTAAATTATCAATTGCTACAGTTGAAGGCAAATAGATTCCTTCGGGTTTCAATACTTCCATGTCTGACCATAGTAAATTAAACAGCGGCCAGAATAACAGGCCAGATTCAGCTGACAGCATTTATCTGTACCGCCGCCTGTTATCGTATGCGCTGGTTTACTGGACGATATTTATCGTCGCAATCTTTGGCATGGTCATCGTTGCGGCCGCATCGACAGCATTCACTGCTTTGATGAAACCGATGATGGACGGCAGTTTTGTTGAGCGTGATCCGGAAACCATTAAATGGGTACCGATTGCCTTAATCGCGATATTCTTTGTTCGTGTACTGGGCGCCTTTGCTTCCGGTTACGGTATGAGCGTTATCGGACGTAATGTCATCCGCGAATTGCGTAAGGAGATGTTCTCACGGCTGCTTACCTTACCCAAATCATTTTATGATCAGGCAACAACCGGCGAATTAATTTCCAAATTTTCTTTTGATGTCGAACAGGTAGCCAACGCCACAACCAAGGCAATTACCGTTTTTATCCGCGATATATTGACCGTAGTCGGACTGGTCGGCTGGATGTTTTATCTCAATGCAAAACTAGCACTGATTTTTATTACGGTTGCTCCAATAGTTGCCGGTCTGGTTGTTTTTGTATCCAAGCGGTTTCGTTCCATCAGTAAAAACATTCAGCACAGTATGGGGGATGTTTCTCGTATTATCGAAGAATCGATTAAAGGCCAGCTGGTGGTGAAAATTTTTGGTGGCCGGGAATACGAAGAAAACCAGTTTGGCATAGTCAATGCAAGAAATCGTCGGCAAAACCTGCGCATGCAGATGACCCAGGCCATCAGTTCACCCATTGTGCAATTACTCATTGCCTGTGCGCTGGCGTTAATTGTTTATATGGCAACCCTGGACAGTATGATCAAGGAAATTTCGGTGGGTACTTTTGTCTCATTTATCATCGCCATGTCGATGTTATTGCCACCAGTGCGGTCATTGACGTCGATAATCAGCGAATTACAGCGCGGCATTGCTGCTGCAGAAAGTGTGTTTGATTTTATCGATTTAAAATCAGAGAACGATACCGGCAGTTACACAGCAGACGATGTGAAAGGTAAAGTCGAGTTTAACCAGGTCAACTTTAGCTATGCTGGTGAGGACCAGCCAGCGCTTGAGGATATCACTTTAACCATCGATGTCGGCCAGACCGTTGCTTTTGTCGGTCGTTCAGGCAGCGGTAAATCAACACTGCTTAACCTGATACCCCGGCTTTACGATGTTAAGGACGGCATTGTGAGCCTGGATGGTGTCAATCTGCAGGATTATAAGCTGGATAACCTGCGTTCACATATTTCCTACGTAGGTCAGGATATTGTGTTATTTAACGACACGATTGAGCATAACATTGCTTATGGCAGCATGAAATCATGCAGTAAAGAAGAAATTGAATCAGCTGCCAGAGATGCATATGCCGATGGCTTTATCAATGAATCAAGTGATGGTCTGAAAACAATGGTGGGTGAGCGCGGTGTCATGCTCTCAGGCGGGCAGCGACAGCGTATTGCCATTGCCCGTGCATTACTTAACGATGCGCCTGTATTGATACTTGATGAGGCAACTTCGGCACTGGATACTGAATCTGAACGCTATATACAGGATTCACTGGAACGATTAATGCAGAACAGAACCACACTGGTTATCGCTCATCGTTTATCGACCATTGAAAATGCTGACGTCATTGTGGTAATGGATAAAGGCAAAATTGTAGAGCAGGGCTCGCACCAGGAGTTACTGGCCTTGAACGGGCATTACGCAGCGCTGCACCAGATGAATTTCGAAGAAGAATAATATCAGTCATGATATTTATATTGACCCAACGATGAAGTCGATAGAACATTACTGGTACGGAACCAGTAAGTTAGTCTGGCTATTGTTACCGTTATCATGGCTATACTGCCTGGTTAGCGCTATTCGGCGAAAACTGTATCAGCTCAAATTTATAAAAAGTTTTTCAGCCAGTGTGCCTGTTGTCGTGGTAGGCAATATTGTTGCTGGCGGCAGCGGTAAAACACCGTTATTAATTTCACTTTGCCAGTTTGCCATGGATAAAGGATTTAAACCGGCGGTGGTCAGTCGTGGTTATGGCGGCAGTGTCAATGGCATCAGGCAGGTGAAGGCTGATGATAGCGCTTCGCTGGTAGGTGACGAGCCGTTAATGATTTTTCAGCGTCTGGCTATTCCCGTGGTAGTGGCCGCAGATAGAGTTTCGGCAGTTAATCATTTACTGGCGGGGAATGAATGCGATATTATTTTTTCAGACGACGGCCTGCAGCATTATCGAATGCAGAGAAGTTTAGAAATAGCCGTTGTTGATTCTGTTCGCCGCTTCGGTAATGGCTACTGCCTTCCGGCAGGGCCATTACGTGAACCAGTATCGCGGCTTAATGATGTAGACATGGTTGTGTATAACGGTACTGCTCAGACTACTGCTCAAATTACTGGTAAGGGTTCTGACGTTACACAGGCCTGTTCCTATACACTGCAAATCACCGCAGTAAAACACCTGGATACGGACGAAAGTCAGCCGTTGTCATCTTTTGCAGATAAAGTGATACATGCGGTAGCCGGTATCGGTAATCCTGTACGATTTTTTGATCAGCTACGTCAAAGCGGTCTGACTGTAATTGAACATGCTTTTCCAGATCACCACTCGTACCAGCAAGCTGATTTTTCGGGCTGGGATAAGGCGTGTATTATTATGACTGAAAAAGATGCGGTCAAATGCCGCGATATAACAATACCTGATGCATGGGCTGTGATTGTGAATGCAGAGTTTTCTGAGCTGCTGGAAAGCAAAGTTGCTTCCTGTATTTTGCCGCTACTGAATAAAAAACAGCCGTCATGAAGAAAAAACTGCTATCGATTCTTGTCTGCCCTTTGTGTAAGGGGCCGCTACTGTATAAATCACGCAGCAATGAACTGATTTGTGAACACGATAAACTGGCCTATCCCGTTCGAAATGGTGTGCCGGTTTTATTGAACGCTGATGCGCGAAAAATCAGTTCTTAGCTATAATCCTCTAAACAATCTGGCATATCGATATTTCAATGAATGATGATTTTAAAGTAATAATTCCCGCATTTCGCGAAGAAAGTGATTTTACCAATAAGGCTATAATTGATATTCATGGCAAGACCATGATTCAGTATACCTATGAATGTGCCGCAGAATCACAGGCAGCTGAGGTGATTATTGCCACCGGCAGCCCGAGTGTAGGTATGGCAGCAGAGGCTTTCGGTGCTACCGTGTGTATGGTTGTTGACGACGATTTAACCGGTATTAATCGTCTAACCTATGTTGTCGATAAAATGGGCTGGGGAGATGATACTGTTATTGTTAACCTGCCTGGAGATTCACCGCTTAGTTCTGAAATATCAATTAACCAGATTGCGGATAATTTAAGTGCTCAAACAGAAGTCGATGCCGCGGTGTTATACACCATGGTAGCTGTTGATGCGCCTGAGCAAAGCGGCACTATCTACCTGGTAACCGATAATGCCGATAACGTGATTTATTTTAGTCGCCAGCCGCTGCCGCGCCAGACTTCTGATCAACATATACTTTCACAATATAAATGCTGTACCGAATTACGCGCCTATCGTGCAGGGTTGCTACGCATTGCCAGGAATTTCACATCTTCCGAGCTGGATAAAGTAGAACAGATAGAAGAGCTGAAGCTGCTGTATAATGGCATGAAAGTCTATGCAGCACCGTCCGCCGGTCTACCGGGACAACAGGTTCATACGGAAGAAGATCTTAAAGCAATAATCGCGCAAATGTCGCCAGCATAATAAACAGCCACTACCACCATACAATCCAGTGAAATATACGTGTTAGATATAAAAGCATCTCATCAATTTTTTGTTACCTGTGCCAAAGGCGTCGAAGACCTGGTCGAAAAAGAACTGCAACAGCTGGGTATAAATCAGACAAAGAACCATGTCGGCGGTGTTGCCTTTAGTGGTGAACTTGAGGATGCCTATCGTGCCTGTCTCTGGTTACGTGTTGCCAGTCGTGTTCTATTGCAGCTGAGCGAGTTTGAGATTTTAACGGATGATGACCTTTATCGAGAAGTAATCAGTATTGACTGGTCCGAGCATTTCTCAGCAGAGAATACCCTGGCTATTGACTGCTTTAGTTCGCATTCTGAAGTTAATAATAGCCACTACGCCACGATGCGAATTAAAGACGCTATTGTCGACCAGTTTATGCAGAACACATCAAGCCGGCCATCAATCAGTAAGCAGGATCCTGATATAAGGGTTAATGTTTATCTCAGTGACAAACAGTGCCTGCTATATCTTGACCTGTCTGGTGAAGCCTTGCATAAACGCGGTTATCGTCAGTCGACGGGTAGTGCGCCGTTACGGGAAACATTGGCTGCATCAATGCTGTATCGTGCCAAATGGCAAAGTTTTTATGAAAAAGACCTGCCGCTGTACGATCCGATGTGCGGCAGTGGAACACTGCTTATTGAAGCCGCCATGATGGCTGCCGATATTGCCCCCGGGTTATTACGTGAGCGTTTTGGTTTTCAGCAATGGAAGCAATTTGATGACCAGGTCTGGCAGAAAATACTTGCTGATGCCGAAGATAAGAAAGAAAAAGGATTGCACAAGCTGACCGTAATTTGTGGCAGTGACATGGCAGAGATACTGGTCGGTTCTGCCAGGGCAAATATAAAGGCAGCAGGTCTGGAGCCTTATATAAAAGTCTATTTACAGGACGCGACAGACAACCTGCATGCCTGTGCCGGCCATTTAAAAACCGATTCGGCTTCCTCACAGGGCCTTCTAATATGTAATCCGCCTTATGGTAAGCGTATCGGTGAAGTGCAATTACTGCGCACACTGTATCATCGTTTTGGTCAGCAGCTAAAAGCGAATTTTGAAGGCTGGACGGCTGTTGTTATTACTTCAGAAGAAGAGCTGGCAAAAAGCCTGGGTATGCGTGCCTTCCGTAAAAATACTTTATTTAATGGTGCGATAAGATCAGTGCTTTATCAGTATCGTATCCAGAGTTTTGTTAAATCGGGCGAAGTTAGACAGACACATGATGAAGATGCAGATGGAATTGCTGTTAAAGCTGATAGTAAAGAAAAAGCTGCTGATAAAGACAGCAATAAGGAAGTGTCAGCAGGCAGGTCGTCTGAACATGCGGCTATGTTCACCAATCGTTTAAAGAAAAATTATAAACATTTAAAAAAATGGGCAAGAAAAAACGATATCAGCTGTTACCGGGTATATGATGCGGATATCCCGCAATATGCTGTTGCTATTGATAAATACGAAGACTGGATTCATGTGCAGGAATACCAGGCACCAAAAACAGTTAATAAGGGAAGGGCGTTTCAACGCATCAATGATGTAATCGATGTTGTTGCCGAGGTGCTTGAAACCAAACAGGATAAAGTTGTATTAAAAGTACGAAAGAAACAGGAAGGTTCTTCACAGTACCAGAAGCATGATCGAAAAAACGATGGCAGGGATTTCAAATTAACGGTTAATGAGAACGGCCTGAAATTCCTCGTTAATATGTATGATTACATTGATACCGGTTTATTCCTGGACCACCGCTTCACCAGGCAGTTAATCAGAAAGCTGGCAAAAGATAAAAGTTTTCTGAACTTATTTGCCTATACCGGCAGTGTTACCGTTTATGCTGCAGCCGGGGGAGCGAAGACAACAACGACCGTTGATATGTCCAATACTTATCTCAACTGGGCTAAGGAAAATTTGTCGATCAACGGTTACATTAGCAATGTTTATAAAGATAGTCGTCATAGTTTCGTCAGGGAAGACTGTTTAAAATGGATTGAACAGGCAATCAATGAAAACAAAAAGTATCAATTGATTTTTATTGATCCGCCGACATTTTCAAATTCTAAAAAAATGGAGACTTCACTTGATATTAGCCGTGATCATATCGCGTTATTAAGCGGTTGCCTGGCACTTCTGGAAGACGATGGTCGCATTATTTTTTCAAGCAATGCGCGTCACTTTAAGCTGGATAGCAGTTTAAACGAAGATTGTTATATAAAAGAAATTACAGCAGCGACAACAACGGAAGACTTTAGAAGAAAGCCATTGCATCGCTGCTGGGTTCTGGCAAAACAGGAATCCCTCCTGGATATCCTGTAATCAATGGATGCTGTTTAAGCGCTAACAGCGGTTAACTCAGGTTTTTCACTGGAAGACAGCAGTGTGTTAATAAACTGGTCTTCAAGGTCAATACGTATTGCCAGCTCCTCACCTAATTTTGAGAGATAGTTTGGCAGTTGTTTAATAGCTTCTGCATCCGCTTTGCCATTATTGTCGTATACATCGTTAAAGGCGACAGCAATCTGAGTTGTATCATTAATGCGGGGCATTATTCTGTCGGCGAGTTTTGTGATTTCATCTCGACGCTCAGTGCCTTCTTCGATACGGCGATAGATTTCAAAATGTCCTGTCGCCATATAATCAACCATATCCTGGCAGAATTCGTCCAGCATTTCCTGTGTGGTATTTAAATCAAGATCTCTGTCTTCAGTGTGTTTAGCAAGATTATAATATTGCGAAAGTACTGAATTACGCTCTTCAATTAGACGTTTAATCTCATTGCGTGTGCGAGCGCGACGTTCGCTTGGTGCTTGTGAAGGCATATCTTTCCCCATCTGTTGGTTTTAGCTTGTTATTATTGTTATTGCTCAGCCCCATTGTACTAAAACAGAAAAATAGTCGCAAATGCAAAGTGTCAATCAAGTATTTGGCTTAAGTAATTGAAATTGTTGTTTCTAAATGTTTTAAAATGGCGCGCGAATACAATTCAATAAATATATATACCTTAGCATAGCTAGCAGCAGCACCAAATCCAGCATTTTCAAAAAAACAGAAAATCAGGATTGATGTTGAATATCAGGAAACACAGAAATGATCGTTTTGTCTGCAGCTGTATTATTGACACATTATGCACTTACCAGACTGTGTGATTGAATTTATGGTTTAGCAAAGTGTTATATTTAACTCGTGATATCAATTAGCAAGACTATACAATATGAACAAGCCTTATTCAGAATCCTGTGAACAAAATAAAGAACCGATACTTTCGGTTATTTCACCACTATTGGCATCTGTTTCCAGTGTGCTGGAGATAGGCAGCGGTACCGGGCAGCACGCGATATACTTTTCTAAAATGATGCCGCATCTAAGCTGGCATACCAGTGACTGCAGACCTTATCTGGAAGGGATTAATGCGTGGATTTCCGAAGCCTCACATAAAAATGTGATGCCACCTTTTGAGCTTGATGTTAGCGCTTCTAAATGGCCAAATGCTAAATATGATGCGATTTTTACGGCAAACTCACTTCATATTATGAATAAACAGAATGCTGATGACCTCATCGAAGGTGCGGCTGCTATTTTAAACAAGGGCGGCAGTTTAATTATTTATGGCCCGTTTAATTATAACGGAAGCTTTAGCAGTGAAAGTAATAAGCAATTTAACCAGTGGTTAAAGGACAGGGATGCGCAAAGTGGCATCAAGCACTTTGAGGATATTGCATTGCTGGCACTTGGCAATAATATGCAGTTAGTCACTGATTATGAAATGCCTGCAAATAATCGTATTCTTCATTTCATTAAAAACTAAGCTGTTTAGTGTCTCAATTCAAGTCTTGCAGTTACTATAATTATTGAAGCCACGCTATATTATTTATTTATATTTCCAGTGCATTATTGTCAAAATTAATACCATCCCATCCGTATTTCATAAACGTACGAATATTTGCATGGTCGTGTTCCTTCAGGGTGGTTCAGTACATCATCACGATAATACTTACCGAAACAATGCAGCGTTTGCTGTGGATCTAATTGCTGGATTTTCGCAAAAGCAAATATTTTACATGAGCCTTCATTTTCACCGGCCTCATTAATAACGCATTCTTCAGCAGCGCCGTTAGTTAGGCCATTAGTAAATCGGGCAGGCTGGTAGTGGTAGTTATTGTCGATTACCGCGATGATATCTGAAAACTCTATCTGATCCGGGCTGGATTTAAGTTGTTGAATTATGGTTTCTAGCTGATTCATAAGGGGCCAATAATGTTTGATAATTATGTATTCTAATCAATAACGTTATTTAATTCAGTACAAAAATCTGCCATTATCGATGACTAATGTTCGGCTAACTGTAACCCGGGGAAAAAGACGATAATAACAATGGATATGGCCTGAGCAGTTTTAGAGGGTGCGATTTAATCGTGTGCTTTCCATAAATAGAAACTGGCAATGCTTCTGTATGGCTGCCATAGGTTTGCAATTTCATGATATTGATCGTGTCCTGCATCATTGGGCAGCCGGTAAAAACGTTGTATCGATTTGCGTATAGCGAGGTCACCAACAGGAAAAATATCGGTTCGCCATAGGGAAAACATTAAAAACATATCGACACTCCATGGCCCGATACCCGGGTACTCAATTAATTCCCTGCGAATAGCGTCGTCATCTTTTCGAATCAGTTTTCTGAAATTCAAACTGCCCTCGGATATGGCCTGTGCGAGTGTAAGCATGTAATGAATCTTGTTTTTTGAAAGTCCGCACTCACGTATTGCCGTGGTGTCTAATATTGAGCAGTTTTTCATGATTGAAAAAGCGGCCACCCTGTAATTTTAAAAGACGTTTCTCGATAGTGCAGGCGGCTTTAGCTGATAGTTGCTGGTTAATAATGGCGACGACCAGTGCGTGGTAATGGGGCGGTTTCGTGCGGTTAAATGTCAGTTGCCCATATTGCTTTATTATATTGGCCATAACTCTATCGCTATTCAAATGGCGGCAGGCAGTATTTAATATTATTTTATCCATAGTATTTATAACTAAGCTGTATCAAAACAGGGGTAGTTGATCATTGGTAAAATCTTCATCGTTGATTAAATTTGAAAATGAAATGCCCAGCAGGCGAACACTCTTCTTTCCGGCTTCTGTTTTTGCCAGAAGCACAGGAATCAATGCCGCCGCTTTTTCAGCCTGTGAGACTATCGTGTCATCGGTAAAGCTCCTTGTTACCTGGGTAAAGTCAGAATACTTCACTTTTATGCTGAGTGTATAGGCCAGCAGTTCACGTTGTTTAAGGCTATTAAGTACGTCTGCCAATATCAGCTGCAATTGCATTAGCATTTCATCAATTTCAGAAAGATCGTTTTGAAAGGTATTTTCTGCGCCCAGCGATTTCCTTATTCGCTGCTTTGATACTGAACGATTGTCGATGCCTCTTGCTATGTCATAATAATACTCTGCGGAATTGCCCACGATTTTTTGTAGCTGCAGCAAGGTTTTATTTTTAAGGTCACCGCCGGTATTAATGCCATAAGATTTCATTTTGGCTTCGGTAACTTTGCCTACGCCGTAGAATCGGCCTATAGGTAAATTCAGCAGATACTTTTCAGCTTCACCGGGTTTGATAACAAACTGTCCATTGGGTTTATTCTGGTCAGAGCCCAATTTCGCCAGGAATTTATTATAAGAAATTCCTGCCGAAGCCGTTAACTTCAGCCTGCTGTGGATTTTATGCCTGATTTCTTTTGCCATCAGGCTGGCTGAACTGTTACATAAGGTAACCTCACTCACATCAAGGTAGGCCTCATCAAGTGATAACGGTTCGATGATATCGGTATATTCGTTAAATATCTCATGGATTTCAGACGAGACCTGCTTATAAGCAGAAAATCGTGGCCGTACAAAAATTGCCTGCGGACAGAGCTGGTAGGCGCGTGACGACGGCATGGCAGAGTAAATGCCAAATTTCCTGGCCTCATAACTGCTGGCCGCAACAACGCCTCGACTGTCGGGCTGGCCTCCGACAATGACTGGTTTACCTTTTAAGTCAGCATTATCACGCTGTTCGACGGCTGCAAAGAACGCATCCATGTCAATGTGGATTATTTTACGGCTCATCAGCTATGTACTTTATCACGGAAATATTGGCCGCATGACAGCTGGGAACTCTTCCGATCAGCAATGGTCTTGCTTGTTAACCATCTCCCGTAGCTGTCGCTTCCTCAAGCCTGATAAAATTTTCCAGTTTGACATGGGTCAGATCAACACGCGTGAAGAACGCGTTACAGGCCAGCACAGAGGCTAAGGTGCGTAAATCATTTGCCCAGTACGGCATATAGTATGCACTGACAAGATAACCGTTTTCAAAATAAGGTGCTAGCTCAACCACATCACCAAGGCTCATTCTACCTGCAAATAATGCGTTTACCAGTTCGGGACGATTGTCATGGATAGCAACAGCCAGAAAAGTATAAACTTCCACCATTCCCTTAAGGTAAACGGTATCTTTGGTAAAAACGGTCCCGCCTTTGACATCACCGCCGCGAAAACATCGTACCGTTGACTGGTAACTTTCCTCTTCTGTTTGTCCAGCTTCCAGGAAACTTTTAAACACGTCAATAAAATCAGCGCCATCCAGTGCCATAGCAATTGCCTTAACGCGCAGGGCAATACGGCGTAAACGTATAATGTCCAGTGATAGAGTCATTAGTTCAGCCATAACAGCGATACCTTCCTGGGTGCGTGTTGTACGTGGTGAGCCTAATGATAGTGTTTGTAAATTAGTTTGCCGTTTTCCATTATGCATTGTCGCGGCATGAATATATGCTTCGTGTTCTAACAACTGGTTCTGGTCAAGTTCTGAATACATTGCGCCAGCACGTAAACGAATACGGTTTGAGCCAGCGATAGCCCTGGCAGAAAGGCTTGCGTCAATAATCACTTCAACTTTGTCCTCTTTAAAAAACTTGTCGATGGACTTTTGAAGGCGTACAGCAAATTCTTCTGCCGGAATATCAGCCAGCGTAGGAGGTACCACATAGCCGCCAAGCAGTTCGTCTGTTTTGTCGAGAAAGAAGTCTGCTGCATCCAGTGCTGTCCAGTTCTGAGTTCTGTATATATCGTCCGGTTTTCCATAGAGTTCAATGGAGTAGCTGGTGAAATCGGGTGTGCCTATAGCACCAAGCATATGCGCAGCAGAAGAATAACTGCGAGCTGTCTTGAAAATCAAATTGTCTATAGGATGGCCGCGGTCGCAACGCGACTGTATGGCATTTAATGCTTCTATTTGTGCGCTGTAATCCTGCTGTATGAGGTTTACAGCAGGAAGCTCTGGTTTTCCAGATCGCCAGGATTTAAGAAACCTTGTTTCTGCATCTGCAGGCCATGAAAGTGCGCTAAGGATTTGTATAGGCCTTACTATTTCAACAAGCTGTGAGTCTCGTTCGATATACTTTTCAAGATGTGAAGTATTCAAAACCTTATATTTCCATTATTCGTAAAAGTGTGAAAATATATACACCTGGTTTGCGTATTTGTCACCAAATATTTGCTTTAAAGCAGGCGCTATAAAAATGTTCTCGGTCAAATTATACGTTGAAACTAATGCGCTGTTCGTACAAATGTGAAAAACCCTTTATTTTTATAATGCGCCTTATTCATGCTGGCTAGTGGAAGAACAAGCGCATAATTATTCAAGCACAAACTTATGTGAGAACGTCAATGACAGATAAAGCAGTTTTAATAGTGGGTGAAAAGCGGGTTGAATTACCAATTTTTGAGGGGTCTGATGGCAGCCGTTCGATTGATATATCGGCACTGCAATTGCAGGCCGGTGTGACTAGCTATGATCCGGGGCTGGCGAATACATCCATCTGTAAAAGTGCTATTACTTACATTGATGGTGATAAAGGTATTCTGCGTTACCGTGGTATTCCTGTGGAGCAGTTTACCGCCCAGGCCGAGCCTAACTTTGTTGAAGTAGCCTGGCTACTTATTTTTGGTGAGCTGCCATCCAGAAATGATCTGACCAGGTTTCGAGATCAATTAACCACTCACGAGTTATTGCATGAAGATGTTAAAGACATATTTCAGCATGTTCCCGCTGATGCACCCCCCATGGCTATTTTATCGGCAACGTTGAATCATCTGGCATGCGTTAATAAAGAATATTTGATCGTAGATAATTCTGAAAGGCTGTTTGAACTTGTAGCAAGCCTGATCAGCCAGGTGCGAACAATTGCGGCTTTTTCATACAGACGCTCAAAAGGTCTGCCGTTCATCTATCCAGATCCTAATTTACGCTACTGTGCAAACTTTCTGCATATGATGTTTTCGTCACCTTATCAGCAATATAACATTACGCCTGAAATCGAAGATGCTTTAAATTTGATTTTTATCCTGCACGCAGACCATGAGCAAAATTGCAGTACGACGACAGTGCGTACTGTTGGTTCTGCCAGGGCAAACCTGTTTGCCTCCTGTGCAGCTGGAGTCTCGGCTTTATGGGGGCCCCTGCATGGCGGTGCCAATGTTGAAGTTGTTGAAATGCTGGAAAAAATACATGAAGGTGGAATCTCACCGGCGCAATGTATCCGTGATGCCAAAGACAAAAATAATCCATTTCGCCTGTCAGGCTTTGGCCATCGTGTATACAGAAACTTTGACCCTCGGGCCAAGATACTGAGGCAGGCCTGCGACAGGGTCCTGGTTAAAAATGGCCATCATGACCCACTGTTAGATATAGCATTTGAACTAGAAAAGCTGGCGCTTGAAGATGAGTATTTTATTAAACGCAAGCTGTATCCAAATGTAGACTTCTATAGTGGGATATTACTGCGTGCTATAGGAATTCCTACTGATATGTTCACCGTTTGCTTTGCTATAGGCCGGTTGCCTGGCTGGATAGCTCACTGGAAAGAACAAAATGAAGAAAAGGGTGGCCGAATCATCAGGCCCAGGCAGGTGTACGTGGGAAATTCATTAAGTGCTTACGTACCAATTGACGATAGAGAATAACTGAGCTGCTGGTGTTTACTATTTCAGATCATAAAGATCAGCCTTATACGCTTTTGTCATATTTTCTATTTATCGATTTTTCCAGCCATAATATTAAGCTGCCTGTATGTCTATATGTGGTGGCTTGCCTGGAAAAGTCCTGAACCCCTATGATCGCGGACATATGGTTATGCGCTTCAACAACATGTGGGGTGATACAGATGCCGAGTCCGATAAGGCAGGCAAGGAAACTTTTATATATGCCAACTCTTCGCTGCAACATGAAAACCTGAACCGTGATGAATGGAAGGCGATAGAAATTGATATCGTACGTGATTTCAAACATGATTCGAATGACCGCCTTGCAGTATTTACTGGCCCAATCTATGGTGACCTTGATCGCCATATCAATTTATCTGACCAGGACTCAGCTCGGGTGCCTTCCGGCTTTTTTAAAGTGATTTGTTTCAAGAAGAAAGATAGTGAACCCGGTGATGAACTGGGTGTGCTGGCATTTGCTGTTTTTCAGGATGATGAAGTACTTAAAGATAAAAAAGGAAATAAAACTATAAAGCAAAATACCAGTTACCAGGTGACGATTACTGAACTCCAGAACTGGACCGGTATAAATTTTGGTGAGCAGTTATATACGCAAAACCCGCTTTTTTACCACAACTATGAACAAAGAAATAATGATCATAATGTGTCGTCAGCACCAGAACGAATTCCAGTGGTCGCAAATAATAATATTATCTCGAATGCTAATGAAACCAGGAATCAGATCCAGCACCTGGCAATGAGAAGAATCATTATCAACTCAGCGATGATAAATCCCAGGGGCAATGAGAAAACAGGTGAGTGGGTTTCACTGCATAACCGTGGTGACAGAAAAATAAATATCGAGGGCTGGAGGCTGGTTGATGGCCAGGGAAGAGAGGGGGTGCTAACTGGTAGTATTGATTCAGGTGAATCGGTTCGTTTGAAAGGAAAAAGCAAGGGAAAAGTTTTATTGAGTAATAGCGGCGGTAGTATGATGCTTTTTGATAAACATAATTGTGTTATTGATCATGTTACCTGGTCTAAAAAACAGGTGGCAAGGCTTGAAGAAGGCATGGCTATGTTATTTGCTAATAGTGTTTAGTTATCCATCTGCCGCTAGTTAAGAGATGAATAAGGAGTCGAACGAACGGGTGATCTAAGCAGGTGGTCGTTGTTACATCACTTTCATAAGATAAAAGCCCAGTTTCATGTCATGGCCAAGGATGTGCTCGGTTAACCAGGTTTCCAGGTATTCGATATCTTCATTCGTCAGCAACTTGTTTTCTTTCTGAAAATTTTGTAGCACTTTGACACTTTCAATTAACTCATCATGCTCAGCTTTGTGTTCCGCCAGGCCATCATATTTATACAATATCATCAGGCGTTCTTCGTGTTTGAAATGCCAGGCGGTCAAACTGATCAGTTCGTCCAGTGTTGCTCCAATATAATCAGCCGAATCACCATCTGCTACTGAATCGCTGAGAATGTTAAACAGGTTAACGAGTTTACGATGATCTTCATCGATTTCATCGACCTCGACACTTAATGATTCGTCCCAGGCTATTTTTTTCACAAGGATAACTCCGGCTTGGTTTATCTGGATGGATACCAGACATGTTAACAACACACGATAAAGTGAAACATTGCTTAATATCAAGAATGGGGTTGAATAACAAGGATAGGGTCGATTGGTTTTCCTCGCCCACACCAGATCCGTTAATAAAAAAAGCCACCTGGGTAAATGAGAGGTAGGTGGTTTTGTTAGGGGGCGGGAATATTCGTCCCATCCATGGGACTCACCTCGGCAATTGCTCCTGCATTGCTCTACCACCTACATCCATGTAGGCGCCTTCGGGGCCGTGCAGAAGGCGCACGTTCAAAATTCCATCCTTAGGTTCGTAAACGACACATCCGTGTGTCACTGCTGTTCCAGACAATTTTGTCGAACCCGGTAGTGGGTTCTCATCCTGTCCAGATCCACCAATAAAAAAGGCCACTTGCGAAATGAGAGGTAGGTGGTTTGGTTAGGGGCGGGAATATTCGTCCCATCCATGGGACTCACCCCTTCGGGGCCGTGCAGAAGACGCACGTTCAAAATTGCTCCCGGCAATTTTGTCGAACCCGTACGCGGGTTCTCATCCACGCCAGATCCACCAATAAAAAAGCCACCGCAAAGGGTGGTTTTGTTGTTTGGTGGAGATGGCGGGAATCGAACCCGCGTCCGCAAGCACTCCGCCTTCGGCTCTACATGCTTATCCACGTCTTTAATTTTAGCTCGCAGCTACCCGACGGGCAGGGAAAACTGAAAGCGATTCCGGATAAGTTTTAACGAATCCACACCGGAAATGCTTCATCGCGATCTTACATGAGTCGACCCCGGTTATCTAAGCGTGTAAGCGCACATTAGGCCGAGGGCTATGAGCAGGTTATTAAGCTGCTAAAGCGTAGTTGTCGTCGTTGGCAACTATAAGTTTGTGAACGGTTTTAAGAGGAATTTCACACCTCTGCATGCACCTCAGGTTTCATCACCCACGTCGAAGCCGTGTCATCCCCTAAGCTGGTACTACTAAAATAGAACGGTCAAGTTCTGTTGCCATTATACGATATTACGTGGCACTGTACTCTATATATGTGCAGATTATTAATATTCAAGATGTGATGCTGGATTTTTTTATTATGCCATCTCTCCCGTTGGTCGAGATGACTGGCTGGCTTTGGTCATTGAGGCAGGCCGTTAAAGCTCAGGAAGCGAGTTTGACTGGACCGAATGTATGTTGTTGAGCTGTGCGTTTCGATTACGTGAGATTATCCTGCGAAGGGGCGACTTGTGGCTCAAATCAGGGTAATATTCCGCCTTTATTTTTTAATCAGATCTGGCCTTTTTTCATGGGTTCGGATGTGCCTCCAATAATCATAATTTACTAGTCAGACAGACCTAAAATGCAGACATTTATTGGCTCGCCGGCGATATCAACATTTCGCCAGGAAAAGTTACTTAATCAAATTCAGACAGTTTTACCGGGTGTATCGCAACTAACGGCACATTTTGTGCACTTTGTTGATGCTGAGAAGGTACTGGGTGATAAGGAAACCGCCATTATAGAAAAGCTGTTGCGTTATGGGCCACATATGACGGAAACCTCTACCGAGGGTCGATTATTCCTGGTTGTGCCGCGTCCCGGGACGATCTCGCCCTGGTCATCAAAAGCGACGGATATTGCCCATAACTGTGGCTTGCACAATATAAGCCGTATCGAGCGCGGCGTGGCCTACCATGTGCAGACGCAGGATGATTTTCAGTGGAACGACGAAAATCGGCAGTTTATTGCTGACTGTGTACACGACCGCATGATTGAGTCGGTGCTGGATTCCCTGGATGCCGCCAGCTGTCTGTTTGGCCACCACGAGCCGCAGCCAGGCGAGACGGTTAATGTTATCGGTTCAGGTAAAGCGGCTTTAATCGAAGCAAATCAGCGACTTGGCCTGGCATTGTCTGACGACGAAATTGATTACTTACTGGCGCACTTTACTGCGATTGAGCGTAATCCGGTGGATGCCGAATTGATGATGTTTGCGCAGGCAAATTCCGAGCACTGCCGCCATAAAATCTTTAATGCGGACTGGGTTATTGATGGTGAGAAGCAGGATCGCTCATTGTTCAACATGATTCGTAATACCTACGAATCCCATTCTGTTGATGTACTGAGTGCCTATAGTGATAACTCTTCTGTTATTGCTTCGCATACTGCAAAACGTTTTATGCCCGTGGGTGACTCGCATCAATATCAGTATTCGGACGAACATATCGCGATATTGATGAAAGTGGAAACGCATAACCATCCGACGGCCATTTCACCGTTTCCTGGAGCGGCGACCGGTTCTGGCGGTGAGATTCGTGATGAAGGCGCTACCGGCCGTGGTTCCAAACCGAAAGTCGGATTAAGCGGGTTTTCCGTGTCGAATTTAAAAATTCCAGGTTACCCGCAGTCCTGGGAAACCGATTACGGTAAACCCGATCGTATCGTTTCTGCGCTGGATATTATGCTGGAAGCACCGATTGGTTCGGCGGCTTTTAACAACGAATTTGGCCGTCCGAATATTGCCGGTTATTTCCGTACCTTCGAAGAAAAAGTACCGGGCACTGCCGGCGACGAAGTCCGCGGCTATCATAAGCCGATTATGCTGGCGGGCGGTTACGGCAATATCCGTGAACAGCACATCGAAAAATTACAGTTGCCTGTGGGTACGCCGGTTGTGGTACTCGGCGGCCCGGCAATGCTGATTGGCCTTGGCGGTGGCGCAGCATCTTCGATGGATAGTGGCGCCAGCGCTGAAGACCTGGATTTTGCCTCGGTTCAGCGTGGTAATCCCGAGATGGAGCGCCGCTGCCAGGAAGTCATTGATGGCTGCTGGTCGCAGTCGGATAATCCGATTCTTTCGATTCATGATGTCGGCGCGGGCGGTCTGTCCAACGCGTTACCGGAACTGGTTCATGATGGTGGCCGCGGCGCCGAGTTTGAACTGCGTGAAGTGCATAACGATGAGCCGGGCATGACGCCGATGCAAATCTGGTGCAACGAGTCGCAGGAACGTTACGTTATTGCCGTCGACCCGAAACGTATCGAAGATTTCAAGGCCTTGTGTGAACGCGAACGCTGTCCTTACGCTATTCTTGGTGAAACCACCGAAGCACAAACGCTGAAAGTACATGATCGTCATTTTGATAACTATCCGGTTGATATGCCGCTGGATGTATTACTGGGCAAACCGCCGAAAATGACACGTGATGTGCAGCATATCAATGTCGAGCATGAGGCGCTCGATACCTCGGATATCGATATCACCGAAGCAGCATTTAATGTCTTGCGTCTGCCTTCGGTAGCGAATAAATCATTCCTCATCACCATTGGCGACCGTACCGTCACCGGCATGGTTAGCCGTGACCAGATGGTCGGCCCCTGGCAGGTGCCTGTGGCTGATGTTGCCGTTACCACCGCATCGTTTGAAGGTTATAAGGGTGAAGCCATGGCGATGGGTGAGCGCACGCCAATTGCCTTGCTTGATGGCCCGGTATCTGCGCGCATGGCGGTAGCCGAATCGATTACCAATATCATGGCTGCGTCTATCGAAAAAATGTCTGACATTAAGCTGTCGGCCAACTGGATGGCGCCCGCGGGGCACCCCGGTGAAGACGCGATTCTTTATGACACGGTTAAAACCGTCGGCATGGAAATCTGCCCTGAACTGGAGCTGACCATTCCGGTTGGCAAAGACTCGATGTCGATGAAAACCGTGTGGAATGAGAACGGTGAAGATAAATCCGTTACCGCACCATTGTCACTGATTATTACCGCGTTTACCCCGGTAAGCGATGTGCGCCAGACCCTGACGCCACAACTGCGAACTGACATTGATGATACGGGCCTGTTGCTTATTGACCTTGGCATGGGTAAAAACCGTATGGGCGGTTCTGCACTGGCGCAAACCTGTAAACAGCTTGGCGATGTACCGCCGGATGTTGACAGTGCCGCACAATTGAAAGCCTTTTTCGATGCTTTCCAGCAGCTGAACAAAGCCGGAAAAATCATCGCATGGCACGACCGTTCTGATGGTGGTCTGTTTGCCTGTCTTGCCGAGATGGCATTTGCCGGTCATTGCGGCCTGGATATTCAGCTGGATTCAATGATGCAGGACAGTGATGCTATTTCTGTGCTGTTCAATGAAGAACTCGGTGGTGTCATCCAGATATGCTGTGATGACCTGGACGATGTTGAAGCGGCTTTTGACGAGGCGGGTCTGTCGGACTGTCTGCACGAACTCGGCAGGATACACGATGAAGATCAGCTGACCCTTAGAAATAATGGTATTCCGTTGTTTTCTGCCTCGCGTGAATCGCTGCAACAGGCCTGGAGTGAAACCAGTTACCACATACAGAAACTGCGTGATAACCCGGAATGTGCACAACAGGAATTCGATGGCATCAGTAAAGACGATTCGGGCTTACATGCTGAATTAAGTTTTGATATAAATGAAGACGTTGCCGCGCCTTACATCAAGACCAATGTGCGGCCTAAAATTGCCGTGCTGCGTGAGCAGGGTGTCAATGGCCATATTGAAATGGCCGCTGCTTTTGACCGGGCAGGGTTTGATTCGATTGATGTGCACATGAGTGACATCATCGAACGCGGTTTACAGTTTGACGACTTCAAGGGACTGGTCGCCTGCGGTGGATTTTCCTACGGTGACGTACTCGGTGCCGGCGAGGGCTGGGCGAAGTCGGTACTGTTTAATAATACCGCGCGTGATGTATTCCAGGATTTCTTCCATCGTGAAGACACGTTCAGCCTTGGTGTCTGTAATGGTTGCCAGATGATGGCTAACCTGAAAGAGCTGATCCCGGGTGCAGAACTGTGGCCGCATTTCGTACGCAACAACTCAGAGCAGTTCGAAGGGCGTTTCAGCATGGTTGAAGTGACCGAGTCGCCGTCCGTGTTATTACAGGGTATGGCAGGATCACGTATGCCAATTGCGGTAGCGCATGGTGAAGGCCGGGCAGAGTACCGTGACGATGCACAAATCAGTAATGTAATTAGCACTATGCGCTATGTTAATAATCATGGTGTTGCTACAGAGACTTATCCGGCGAATCCAAACGGTTCACCACTGGGCAATACCGGTTTTACCACCAGTGATGGCCGTGTCACCATTATGATGCCGCATCCTGAAAGGGTGTTCAGGGCGGTGCAGAATTCGTGGTACCGGGATGACTGGGAAGAGGATGGTGCCTGGATGCGTTTGTTCAGGAATGCGCGGGTGTTTACAGGCTAAGTAATAAAGCTTTTTATGTAAGGCTCAGATTTGAGGCGCCATATCTTTAAGTAATAATTTATTCTGCATGTATGACGGTGGAACCTGAGAGAAATCGCGCTTTGAAAAGCGCTCCTACCGTAGCTATAACGTCCGTAGGAGCGGAAAAAATTGTCTGGAACAATTTTTCACGTAAGCCGCGAAGCGGTGAAGCATAGGGATATGCTGAATAATTTATTACGCGAACAGGCCAGATGACAGACCCTGACCCGGCATTAATCACCAAACCTGATAATACAGGTGTTTAACGCCAGTTAACAGGCGCTGTTATTTCTGCTTCTTCATTCATCGCAGGGTAAGGTATCTTTTTTTCCTTACAAAGATGAGCTATTCGCGGGTGGCAGGCTTCAAACAGCAGTTTATTGTAAGTCGTTTCGTCCAGTGACACTTCATCATACATGCCGGCAGCATTACGTTGCCGGTAAGCTTCGTACAGTACCAGTGCTGAAGCCACGGAAACATTCAGTGACTGCACCATACCAACGATGGGAATGCTGATATTTTCATCAGCCATCTCGACTGCCTGCTGAGAAATTCCTTCGAGTTCTTCCCCAACCAGGATAGCGCTTGGCTGTGTGTAATCGATCTCACGATAGTCCTTTGAGGTTTCGCTGATTGTTGTTGCTATAATATTGAAACCCTGCTTTTTTAGATGTTTTAATCCGGATTCAGTGCCTGTATGTTTATCAACGCTGATCCACTTTCTTATTCCGCATGCTGCCATTTGTGAAAGCCGAATAGAGGTTAATGCGGTAATGGCGTGTATATTGAGCCCGCCGACTGCTTCCAGTGTACGAGCAACGGCGGCCAGGTTGTGCGGCTTCCTTACATTTTCCATGACCACGGTGAGGTCAGGCTGTCTTCGGTTAAGACCGTCTTTGATTATGGCAAGGCGTTCCGGGGTCATGGCAGTTTTGCTGTGTAGAGAAAACGAAAATATCGATGTGATCTGTTATTGCTAATTTCTACTGGTTACACATACCGTATTATTTATAAAACAGATCACGATACATGCCTTCTGCCCATGCCAGGCTTGCCTGGCCGCCTTCGGTATTCCAGTCATCCATCATATGGGTGCGGTCAAATTCAAATGCTTTGCTTAGTTTATTGAATTTGTAGAAAGTGATAATGCTCATTGCTTCCAGCGGATCGATATCCACCGCTGAGAAACACATGGTTTGCGGGCTGCGCCAGCGTACTTCTTTGCCCAGTGCATGCGCAGCAATAACTTCTGAAACATATTGTGCTTCTGAGTGTGCAGTGTGGCCGCCTTTGGAGAATGGCTGTGAGCGTGAGTCGCCGGTTACATAAACATACTCATCACCAATGACGTGATATTTATAGGGATCGGTGATAGCGGATTTCTCTGCGGTTTTCAGGTTGGCAATGCCGGCATCTTCCAGCAGGGATGATGCGCGAACTGGTGGGTAGATAATGGCATCATCAAATTCAAAATCGTCAAAATCCGTACTGATGGTTTTATCATCGACATTGACATTTGCTATTTCAGAACTTGGCAGGTATTCGATATAGTCTTTATAAAGGGTTGTGAAGGCTTTTTCAAAACCCTTTTTCTTGATGCGGATGTCAGCGTTCATATCCAGCAGTAATACTTTTGCCTTGACCCGACGTTTCTTGAAAATAGCGGCAACCATGCAGGCACGCTCATAAGGTGCCGCCGTGCAGCGATAGCGTCCGTTGGGTACGTTGAGAATAAAAGTACCGCCATTAAAGCTGTGAAGTTTTCGCTTAATGCTGAGCAGTTCAGAGCTGTTGACAAAACCGCCAGGGTAATCGTTATACAGTCGCATCTGCGCTTCAGGGTCGTCGACACCTATACGACTGTAGTCATATTCAATACCCGGTGCTATTACCATGTAGTCGTAGCCAATATATCCATTGCTGGTGAATACTTTCTTTGAGTCACGATCAAAACCCAGCACAGTAGTGTTAATAAACTGGTAGTGATTATTTCTGGCTGCTTCAAAATAGCTATGAGTTAGAAATTCGAGGCTGACCTGATCGGCGAGCCATGAGTTACTGGCAGGGAAAGATATGAACACGGGGCTCTTATCAATAAGCACTACATCAAATGCGGGGTTATGAATTTTAAGGTACTTCGCCATGCTCAGGCCGGACCAGCCGCCACCGATAACAACAACACGTTGACCTTTTGCTTTGGGCAGTGTTGCAGCTTTTAGTAATTTCTGGATAGAGAAGGGAAGTTCAGAAATATTATCAGCCGTTTCTTTCACTGTGCCTGAGTGTGCGGGCAACGTTATGCCGGAGAATGCACCAGCTGCTATACCAGCTTTAAGGAAATGTCGCCTGGACAGTTTATTTTTATCGTTATTATTATCCATGGTTGCTCCTATTGAAAATCCGGATTGCGCCAGTTTCTGGATTCAGCCAAATCTTTTTTAGGTACCGGGAAATAACTGATATAGTTCGCGGCTTTTTCCAGTTGTTCATCATCCAGCGAATCCAATACTGCCTGCATAGCCGGAGTCACTTTGCGCAGCCCGTTTTTTATGCGCGTTAATTGCTGGCTCATGTACTGAAAATGCTGTCCCTGTAAGCGTGGATGCCCCAAAGTGTTGTCACCCTGACCCTTATCACCATGACAGCTGCTACAGTACTGCTGGTATATTTCCTGGCCTTGCTGGTAGTTTTTATCATGCTTGCGCCATGGGCCTTTACTATGGTCTGGATTCATCGGCAGTGTCGATATATAGGCAACGACATTACTTAGTTCCTGGTAGCCACCGATAGTGCGTTGCTGTACAAAGGGAAACATGAGCGATGAGTGGCGTTTTCCGTTGCGGATGTCAAGCAGCTGTTTCATTAGTACATTAACGTGCTGTCCTGCCAGCTGCGGATAGGTGCCATCGTCATTTCCCCAGGCTTCCGGCAGGTGACAACGGGCACAGACACCAAACGTTTGTTTGCCATCTTCAATGACGGGAATAAAGTCGAGCTTGATACTGATGGTTTCTACTGATTGGGCAGCAGTTGAAACCAGGCATAGAAGTCCAAATAGCAGTTGCGTTAGCGATGTTTTCATATAGGGATGTACCTTGCCATACATTAGGCAGATTGTACTGTAATATTAAATAACCGTATTGCTATAGATCAATAATCGAGTGTGCATTAGTGTTTGTTAATATTGTTAATCTTTATTGATCAACTGCACTTCTATAATATGGATCCCGGGCAATATAATGTGATATCAAATTATCTGTAAATGACAAAATGACGGCTGCCCACTGAACCATTGTTTACTGATACAGTCGTAGTGCCATCCACTGGAGTGAATATGTCTTTTATTATTAAACAGTCATCCGATATAAAACCATCTGAAATCACCCCGAAATCTGTTTATATGGATAGACGCCGGTTTATGCAGAGAAGCATCGCTACAAGCCTGCTACTTGGCGCGGGTTCCATACTGCCTGCCTGGGCGCTTAATAAAACTAACCCAAAGTGGCCCGGCCTGAAACAAAGCCCATACAATACGTCAGACAAACCGAACAGTTTTGAAGATATTACCACTTACAATAACTTTTACGAATTCGGTACCGACAAAAAAGATCCACATATTAACGCGACTGAGTTTAATCCCCATCCGTGGTCTATTACGGTTGCCGGTGAATGTGACAAACCGGGTACCTTCGATCTGGAAGACTTCATAAAACCTGCCGCCCTGGAAGAGCGTATTTATCGCTTGCGTTGTGTTGAAGGCTGGTCGATGGTTATTCCCTGGGTTGGTTTTTCGCTTGCAGATATGTTGAAACAGTTTCAGCCGAATTCAAACGCGAAATACGTTGAGTTCACAACGCTGTTTGATGCATCTCGCATGCCGGGGCAGAAGCGTCGAGTTCTACGCTGGCCCTATGTTGAAGCTCTGCGTATCGATGAAGCGATGAATGAACTGCCGATAATGGCGGTCGGGCTTTATGGCGACATACTGCCAAACCAGAATGGTGCGCCTATACGTCTGGTTGTTCCCTGGAAATATGGGTTTAAAAGTATTAAATCCATCGTCAAGATACGTTTTACTGAAACCCGGCCGTCAACCACCTGGAATCTTACTGCGCCTGAAGAATACGGCTTTTATTCCAATGTTAATCCTGACGTCGACCATCCGCGCTGGAGCCAGAAAAAAGAGCGTGTTATCGGTCGCCCGTTCTGGGAACCCAAACGTGAAACTAAAATGTTTAATGGATATGGTGAACAGGTCGCGCATTTGTATAAAGGAATGGATCTTAAAAAGAATTTTTAACCGCATAGGCGCAGAGAGCGCAGAGTTTTTGCTGTTAACTAATTTTTTTACTCTGCGTCCTCTGCGCCTCTGCGGTTAAATTTGTTAATAACATATTAATGAATAAGCCAACAAACAAACAAGTATCCTTTTTAATAAAGCCAATAGTGTTCTTACTGTGTCTGCTACCGTTTCTTTTATTAGTTGTTAATGCGTTTAATGATAGTCTTGGTACTAACCCGGTAGAAACCTTGACGCACGAAACAGGGGAGTGGGGGTTACGCTTCCTGCTGATCACATTATGTATTACACCACTAAGGCGTTTAACACATGCTAACTGGTTAATAAAATTACGTCGTATGCTGGGGCTTTATGCATTTTTTTATGCGGCGCTTCATTTTATGACTTACATCTGGCTGGATCAGTTTTTTGACTGGCGGGAAATTATCATTGATATACCGAAACGTCCGTTTATAACCATTGGCTTTATTTCCTTTGTGTTATTGCTACCGCTGGCGATTACTTCGACCAATGCTATGCAGCGGCGTCTGAAAAAGAAATGGCTGAGCCTGCATAAAATTATCTATGTTGTACCAATGCTGGTCATTATCCATTTTATGTGGTCACTCAAGGCGGATTATTTCGAACCGATGATATACGCAATCATATTCTCTGTATTAATGATTATGCGAGCCGTTCACGACAGAAAAAAAGCCTCGAATGGTTAGTTCGAGGCTTCAGGTTTTATGACTATAGTTTTTTGCCAGGTTGGCCTCTGTAGTTAACTTACTTCTCCCGGATAATCGGCGATGCCTGGATTTGAACTGACGTTAACCAGCTTGGGATGGTTAATCTTTGGCAGTCTTAATACATTGTCTTTACCGCGGTTCTTAATGATGTGGTCATGGACAACATCCCACATTAAACGGCCGTCTGGCGTGCGGTTAACCTGCGCCCAGCCTGCCACTTTATAAGTCTGATCGGCTTCAATTAGATGACCGTTGTCCAAACGTGCATCGGTAATTCTTTCATACAGGGGTTTAGATGGATCAATGGTGTAATCCAGTCCACCAACACGAACCATGTCACCGCCAGATTGCAGGTATGGGTCTGGATCAAACAGGTTATCTGCCACCTGTTCAAGAATGTTCAGCAGGTCTTTGCCTTTCATCTCGGAGACGTAGGTTTCACCGTAGGTCATAGAGCATTGTGTTAACACATCTTCCATTGTGATCCAGTCACCTTTCAACGTGGTTGTGCCCCAGCGAACACCGGCTGACATGGCAACATCAGCATTAAACTCTTCACGCAGTGCATTACATAGCACCTGGTCCCAGGTGCCCATAAAGTTGCCGCGACGGTATAGTACGCGGTCGGCAATAGCGAGTTTTTCCTCAAGAATTTCTTTGTAGGTTTTGCCCAGGCGTGATTTATTGTAGAACAGTTTGCTGGAACGGCTTTCGATGATGTTCTTGTCGTACACTGTATTGCGCATCTGGTCGATGTATGCCTGCATTTCTTTATCGGCAGGCAGTGCATTGGAAATAATCGGCAGCATGTTGTAGCTGATATCTTTGAGTTTTCCGTCCTGAATATCAAAGTCCATTACGCCAACAAACTTACCGTTAGAGCCGGCATTGGTTACCAGGCACTCATGGCCTTCAACGTTTTTAACTTTAATCGGTTTTGGTACACCGTCATGGGTGTGGCCGCCAAACACGGCATTAAGGCCGGGTACGCGCTCTGCCATTTTAATATCGACGTCCATGCCGTTATGTGACAGCAGAACAATGGCATCCGGCTTTTCTTCTTCACGAATACTTTTCACCATTTCTATCATGTCGTCTTCGCGCAGACCGAATGACCAGTCAGGGAAAAATTCCGGAGGATTTGCATTTGCAGTACGTGGGAATGCCTGGCCAACAATACAGATCTTAGCGCCATTGATTTCTTTTATAACGTACGGCTGGAAGGTATAGCCTGCGTCTTCGTCATATAGACCACGGCCATCAAACTGTTCAACCAGTTTGGCGTAGCTATCACCCATCAGAGAGTCTTCTTTAACGCGAACGTTTTGACCGATAAAGTCGCCTTTAAATAATGTAACGTTGCTTAATACTTCGTTTTCCTTATAAGTGAATTCCCAGTGACCGACCATAACGTCGATGCCAAGAATATTGGAGGCTTCAACCATGTCGACGCCGCGAGTCCACAGTGAAGTGCCTGAACCCTGCCAGAGGTCACCACCATCTAGCGTAATCGTGTTCTCGCGACCGCCAGCCTGCTTGCGTAAACGATCAAGCAGTGTCTTCATTTGCGGGAAACCACCCATTTTTCCGTATTTATGCGCCGCACTTTCAAAATCAAGGTAAGTATATGCGTAAGACTCCGGAGTATTGGTCTTAAGGTTCATTGCTTCCAGCAGTTTGTTGCCAACCAGGTGCGGAGGGCGGCCCAGGGCATCACCTACACCCAGGTTTACGTTTGGTTCTCTGAAATATACCGGCAGTAACTGGCCGTGAAAATCCGTGGTATGTAGTATTCGAACATTGCCCTTCATCGGCAGGCTATAAAAATCGTCCGATAGTTTTACAGCTTCTGAAGCTGCATCAGAGGTACCACTACAGGCTGAAATTAATCCTGTTGCGCTGGCAGTAGCACTCAATCCCATGAGTTTTAAGAAGGTACGGCGATCAATAGTTGGCATGGAGGCTCCTCATGTGTAGGTTTTGTCTATTTAGCGTGGAGGCTAAATAATAACGCAATTCTTTATAAAAGGGTTAGTTATCAATGCGTCTTTTCGTTTTGAAAAGACGTTTAACTTATAGAATTATTCACAAAATAACAAATAAAAGATGAAATTATTGTGTAATATCCGCTTTCTTATGAGAAGGCTAATATTTTTATTCATTTTCTGCAATAGTTTTACTCCGCTGGTGCTGGCCGATGTTGTTAAACCGGCGCTTGTTGAAATAAATGTCAATGACAAGCGGCAGCTAGTGATAGAGGTTCGTGCCAGTATTGAAGCTTTGCTTACCGGTATTAATGCCAAATACAAAAATACTCAGGATGCGCCTAATGCCGAAGAGTATGATGAGTTTCGAAAGTTACCAGGGCCTGAACTTGAGCAGGCTTTTGGCGATTTCGAGCAGCCCTTTCTAAAATCAATCTTTATCAAGGTGGCAGATGAAAAGCTGCAGCTGACAATTGATGCGGTAGAGATACCGCCGACAGGCTATACCAAGGTGCCGCGAATCAGTGTTATTCGTTTAAGCGGCCAGCTTCCTGACAACGCGGATTCCCTGCAGTGGTATTACCCGGAAAAGTTTGGCGACAATGCAGTTCGTGTCAGACAGGTTGACGAAGAAACAGAGCAGTGGCACTGGTCACAATGGCAGTGGCTGCGTGATGATAAGGCGAGTGAGTTATTCTCTTTAAGCGAGCTCGTTGCCAGGCAGTCCGTATTTGAGGTGGTTACTTCCTATATTGTGCTCGGTGCTGAACATATTGTTCCCAGGGGACTGGATCACATACTGTTTATTCTCGGGCTGTTTTTACTGTCTACCCACTGGCGTCCGCTATTGTGGCAGGTAACGATGTTTACCGTAGCGCATACAATTACGCTAGGGCTGGCAATGAATAACATAGTACAATTACCCGCTAATGTGGTAGAGCCGCTTATAGCCCTGTCTATAGCCTATGTCGGTATAGAAAATATATGGGCAAAAAAATTACATAACAGCCGCCTGGCCCTGGTGTTTGTATTCGGACTGTTGCATGGCCTGGGGTTTGCCGGGGTGCTTGCCGATTTTGGCATGCCAAAGAATGACTTTGCTACAGCACTTATCAGTTTTAATATTGGTGTTGAATTTGGCCAGTTGCTGGTTTTACTGATGGCATATCTTTTGCTCAGGCTATGGTTCAGAGAGCAGAAAAACTATCGTGAAGTGATTGTTGTTCCCGGGTCATTTTTGATTGCATTCGTTGGTCTCTACTGGTTTTTTGAGCGTTTGGAATTTTTTTAGGAAATTGAGATATTAAGATGTTAGTTAGAAATATATTTACACTGATAATGAGTTTGTTGCTGGTATCATGCGCCAGTACAAAAGTCACCGAAAGCTGGCTGGATAGTAATCTGCAGAAAAGTTATAAACACCTTTTGATTATCGGTGTGTCTGACAGTCAGCAAACGCGCCAGATTTACGAAAAACATTTCGTCAGTGAACTG
This sequence comes from uncultured Gammaproteobacteria bacterium, assembly GCA_963711255.1. Lineage (GTDB taxonomy): Bacteria > Pseudomonadota > Gammaproteobacteria > SZUA-229 > SZUA-229. The sequence goes on along the minus strand of CAVQDO010000002.1, from coordinate 5,224 downwards.
GCTAAAAATAATATTAACGCCACACCCAGCTATACCCTGATTAGCAGTAAGCAGGAAATTAATCGAGAAACAGTGGTTAATGCAATAAAAGGCGGTGATATTGATGCGGTGCTGGTGACTTACCTGGTGTCGTCAGACTCGGTACTAACCTATGCTGATTCACCCATTAACCCCGGTTACTCCAGTGACACTGATAATATGATGTCAGATACCCTGATATCTTCAGGTATCCGTTCAGATACTACCGAGGTTATTGGTCTGAAGAATGATCTGTATGATGTTGCTTCACAATCAATTGTCTGGTCACTGCAGACGGAGACTGTTGCGCCTGATTCGATCGATAAAGTTGTTATTGATGTTGTAGACTTGATGATTAGCCAGATGTTTGATGATGGCCTATTAAAATAGTGATGTTTTTCAGCTATTTGCCAGCAGCATAATGTATAATTGTTTTTTGCCTCTCAGTTGATCTGATGCGCCTGTAACAATGCCTTTAAGGAAATAATGATGAAACAATCTAATTGGCTGATCGCTAAAACAATAACCCTGTCAGGGTTATTTTTATTACTGTTATCCTGTGCCAATACCAAAATTGAGCAATCCTGGGTCGATCCGGACCAGAAAAAATCCTACAATGATTTGTTAATTATCGGTATTGCTGAAAGCGAGCAGAACAGGCGTGTTTATGAAAGCCATTTTGTGCAAGAATTAAAGGCAGCAGGCACCGAGGCAGAGCCCAGTTATAAACTGATTAAAAGCAATCAGAAAATAAACCGGGATACCGTATCAAAATCAATAAAAGGTATGAACATTGATGGCGTTATCGTTACGCATATGGTCGCTGTTGATGAAGAAACCATCTATCGTCCCTCGATGGATTACATGCCGATGTACGGTCGCGGTTATTATGGTGGTTTATACAGTTATTACCCGCATGTGAATACTTACGTGCAACGTCCGGGTTATTATTCAACACACGAAACCTATACGATCGAAACTAACCTGTATGATGTTGAGTCTGAGGAGCTTGTCTGGTCAGCCCGCAGCCGTACCTTTTCTCCTGCATCAGTCAGTGAAATTATCGTTGATATGACCAAACTGTTGATTGCAGACCTGACAGACAAAAAGCTGATTAAGAAAAAATAACTACCATAAAATTTGTCCAGATGTACCGGTGCTGGATGCTGGTTTGTCCGGATATTTACTATTTAAACTAACAGGTCAGATAACAGGACATGTTTCAACCCAAAGAATTGTTTATCGGTTTGCGCTATACGCGCGCCAGGCGTAAAAACCACTTTGTCTCATTTATTGCTTTTATATCCATTGCCGGAGTCGCGCTTGGTGTATTTGCTCTAATCGTCGTGCTTTCAGTGATGAATGGCTTCGGCAATGAGTTGCGTGACCGCACCCTGAGTATGACCTCGCACGCCACAATTAGTGGTTACGATGGTTATCTTCGCGACTGGCCTGAAGTAGTCAAAAAAGCAGAAAGCAGTAAGGAAGTTGTAGCTGCAGCGCCCTATATCAGTAAAGAGGTTATGTTATCCAATGGCCGCCGGGTTAGTGGTTCACTGGTACGCGGTATTAAACCGGAAATGGAAACCAAAGTATCGCTGGTCGAATCAAAAATGATATCGGGCAGTTTGTACGACTTAAAAGCCGGTGAGTATGGCCTGGTTGTTGGCCGAGAGCTGGCCAATTCACTTGGTGTATATGAGGGCGACCGGGTAACAGTCATTACACCACAGGCGAGCATTACTGCTGTTGGTGTTATGCCCAGGCTGAGACGGTTTCGTGTCGTTGGCGTGTTTGAGGTGGGTATGCATCAATACGATGCCGCCATGGCCTACATGCATTTAGAGGATGCTACAAAGCTATTCAGTTTTGATAATAAGATTAACGGCGTGCGTTTAAAACTCACTGATTTATTTGATGCGCCGCGAATTACCCGTGACCTTGAAAAAGATTTTGGTGAAGACTTCTGGGTAAAGGACTGGTCAAAGCAACATAAAAACTTTTTCCGGGCGCTTCAGACTGAAAAAACTGTGATGTTCATTATCCTGTTGCTGATGGTTTCTGTGGCCGCCTTAAATATCGTTTCCACATTAATGATGACGGTGACAGACAAGGAGTCAGATATCGCGATTCTGCGCGCCCTGGGAATGAGGCCATCAAGCATCATGACCATATTTATTATTCAGGGTGCAATTATCGGCTTTTTCGGAACCTTGATCGGTGTTGCTGCAGGCGTTCCTGTGGCGCTGAATGTTTTTGAAATTGTTTCCTGGTTAGAGCAATTGTTTAGTACTGACTTCCTGCCCAGTGATGTTTACTACATTAGCGATATAGTGGCAGATGTAAAAGTAAGTGAAGTCGTAACCTATGCTTTATCCGCCTTCTCAGTAACCATACTGGCAACTATTTACCCGGCCTGGCGCGCATCACGTACCTTGCCTGCTGAAGCACTGCGCTACGAGTAAAACCATGTTAAAAGCAAACAACATTGCAAAGGATTATAACGATGGTATGCAAAATGAATTGCATGTGCTGAGTAATATCAGTTTTGCTTTAGATCGAGGGGAAACTTCGGCTATCATCGGCAGTTCCGGTTCAGGTAAAACCACATTGCTTAATATTCTTGGCGGACTGGATAAACCAACGGCTGGACAGGTGTTGCTGAATGATCTTGACGTGCATAAATTAAGCGAGAAAGAACGCTGCACAGTAAGGAACGAACACTTTGGTTTTATTTACCAGTTTCATCACCTGTTGCCTGAATTCACCGCCCTGGAGAATGTGGCAATGCCATTATTGATTAAAGGCGGTTCAATTGATGATGCAAGAAAAAGGGCAGAGAAAACACTGGATGACGTAGGCCTGCTAAATCGCTCTCATCATAAGCCCGGTGAACTGTCTGGTGGCGAGAGGCAGCGCGCTGCAATAGCCCGTGCATTGATTCATCAGCCAGACTGCATCTTTGCTGACGAACCTACCGGCAATCTCGATCGTAAAAATGCCGAGCAGGCAATCGATCTGATTATTGAATTAAACAGGGAATATCATACTGCGCTGGTTATCGTTACCCATGATCTTAAAATAGCCGAGCGTATGAATACGGTTTATACGCTGGAAGATGGCGTGCTGAGTAAATACTAGCTTCTATCCCGGGAACTCTTTTGCCTGTATCGTATTTGCCTGAACCGTGTTTGACGAGCAGTATTGGTTAAAGCAGAACTTTCTCAATGCCGCCATTAACGGCTTTCTGAATAAACTGTTTTTCCCACGTCTTGCCGTGCAGCTGGTTCGCCATTTCAATAACAATGTAGTCAGTTTTTAAGCCGGTATCATCGGTATAGCGCGCCAGACCCTGCTGGCAGGCGGGGCAGGTCGTTAGCAGCTTGACCTCATTGTCCTTTGCTTTTTTATGCCCGGTTATCTGCTTGATGCCATTAGTTAATTCTTCGCGTTTACGATAACGCAGCTGTTCTGCAATATCCGGCCTTGCCGTACCCAGGGTACCGGCTTCACCGCAACAACGATCACTCAGCGTTACTTCCTTGTTTAACAGGTTAGATGCAACCGATATCGGATTGTATTGCTTTATCGGTGTATGACAGGGGTCGTGAATCAGGTATTCGCTGCCTGTATCATTTTTCAGCGTAATATTTTTTTCCATTAAATATTCATGAATATCCAGCAGGCGACAATCAGGAAATATTTTTTCAAATTCATATTTCAGCAGCTGGTCCATGCAGGTGCCGCAGGAAACGATAACGGTTTTAATGTCCAGGTAATTCAGGGTGTTTGCAATGCGATGAAACAGGACACGGTTATCAGTAGTAATAGACTGGCTTTTGTCCTGCAGCCCGGCTGAGCTTTGCGGATAGCCACAGCATAAATAACCGGGCGGCAATACGGTTTGTGCACCCGCTTCATAAAGCATATGCAGGGTAGCCATAGCAATCTGGCTAAACAGCCTTTCTGAACCGCAGCCGGGAAAATAAAACACCGCATCGGAATCTTCATGGTTGAGTTCAGGGTTTCTGATGATGGATACATAATCAGTGTCTTCAAGGCCCAGTAATGCGCGGCTGGTTTTACGCGGCACATCAACACGAATCGGCTTGCGTACCAGGTTAACAATCTGGCTTGTCTGGCTAACCGGGCCGGTAGTACTTGGCGGAATTCTGTTCTTTTTGCCTAGCAGTCCAAATCTTTTAGCAAAAAAGTGGCCAATGTTTATCGCTTTGAATCCGCCCCTGGCTAATACGGTACGCAATAGTTTGACGGTAAACGGACTGGTCACGTTAAGGAAAGTAATGGCAGCTTTGGTGCCAAGATTACTTTTCTTCTTGCCGTGTTTAGTGAGGATGTGGCGCATATGTATGGAAACATCACCAAAATCAATATTGACCGGGCAGGGGTTAAGGCACTTGTGACAGGTAGTGCAGTGATCGGCAATGTCATTCATTGAATCGAAATGAGAAAGCGAAACACCGCGACGGGTCTGCTCTTCATAAAGAAAAGCTTCTATCATTAAACCGGTGGCCAGTATTTTATCGCGTGGTGAATAATATAAATTAGCGCCAGGGACATGGGTCATGCACTTGGGTTTGCATTTGCCGCAACGAAGGCAGTTTTTTATCTCATTGTTGAGCTCACCCAGTTCGCTGTCTTCAAGGATTATCGCTTCCTGTTCTACCAGTCGTAAAGAAGGCGTGTATGCCAGGTCAAGGCTTGAATCGGCTAGCAGCTTGCCTTTGTTGAAATGCTGGTTCGGGTCAACCCTGTTTTTGTAATCAGCAAAGTCTTTGAGTTTTTCGTCTTCGAGATACTGGATTTTTGTTAAACCGATTCCGTGTTCACCAGAGATAACACCATCCAGTGATTGTGCCAATGCCATTATCTTGTCAACAATAAGGTCTGCCTCGTGCAGCATGGCATAGTTATCTGAATGCACGGGTATATTGGTGTGAACGTTGCCATCACCTGCGTGCATGTGTAATGCAACAAATAACCTGGCATCACGAATATCGCGATGTATCGCCTTTAATTTTTCTCTTACCGGTTTCAAATCCTGGCCGGAAAAAATTTCACTAAGGAAAGCATATATTTCCCGGGTGTAGGAAATACGGCTGTCACGTCGTAAAAATAAATCGATCAGCCTGTCGTCATCTCTGATACTTTCATGTTCGCTTTCCAGTAACAGGGTTTTAAATTC
>CAVQDO010000001.1:0-92507 GCA_963711255.1 uncultured Gammaproteobacteria bacterium | reverse complement strand
ATATCAAGATTAGGTTCAACAATATCATCCAGTATCACACGGTAAGTCAGTACCAGACCCTGACCAACTGGCAAACCTTCCGGAATATCCAGCAGACCATTAGGCACCACCTGTGCCTGACCCCAGGTTAAGGTACCTGCAGGCAGAGTATCCGGGGAAACATTAAAGGCAGGAGCACCGGCTATTGAAACAGTCGGCGTAAAGCTGCCATCCAGTGAAAGCTCTGCCGGCAGGGTATCAACAATAGTCAGATCAAAGGCTTCACTGGCGCCGGTGTTTAATACCGTAACAACATATTCAATTACATCACCGCCATCAGGCAGGTTGCCAGGTGATGTGATATTGCTAAATACCTTGGTTGATGTAAGCACCGGCTCCAGTACATTGAATGTACCTGCAGTAACAGGACCATCGGTACCGGTAATAAAATCAAGGTTTGCGATATTGGTTAAGGTACTAATTTCAGCGACATCAATACCGGTAGTCGCATCATTATTAACCCGCGCATTATATTCAATGATAATTTCAGGGGTAACGACCGGTCCAGCAATATCATCATTAATATCAGTAACTATCGGGCCGGTTATCCAGTTAAGCGTTCCCGCATCACCATTTACCGGTACTGTCGTAAAGTTAGTTTCGTCGCCACCCGGAACACCATTGACGCTGGCAATATTATTAAAGGTGTAGTTGATTGCGGTATCGTCATAAATATAACTGGTACCAGTGCTGTTTAAAATATCCGATATATTAAGACCGGGCGCCGGAATGGTGCTATCAGGTAACTGCACGGTAACCGTAAATCGTTTGCTGGCACCAATGGTGAAAACTTCCAGCGGATTATTATCCGCCTTGGCAACCGTCGCACCCGGCACACTAATGGCGTTATTGGTAAATAATGCTTCGTAATCATCGGCAGGAAGCCCCAGAGGCGGAACCGAGCCTTCACGCATATCAGTTGCCGATGCGATGGTATTTAATACCGTAGTATTACTCGGTAAAGAGGTCCAGCGGATATCAACCGTATTACTCAGTGAGTCCAGCGGCTGTACCGAATTATCAACGGATACCGTATAAGTAAAGGTAACCGTGTCACCCGGCTGGATCGGGAAGATGGCATTGCCGGCATTCCAGCTGAATAATGGCTCATTGCCGCTGCCGCCGGTTACAAAACTATCCGGCTGCTGACCAACCGAGGTAGTCACGTTCTGGAAAGTTAAACCTGTTCCCTGCAGGTCATTTAATACCTGCAGGTTATACGCTGGTGCCGAAGGATAGGCTGGCGTGCTCGCAGCATTGGTCACCGTGATCGTCGCTGTTAATATGTCGCCGGCATCTGCATTGGCTACAGCAAAACTTTGATTAACCGTTAATAATGGCTCAGCAATAGTCAGCGTTGCCGGACCAAGCACAATCGGTGGCTGTGGATTACCCACCGCATCTTCAAACTCCATTTGTGCGACGGTGCTGACACCACCATTGGTCAGTACGTCATTTTCATCGGCATTTAATGTCGCAAGATTTTCTACGCGCGCAATAAAGGTAACATCGAGTGGCGCAAAGGGTAATGCTGTCACAGTACGATCACCGAAATCCCAGATAACATCAGTGCCAGTACAGGTAATCGTTGGTTCAGTCTGCGGTGTAAAGTCTGCACTCAGGCCAACCGGTGGCACCTGGATACAGTCGATACCCGCTGGCAATGTATCGCGGATAACCAGGTTATAGTAAGTTGCCGCCGGCAAACCCGCAGACAACTCGAACAGTACTTCTTCACCGATACTGACATTCTGAATATTATTTGCTGCCGGGCCGATACCGGTACACTCGGTATTACCCGCGTCCGGTGTACACAGTGTTGTGTCACCCAGGTTTGTTAAAGTTGTACGTGTTATCGACTTGGAATCAGAATCGGCGACCGGTACCAGCAAATCGATGGTTGCAGAATCGGTCAGCTGATAGCTGCGAGCACCTGCCGCTGTACCGCTTGCCCCGGTTGGCGCATCCTGTAAACCCGTCGCACCGGCGAGCGAATCGTAATCAACATCGACGTTATTTAACAACAACTGACCGGGCACTGCCGTATCATCAGGATCAACGCGGTAATACAGATCAACGGTCACACCCGGATCAATCTGAGCCAGTGCGGCCGTTGTTGTGCTGTTAAATGTCATTGTACGTGCCGGTGCACCGGTTGGTGCGGTGCCGCCTCGTATGCCGCCCGGATCACCGTCGCCATCGTTATCGATGCCATCAAGTGCAGGGTCCAGCACCTCACTGTACAAGTCTAAAGTATCAACGACAACGACATCAAATGCAGGTTTACTAGCAGTGCCACCAACAGCTGCCGTATTGGTAATTCGAATTCGGTAAGAATAAATGTCGTTAACATCACCCTGTACGATGTCACGGAAGGCTCCACCAGGGCCGGGCATAACACAGGCAGCACCTATACCACCGCCAGTATCTTCATTACATACCTGCTTGGAAATAACCAGGTTAGGTTCAGCAATGGTTATATTAACCCTTCGGTCAGTAACTGGCGGATAGTTTGGCGAACCATTATTAAATGTCACTGGCGGCTGACCACCAGCGCCATCAAAATCAACCTCGAAACTTACATCAAGCGTATCGGTTGTTATTGCAGTATGATTATTGGGTGGTATTGAATTATTCAGGTCATCATTGCGTGTGCGTTTAACAACATCGATATCGATATTGAAGTTATCGATGATGGTATTCGAACCCGTATTGTAATCCCAGCGACCTTGCGTAATCTGATTAGGTGCGACCACTGCAACCGGCGTTGAACTGAAACCATTTGAGACAACCGACGGTCCGCTCAATGGTTGAGTAATTGCTTCTGTCTGCGAAATGAAACCCTGGCCTATCTCTACATCGTCAAATATTGATATGTTACCAATGGATATCTGGCCAAAGCCCGGCGCGCTGAAACCAAACCAGCCGGCACTTAATTGATAGGTACAGTCTTCACCAATCTGTACACTTGTGCTGACTGCGACAATGCCGGCAGAGGAGCCTGCTCACGACAGCTTTCAACCGTTTTCACCAGGTTAAAACCGATAATACGCGCGCGAATCGAATCCAGTGAATAGTTATTGGCCACGTTGCTAATTGTGCCGGTATCCGGTGTCGGATAGGTCAGGCCTGCACCCGTATTCACCAGTGTAATCTCACCAACAACATCGGCGCGGAAAGTCAGGTCGGCACCCAGCCCCTGCTTTTGCACAATGAAGCTATAGTTACGTGTGCCTGCACCGCCGGGTACAATAGTGGCTCCAGCATCACAGATATAGGTCTCACCGGTGGCGGGTAAAACAGGAAGCCAGACAGGTCTTGGCGTTGAAGGTGGACTGCTCGGGACACATACACCTGGTGCACTGTTTACCTGCAGACCACCACCCACGGTTACGGTGATAAAATGATTATTCGCATTATGGCCACCATTATTGGTCACTTCCACATCCAGAGTCAGCGTATCAGCCGGGATTACTGATGACATAGGTCTTATTCGGATCACCACGATTGATCGTAATATCAAGATCGGCAGGTGATGGATCAACATCGAGATTTTTTGTAGGCGTAAAGTTACCCGCAGGCACATCGCCAACGACTTCGCCGCAGGTATTACGGATGGTAACATCCAGGATATTGCTCAGATTCTGCGGCACCACCGGATCATCGGCGCCAGCCAGTTCATCTTCTACATCCGGATCCGCGATGATATCGAAATTGGATATCTTGATGATATTGATTCGCAGGGTAACGATATCACCGGCGCGTATTAGATTATTCTGCGGTGCGACACCGCCGCTACTGGTCAGACTGATATCCAGTGAAGTATTATTTTCAAAGTACGCCAGCATCGAGATTAGTGACCGTCGCGGTATCGACCATACCGGTATAAGCACCGTATAACGGCGCGTTGACAACCGCCGCCTGTAATTCATCATTGACACCCGGCGCTACCACCTGTGAGATATCCAACGCATAACCGAGTGGCAAGGTATCGGTCAGGGTCAGGTTTCGTATCGTACCGTTCGAATTATTGGTGATGGTGATCTCTAACACACCGTTACTGCCCAGTGGCGCTGAGCCGTTACTGCCAACGATAGAATGCTCTACGTCGATATCACCCGCATCGACATCCGAACCACTGGTCTGCGAATCAGAAATGACTACGCTTGCCGGTACATTATTACCCGGCGGTAGAACATCACTGATGCCGCCACCCGGACTGGTGCCCAGACCGCCATCCGCTTCACAACCCCACTCTATATCTGCACTGGCAGAGGTAATGTTACATAAGGTCTGTATCTGGCCAACAAAGAAAATTTCAGCCTGACCATTTTCAAGCGTATCGACAAATGCGCCAACTTCGTCAGCACCCGGATTACCAAACGGATCATCTACATCATGACTGTTTGCGACTGCTGTTCCCGGTGGCGGTATACAATCCGGTGCACCCGGTGATGCACCTGTGGCAGCAAGGTTGGCATTAAATTCCGAGTTACATATTTCTGAAATATTAAAGTTCGGCAGGTTGTCCAGCGGTGGGAAAATGGTTTCACTAACAAATGCATACAAACTGTTAACCAGCAGGTCTTCAAGGTCGGCAGTCGCATCGGCGGAATCATTCGCTACGGTTAGTCGCCAGATAACATCATCTGCTGCGCCGCCAAAAACATCATCGGTATACTGTGCCGCTGTCTGATTCGCGTCAACGTTACGGCCCTGTAAAGTAATTTGTGGTGCAGGCTGCTCCAGTGGTAATTCAAATAGTCCACTGCTGGCGGCTTGTGGTGGCGGCCCACAGAACAAACCATAACCGGCGGTGGCTTCAATATTGCGATCATCAGTTACCAGACCTTCTTCAGTAATGCCTGGCACTACAGTATTTCGCTGAACCCGGAATATGATTTCAACAGTCTGCGGTGTACCGGGTGCCGTATTAAATGCACTGTATAAATTAGCCAGCTCAGGAATATTCGTTGCTGTCCAGGTAACAAACTCACCATTGGCCCCAAACGGTAGCGGATCAACCGCAGCAGCAACCGGGGCAGCGCCATCAACCTGGTAGGTGGTTGACCCGGCCACATAAGTTAAACCCGAGGCCATTAAGTTTTCAGTAACTGTCACGTCAGTTAACAACACACCACCGGTATTACTGACTAACAGGTGAATTTCACCTTCATTACACAGTTCACAAAAACTGTTATTCGGATCATGCCTTAAAGTTAACTGGGTTGGTGCCAGCACCAGCGGTGGTTGCGGTGCGGTGTTAATCATCGGAATTCCACAACCCCATTCATTCTGTGAAATAATTTCTTCGCCCGGATTCTGGAAACAGGTTGTCTGATTGATACTGGTAATAATATCAATATCAATAACACTTCCCGCTGGCATATCGCCTAAATCCCACTCAATGGTCTGGCCGGTAAAATCATATGGCCCCGGTGTCGCTGCAGCTGGTACAGAACTATCGTATTGCATACCCGTTGGTAAGGTCATACGGTATACAGCATTAACTGCTGTTCCTGTTCCAACATTCTCGATTTGAATCCGGAAGTTGTACACGGTTGAGTCCAGCAAAATAATTGCTGGTGGGAAGAACTCCATTTTCAGGTCGCCACTAAGTACCGCAAATGGCGAACTATTAACCGCGATACTGTAATCCCGATCATTTTCTGCAGCACCGCCATTCGGCGAAGTATGGTTACTGTCATAATCCAGTTGCGCCGCCATGGTTTGCGGCAATGCAGAATCACGTAAACGTACATTAAAATTCACAGTACCGTCAGCTATTACAGTACTGGTATTTAAAGCGGGTGTCATAATAATATCGTCACCAATACCATTACCATTTCCCGCATCATTAGCAACACGTGAACCGCTCATACCCAGAGCAGCAATTGAACCACCATAAGTTATATCTACATTTTCATCACCCGAACCAAAAGGTAAAGGAATGCCGTCATCAAGGAATTCAAAATTAGCATCGTTAAACAATAAACGTATATTGTCAGATGTCGTATCTACCGCGGGCCCGGTAATGTTTAAGCGTGCAGGCACAACCTCACATACCGAGATTGGGTTACCGTTATTAATTGTTGCAGCAAGGTCCAGGGTAGCGCGTTCAATGTTGACGTTAATTGCCTGTATAAAATCAGTATTAAGTGGCCCCAGGCAACTTGCTGGCCCACCATTAACGGTAAGTGTTGTACTTTCCAGGTAACCGCCTACATTATTTTCATTGAGCGGATTATTACTACCGTCGAGATCACCTTCAGGTGATGTCGCAGAATATGTTAAAACCAGGTCATGGTCGGCCATATTCGCCGGCAAAACACAACCAGCAATAGCGCCTAGATCAGTAATAACCAATGGCCCTGTACCATCTCCACCAGTAAAGTCTGCTGCAGGATTTAAATTCAAATTACATATTGAGGCACCATCACTTATGCGCGTTATTTGTAAATTTACATTATTACCATTATTGGTCAGGACTAGTGGAACACCCGTTGCAGCGGAACTTCTTAAGTCCGCTGTAAAGCTTGTTCCTGCCCAGGTGCCTGGGAAAGGTGCTGGTAATAAAGGAAAACTATAAGATACGGTAAACGGAATCTGCTCACCTTCTCTGGCTTCATCGCGAGAGACACCGTTAGTATCAAGTGCACCAGTTTCAAAGTTTCCATCACCACCAACCGAAATATTAGTTATTGCGCCACCTGCAGGACTTTCACTTAAGATAAAACTGGCACTATCAGAATTATTAATTCCGCATTGCGCATAATCAACCGTTGCAGTATTGGTAATGGTTTGCCCAACAGGACAGCCTAACGCTGAACCAGCATCGTAATCCACTTGCAACGAAGGGAACGGCGTTAGATCAGCCCGGTCACCCTGCCAGGTAATATTTGCAAGCTCGGGGATAGGTGTCCCGGCAACATATGGTGCTGCATTTACCAGCACTTCAGTTCCTGCAGGTATAGTATTTATTACTGCATTGGTAACACCAAAAGGCAGTGTATCAGTAACAATAAAATCCTGGTTAGGTGGTGCGCCAAGCGGCAGGTTGGCAACATTGGTTCCACCCATTGCAATGGTGTAAGTTCCTGCCTGACCAATATTTAACGCACCTGCAGAACCAGTTTTTGTTACTGTCACATCAGGTGTATTGGCCACTGCAATTGTTGAGTAGCGTAAAGGCGGCAGAAAATCGGTACCACAGGCATTTTGATAGGCCGGTACCCAGTCCAGGTTCTGGTTAGCCGGTGGTGGACAGGTATTAGCACTAACATTGAATACAATATCTCTCGAAGCGCCCGCTGGAATAACACCTGTGTAATCAAACACACCGCCACCGGCATAACTCCAGTTCGGCGATGAGGCACCATCAACAACAATGGTGTATGCGGCAAGGTTTGCTGCTGATATAGCAATATTTTTAGCCACACCGGTACCGGTATTGGTTACCGGAATAGTGACATCAATACCAGCCACACCAAACGGTACGGTTATATCGGGTGGCGTATAATCGATAAACGGGTTTTTCAGGTCAAACGGAATTGAATCAAAAAAGGTGCTGGTTGAACCGGTTCGTTCAATTGCTGAAGCATCATTCTGCAATATCGGACAGGTTGCGGCACCAGGATCAACAGCCACTGTTGCCTGCACGGTAACATCAACAATTTCACCTTCAGCTATGTAATCAAAAGTATATTGATTAACGCCAGGCCCAGGTGGAAACGGCGCGCCTGGTGGACTGGCTGGAGGTACAAGTTGCAAACCGTTTAAGTCCGAGGAAAGTATATCTGTCAGTTCAACATCAAAAATACCGCCACTGCCCGCGCCTAACATTGAAACGGTAAACTCGACCAGGTCACCATCACCGGCTATCGGGGTAACTGCTGTTTTTAGTATCGCAATCTCGCCAGTACGAACTTCGGCTGTTTCTGTTTGTGTCTGGGTGAACTCGGTATTAATATCATCGTCATCAACGTTATAACTAATATCAAAATCAACATCGTAATAACCATCTGTAACAAACGGTGCCACATCGTCAGTCGTTAAGCCCAGGGTGAAACTATAAGAACAACCGGGAAGAATATCGGTATCTGCTGGTATATTTAAAGCAATCGGGGTACCAGCGCCGCCAGGCTGGGTCGCAGTAATTACCGGAAAGATTGGACACAGAGGCGCCTCTACTACAATAACCGGGAAATTGGCCACGGGCAGTCTGAAACCGCTTTCAACATCAATGCTAACCGCAAGATCAAAAGCCGTATCATCAACCGGCAGGCCTGCTGCCGTATTGTCAATGGTAAAAACAAAAGTATCACCGACTGTATTAGTGACTTCATTTGCACCGTCCCATGTACCACCGCTATCCATATACGGAGAGGCAATAGCCGGAATATCACGAGCCGAATCTGCTGCTGCAAACGCACTGTTTGTTACCAGGTTGGCATCAGCAAAAACATTCTGGGCTGAACACAGTAAAACGCTGCCCGCAATTAAATATTTTGCAAGCAGTCGCTTTACACAAATTGGTTCTCTATCGTCAGACACCAGTTAACACATCAAAATAACTTTGTTAATAAAATAATTGAATTTATTTTTAATTTATAATTATTGACGATAGAAAAATCACCAGCATTTTGCTGTGATCTTTCACACAAAAACATGAATGAAGTATAGTCTTTAAACTTGATTTAGCTTGTTATGAAAGAAATTTTATGGCTTTTTGTTTATTTTATTCGATAAAAAACTATCGAATAAAATAAACAAAAACATATGCTTATCCTAGGTAGCAGGAAGGAAATCGATAGGATACAGAATAGTTATGCTGGGAACACCCTCTTTTGCACCAAAATTGAATTTTTTCACCCGTTCGGCAATCTTCTTATCCAGTGACTGCGAGTCCATATCGCTGGAGTCAACCGTACACGCAGATACCTTTCCATCAGTCTCTATCGTCAAACGTAAAACCATCTTGCCCTGTAGTGTTGGATTCTTACGCAATTCACGGTTGTATATACGATATAGTGCAGACTTATAACGATCGAATACAATCTGAATTTCTTCATCAGTACGTGAGGGTCCCGGACCATCACTGAGTGGCCGCTCTTCACCAAAGAAATCACTGCCAATAGAACTCTCAACACGTGAGAATTCAACACCGCCAATGCTTTCACCACTACCGCCAACATTACGACTTAATGCTGCAGTATTGATACCACCGCTCGCAGCACCAACATTAGAAGTAACTAAAGAACGCGTAGTCTTCTTCGCCTTGCTGCCCTTACCGGTAATTTTCGCTTTGGCACCCAGTTTTGCAACGGGGGTATCATCGATCAGATCTGCAAAGTCATCTTTAAACGCCATCAAACCAGAACGCTCGGCCTTTTTACGGGCTTTTTTAGCTTTCTCAGGAACAGGTTTGACTTCCTTCTTCGGTTTTTCTTTATCAGGCTTTTTCTCTTCCAGCTTTTCTACCTTGGGAGGAGGTGGCGGCGGCTCTTTTTTCGGCACAATAAGTTGAGCCAGGCGCTCTGGAATTTCAACTACTTCTACACGGTCAGGTATCGGTATATGCCACATCGGAATTAATAATCCAAGCAGAGTCGAGAAAAATAAAACAATCAGTAAAATTTTTCTGAACTGTTTTTGATCTTCATCGTCGCCATTCCATGGCATCCTCATTGGGCGGAATGGTAAATCAGCCAGTTCACGCTCAATGATAAATTCTTCAGCACGCGCTTCTTCACGTGCCTGAAGATTTATTGTATCCTCATTTAAGACATTGATTTTTGCGGCCAGACTTTCAACCGATTCTTCTCGTGCGGCCTGCCTGCCCTGTAGTTCTGCAACACGCGAATCATAATTAATAATAAGGTCACGAACGCGTTTCTGCTCGCTATGGGCATCCTCACGGTTATAGTCCTGGCCCCAGAATAATGATGAACCACCGAGTTTTTCCAGCTTCTCAAGCTGATCGCTGATTTCACTAAGTACTGCGAAACGTTGACGCTCATTATTTAACTGCTTTAATTCTTCCGATATTTTTACTTCTTCATCTTCGAGTTCTTCAAGACGATTGTAGGCGTCATCAATCTTCTGATTGATTACTTCCTGCGCTTTTTTAATATCTTCTGCCACTAGATATATCAGCCTTTACTCTTCGCTTTCTGTACAACAGCCAGAGATATTTTCCCGTATCCCGCACTGGTACAGCTTGCCATTACTTTTTTCATCAGGTGAAATGGTACAGTTCGATGCGCAAGCACTGTTATTTCCTTGCTTTGCGCCACGACTTTAGTATTAATACCGATAACTTTTTTCTGTTGCAGCAACAAACGCTGCTTCACTTCTTCAATAATTGGTGCTTTGCTATCAATCACTTCCTGGGTACTAATGACGGGTTCACCCTGAACCAGTATTTCCGTCGGTGTGATCATTACAATTACAGTCTCACGCGGTTTCGCTTCAACGACCGAATCCGGCAGTTTAATATTCTTTGGCGGCTCCATAACATCACTGGATGATGAATTTACCAGCAGGAAGAATACCAGGATAGTAAACACATCCATTAATGAAACAAGATTTAAACCGCCGCTGGTTACCCCTTTATTATTGCGCGACATGCGCTTCATGCGCCGATTTTGATTCATGGCGCGTCACCGATTGAAATATCGGGGAATAAAACAACTTGCTGCAGTACGTCGCCCTCACCTTCTTCACCTTCCTGGCGTACAAAGGTTGCGCGAACGGAATCCATTATTCTAATCAATACACGGTATTCAATATCCGACTCCATTAATACCAGCGCATCTGTTTTGTCAGGATATTTTGATTTGATTTTCACCAGGAATTCAGATAACAGCTTGAGGTCATACAACTTGCTAATATCTTTAGTACCGTCTTCTTCAACCGGTAAATCAACATCTTCTTCTTTAAGTAGCGGAAATCTTGCCAGCACCTGTTTACCATTGCCTATTTCAAGACCTTTCTGGCGAACAATTACTTCAATGCTTAATTGCTGGCTTATCGGTTTTGCTGCTGCCTTCACCCGTAGGCAAACTTAATTCAAGTATTGTTATACGAGAGAATACGGCCGTTATCAAAAGGAACGGCACAAGCACAACCATCAAATTAAGGAAGGTCGTTATATTAAGTTCAGGCGGCTCTTTCGGTGGCCGCTTGTAGTGATGTCTTCTAGCCATTCTTGGCAGCCAGTGCCGCTTGACGTTTTGCGAAATCAGCAATCAGGTTTAATGTTTTTACTGAAGCCATTTCAAGACTATCAATTATTTCCCCTGTTTTAGACGATATCATCGCGTGTGTAATCAGTAACGGAATCGCAGCCATCAGGCCAAACGCCGTGGTATTCATTGCCACCGAAATACTGGCAGATAATAAATCTGCTTTTTCCGCCGGATCTGCATTTGCTACCGCGGTAAACGCTTCGATCAGACCCATAATAGTACCCAGCAGTCCGAGCAGGGTGCAAATATTGGCAAACAGAGCAATGTAAGGTGTGCGTTTTTCCAGGGTCGGTATAATTTCCATCATACTTTCTTCCATTGCGATTTCGATATCATCACGCCGGCGAACAGAACCCTGCCTGGCCAGGCCCATATTCAATAAACTGGCAATCGCCGAAGTATTATTCGCGATCGAATCCCGGGCATCATCAAAATTGCCTTCGTCAAGCAGAGGGTGCACCTGGTCCCAGACCTTTTTATTTGCCTTGCCAATACCCGACAGTTTTACGTACCTTTCAATACAAATCGCCAAACCAAAAGCAAAAACAATTAAAATCGGGTACATGAAGGTACCACCGGTTTGAAAAAACTGTGCAATAGTCTGGATCGTCTCCATCATCTGCTCCTCATTATGAAAATTCGTGATTTAAACACACGATTATAAATTACTGTCCGTTTTTGCCGTGACTTAACTCATAAAAATCAAGCTCACGCAAAAACACTTCTTTATCTAAAGGCCGCATACTGTCGTCCAGCAAGCCTGAATTTAAACTTGTCGCCACGCCTACTTCAGAATTCTGCCAGGGTACAATATATAAAGACTTTGGCGCTTCTTTATTACCGATGATAGAAATACCTGACAGCTCTTTTACTTCTGAATCGACTTTTTCTGCTGCAACAGCAGAGTTGAACACGGCAGCAATTAATAGCAAACCGGCTAAACTTTTATTTATTATAACTTTAATTGCCATAATGTCATCCATCGGAAACCCAGCCAAAAACAGCTGTAATCTAGTGCCAGCATATGCGCTCCAGCAGACATCCCGTTGCATATTAAATTATATGCATAAGTTTTAAGTTATCAGCTTGTTGTTATAGCCTATAACCCTGAACTTATCACGCAAAGCTTACAACTTTTATACAATTATTTACCCAGTCGCTGCTTAACATCAGCAACCCATATTGCTACCGTTTTATCATCTGGATTCAATTCCAGGTAATTTTCATATTGCTCCAGTGCGCACTCATAATCATGCATGTATAAATCGCAAAGAACACCTAAATTTCTTTTAACTGCAAGTGACTCCGGGTTGTCCTTAATCGCATTTTCGTAAGCGGTACGTGCAGCCATAAATTTTCCTGCTTTTCGATAAAGCAGACCCAGTTCATTATTTGCGACGGGATGGCCGATCTCAATCTTTAACGCTTTAATCAGGTTATCTTCAGCGTTTTTCTCATCACCCAGCTTATTATAGGCAATTGCAAGATTCACAAATGGTGCCGGCAATCTTTGCTCACGTTCAATCACAGTTTTTAAAAGCTCGATAGCCTGTGCATATTTATCCTGCCGCATGAGATCTGCAGCCGCATTAAAATCAGCCGTAACAGCCGAATCCACATCTACAAATTCCGATTTATTTCTGACTGTAGTCGTTTCAGCATCCTGCTTTATATCGCCACCGGCACAGGCATGCAACAGCATTATGATAGAAAGAACCAGTACCTTACGTAATCGTATTACCATTATCTATTTACCAGCTAACCTTTAAATTCTCTGCTTTCATCGGCTTGACCATGTTATCCGCCTGCGGCCGCTTGTTCTGAAGCATCGCTTTTTACTGATTCAGGACTGCCCGTATTAGCTGGCGAATTTAATGGCTCACTATCTTTTCCTTCAGATCCAGCCGGCTTTTTATCCTTGTCTGTCTTGTTCTCGGGTATCGGCTGAATCATCGTAATAATCGTGCTGCGCTGTTCTGTTTTAGCATAACGTGCTGGTAACAATACCGCCAGTTTAAGAATGCTTTCATCAATCCATTTGTTATAAACACCTACATCCAGTAGCTCCATATTTTTTTCATGGACTGCGATAGCTTTTTCCTCAAATGGATATGCCTGCTCTTCAATGACCAGTTCATACTGTTCAAGCTCTTCATCATTTAATTTTTCAGGCCTTTCCGACTCCATCAATGCAACACTAAACTCATAATAGATTTCTGCAATGTAATAAGTAGCCGCCGCAGTAACCTCGCCCACCTGGTAATCAACCAGTTTCGTGTAGCTGTCAATCGCGTTACGCATTCTCTTTTTCTTTATTTTCAGGTTTTTCTTGAATGGCTTAACCAGTTTAACCGCTTTAAATGATTCAAGTTTTGGTTCGGCCAGCACCAGCGATGCTTTCGCTGCAAGGAATTTTGTTCGATCGGTTCGTCCTTTACCACCGATCGCATCAGTATCGACAATCTTCTTAAGCTCTGCAATATATTTCTTCTTTTCACCACGAACCAGGTACAGATCAGCCATCTTCTGCCGCACTTCAATAGCATCTTCGATTGGCTCAGGGAAATAATTTACCAGCTTCAAATACACAAGTAGAGCTTTATCCTTAGCCTCAGCTTTTTCATATAATTCGGCAGCCTGGCCCAGGGCCTCACGACGCAATGCGTCATCTTTGGGATTCTCTTTTTCAATACGTTCGAATTCTGTCGCTGATTTAATTAACTTGCCATCTTCTTTATAAACCACCGCAAGTTTTTTAGTAATATCATTTTTTAATTTATGATCAGGGTATAGCTGCCTGAACCCTTCCAGCACAACTGCAACCTGTGACCACTGCTTCAATAAAATCAACGAAGCCGCTGCGTCATATTCTGCTGTAGGCCGTATTTTAGAATCAGGCGCCACTTTTGCGACACGCAAGAAATGTTCTGCTGCTGTTGCATGATCACCCAGTTTCCTCGCCTGCTCGCCCTGCTTATACACTGAAGCAGCAAGGTTCTCGGTTAAAGAAACATAACTTTTATCCTTTTTATCTGTCAGGGAAAGTGTCTGTTTATACGCTTCCTCGGCATCTTTATAATTAGCTATATCAAAAGATGCGTGTGCTACTACCATCCAAGAAGATCGTAAAAGTTTTTTATCAGCTTGAGGATAAACTGTAATTGCACGGCGGCCATATTTTATGGCCTGTTCGTAATCTTCCAATGCATACAGGTCGTCAACAGCTGATACCAGAACTACCGCAGCATGTTTATGCGTTGGGAAGTAATCTGCAAATTTAAGAGACGTACGGATAATTTCGCGCTTAATGACATTACGTTGCGACTGGTCTGCAACTTTCAGATATTCTCGATAGGCATAGACAGCAGCATAACCAGCACTGGAAGAGTCTTTATGTGTTGGATAATTATATGCCGTACGCTCATATTCTGCGGCAGCACCAAGGTAATCTTTATGCTCTAGCAATAAACCGGCCAGTTGATTATTAAGTGCGGGCGCCTGCTTTTCTTCCGGGAACGAGGTAAGAAATTCCCGGTACCAGTATATCGCTTCCTGGTAATTCTCTTCTTTTTGCTTCCATAAGCGCTTATCCTGGTACAGGGCATGGTAATGGTTGGCAAGGTCGATAAGGTTCGATTTCAGGAAAGCCAGCACTGTAGGATTATCGTTAATATCAAAGAAGGTCCAGTAACTGGACTGCAGGCTATAGGTTTTTGAAAACTCTTTCTTGGCATCAACAACAAGGCGAGGAAAGCCACCTTTCTTGTATATTTCGATTACACGGATATTAAAATAGGGCGATTCTTTAGATACCGGATTTTTATCGATATAGGTTTCATATGATTTTGCAGCGTCGGCATAACGTCGTTTTGTTAAATAATATTCGCCTAAATGGCTATACACACTTGCTTCATAAAAACGGTGTCCGTGCTTGTCAAAGTACTCAACAATCGCATCTGCTCCGCCAAGGTATGAAAAACTTAAACTAATGACACGATAGGTATCATCGATACGTTTCTTCTCGATTTTATTATCGATATTATCCAGGTCATAACCGTTATCTATTTTGTAATCCAGCATTGCCAGGTAGTCTTTCAGCGCTTCCTCATAAAGGTCCTGCTTGAAAAATGACCAGCCCTGCTTATAGAGCGCAAGCTCATAAAACTCGGAGCCTACACCGCCATCAATAACCGACTGGTATGATTCTTCAGCATCCAGGTATTTTTTGCGGGTAAAAAAGTACTCCGCACGCCTAAACTGCGCCTCGTCAATATGACGCGATTGCGGGTATCTGCTTATTAACTGATCCAGCGTTTCCATTGCCACATCAATCTGCCCGGTTTCTTCATAGGCTCGTGACAACTGGTATAGCACCTGGTCATTTCGTTCAAACATTGGGTACTTTTTCAGCAAGCCTTTATAGAGTTCTATCGCTTCCTTAGCACCCGCTGTCTGTAGATCATCGGAGTCTTTTCCGGGGGGAGCAATTGTTTTTTTCTTTGACTTACCAAGTTCAATCTTTTTGCCCGCGCGCTCGCTGAATTCTTTTTCACTTTCACTCAAATCAGCAATAGGACTGCCTTTACCCGCGACGCTTTCTTTTTCATCATCAGTAGCTAGCGGTACAAACTTTGTCTCTGGCGTTTTAATGTCTGTTGCCTGTGAAGCACTATCAGCTACCGGCACCATCGATGAATCCGCTTTCGGCAATTCAGCTTCAGCTGATTTACTTGCTGACTGTTCAGCTTCCAGCTGAGCTTCAGCCCTGGCTTCCTCGTCATACTCTTTCTGAATTTTTAAATCTGCAAGACGACGCAATGCCTCAGGCGTCATTTCAGTTTCAGGCGTTTCCTTGAGAAACTTTTCATAGCTGGCCATCGCTTTATCCAGACTACTATCGACTTTTTCTTCTTTCACAACAAACTTCACATCATTAAGACTCGCCAGGGTACCCTGCGTATTTGTTGTTGCACAGGCAGACAACAATAAATACGAAATCACTAATGGCAAAGTTGTTAGATAATGTAGTCGCATAATTATCGTTTTAGCAGCCTTTCCTTAAATGATGCATTGCCACCAACTGATTGCTTATCGTCCTCGGCAGATTTTTCAGCAGCTGCTTCAAGCTGCTGATTAATCGTTTCCGCATCTGTTGCTGCTGGCTGTAGCTTTTCACCTTCTACGGCGGGCACTTTCTGTTCTGGTTGAGTTTCTGGCTGCAACTTGTTCCGCTGTTTTTCAATTTCCGCATCTATGCCGGCTTTTGTTGCACGGTCATAACTTTCGGCCAGGGCAAAACGTGCTTTTATCTGGTACTCCTCAAGGCGCTTGCGCCTGCGATCGAGCTCAATGATCGCCATGGTTTCCAGCATACGCCCCTGCTTAGCCATTCCGCCTTTCAGTTTTCTTTGCGCGGCGAACAGGCGGGTTCTCAGTTGGCGAACGGGTATGGTATACCCTTCGTAGCTTTGCGTGGCCGCCTGGCGTGTACGTATAAACGAGTTATAACGCAGTTTTAGTTCATTGATATATTTATCAAGTGATGCCAGGTTATTGTAGGCGTCTGTCAGACGTTGGTCATATTCGCTGCGTACCTGCCACAGCACCGCGCCCCGTAAACGTTGCATACGATTCTCCAGAGCCGGGGAAATCACAGATGGATTTGTCGCTTTAATTTCATCAAGCGCAACGATAACGTCCATTGCCTGCCGCTCGGTTGACGTTGCCAGGTATTCAGGTCGAGGTGCAATCAGTATGTTTTTTAATTTTGTTGCGAGGTTTTCACGCTGCTCCAATCGAAGCTTTATTCTTGTATCCAGTTTTTTGAACTGCTCTTCAACTACTGGCAGCAGTGGCTCCTGGTAGGCACGCCTTATTTCGATCATTTCTTCGAACACAATCAGGTCTGCCAGCCATTTATCGAGGTGATGGCGGAGCTCGGCAAGGTCTTTATAGTTTTTATACGATTCCTGAAAATCGGATGATGCCATCAATTCCAGTATGTAACGCGTTTCTGGTGAATCAGGCAGTTCGCGTAAATTTACTACCCAGTTTTTATCTTTTTCTGATTTCTCATTGAGCAGCGCAGTTAAAAATTTTCCTTGCCGAATCGTTTTTATCGAACTATCCAGGCTGCCGATTTCTTCAGCAAACACATTCATGGCATGGTCATACAAGTTTGCCGCCTTGCCGTGCGCATTGAGTTTGCCATAGGCATACGGAACTGCCATCAATGCTTCCTGTACCGAGTTATTGGTTTTAGCCCGTTCATGCAGAATGGACCACGGCACTAATGCACGGTCGTATTTTCCCTGCGATACAGAAACCCAGCCAGCGCCTAACAAAGCACGGTTAGAAAAGGGGCCGTCTAGACGTACACGTTCAAAATATTGCTTTGCCTGCTGCGCATTGCCTTTATCAAGATGGCGATATGCCAGTTTCAAATTCGTTTTGTCCTGCAAAGCCAGTAACGCAGGCTCAGACAGCTGCAGACGACCGAGCTCGTCTAGAACAGCCTCACCCTGCTGCACATTCCCACTTTGGATTAAAGCAATGCCCAGGTTGTATAAAACATAACCTTTCAGGTTTTTTTCCTGTCGAAGCTGTTGCAGACTGCTCGCCGCCTCGGTAAAACGGCCAGTATCAATATTTGCTAATGCGCGCAGATAGGCCACATCGGTCTTAAATGATTCCGGTTCCTTGCCACGCAATACATCAAGCGAGTATTTCGCCTCATAGCGCGACTTCTCCGGCTCTTCACGTATCAACTGCAAAGCATATAGCGTATTTTGCGCATCGTTCTTTTTATAAAACACCCTTGCCAGCGCCAGTGCGGCCTGGTTGCGAGTTGCCAGATCGATGCCTTCACCCAGAACCGCCTGAATAGCTCTGCCGGCGCGCTGGTTCATGCGGTACTGTAATTCAATATCACCAACTGAAAATTCGGCCTGGGTAAGATGACTATGCAGCGGGTCAAGTTCTGATTCATCCAGCTCATAATACTGTGACAATTCAGCATCCAGCCTTGCCAACGCATCAAAATGTAAATCCTGGTAGGCGTAATAAAGTACTTCACCGAAATAAAGATCTTTTAATTCGACATCTTTAAGCCCGCTGTCAGCATACAGCGGGAAACTGCATGTTAAGGCAGCAATAAATGTTGTAAAACGAAGTAACATTTTTTACCAGTCTTTAAACGAAACCGTTTGATCTGAAGCACTGCTGCCAGAAATTTGAATTTCTACAAATTTCGGGCCAACTGCTTTTGTTACCGTGAAGTTTTCACTGCGCTGGTATTCATTACCCGAACTACCGCGACCAATAAAACTGGCTACCAGTGTATGATCACCCGTTTTTATATTGCCAGTGTAAATACGTTGAACACCACCAGCTCTTAATGCTTCAATTTCCTTGTAAGTATATAAATGCTGCGCGACAACTTTGTTGTCCATTTTTATTTGCAGTGAATCCAGCACAAAATCCTTATCTCCAGACAACGACAGGAATAGTGAAACTTGTGTATTTGACGGGAATAGTAACTTTTCTTCCAGACGTGTCAGTTCAGAAGTCAATTCGAGAACATCTTTTTTTATGTCCTGAACCTGCTCGTCCAGTCCCTTAATCTGTTCTTTGCTCACTTCAGCCGCCTGAACGGAAGGCAGAAAAGCACTAATTAAAAATACAAATGCGACAGTTATTTTTATCAGGCTAGGTCTCAACATAATGACAACTCGGTGATATACATAATATATAATAGGCTCTACAAAACAATATTCGATTAAGTATATGAAAAGTATTTGCAAAAATCTGTTTAAATGGGATAAATAATCATCAATTTTTATCTGCCGAAACAGAACAATAAGCCACTAATTATTGATTTAACTGAAACAAACTATTCATATATACATTACTAACTGGGTTACTGAAGCTGCAACACTATAGCCATTTCATCAATAAATAATTACTATGGCAAAAACAGGCGTAACAGGGCTTAAAAGAATTATTAACGCGGCAGCTTACTCATGGCTGGGATTTAAGGCAGCCTATAAATATGAAGCGGCCTTTAGGCAGGAGTTATGGCTATCAATCGCTCTCACACCTGTCGCATTATATTTTGGCCAGAGCCTGGCTGATAAAGCTGTTTTACTGGCCAGCCTGGTTTTCATCCTGCTGGTGGAAATACTTAACTCAGCACTGGAAGCTGTTGTTGATAGACACGGTGATGAAATTCATCCACTTTCTGCCCGCGCAAAAGATATGGGATCGGCCGCAGTTTTACTGGCCTTTATTATCGCCGGCCTGGTCTGGCTCGCGGTATTTAGCCGTTACTTCTCCTGAAATGTTTCGATGTAGACTTTATCTGTCACAAATTACCGAGAATATGGGGCTATATTCTTTAAACATGCAGACAGGACAAATCTCATCCATACCCCGCTAACTGTCTGAGCAGCCGCAGACATTTCACAATAAAAATCTTCTATTTCCGCAGTAAAACATTGCTGCCGGCTACCTTTATTAATCGAATAATTTACAGATCTTGCATCGGCAGCTTCGTCAGCACGAAGCGGCTGTATAAAACAGAGGTTTCCAGCTATTCATAATGTATTTGAGAATAAATAAAAGATTTCAACGGTACATTAGTAATGAATGTATAAACAGGCCGAGAATTACGTGATTTTCATCACAAAAATTTACATTATCTATGAGCAACACCCATGACAATTGATTCTTTGTCAGAATTATTACCTATACTCATTTAAACGAAAAAAATACAAAAAACTATCCAATTAACTTTAGCTATTACTTTTTTATGAAACTTAAACAACTTATGTGTCTTGCGACACTGTCAACAGCCCTGAGCACTCCCTTCAACACTATGGCAGATACCTTATCTATATCATTCGGCGGTGGCGCCTGGAATGATACACCGGATGGCTACCTGCAAAAAACAACCGACCCTGCGGCGGTGGATCTTAAAAACAACTTTTTCTGGGAAAAAGAATCGCAAACATATCTGTTTGTTACCGTGGAGCACTTTATTCCAATTCTGCCAAATGTGCGCTTAATGCACACCAGCCTTAACCATGATGGTAGTGGCAATACCGACTTTATCTTTAATGGTCAAAATTTTAATGGCGATATAAAAAATAATTTTGATATTGAGACCCTCGACCTGGTGGCATATTACGAAGTTCTGGACAATATTGTCAGCCTCGATCTTGGTTTAAACATTCGAAACTTGAAAGCTGAGTATACAATCAGAAATTCCGGTCCTTCAGTCACAGATACAATCGACGAAACCGTGCCGATGCTCTACGCACTGGTTGGCGTTAGCCCCTGGCCCGACTTGATCATCAGTGGAGAAATGAGTTATTTAGCATTTTCCGGCAGCAGCATTTCTGACTTCACCGCTAAAATTGCTTATACGACAGACTTTTTTGTAGGTATTGAAGCAGGTTACCGCAAGCAGGAATTTAAATTCGACGATCTTTCAGATCATGATGCAAGAATGACATTTGACGGCGTGTTTGCTGGCGCTTACCTGAAATTTTAAGCTGCACAACTAAAAGCTTACTGCTCATCATGGATGACAATGAAACACCGGATTTTGATTATTAAGCTGCGCATGACGCGGCTTAATAATCAAAATGCTTTTCTTTGAGTTGTCTAATGCAGATTAGTTAATTTCATCCCTGAACTATCATAATTCAGAATTTCCGTTATAACGCTTTCACTTTATCCAGGATTGCCTGTGCATGACCCTCTGCTGTTACTCCGTACTCGGCATAATGAACCAGCCCATCTTTGCCAATGATAAAAGTCGAACGAACGATGCCCAGCTTTTTCACGCCATTTTTTTCTTTTTCCTGCCATACACCATAGTCGTCACACATTTTTCCTTCTGTGTCTGCCAGTAAATCAACTTTCAACCCGAACTTGGTTATAAAGTCGGTATGACTGCCGCAATCATCCTTGCTGACACCCAGTACCACTGTATCGTGCTGCGCATATTCGTTAATTAAGCCAGTAAACTGATTGGCTTCAATAGTACAGCCCGGGGTATCATCCTTTGGATAAAAATATAAAACCACATTCTTGCTGCCGGCAAAGTCGGCAAGACTGATGGTTTCATTATTTTGATTTAGTGTAGAGAAATCTGGTGCTTGCTGGCCTTCTGTAATCATTAACTCTCTCCTGGTGAATAAAAGACCTATTATAAAATAGTACTGAGATTATGTAACAACACTGCATTAAAGGTTACAATGCGCACCCATGTTACAGGCTATTAATCTTGGCATCCGGCGCGGCGTAAAGCTGCTCTTTGAAAATGCCAGCTTCCAAATTCACCCAGCGCAAAAAGTTGGCCTTACCGGCGCTAACGGCACTGGCAAATCCAGTTTATTTGCACTTATTTTAAAACAGTTACATGCTGATACCGGTGACTGCGTCTACCCGGACAACTGGGTTATTGCCCATGTCGCGCAGGAAATACCCGATGGCACACAAAGTGCCATTGATTTTGTGCTGGATGGAGACGCTGAACTACGTCAAATCCAACGAGATATCGAGAAAGCCGAAAACAGTAATAATGGCATTCTGCTGGCAACTTTACATACGCAGCTCGACAATATCCAGGGCTACAGTGCAAATTCCCGCGCCAGCCAGCTTCTTTCGGGCCTTGGCTTTCAGACAGCCGACGAAAACCGAAGTATAAATGAGTTTTCCGGCGGCTGGCGTATGCGGCTTAATCTTGGCAAGGCGCTAATGTGCCGCTCCGATTTATTACTGCTCGATGAACCAACCAATCATCTCGATCTGGATACCATTATCTGGCTTGAATCATGGCTTACCGCCTATCGTGGCACGCTGCTGCTGATATCACATGACCGCGACTTTTTAAATAATATCTGTACACATATAGCGCACCTGGAGCATCAAAACATACAGCTTTACACCGGAAACTATGAAGCGTTTGAGCGGATACGTGCTGAAAGGCTGGCAGCACAGCAGTCTGAATACAACAAGCAGCAACGTAATATTGCTCACATACAATCTTACATATCGCGATTTCGTGCCCAGGCCACCAAGGCAAAACAGGCACAAAGCCGTTTGAAAGCACTGGAACGCATGAAAACCATTGGTCCAGCTCACGTGGACTCACCTTTTCATTTTTCCCTGTTCGAACCCGAAAAAATCCCGAATAGCCTGTTACATATGGAACAGGTAGAAGCTGGCTATGACAATATCAGCATATTAAAAGATGTCGATTTCAACTTATTACCCGGCGACAGAATCGGCCTGCTTGGGCCTAATGGTGCAGGTAAGTCTACATTCATTAAAGTTCTGGCAAACCAGTTAACAATTCGCAAGGGCGAATATCAGCTGGCAAAAGAAACCAAAATCGGTTATTTCGCCCAGCACCAGTTAGAACAACTACATGATGAGCATTCACCCATTGAACATCTTCAGCAATTAAACAAAAACACAAAAGAAGCTGACTTAAGAAATTACCTGGGACGTTTTGGTTTTTCCAACGATATGGCCTTGTCTAAAATAAGAAATTTTTCCGGCGGTGAAAAATCACGACTGGTTCTTGCCATGATTATATTTCAGAAGCCTAACCTGCTGCTGCTGGATGAACCGACCAATCACCTGGACCTTGAAATGCGGGAAGCACTGGCTGAAGCATTACAGGATTTCTCCGGTGCTATGGTCATTGTCTCTCACGACCGTCATTTGCTTAACTCAACCTGTGATAAATTATTACTGGTAAACCAGAAAACCGTTTCTGAATTCCCGTTAAGCCTGGATGATTATCCAAAATGGCTAAGTGAACATAATAATGCGCTAAATAAAAATACTGCAACTCAGCCAGGTAACGACGATAACCGTCAGGTCGTATCAAATAAAGACCGAAAACGTATCGAAGCTGAACAGCGACATAAAACAGCGCCGTTAAGAAAAAAAATAACAAAGCTTGAACAACAGATGCAGAACACAACCGATGCACTGAGTAGAATTAATTCACAGCTTTCTGATAACGATATCTACAGTGACAAAAATAAAGAAAAACTTCAGCAATTACTTATGGAAAAATCTGCCCTGGATAAATCACACGAAGCCGCAGAAACAGAGTGGCTAGAGCTAAATGAAGAACTTGATGCTATTCACTAAGGCCACGCCGTTAATCTTAAATTAGAAACAACATTATGAATAAAAAATGCCTGACCATAATCTCCCTGCTATTACTCGTCATTGCGGGCGGCGCTTACAAATTTATCGTGCAGGGCAGCGTCAAGGATAATACTGATAGCAGATCGACAATACTATTAAACTCTGGAGAAAGGGACATTGTGCTGACAGAGATGAGAGCGTTTTTAACCAGCGTTCAAAAAATCAGCTATGGTATTGCCAATAATGACATGGAACTGGTTGCCGAATATGCACGAAAAGCAGGCAAAGCCGCACAAGGCGAAGTTCCGGGAACACTCGTCGGTAAATTGCCGCTTCAGTTCAAACAGCTGGGTTTTGATACGCACAAAAAGTTTGATCAGCTGGCAATGGATGCTGATGACCTTGAGGACGGCAGCCATAGTCTGAACCAGCTATCCGAACTAATGAATAATTGCGTCAGCTGCCATGCCGCTTACCGCATAGACATCTGATTAAACTGCTAAATTGATGAAGGTATTTAATCTATACCTTCATCAATATTACTAACAATATTATTTATTCTTAATAGGATTTTTCAGATCGATATCCGTTCATGTTACATTCTGAATCTTCATAGCACATAATAATATCTTTCACGATATCACTACGCACTATATCCTCATAATCAAACTCGTGAACATAAACACCTTTTACTCCGTGCACCCGGCTGATCGCATCATGCAATCCGGAATAACAGCGTATATCTTTCTGGCTTAGATCACCATTTATCACCACCGTTGACTGAATTCCTATCCTGGTCATAAACATTTTCATTTCATCTGGCGTGCAGTTTTGTGCTTCATCAAGCACGACAAATGTACGGTTAAATGTTTTACCGCGCATGTACGCCAGCGGTTCCACAATTATATTGCCATTTTTAATAGCACACTCAATAACACCCTTGCCTGCATTGCTGACCAGGCAGGATTTAAATGCACCAAAGTATGGATCAAATTTCTCTTCCAGTTTGCCCGGCAAAAAACCCATACCATTACCGGCTTCGACTGCAGGCCTGGTAAAAATCACGCGATCAACTTCACCTGACAATAAAGCCTGCGCTGCTATCGCAGCTGTACAGTAGCTTTTTCCTGTGCCTGCAGGGCCCAGGCCAAAAATTAATGTATGTGTTTTGATAGCAGACATAAACAGGTCTTGCGCCTTGTTTTTTGCCTCGATTGGTTTCAGGTTACAGCTGGGTAGTGAGTGGGGGTTATAGGAATGAGAGGGGGAGTATGAATTGCTTTTTTGGGAGGGGTGGAAATCAATGACTACATTATTCTCTGACATGTAATCTTGTTGTTGTAATTTATTTTTTTTCCTTTTCGCTCGACCGTGCTTTCTCGACATGCACACACCTCAGATCTGGTTAATAAATTGTTATATCTAACTATTCGCCTTTCTTATTTTTTCTTACTTATCCTCTTTTATTATCACTGTTAGTATTAATACTACTTTAGTATTAAAAAGTAAACCTATTTTCCTGAATAATTGCAAAATTTTACATTTACTTTTACACAGTGAATAATTTGTTAACAAAAAAATTACTGTAACAGCATACATACTTACGACACTTTTAGTTTAGACTTGTCACATGGGCGAAGAAATACAATACAGTCGTTTTAATAAAACCGATTACCAGCAATTTACTTCTCATTTAAAAGAAGAAACCGCACTGGTTAAAAGCTGGTTTGAACAGAACAAGTTTTCTACCGCTAGCCTTATGGCGGGTTACGAACTGGAAGCCTGGTTAATCAACCGCACCGGCAACCCTGCCGCTATCAATGAAGAATTTCTGAAGCGCGCCAATAATCCTCTACTAAGCCCGGAACTGGCCAGGTTCAATATTGAGCTCAATGTCGATCCGGAAAAATTATCGAGTAAGGTTTTATCTCATTTTGAGGCTGAACTGAACAAGCTATGGCAACAATGTTCAACAGCGGCAAGTTCGCTGGATAGCAAAATTCTTAGTATTGGCATTTTACCGACCCTGCAGGACAGCGACCTGACGCTGGAAAACATCTCTCTGCTGGATCGCTACAAGGCACTTAACGAGCAGGTTTTACGGCAACGAAACGGCGTAGAAATTGAATTAAACATTAATGGCGAAGAACATTTACAGGTCAAACATAAAGATGTCATGTTAGAAGCCGCCGCTACGTCTTTACAGATTCATATCCAGGTACCACAGGATCAAGCTGCGCGTTATTACAATGCTTCGGTACTATTATCTGCGCCTATGGTTGCTGTTAGTGCTAATTCTCCCTGCTTATTTGGCCGCCGGCTATGGCAGGAGACCCGGATACCGGTTTTTGAACAGTCTGTACCGACCGGTGGTTATGGTGGCGCAGCAACCGGGCCGGTACACCGGGTCAGCTTTGGCTCTGGTTATATTCGTGAGTCTCTGTATGAATGCTTCCAGGAAAATCTTGACCACTTCCCTGTTCTGCTGCCGGTTCACTATCAAACACCTGCTGAGAAAGTTAAGTACCTGCGCCTGCATAATGGCACTATCTGGCGCTGGAATCGGCCGCTAATCGGCTTTGACCAGGATGACACTCCGCATTTACGAATTGAACACCGGGTTTGCGCAAGCGCACCAACAATGATTGATAATATCGCTAATATTGCCTTCTATTATGGCCTTGTTCAGTATTACGCAACAGCCGAGGAAGCACCTGAACATTCTCTGCCCTTTGCCAGGGCCAAGGATAACTTTTATCGAGCGGCCCAGGTTGGCCTCAAGCATAAAACCCGGTGGCTTGGTAAACAGACCAATACGCTGCAAAAGATCATTCTCGATCAATTGCTTATTGAAGCAGAGGCTGGCTTATGTCAGCTAGGCATCGATCAGCAGGACAGTCGACGCTACCTTTCTATTATTGAGCAACGCGTTGAAAAAAATAGAACAGGAAGCCAGTGGCAACTTGATTTCCTTAATGCACATCAAGATAACAGAAACGAGCTAACCTTAAACTATCTCAGAAACCAGGTATCCGGCGAGCCCGTTCACCTGTGGGATTTTGAAACTACTGATTGAGATACATGCATGCTAAATGAAATGAACCATATCCCCGATGCACTTCTAAGCGCAAAAGCAGAAGAGCTGGAAGATATACTCGGCGCCCCCACCCTGTTTCACCTGGATGGCACCAATAAGCAACCGCTATTCATCTGTACTTTACTTCATGGTAATGAAACCACCGGCTTTTATGCTATTCAAAGACTGCTACAAAAATACAGGGACACCGTTTTACCCAGGGCCATCTCCATATTTATCGGCAACGTCGCTGCTGCAAAAGAGAATCAGCGGCATCTTGATAGCCAGGATGACTATAACCGAATCTGGCCCGGCAGCCACCATAGCGATTCTGCAGAAAAAGACATGATGCAGATAGTGACCAATATCATGCAGAAAAAGAAACCCTTTGCCAGTATTGATATTCATAATAATACCGGCAAGAATCCGCATTACGCCTGTATTAATATTCTAAACCCGCACGGCCTCGTGCTGGCATCGAAATTCAGTGATATCGCGGTGTATTTCACCAGCCCAAAAGGGGTTCAGTCATCCGCCTTTTCAGATTTCTGCCCTTCAGCGGTTCTCGAATGCGGACAGTCGGGTGACCGCTCCGGTGAAGACCATGCACTGGCTTTCCTTGAAACCATTCTTGAAATGGACGAACTATCAGCACAGGAAAACAACTCACTAAAGCTATACCACACCGTCGCGCGTGTCATGGTACCGAGGACGGTCAAACTCTCTGATAACGCAGACAACGGTGACCTGTTGCTGAATGCTGCACTGGAAGACAAAAACTTTCACCTGATATCACCTGGCACCGAGTTCGCCCGCTTAAATTCATCTAAAGAGTCGCCGGTAATTGTCAGCAGCGAAAGTAACGAGGACGTAACCTGGGAGTACCTGGAATCAAAAAACAATAAACTTCAGTTTATAAAACCTGTCACGCTTTCCATGTTTACCACCAGTGAAAGAGCCATCAGGCAGGACTGTGTCTGCTACTTTATGGAAGAAATACATATTGGCTAGCAGCCTTGATTAGTAATATTGTAACTGGCGATATAAACGGACCCTGCTAACTGCCGTAATTGCGAGACATCAAACTGGCTGTAACCATTATTAGTTAGTCAATGCATCGACAGTTAAAAATATTTTTCAGCTGCAACTGACTTTGCAGAAAAAAGCACAAAGAAAACAGGCCGCAGAAAACGTTTGAACAGCTTGCCGCCTGTCAAAAGTTTCTGCCTTCACATCAAAGCTTAATCCTGTTTAAACGCCATCTTTCCACTGCCAAGAAACATCACCGCTACCGCTGTCAGCAAGTAAAACATTTGCAGCTCAACGGCGGAACCGCCGTGTTCAGACAAACTGAAAAAGTCACCACTATGCGCCAGCAATAAAGCAAACAGCATATTGACTGCTATCAACAATCCGCCTGTTCGCGCGTAATAACCCACAATAATCATTAACGGCGCAACAACTTCGCCGATATAAACACCATAAGCCAGTATCCCCGGCAGGCTGTTTGAAGCTAACATACCACTGATAAAATCCAGTGAGGCTGGATGCATAATCTTTGCCACACCATGAAACAGCATCAGGCCGCCAAGACAAAGCCGTAAAATTAATTTTCCTGCATCAGGATTCAAAGTCGATAGATTCATTACACACCTCGTTAGATGGTTAAATTCGCAGGCATCACAACACCCGTTTTATACATCAGTTCAAATCAACTGCACTTTCACGTAATTTTTCAAACGGTATAATTTCCAGGGCCCTTTTGTGTGTTCTCATCAAATAAACCCTGGGCGCCATTCCGCTTTCATACGCCTCCAGCCACCTGGCAGCACACAAACACCAGCCATCACCCGGTTTAACGCCTTCGAAACCAAATTCAGGCATAGGCGTTGATAAATCATTGCCTTTAAAACGGGAGTATTCAAGAAATTCTTTTGTGGCCTGAATACACACCGTATGTGAACCTACGTCTTCGCTACAGGTATTACACTTTGCATCACGAAAAAAGCCGGTTAATGGCCGCTCACCGCAAATCTGTAAAGGCTCGCCCAGTACGTTAATTTCTTCATCTTTTTCCATAGTTACTCCAGTTATGCCAACCAATTAAGCCGTTTCAATTATTATTCACGGGCTATACATTTCTTTATCGCCGGTATGGATAAAGGTTTCAACAACCCCTGTGCCTGGCTATCGTAACCCATTAGCCGCGCCTGCACGCGTACTACCTTTAACTGCTTATCATCAAGCACATGACGCCATGAAACGGGCTTAATAATCGCCGACTAAAACAACGAACCTGTGACAAATTTCGCCCCTGCTGGTTTTTCATTAAAATTATCTTAACCCATAGCCATTATTACTGATTTAGTTATTTACACAAGCAGAAGATATAAGTTAATGTATAAAGACCAATCTGGCATGGATTAAGCTATGCTCAGAATTACATCATAATAAAAATAAAATAATAATATGAATAATATCAGTTTGCTACTTCCAAAAAATCGCCGCCCTGTGTGGACACCTGCATTAGAAGAAATTGATGACGAGTTGCAGCATAACGTGGCCGCACTGGTTGAAATCCCGCTGCTGGGCAAAATCACCGCCGGCAGCCCTATTGAACGTGTTGAAGACAATGAACACATCAAGGTACCGGCAAACATGGTGCGTAAAGACACCTATGCACTGAAGGTTTCCGGCCACTCAATGATTGATGACAATATTCAGGATGGTGACATTATTATTGTTGAGAGAAAACTATCAGCTGAAAACGGCCAGTCCGTTGTCGCACTGATTAACAATGAACAGGTCACCCTGAAAAAGTTTTATATCGAAGCCGATGGTATTCGCCTGCAACCTGCTAATAGCGAAATGGAAGCAATCCTGCTCAAGAATGAAGAAGTTGAAGTTCTGGGCGTGGTTACTGGCGTAATTAGAAAATTTGACTAATACCGAATAAGCTCTGGCCTCATAAGCTCTGGCCGAATAAGCTCTGGGCCAATAAACACTGGCCAGATAAAGCCAGTAAATTATTACTGTCAAAAAGGTTTATTTTAAAATAAAAAGCAGCTTGAAAAAGCTGCCTTTTAATAAATATAGCGAAGACTACTTACGCGATGTAAGTCATATCCTGGCCACAACACATTGGTGATTTAACCATGCCATGATCATCTGGGCACTTTGACACATAAATAACAGTGCCGTCATCGGTTGTAATAGAATCGTGCACCAG
This sequence comes from uncultured Gammaproteobacteria bacterium, assembly GCA_963711255.1. GTDB lineage: Bacteria > Pseudomonadota > Gammaproteobacteria > SZUA-229 > SZUA-229. The sequence continues at coordinate 62,740 of CAVQDO010000001.1, read as the reverse complement.
TTCTTTACCACACTTAGCGCAGGTCATTGACCCAATACCCATACCACATGCTTCACATTTATAAGCCATTTCGCCATCCTCTTTGTTTGTTTAATTGATACCGTAAAGGCGTATCTTATTCGAATAAGGCAAACCAGTAAATCACAATTAAACTATGGTCAATTGAAGTTTTGAACCTATCCGCATAATTAGCTTAACACGTTAGTAACCGCATCCTTTACACTACTTTCAATAAAAAGGACCCGGGCATGAGTTATCAGTAACTCACGGCCGGGTCAACATAGCTAGATACAAATCCCTGTACTAATGATGAAACCTTATATCAACACTACTGTATTATCGGCGACCTCCTGAAGCAGCGGGTTTTGCCGAACTAGTTCTATTAACGGACCTTTGCGTAGAACCACTCTGCACGGCACGGTCCATTGGGCTGGTACCGGGATATACCGTGCCAGTTTTGAACCTGTTCCGGTATTGATATTCTTCCTGGTACTGGTTTTTATGCTGCATAGCATTACTGTTACCCGTACCTGTGTTCCCCATACCACTATCTACAGTCTCAAGATTTAATCTTGTACGGAGCTGGTCTTTTGTCTGGTCCTGCGTCTGCAGCTGTGTTTGTAAACCATCTTCAGCTATAGCTGAACCCATAACCAACGCCATAACAAATGCTGCACTATATGTTGTTAAATTTTTAAATTTCATAATATTCACCTTTCTACTTTAATAACCGGGTTTATCCCCGCCATTTCATTAATTAGACAAGACACATCACTCACATAAATAAATTGCCTTGTTCAGTTTTCCTGTTAAATGCTCACGCCTTCAGCATTCCAGATGAAGCCAGCCATCAATTAATTCCCATCAACATATGTTTTACTTACGTCCGAGTTATCAAGGCCAATCCTGAAAAACACAGCATCATGGCTTGCTGTACTTTAGAAGTTCTTCGTATCGATGCTAAGCCCGGGAGTAAATGTATCGGCTGATTTCTTGTCACATGCTGAATAAGCCATCACCAGAACACCACTTAAACAGACGCCTGTATTTTTTCGAAGCCTTGCAGCATCTGACCTGTTTCCAGTGGAGATCACCTTAAAATCTTTCATAACTCACCCTGCGGGTAAAAATCTGACGGAGTAATATTTGTTCTCATTTATTATTAGTGGGATTATTTCCCACGAGTTCAATATTATGTGGTAAATTTTCCCACGTCAAGCTATAATCACTGGAAATTTGATATGAATCTGCAAATAATCAGACGTATTTATAGACATGAGCAACGATTAATATGAGCGAAAACGGACACAGTAAAACACAGGCGGCATTGGTTAAAGCCGTGAAACTGCTTTGTAAGCCATTGATTCGTTTACTTATTGAGAAAGGAATTACTTTTCCTCAATTTCGTGAATTAATCAAGGAACTGTATGTTGAGGTTGCCCAGAAAAACTTCTCACTGGATCAGAACAAACCCAGCGATAGCCGAATTTTTGTCCTCACCGGCGTTCATAGAAAAGACATTAAACGCATACGCGAGTCACTAATCGATAAAAATCCAGCGATTAACACTTCTGCCTCCTTGAGCGGTGAGATTGTTGCCCGCTGGTCCAGCATGCCGGAATTTCTTGATGATAAAGGTAAACCAGCCCAACTCTTAAAAACAGCGAAGGCTAACGAAGCAGGTTTTGATCAGCTGGTATCCAGTGTCAGCAAGGATGTCAGGCCGAAAGCAGTTCTTGATGAATGGTTACGGCTAAATATGGTCGAACTAAAGGGAGCTTACGTCGTACTCAACAAGTCTGCTTTTGTAAGTAATAAGGAATTTAACGAGATGGCTTATTACCTGGGACATAACATCCATGACCATTTAGCCAGCTGTGTTAGCAACATACTGACGGAAGACGAGCCAATGCTTGAACGAAGTGTGTATTACGCATCACTAAGTGAAAGCTCAGTGAATAAACTGCGCAGTATTGCCGATAAAAAAGGCAATGAACTACTGCTGCATTTAAACAAACAGGCAATCAAATTTTATGATGCCGACAAATTAAAAGTAGACGCAAATTATCGAATGCGTCTCGGCGTGTACTGGCACCAGGCACAGCTGGAAAACAAACTGGAGTCTGATCAATGATCAACTATAAGCTAAGAAATATTTCCATGGTTGTACTCGGCAGCATCCTTTCATTCGTTATTCAGACGAATGTTTATGCTGCTGGCGATGAAGACAAAGACATTGGCCTGGGCGGAACCGGTATGCAGGCAAATAGCAACGGTGGTCTTGGTGGCACAGGCATCGTAGGCGAAATTACGGGATTTGGCAGTATTTTTGTCAACGGTATTGAAATTGAACATGATGAGAAAACTGAGTACACAGTAAATGCTAAACCGTCAATACAGCCGGAATTTTCTGTTGGCGATGTCGTCGAGGTTCTTACTAGCGATGCGAATACTTACACTTACGCGAAAATAATTAACATTCGCCATGAACTTATTGGCAAGGTTGAATCCGTTGAGCCACAAACATTTAGCTTTACTGTTCTTGGTCAAACTGTTGTTCAGGCTATCAATAACAGGCAGTCACCAAAAGTTGGTGACACTGTTGCTGTTTCCGGAGTTCGTATTGATGAAAAAACGATACTTGCCAGTAGAGTGATCAAGACTGAAGTTCAGAAAAACTATATCCGTCAAAGCGATGGTATTCCTTTCCAGGATAAAACCAGCCAATGGCGCATACAGACACACGTACGTGATAATAAGACCAGCTTTAAATTTAACAACAACGCTTATAAATTTGAGCTACAGCAATCACTGGAGAACACCGTTAGCAGCCGTTCAAAAATAAGAATAGTTGATATTGAAAAATCTACGCAAGGTGAAATCAGGCTGAACCAGGTCATTGACTCAAAAAAGATGCCAAGGGGAAGGAAGACTCTTGATGTTATCAACGAACCGGGGCTAACTCAGCAGCACAGGATACCAAATGGTACTTACGGTGGAAATACGAATGGCTCCATGCCCGGTAGCATTCCCGGGGCCATACCGGGAGTAACACCAGGAAACACTAAGCTAAATGGTTATAGAATTCCTGCTCAGGCAAAATAAGGCTACGCACATGCAACTAATTATAATTTAAGGTTCGCACTAAACTGATAACACACAAAAACATAACGTACTAAGCCTTAGCTCGATTTTCCTGCTCCCGGGCTGCAGGCAACGACCCGGTATTGCCAGATAACTGTTCGATATAAGAAAGGATTACAGGTACTACAAATAACACCAGCAAAGTCGCAAAACCCAGTCCAAAAGAAATACTGGTAGCCATCGGGATTAAAAACTGAGCTTGCAGTGATGTTTCAAATAGCAACGGCGTCAGACCGGCAATTGTCGTTAAAGAAGTCAACAGTACAGCTCTCAAACGCAAACAGGATGATTCAACCAGTGCATCGCGCACAGCCATACCCTTCGCCCTTAGCTGCTTATAAAACGTGACCAGAATGATAGAATCATTGATCACAATCCCTGACAAACCAAACATACCAAACTGCGAAAGTATCGTCAGGTCAATATTCATGAACCAGTGTCCAAAAATAGCTCCACTAATACCAAAAGGAATAACTAACATTACCGCCAAAGGCCATGCATAGGATGAAAACACCCAGGCCAGAATAATATAAATCATTACCAGGGCCAGCAGACCGCCCTGCTTCATATCGCTGCCGGTTTCACGCTCTTCTTCTGCTCGCCCTTTATAGGAAACCTGTAATCCATATTTAGCAACTATATCGGGTATCGTGGATTGCTGTAATTTATCAAGTACCTCATTGGCATTAGTCTTTTTAGCATTAACTTCAGCCGTCACATGCACTCCCATTTTCGCATCGGTGTGGCGCAACAACTCAAGCCCCTGGTTAGACTCGAGCGTAATCACATTACTTAATAGAATGCTCTGCCCAGTTGCAGCAATAACTGGCAGTGTTTCCAGTATGCTCTGAAACTTTCGTTCGTTTGCCGGCAGCATTATACGCACTTCAATTTCTTCATCGGTATCATAGAACACCTGAAGCAACTGGCCATCAAGCGCAGCACGCAGCTGTCGACCGACTTCAGTTATAGTCAGGCCAGCTGATTGTGCCAATGGCGTTAATTCAAAAATATACTGCTGCCTGCCATAAGGTAGATCATCAAGAATATTTGACAGTCCATCATAACTGTTCATTTCATCTGCCAGTTCTTCAGCTGCACGTTTTAATGTAATAGCATCTTTGCCACTTAAGAAGATATCAATATCACGGCCTGGTGGCCCGCCGCGCGGACTGCTGATTGACAACTGCTCTACACCGGCCGGCATAACAAGGCGTGACTCCCACTCTTCAGTAATAGTCGTATTCCTTACATCCCGCTCATCCGGCTGCAACAATTCAACCTGCAACATGGCATATTGATTACCATTCTGATAATTACGCCCGCCATCAAAACTGGCTGTGTTTATTCGTAGTATTGCAGCCCTGATTAACGACACATCCTCTCGCAATGCTTCGTCGGTCTCATAAAGGCGATGCTCCAGCTGTTGCGCAAACTCATGTACTTTTTCAGGTGGCGTACCGGCAGAAAACTTCACACTGGCAACAACAACCGTGCTTTCCGGCTGAGGAAAAAACTGGAACTTTACCTGCCCGTAAATCACCAGGGCCACTGCCAGAACCAGTGAACAGATAGCAACGACAATAGTATTGAAACGGTGATCAATAGCGCTGTTTATTACAGGCCTGAAATAATTATCACGAAATGAATTAAAACCATCTTCAAGTTTCTGCCTTAGTGCAGAATTTTCCTTGTGGTGGTATTTATGAAAGCTGTGGCGCAAATGCCCTGGCAGAATAAAAAAGCTTTCAATCAGTGATGCAATAATCACGCAAATAACAACAAAAGGAATATCAAATAATATAGAACCGATAATACCGGTAACCAGCATAAGAGGGAAAAAGGCGGCTACCGTTGTTAATGATGACGACATAACCGGTGCCAGCATACGCATTGCACCGCCTTCAGCTGCGAGCAAAGAGTTTTCACCCGACTGGTAATGTGTAAGCGCATCCTCGGCCACCACAATCGCGTCATCAACAATAATTCCCAGCGCCATAATCAGTGCAAACAGGCTGATCATATTGATGCTGCCGCCAAAAAAATACAGAACGGCAAGCGCACCTAAAAACGACGTAGGTATGCCAACTGCAACCCAGAAAGCCACGCGGCCGTTCAAAAAAATATATAAAATCAGCAATACCAGAACCAGTCCGCTAACACCATTTTTTACCAGCAAGTCTATTCGCTGCTGTATGAGCGAATATGCCTCATCGAAGACAACAAGCTTTATAGACGGGGTTACTGTCGATCGTGTCTCTTCTAGCCATGCGTGCATTATTTCCGCAGACTTGAGTGCATCCGTATTTTCGGTGCGCTGCAAATTCATCAGAATAGCAGGCATACCCTGATAAAAAATCTCAACCTGGTTTTCTTTTGGCCGTCGCTGTATATCGGCAATATCTGCCAGTGTTAATTTCTGACCGCTACTGTCAGTTAACAGATTTAGCGAAGAAAATTCCTGCACATCGCGTTTACGCTGCAGTCCTCGTACTTCACGTGCAGCTTCGTTTTCTGCCACCGTACCCGCGGGTATATCCTGGCTCTGGCTAACTACACGCTCGCCAATTTGAGTCAGGGACATTCCTAACTGCTGAAGTTTTTTTGAACTCACTTCAATGGCTATTTCCTGGTCCGGCAGGCCGCTAAAGTTTACCCGGGCAATACCGTTATCCAGCAATTCACGTTCATATTGATAAGCCAGTGACCGCAGCTCTTCCAGTTCACCTTCCGCGGTTAATATTATTGTGGCAACGGGTTCATAGCGTGAAAGTTTGGTGACTATTGGATCTTCTGAATCAGAGGGCAAATGCCGTACATTTGAAACGTATTGTTTAACATCATCAAGTGCCACACCCATATCACTGTCTTCTTCATACTCAATGACAATCGAACTTAAACTGCGCGTTGAAGTTGATATCATTTCCTTTGCGCCATCAAGATTACGCAGGGCCTGTTCCAGAGGGATGGTAATGGAGCGCTCAACATCCTCAGCACTTGCACCGGGCCATACAACACGGACTGTTATATAATCCAGCACAAAATTCGGGAAAAACTGTCGATTTAACTTAACAAGACTATAAGAACCAAGGATAATTAAAATTGCCATCAGCAAGTTTGCGGCAACCGGGTGTTGCGCAAACAGGTGAATGATTCCACCACCCTTCGGGTTACCTGGATGCGACGAAGTCGACGATAAATTCTTATCCGTACTCATTATTAACGTTGCTTATGGATTTTCGTTAGTGTCAGGACTGTTAGTGACCAGGTCATTAGCGATCAGGCCTTTAGTGGCAGGCATAGCCTGCCCCAGGCTTTCATTAGCCGTTAGAACATTTCGAACCTCAACCTTCAAACCACCGACGGCGTGCGGCAACTGCGTAGTTATAATTTCGTCACCGGGTTTTAACAGCTCATTACGCACCAGTATGAATTGTTTACCATCAATGTTTTGTGTACCCAGCTTTTGCACCCGCATTACAGACAGGCGTTCATCTACCACCCGGTATATTCGATTTGTACCATATATTGACGATACTGGCAGGCTGTACACATCATCAATCTCTGGCAGCTGCAATATAACCTCAAGGACTTCTCCCATAATTAAACTATCTGTATCATCAGGGCTAACCTCAAACAGGGCATCTACACCATTTCCGGTCGCTGCTATAGAACCTGAAACACGATGCAATGCAGCCGTTATATCGCCCTGGCTGGTTTTAACTAAACCATACAGGGTCATCTCCCGCTCCAGAGCCTGCTTAATTACCTCAATGTATTTTTGCGGAATCTGCGCACGCAGTTCTATATTTTCAGTGGCATAAATCTCCAGTAATTCTTCACCGGGCCGAACTCGCTCGCCCGGAGACACTTTTGTTTTTAAAATGATACCGTCAAACGGCGCAACAACGCTGGCTCGCTGCAGGTCTTTTTCTGCCTGCTGCAGTTGTGCACGCTTTTGTGCCAGCCTGGCCTGTAACTGTGCCAGTCTTGCCGGGTGATCAGCCACGTTTAGCTCTCTTGCTTTTAAAGCCAGTGCCTGGTTTTGCAAGGCCTGTTTCTGCGAGTCATAACTACTTTGGCTGGTTAAATTAGACTTGCTTGTTTTTTCCTCACGCGATAATTTTTTTTCCGCCAGTGCAACCAATGACTTTTCCAGCTTTAGCGAACTGATATCATTTTTATGCCTGTTTTTCTCAGACTCAATCAGGGCTTCCAGCTCTGCAATATCCGATTGGCGCTGATTCAAAACGAGCTGCACATCCAGTTGGTCCAGTGCAATTAATAGCTGGTCTCTGACAACAGATTGTCCTTCTTTTACCGCTAGCGATACCACATCAGCACTAATGCTTGAGGTTATGGTTGAGGTATACGGTGATTCGACCCTGCCGTAAAGTTCCAGTTGTGGTGACTTGGAGCCTGCAAGCAATTGATGTGTCTGTACAGTCCATACTTTTTCTTCTTTCGCCTTAACCGGAGGATCAGGTTGCACCAGCTTGAAAACCAGAATTAAGGTAACCGTGATAAAAACAGCCACAAATGGAAAAAATAGCGGCGAGCTTCGCTTTTGCTGGAATAATGACATTACAGGCTGTACAAGAAATGAAAATAAATTGCGCATCATTTATCAATTACTGAATTAAAGTATAAATCGAACCGACATTGTATCAATTCGAACTGTAAAACAATATGACATAATCAACATACTGTCTTAATTAATAACTTGTTAATCTTTTCGTTAAAGGGATAGATAATGAATTAACCAGTGCATCTGCGTCTGCATTATCACTGGAAAGGTCAGCTATGGATATAAATGACCCAGGTCTTAACATAGGGCCAGAAACCTCTGATCTAACAGATAAAATCATGACTTAACTCACCAGGAAGAAATCAGCCTGTATCTGTGGATCATAAGAACGTCCGGATACGTGTTTTAAACTGCCTCAAATGGTAACCACCAGCCTGACTACAGCGATAAGACTCCGACACCAGATCTGGAGATTTGTTCGACGAGAGCATGCAAAGCAAGTATATAAAGCCACACATGTCTAATTGTTTTGCTTTATACAAGACAAAACCGTCATATAGACGGTTTTTTTACACACGCTCATGCTGTAATACTATGCATCAAGCTGCCATTGGCTGCGCTAACGAATGAAGAATTTGCCTGCGTTTAGTCAATACGTTTTCAACCACCTTTTGATAATCAACACCAACAGCAGCAAACATACCAGGTATATCTATACCTAAACCATGCAGGCTATCATCAAGAAAATCCAGTCTCGATTCTATTGTCTGTAAATAAGCATAACTTTTATCTTTTGGCAACCTCTGCAGGACAGTACGCAGACTGCTTAAGCCAAACTCGATATGATCCATTTCATCCTGTAAAGGCACTCTAAGCGATTCACGCGTGCCCGGATCCGCTAATGGAACAACCTGTTCCACAGCTTCACTGCCTAATGCTTCAACACAAACATACATATCGATTAAAAAGTCCATCCAGCTGAGTGAACGAAAATGGGCAAGAAACATGCCCTGCTGCCGTTCATTAAAAACTGGAGCAGTATCGGCCCCGAATTTTTCAATCCACGCCTGCTGGATCTGTACATGACGACTTTCATCACCAACCTGTCTCGCCATAAAAAGACGGCTCTCCTCGTCCGGCGCATAAGCCATGCGCTCTGCAACAGCACGCATTATTAAAGAGTCTACCTGGGTATACATTACTAACAGCCGACCCATGGCAACTTTATACGCTTGATCATCCAGATCCTGTATTGGTTTCATTTCAGCCTCCGCAGTCAATTAATCAGCCACACACAGCAGACAGACATAGTCAGCTCAGGTTCACTAAATTGAATCATTTTATTGCCATGATTTACAGCCCAACTTACAAAACATGACAATTCTATCGACGGGAAAACCACTTAAACAGTCTATAGCTAATGTTAATTACACAAATGAATATTTAACTATATGATTTATATGTATATTGAAAACACTCTCAAATAGAGAACGCCAGGCCATTACACTGGAATTTATCTGTGATTATCACATTTAGCTTATAAGCTACTATTCTGTATGGTAAATCTAAATAAATCGCCCTCCCCCAATTCATAGCTTCTCTAAAGGTTTCTATTATGGAAGATGAAGAAGTAATAATTTCAGACACTGCGTTTGATGTACCCACCGATAACTATGATGAGTTAGAGGAAGACATTCGCCCGGAAAAACTGGGCGATAAACTTCTACAAATAAATTCACAGAAAGGAATCACAAAGGAATTTCAATTTTACGACGACAAATATCTATTAATAAGTATTTTGAAAAAGAACAACAGCAAAGCGGTAAAATTTCATGTCAGCCTCTCCACCATAAAGGCTGAACCAGAGCATAACAAAACAATTATATGGAAATGGCTCTATCTTGCTGTAGCTTGCTTCACATCAAGCATATTCATCACTTACTTAACGCTAAATGATCTGCTAAGAATTGAATACTCTATAGCAGCCGGATCCATTATGTTAACGAGCACAGTGATATTTATACTGCTCTTCCTGTATTATATAAAAGACGAATACCTCTTCAAAGGTAACTATTCTGGCGCCCATTTATTTTCAATTGAAAACAAAAAACCTGAACAGCAGGATTTTGACAAATTTTTTATATGCCTCCAACAACACATCGACAGAGCACAGGCATCACTTTCTATAGCCAGCCGGCTGGTTGAAGAACTAAAAATGTGTCGTCGACTCAGAGATAAGGGCATCATCAATGAAGATGCATATACCATTGCTAGAACTGCAATATTCAAACACGATCAATACAGGGCCTGACAGAAGAAAAATGAATCTAATCCTGACCACCTTATTACTCTCATCACAAATAAACCTCGACAGGTTACAGCTACAAGAAGGGTTCAGCATTGAAATTTTCGCAAGTAACGTCGTCAAAGCCAGGCAAATGACACTCGGTGATAATGGCACTGTTTTTTCAGGCACACGTAACGAAGGAAAAGTATACGCCATTATCGATAACAACAAAGATGGTAAGGCTGACAGGCATTTCTTAATTGATGACAACTTCAACATGCCCAGTGGTGTTGCTTTCTAAAACGGCGCTCTATACGTTTCCGCAGTTAACAGGATATTGAAATATGACGATATTTAAAATAGTCTAGAAAACCCACCGGAGCCTGTTGTCATTATAGCTAATCTTCCTGACGACTCAGCCTGGGAGACCAGTGGACATTTTGAATCTGCCTAACGGCTCCATCCTCATTTCAGATGATTATACTGATGCAATATACCGGGTAAGCTACAACGCCAGATAAAAGACATAACCCGGGGATAATGCTTAGGCTATTATTACAAAGCCTTTCATGATGACAGGAATGAGATTGTACCATCACCATAGTTAGGGATAGTCACAGTAAAATCACTTCGTTCACCTGTGCTGCCAAACAGGGCTTTAACGGTTTCAGGTGCATCGTCCAGATTTTTATAGACAGTATCCAGCTTAATATGTGGGCTACTATCATTCATAAACACACGCGAGCAAATATTCATTACCTCATGCAGGTTCGACAGCATCATTGCAGAGAAATCACCAGTTTCTGCCGCATCCTCTGCTCCACCAACAGGTATTTTGGTTAGCGCTGAACTAGCAAATGCAGCAAAATTAAAATTACAAACACATGCTGTTGATGGCTCATTATTATCGTTAATATAAACAGCAACCATACTGTCTTTGTTTTCAATAGGAACTGGATCAACTGAACCCAGCTCTACGTCACCTCCATACAGCATGGATAATATGTCGAGCACGTCTTTTTCTTTTGGCACAGGGTATGTATTTGGCATGATCATTCCTCAGATTTAGCAGTTTTTTCTAAAAGCATAGAAACTGTATTAGTTTATATATTTATCAAGTTTTTTCTGAAACGATTCAGGAGTAAAAGGCTTTGCTATTAGAAAATCAGCACCCAGGTCACTGGCCTTGGCCAGCATTTCAGAGGTTGCTTCTGTTGTAACAAAACCGAAAGTTGGTTTTATACCATCATCAGTAAGTACCTGCAGTAATTCAGGCCCTGTCATATTAGGCATATTCCAGTCACATAAAATTAAATCAGGTGCTTTTGATTTTATCTGCTCAAGCGCTTTAACGCCGTCTTCTGCCTGTTCAATATCATGGCCTTCATATCCCGCCTCACGCAGTGTTTTCATAACAATCAGCCTCATTGCCAGGCTATCATCGACTACAAGTATATTCATCTCTCTTACCTCTGTTGTTGTAACTCTATTAGTAGAGTTCTGTTGTCAAAAAAATTTATGTTCCATACTTTTTCTCATCACGACTGTATGCTACCAGCTCACCGGCAATCATATTTAATGGCAGCACTCTATCAGCAGCACCTAGCTTGACTGCAGCTCCCGGCATACCCCAAACAACGCTACTATCCTGATCCTGGGCAATTGTCGCGGCACCTGACTGTTGCAACTCTTTGAGTCCCTGGGCACCATCGTCTCCCATTCCTGTTAATAAAACGCCGATAGCGTTTATGCCTGCACTTTGTGCTGCAGACCTGAACAACACGTCAACAGCCGGCTTATGCCTGTTGACCATCTCACCATCACTTAACTTACAGTGATAACGTGCGCCATCCCTAACCACAAGCAGATGCCTGTCACCGGGCGCTATATATACATGCCCCGGTATTATCTGTTGACCATCTTTCGCTTCACATACTTTCATCTTACAGGCCCTGTCTAATCGTGCTGCAAATGACGCACTAAAAGCGGCTGGTATATGCTGTGTTATTACTGTACCTGGTGCACTCGCTGGCATCTCGAGCAGTATTTCTTTAATGGCTTCAGTGCCGCCAGTCGATGCACCAATTACTATGATCGATTCGGTCGTTGAGTAATGTTTAATACCATGCTGTTTACTTATAACAGCATCAGCATTTAATTTATCTGTAACTTTCACCTTATCTTTTGGCAAATTATTTGAAATAGCACGCACCCTGGTATTAGCCGCCACTTTCAATTTAGAAATTATCTCTTCAGCGTACTGCTCAAGACCATATGCCAGGTCTATTTTTGGCTTGGTTACATAATCTACAGCCCCTAATTCGAGTGCCTGCAAAATAACATCAGCACCTTTTACAGTAAGACTTGATACCATTACTACAGGTAAAGGATGAAGACGCATCAAATTCGCAAGAAACGAAATACCATCCATCTTTGGCATTTCGACATCTAGCGTCAAAACATCTGGCTTAAGTTTCTTTATTTTATCCCTTGCAACATATGGATCTGATGCAGTACCTACAACCTCAAGCTCCGGGTCGAGTGATAGCATCTCTTTAAGCATTTTTCGTACAAGTGCTGAATCATCAACTATCAACACTCGAATTACTTTACTCATAGCTCACCTTGCTGCATTATTAAACCGACTACATACACTGTAGGCATAATCTATTCCTTATTATTCATTTAAAACAAATCAATTTCGCCAGCTATAGGTTTTTCTATTAGTGAACTCTGGTACTGCAATTCACGCTGACAAACACTCTCATCCTGCGATATTGGTAACTTGCGCATTAAAACTCGACCACTTGCAGGGAAATATAAAACCTTCCTCGGATGTGTCCCACCAAGATCTTCCGAAGCCACCATGAGTGCTTCCATTCGCAGGTAATCACGAACAAACTGTATATTCCTGTTACCTATATCGGTCATGGACTGCAAAACTTTACCGCCACCAAACAACTTGATTTCGAGGCGTTCGCGCCGACCACCATGAGAAAGGATTGTATTAATCATTTGTTCCATAGCATAAGTACCATACCGTGCCGAGGTACTTAAGCAGGCACCGCTAGACGGGCATTTTTCACCCTCAGGCAACATAAAATGATTCATACCACCAACACCGGATTTCACATCGCGTATACATGCAGACACACACGATCCTAAAACGGTCGCAATCATTTCATTAGTGGTGGAAACGAAAAACTCACCTGGCATAATCCTTGCGGTATATGACTCGTGTTTGTTATCCCAATAGTGCTTGATGTGCTCAAATCCTGGTAATGCAGGCTCACGTTCCGGACGGGGGAATGAAGAATCTAACCTATTTACCGTGCACATTAACTGATTTTCCGGTAAACGGTTTTATCAATTAGTTCAAACCTGTCACTAATATTACTTAAAGTTTCAGAATGCCCAATAAACAGGTGACTATCTGGCACTAATACATTGGCAAATCTGTCAAACAATGTTCTCTGCGTAGGTTTGTCAAAATAGATAACGACATTACGGCAAAATATAACGTCAAAATTATTCTGCATGGGCCAGTCTTTCATCAGGTTTAATTGCCTGAATGCTATCAGTCTCTGCAAATCCGGTTCTACTTTTACCTTGCCACTATGTACACCCCTGCCTCGTTTAAACCATCGCTGACAGCGGCGTTCATCCAGGCCTTCAATTCTTTTTTCCTGGTATATTCCCTGAGCAGCCGTTTGTACAACATTCGTATCGAGGTCACTGGCTAGAATACGAATATCCATATTATCGATATCAGGAACAGCTTCACGTAATATCATCGCTAACGAATAAGGTTCTTCACCAGTTGAACAACCTGCGGACCAGATACGCAAACGTTGTGTTTTAGAATAGCGTTCCAGCAATAAGGGTACGACAGTATCTTTCAGGTAGTCAAAATGATGTGCTTCTCTAAAAAACGATGTCAGGTTAGTTGTAATCGCATTTGTGAAATGTTCAAGCTCTTCACCTGGACTACTTTTCATCAAATTACAATAGTCACTAAAACTGGTCAGCCCAAGTGCGCGCAGACGTTTCGAAAGACGGCCATATACCAGCTCACTTTTCTTGTCAGACAAACTAATACCAGTATGAATACTAACCAGCTCACGCAAAGCATTGAAGTCAGCGGTCGAGAACTCGAACGTCTGATCTTTCATTTGAAGTTTTAAATCGGTAGGTACTGCACAACTCATAAAAATCACTAAAACAATTCAATGTCTCCAAAAACTTCCGCTTTACCCTGCTCTAGCTGCCGGTCTGTTTTACTCGCAGTAAATTCATTTTTTTCTGAATGCTGCATATTCTGTTGTTGTTCTAGTGAATACACCGAACGTACTTTTTCATGCTGTCTCTGCAATTTACTGACACCTAAAGAAGCAGGTTCCTTTAACACCACTGCTGCATCATGCAGGTTTTCGTGAATATGCATAAAGCGCTGTGACAGACGATCATAAAACTGAATAGCAGTGACAACCTGACACATATCAGCATCCGCTCGCCGACATTTATCAGCTATTGCATCAGCGACTTCACCCGAATTCGGCATCTGTCGCAGTACTTCAATATTCTCGCCAATACTCTGCACACAACAGGCCATGGAAGTTATTGCGGAAATCAGCTCGGTCACAGATCGATCAGATTCTTTAAGAGCTATCTCAATTTGAGAAGCTGACAGATTCAGTGTCTGCTCCATTTCAGCTGTCCCGACTGCGACTGCCTGTCCTTTTCTCTTATTTTTCATTACTTGAGAGCACTATCATAACCACGTACCTGAGCAATTATTATTCAGTCTGTTCTAACTGAATAAGCTCTTTCTCCACGCCAATTATTCTCGCAGTATTTACTATTGCCTGTGTAGGAGCATGCCAGTTGAGTGCGTTATTATGACTTCTTATTTTTCGTGAAAAAGATAGTAGTAGCTGCAACGTTGAAACATCAATAGTTTCTACATTTGTGCAATCTATGTTTACATCTACCTGTCTGTCGGCACATTTTTTCAAGCGCCCATACAGCTTGTTAATTACCGAGATATCCTGATGTGTAGCTAGCGTTATCTTGCTGACTTTTTTATTGTTTTTATTGATCGTTTTTTTATTTTTAGCGTTCATCTATATATTCACATCTATCCATCTACTAAGAAATGGTCGGTTATCGGCTATAGTTCTTTTAATATCATCGTCTGGGGCAATGCCCTTACTGTTCATATCGGACAAATGGGTAAATTCTTAAATTAGTTAAGTAAAGCTTTGTATTAGCCAGCAGCATATAAGCGCAGACTAATACAAGTCATATCGTTAGAATTCTTCCCAGGCTCCGCCATCATCAGTGCCTGTTGCCTGCTTCGCCGTGGAAGCATTGACTGGTTTTGGGGCGGCATTTTGTGCACTCCAGGGACGATCACTGGAGCGACGCTCAGCAACCGAGACGTTACCGCTGTCTTTAGTCCTGAAAAAACTAACCAGTTCATTCAGGTTAAGCGCCTGTTTACTCATGGTCTCACTGGCAGCGGCGGCTTCTTCGACCAGGGCGGCATTTTGCTGTGTCATCTCATCCATCTGGTTGATGGCTAAATTAACCTGCTCAATACCATCTGACTGTTCCTGGCTGGCGGCAGCTATCTCGGCCACGATATCACTGACTTTCTTCACTGAACTCATAATTTCGTCCAGTGTCTCACCGGATTCATCGACCAGCTTAGATCCCTCTTCGACCTTGATTTCGCTGTCCCTAATCAGGTCCTTGATTTCTTTCGCCGCAGTTGCACTACGGCCAGCCAGGTTGCGCACTTCACTGGCTACCACGGCAAAACCGCGACCCTGTTCACCGGCACGGGCAGCCTCTACTGCTGCGTTCAATGCCAGTAAGTTCGTCTGAAAAGCAATCTCATCAATAACACCGATAATGTCAGCAATCTGTTTTGACGAATGACTTATTTCACTCATAGCTGATACCGCATTACTAACAACTGCCCCGCCTTTTTCTGCCTGCTCACGAGCACCAGCAGCTAACTGGTTTGCCTGCCGTGCATTGTCTGCATTCTGGCGTACGGTTGCGGTCATTTCTTCCATACTGGAAGCGGTTTCTTCGAGGTTGGCGGCCTGTTGTTCGGTACGCAGGGAAAGATTACTATTACCCTGCGAGAGTTCATGTGAACCTGTCAGTACAGCATCTGCATCACTGTTAATTTTCCCCATCACTTCGGTAAGTTTGTTAATGGTGGTATTAGCATCATCTTTGAGTTTGCCAAATGCACCGTGATAATCAGCATCGATACTCTGAGTTAAGTCACCCTTGGCCATCGCACTCATCATTCTCACCGTGTCGTTTATCACGCGTTCACTAACATCGACCAGGTTATTTATACCAAGGCTCAACATTTCAAAGAACCCGACTTTACCGCTGATATCAATACGCTGACTCAGGTCACCGCCGAGAGATGCATTAACAATACTGTTAATCTCTTCTTCAATGGCAATTTCCTGGGTACGATCATTCCACTCGATAACTGTGCCGAGATGATTACCGCTGTTATCAATAATCGGGTTTACAATAATACGCATACAGCAATCACCAAGCGTAATATCATCGATATAACTGTCATCCAGATCACTGTGCTTTGCAAAACTTTGATGAAGCTGATCAATATTTGTATTGAGTAAATTTTCGACATCAAAGTCTGGCAACTGCTGACGGATCTCATTTTCAGCATTGTGCATTAGCACTTGCAGAGCATCATTGATGTAAATAATTTTTCCGTCCGAAGACACCATCATCACATTGGCTGAAACATTGTCCAGTGCCTGCTTAACACGATAGTTATCTGCCATTTCTTTTTCTGAACGAAGGTGTTGCTGCAGGTTTTCCTGCATCTTCGATAATGCCAGCAATAACTGTCCTGGTTCTGATTTTTCATTTTCCAGCTTGATATCGGTCGTCTTGCCATTAGCGATTACATTAGCAATATCGATTGCGTGATTAATCGGATTAGTAATGCTGCGATTAATCGCCCAACTCAACAGCACAATCAAACCCATAATAAGCGGCAACAAAGCGAGGATAGTGAATTTTTCTGTCGCGTATACGTCTGAAACATCATTGGCCGCGGTTTCTGATGAGGCTTCAAGGCTATTAATCAGAGCCTGAATATCTGCATTAACCTTATCCAGCAATGGGGCAAGTTCGGTACGTACTATCCAGGCATCCATACGCCATTTTTCACTACTATGCAGTTTGATCAACTGATCAAGGTTTTCATAAAAAGTGGTACGAACACCAAGAAACTGTTCAAAGCCATCGTCCTGTTCAAAGTTAAGAATATCGCGTTTTAGCTGCAGTTTTTCTATTCGTTCTTCGATAACACTTTTATACAACATCATATTGTCACGTGCAGAATCAGCACGAAAAGCAAGAAACAAACGCATTTCGGTCAACAACCTTGACCAGTTGTAACGCAAATCAACAATATCTGCGATTAATGTCTTACGCTCTTCGCTGGCATCTTCGTCTTCTTCAACAAGTATCATCTGATTAAGAAGCTGCGATGTCTGTCTGAATAGTGGATTAACATTGTCTACAGAATAAGCCATAGCAATCATATTGGCGGTTTCATCTGCACCAAGCGAAATCATTTGCTCCCGATAACTTTTAAACTGTTCTAGCTGTTTTTCGATATTCACAAGCAATGCACTATACTCGGGATTTTCCTTGATACCTTTTAACTCTCCAAGATCCAAAGCTGACTGGTCCAGACTCGATAGACTGGCTTCAAATTTATCCTGTTCAGCAGTTTCACCAGTTAGCAGATAAAAACCTAAGGCACTTGAACTATGCATGATTTTTTCTGCAAGCTCGCGCGACTTCATTAGTGCAGGTTGTATGTCATAAACAACGACATCAACATTGTCATTTACCGCTGATAATCGAAACAGCATGTTTGCACTCTGCGCAAACAGAATACATAACACCAGTACAGCGAACATCAATATTTTAAAACGTATCGATTTGTTTTTTAGTAACAGCTTATTCAACATCATAATTCTCTCTATTAAAATTCTTCCCATGAGCCATCATCAGTACCGGTGGCCTGTTGATGTGCAGAAATATTAATCGCGTTCTGGTGCTTTAGGCTGTTCACTCCACGGGCGCTCATCAGATCGGCGATCTGCTGCTTTCTTCTTTACACGCGTACTATTAATACTGAAGAAACTAACCAGTTCATTGAGGTTTAATGCCTGCTTACTCATGGTTTCACTGGCTGCAGCCGCCTGTTCAACCAAAGCTGAATTTTGCTGCGTCATCTCATCCATCTGGCTAATGGCTTTGTTGACCTGCTCAATACCGTCTGACTGTTCCTGGCTAGCAGCGGCTATTTCGGCAACGATATCACTAACCTTCTTCACTGAGTTCATGATTTCCTCCAGTGTCTGGCCAGATTCATCAACCAGTTTAGAACCTTCCTCTACCTTGATCACACTATCCTTAATCAGGTCCTTGATTTCTTTCGCCGCAGTTGCACTGCGTCCAGCCAGGTTGCGAACTTCACTCGCAACCACGGCAAATCCACGGCCCTGTTCACCTGCGCGGGCGGCTTCTACTGCAGCGTTTAATGCCAGTAAGTTGGTCTGGAAAGCAATCTCATCGATGACACCAATAATGTCAGCGATCTGTTTTGATGAACTGGTTATCTCACCCATGGCAGATACTGCACTGCTAACAACAGAACCGCCTTTCTCTGCCTGCTCACGAGCACCGGCAGCTAGCTGGTTTGCCTGCCTTGCATTGTCGGCGTTCTGGCGTACGGTTGTAGTCATCTCTTCCATACTGGAAGCGGTTTCTTCGAGGTTGGCCGCCTGTTGCTCGGTACGTTTCGACAGGTTGGCATTACCTTCTGCAATTTCATGAGAGCCTGTTAATACTGCATCCGCATTTTCACCGATTCCCTCAAGCACTACTGTTAACTTATCAATAGTACCGTTGACATCACTTTTCAATTTACCAAATGTTCCGGAATAGTCCGCTTCAATTGTTTTTGTCAAGTTACCGACTGCCATCTGGCTGAGAACACTAACCGTTTCATTAATAACACGTTCACTGACATCGACCAGGTTATTAATACCATTGCTGAGCATTTCAAAGAATCCAGATTTGTCGTTAACATCTATTCGTTGCGTAAGATCACCAGCCAGAGAAGCATCGACAATAGTCTTTATTTCATTTTCAATGGCAATTTCCTGGGAGCGATCACGCCATTCAAATACGGTACCAATCTGTTTATCATCTTCAGTTAATATCGGGTTAATTACGACACGCAAGTGGCGCATACCAATTTCAATATCAACTACGCAGGCCTCATCGATTTTCTCAAGATTGCAATCATTACCTGACATAACATTATCAAATACATCAAGACCAGATCCAACCAGCGCTTCGCTATCGAAGTCCGGTATTTTTATGAGCAAATCATCTTCAGCATTTTTCATCAATTTTAAACATGAGTCATTGATGTAAATAATGCTATTTTTATCATCAGCTATCATGACACTACCACTAACATTATCCAGCGCCTGTTTTACACGACCTGTTTCACGTAATTGCCTGCGCTCTGTATCGATATTCTTCCGCAAATTATTTTGCATAATATGCAAGGAACGTTGCAACCTTCCAATCTCATCATCTGAGGCAATGTCCACAACATTATCAAGATTACCTTTAGCAATAGAATCAGCAACGTTAGAGGCAGATTTCATGGATGAAATAATAGTACGAGAGACTATTGTCAGGGTAACAACAACAATTATAATAATACTGGTAATCATGATGTAGAAGTTGCGCACCAGTTGCTGATCACTTGCAGCAGCTTTCGAATTAAGCTCATTGACATAATTATCACGCGCATCAATGAGTTCTTTTAGCTTACTGCCAGTTGCAATCTCCGCATCACTTACATTAGCACTACGGGATTCGATAAGTCGAAAAGCCATCGGTAATTGCTTGAATATTTCATGATAGGTTTGCATGTTGGCACTAATGAGTGCTTTACTTTCCATAGGCAGGCTTTCCTCTTCAAGTATGCTTTCAAACAATTCGTGCTGTTTTGCCATCTTGTCGATATACTTATCCAGCTTTCTGGCCAGGTAGTCTTTTTCATGCCGACGCATCATTAACATTGATTTATCCAGAGCCAGACTTGAATACTCTTTAAGAATTTCTTCAGCATTATGTACAGCTTTACGTAGCTCGCCGCGCAAACCGCTATTATGATCAAGTCCAAATTTATCTTTCGCTTTGACCAGGCTGCTAAAAGACTCTTCTAGTAACTTCATTGAATCGTTTAATTCATTAATGACACCCTCAGTATGCTGATATAGCGAAAGCGTACGCATTTCTTCTATCAGCTTATAAGCCTTATCGACCGCTGCCTGACTGAGCTTGACATGATGAAGATTGTTATTTAACAGAAATGACTTCTCATTATTCTCTGCCTCACTGATCGACTTACCAACCTCATTAACAAGCTGATTAAATTTATTCGCCTCAGCATTTAATAAATCCATTGACTGTCGATTTGTCTGCAGCTGATAAAATGTGAAAATAACAGCAGTAAAGCCTACGACTACAACAGCTGAAATCATCATGAATTTCGTCGTCAATCTCATATTTTTAAAAGTCCCTTGTAACAAATCCTTATATCGGGTCATTGATCTAGAAATATTGATACTCATGATTTTCCTCTTTTCACTATTTTTTTCATTGTTACAGTTGTCATTACAGTTGCTTTAGATCACAATGACTAAAACTCTTCCCACTCATTGCCATCAGTTCCCGTTGCCTTAAGTGGCACAGCCGCATTTACCGGTTCGGGTGAAGACGCAGGCTCATTATCCTGTTCCGACCATGGGCGATCTTCTGCACGACGGTCAATCGCTCCTGTCTGTTTTATGGTATCGCTAATAGTAAAGAAGCCCACTAAATCACTCAGGTTACCCGCTTCTTCACTTATTGCCTCACTGGCTGCCGCTGCCTGTTCAACCAGTGCGGCATTTTGCTGTGTCATCTCATCCATCTTGCTAATCGTTTTATTCACCTGCTCAATACCTTCTGACTGCTCCTGGCTAGCCGCAGCAATCTCGGCAATAATCTCACTAACCTTTTTCACTGAGTTCATAATCTCACCCAGTGTCTGACCAGATTCATCGACCAGTTTCGACCCCTCTTCGACCTTTATCACACTGTCCTTTATCAGGTCCTTAATTTCTTTCGCAGCAGTTGCACTGCGTCCAGCCAGGTTGCGAACTTCACTCGCAACCACGGCAAATCCGCGGCCCTGTTCACCTGCGCGAGCGGCTTCTACTGCAGCGTTTAATGCCAGTAAGTTGGTCTGGAAAGCAATCTCATCGATGACACCGATAATGTCAGCGATCTGTTTTGATGAACTGGTTATCTCACCCATGGCAGATACTGCACTGCTAACAACAGAACCGCCTTTCTCTGCCTGCTCACGAGCACCGGCAGCTAACTGGTTTGCCTGCCTTGCATTGTCGGCGTTCTGCCGAACTGTCGCTGTCATTTCTTCCATACTGGAAGCGGTCTCTTCAAGACTTGCCGCCTGCTGCTCAGTACGTAATGATAGATTGGTATTACCTTCAGCGATTTCCTGTGAACCGGTTAGTACCGCATCGGCACTTTGATTAATTCCATCAAGAACCACGGTTAGTTTGTCGATGGTACCGTTTACATCAGTTTTAAGCTGTCCAAAAGTACCCATGTAATTTGACTCAATACTTTGCGTCAGGTCTCCGATAGACATCTGTCCTAATACGCTTACCGTGTCATTGATAACACGTTCACTAACATCAACCAGGTCATTAACCCCGCTGCTTAATTTTCCGAAGAAACCGCTTTTACCATTAAGATTAATACGCTGACTTAGATCGCCAGCAAGTGATGCATCCACTATTGCCTGAATTTCATCTTCAACAGAAACCTCCTGTGTACGATCAACCCACTCGACAACAGTACCGATTTGTACACCTTCTGCATCTGTTACCGGGTTTGCAATAAAACGCAAGGAACGTCCACCAACTACCATGTCGTCACGGTAGGTTTCCTTAAGATCAATTAATGGTTCACACTGATTTGCCGGTGTCTTTATGAATTCGTCTATATGAGTGCCAATCAAATTGTCCGCATCAAACTCAGGCAAGTCCTTACGAATATCTGACTGTGCCTTATGCATCATGCGTTGCATTGCTTCATTCATATAAATAATATCGCCATTGCTTCCCGCTATCATGACGTTACCCGTAACATTATCCAGCGCCTGTTTTACGCGGCCGGTTTCTCGTGTCAGCTGGTGCGCTTCATTTACTTCATTACCCAGGCGAATCTGGGTAGAAGCGATATTTTGTAATAGCTTTCCAAATTCATCATTTCTGTCTGTCTTCACCCAGTCTGTATAATTACCTTCGGCTATCTGCTTCATCGTATTAATCGCGATATTGACAGGGAGCGTAATATGACGTGCCAGAATAATGCTGGAAAGAATAAAAAACACGGCTGAAAAGCCAAAGATTGATGCCAGCACACTCAGCTCTGCACCGCTGTAAGCTAACCATGCGATACCCGCTATCATCGCCAATGCTATAAATGTAAGACTGGCCAGGTAGAAATTAAGGCTTATACCTTTCATCCAGATCAGACCTTTAGTGATCAATGCCGGCTTTAGTGTCGCTGCACCCGCATTAATTTTTCGATATTGCTTTTCTGTATCATTAACCTGTTCACGAGTAGGAAGAGTACGTACTGACATGTATCCCGTAATGCGACCGTTTTCACGTATCGGGGTTACATTTGCATTGACCCAGTAATAATCTCCGTTCTTGCATCGGTTTTTAAGAATTCCGTTCCATGGTTTCTCAGCCTTGAGGTTGTTCCAGAGATCCTCAAACGCTTCAGCTGGCATTTCAGGGTGACGAACCATATTCTGATTCTCGCCAATTAGTTCTCCCTCTGTGAAACCGCTAATTTCAACAAAATCTCGATTGACATAGGTAATCAAACCCTTCGCATCGGTAGTAGAAACCATTAACTGATCCTTATCATAAAGAACTTCATTATTGGTTATTGGCTGATTATTTTTCATTTATCTTGCTCCTCTGCTTTAGCCAGTTCATCTAATTCATCCTGGTCCTGCTCGAGCCCTTGCAGTACACCACTATTCATTAAATGATCGATATCCAGCATAATGATCATCTTGTCATCTTGTGTAACCAGGCCGGTTATCGATTCAGTATTGCATGCGCCACCAAAATCCGGCGCGGGTTTCATATCAGCCTTCCCTATGTTGTGAACTTCTGAGACAGCATCAACAACAATTCCCATTGTTCGTTCATTATGTTCGCCATTACTGACACGAACCACGATGACGACTGTAGTTTTGTCGAAGGGCACACTTTCCAGCTCGAAATGTTTACGCAGATCAATAATCGGCACGACTGTACCGCGCAAATTAATTACGCCAAGAATATAATCTGGCATATTTGGCATAGGCGTAACGCCATCCCAGCCTTTAATCTCCTGAACTCGTAGAATATCTACGCCGTATTCCTCATCGGCCAGCATAAAGGTGAGGTACTGATCGAGACCATCTTCAGCCTGCAGGATGTTTTCTGAAATTTGTACCTGTGTTGCGCTCATATACTCTCTCCTCTCTATGCAACGACTCTGAGTGCTGCTTTTTTGTTATTGCATTCATTAAAGTGACGCTGGATCAATCCGGCTACATCCATAATCAGTGCGACTGTACCGTCGCCCAGAATGGTGGCACCTGAAATACCCTGAATTTGACGGAAGTTTGTTTCCAGACTTTTTATCACTACCTGCTGCTG
This sequence comes from uncultured Gammaproteobacteria bacterium, assembly GCA_963711255.1. GTDB lineage: Bacteria > Pseudomonadota > Gammaproteobacteria > SZUA-229 > SZUA-229. The sequence continues at coordinate 38,880 of CAVQDO010000001.1, read as the reverse complement.
TCCCAGAAGGTCATCAACGAATAAGCCAACCAGCTTGTTATCTGCTTCGACTACCATCAGCAAGCCATCTTTAAGGTCGCTCTTACCGCTTTTCAAACCGAAAAGATCGTTGATTCTAATAATGGGAATATATTCGTCACGAAGATGATAGAGCTCAGACTGGCCGGTAATACTGCTGATATTTTCAGGCTGCATCTGCAAAGACTCTACAATAGAAACCAGTGAAATAATGTAGGTCTCATCACCAACCCGTGCAAGCTGACCATCAAGAATAGCCAGTGTCAGCGGCAGACGAATGGTAACCGTACTGCCAGCAACTTCATTTAAAGAAATACTTACGTTGCCGCCAAGATCACGAACATTACGCCGCACCACATCCATGCCAACACCACGCCCGGAAACATCGCTTATCTGTTCTGCTGTGGAAAAACCAGGTGCAAAAATAAGATTGTAAATGCGCTCATCAGATAATTCTTCGTGCTCACTAACCAGCCCTTTTTCAATAGCCTTTCTCAAAATAACGTCGCGGTTTAAACCGGCGCCGTCATCGATAACCTTAATAATGATATCGCCGCCTTCATGGTAAGCACACAATTCAAGTGTCCCTGTTTCTGGTTTACCAGCAGCCTTTCTTATTTCAGGTGTTTCAATGCCATGGTCTAGAGAATTACGCACCAGGTGAACTAATGGATCACTAATTTTTTCCAGTACGGTCTTGTCGACTTCAGTATGTTCACCGATCATTTTCAGATCAATCTGCTTACCCATTTTAGTGCTCAAATCTCGCACCAGTCTTGGGAAACGACTGAAAGAAAAACTAATCGGCAGCATACGTATTTGCAGCACACTTTCCTGAAGCTCCCTGGTATTACGCTCCAGTTGCGACAAACCATCACGTAACTTTTCAAGTTCACCTGACTCACTACTGATAATGTTATTCCCAGTCTGACTGAGCATGGATTGTGTAATCACCAGCTCACCAACCAGGTTAATTAATTCGTCAACTTTATCGATAGCGACTCGAATTGAACCTGAGTCTTTACCAGCTTTTGTTGTCTTTTGTTTATTCGATGAACTGTCAGAGTTTTCAGCTACTACTTCTTTAACAGGTATTTGCGCGACTTCAACCGGTGCTGGTGCTGCATCTACCGTTTCATCGTTGTGTGTATCATTATTTTCATTACCTGCTTTAGCTGTTGCTGTTTCATCAGCAACTTCGCCTGCCGGGTCGCTAACAGGTTCATTTAACAGGGTAACTTCCAGCTCACTGTCATCGGCGACCCAGTTAAACAGTTCATCTATTTCTTCCCTGCTTATTTCACCACTTAATTTGAGATTCCACGACAGGTAGCATAACTCGGGATCAATTTCAGTCAGATCAGGAACAGCCGAACTATCAACAGTGGCATCAAGTTCACCCAGTGCATCGAGTTCGCGAAGGATTCGGCCTGGATCATTACCGCTCTTAAGAACATCTGCATTTGGCCGAAAAAATATTTCCCATTCATTGCAATGGCCCGCAACTGATACTGGCTCTACCTGCTCAATCTCGGTATCACTTTCTTCAGCGACACCTTCCCCTGTCGTTGAGTCAGCGTTTGCAACTGCTTCCCCGGCCAACATGGCTTCCAGTTTCTGTTTGATATCGTTGACACTTGCCTGGTCGTTATCCGTCTCATCACGAGCGGCATTGACCATACCGCGAAGAATATCAACCGATTTAAGCAATAAATCGACACCATCACGCGTCACTTCACGACGGCCATCACGCATCTCATCCAGCAGCGTTTCCATGATGTGGGTAAAGTCGGAAATTTCCATGAAGCCAAATGACGCACCGCCGCCCTTGATAGAGTGCGCGGCACGAAAGATGGTATTTATTTCCTCGATATCAGTACCGTTATCCAGATTAAGTAGTCCAGATTCCATCACATCGAGGCCTTCGAAACATTCTTCGAAAAAGACGTCGTGAAATTCAGAGAGATCCATTGTCATAGTTATTCTCAGGCAATAGGTGAATTAATCCAGTACTCTGCGCACGGTGCTCAGCAGTTTTTCAGGATCAAAGGGTTTAACTAGCCATCCGGTTGCACCGGCGTCTTTACCCAGCATTTTCTTTTCGGTGCTGGACTCAGTTGTCAGAATCAGGATGGGCTTGTAGCGATAATCGTTTAGCTTACGCAGGTTTTTAACCAGTGTGATGCCATCCATTACTGGCATATTGACGTCAGTTAGAACAAGGTTAACGTTGGTTTTGCCCGCTATATCCAGTGCTTCCTGGCCATCCTGAGCGGTGACCACCTCGTAGCCTGCACTTTTGAGGGTATATGAAACCATTTGTCGCATAGATGGCGAATCATCAACAGCCAGAATGCTTGTCATTTATATTTCTCCGCAATTAATATTCTTTACCTTGTCGCTATTACTGACGCTTACAGTAAGCAGTCTGATATTCACATCGACGTTTATGCGGGAAACTTTAATTTATATCGCGTTTATCTATGATCTGCTGAACGTGGCAGAAAGACTGCCGTTTTAACTGATATCACTACTTGCGGGATTAAGACCGTGGCCGGCTACCGCAATCAGAAAGCACTGCTTACAGTAGAAAAGAGGGTGGGAAAGCGAACGCTTTATTTGTTAGTTTAATCACTCAAACAAGGTGACGGAGTGCAAACTTAACAGGATTATTCATTTAAAAATCAATCACCAGGTAAAAATAGGAGCCGTCCCCGCTCTATATCAATTTTTACTGTTGCGCCGTGGTACAGGGCATAATCAATATAACCCGGTATGGCACTGTTCACATGGCATTCGCTGGCGTGTTGCGGGGATTCGAAATCACGATCCCGGTCATACCAGGAAAGCAGCATATGATCGCCGATGGCCTTTTCCGCCTCTTTATTAGCCAGCTCCATCGCCTGCAAATAATCTTTCAGCACCGGCTCCGGCGACAGCTCAATAATAGTAACGCCTGTATAATCAGGCTGTTGCGCATATTACATGTTGACTCTAATGTCATAGTCCAGGTTTCCTTGCCAGCTTATTCTTCAGGTTTGTTCATCTGGCTGATATGCTTTTCCCAGGCCTGGTGGAGTAAACGCAGGCGCTCTTTAGTATCGGCTGTTGCACCAGGCCCCGGAAGCAGGACTAAATCACGCGCATCCAGTACCTTACCCTGGCGGGATAATATCGATACCGGCTGGATTTCATCGCCCGTGGCATGTTCGACAAACCTGACCGGTGATTTGTCCTCATGCAGCCAGCGGTCACCCCACTGGGTCAGAGCAATAAGGGTCGGGTATAAATCGCGGCCCATCGAGGTTAGTTTATATTCATGGCGCTTAGCACCCTCTTTAATCGGAACCCGCTGTAATACGCCACTATCACAGAGTTTTCGCAGGCGTGTGGTGAGGATATTCCGGGCGATGCCGAGATGCTGCTGGAAATCTTCAAACCGGCGAGTACCAAAAAAGGCCTCGCGAAGAATTAAAATTGTCCACCATTCCCCTATCAGGTCGAGTGCATTGGCAATCGAGCAATTCAGATCATCAAGCTTGTTGTGTTTCATTACCTTACTATAGCCATTTTTAGTTGCTTTATGCAACTTAGTATGATTAAGTTACACCTATAAAAGTTTCATTATGAAACTTTTATAGGTGTACACAGCCAGAAGTTAAATACCAATGGAAAAAATGCAACGGAGGCAGTAACTATGTCCAGCAACACCAAACAAACAATGCATACAAAACCCGTCACTGGTTCAGGCAATAACAGCAAATCCCCCCGCGTTCCGCTGCTATTAAAACTTTTCCGTATAGCTTTTAAAATAGGTGGCCTGATCTCGCCAGGGCTCGCTGGCTGTGCAGCCTATCGCCTCTGGCTAACACCGCCACGCTACAAGGTCCCGGAATCCGAACTCACTGCGGAGCAAACAGCAACAATTGAACAGCTAGTCGTTGATAACAAAAACATCACCAGCTACCGCTGGGGCAGTTCAGGCAAAACAGTCCTGCTGGTACATGGCTGGAGCGGGCGAGGCACCCAGCTTGGTTCATTTGTTGCCCCCTTAATAGACAGCGGTTTTCGCGTACTAAGCTTTGACGCGCCTGCGCATGGCAGAAGCAGCGGTAAAAATACCAATATTTATGAAATTGCCAGCACCATACTGGCACTGGACAAAAAATATGGTCCCTTTGCGTCGGTTATCACGCATTCTTTTGGAGGCCCCTGCCTGGCAATAGCAATGAAAAAAGGGCTTGTCGTTTCTAGTGTCGTCAATATATCGCCACCCGCAGAAACTGCCGGACTGGTAGGCAAGTTCGCTAACGCATTAAGCATTCCCGCAAATGTCGAAAAAGAATTAATGCTGTGCATTGAGAAAAAGTTCGGTGAAGATATCTGGCAGCAGACATCGATGGAAAATAATGTACGCAAGCTGAATATACCTGCAATGGTTATTCACGATGTTGATGATATCGATGTTCCCTGGCAAGAAGGACAGGCAATAGCCAGTGCATGGAGTAAAGCACGTTTTATTAAAACCAGTAAACTTGGTCACCGCCGAATATTACGCGATCCTGAAACAATCGAGACAGCGGTCGATTTCATAAAAACACAGTAGCCTTATTTCTTTAAGATAGACTACTGCAAAATATAACGCTGCTAAAAAATGCCACTGCCTGGCGGGTTATCTTTTATCAGCTGATCAAGCGAAACATCAAAATCAATTTCCCAGGTTTCGCTTAATTTCATTACCCTGTGCCTGATTGCAGCTAAGGCGCTATAAACTGGTTTCTGCCTGAAGGCAAAAACCAGAATGCTGTTATGGCCAGGAACAGCCATGCATAATGTTTTTCTGTGATAGACCTTGCGAATAAGCTTCACACTTTCGCTAAATGCGTTTGCGTCCGACGGTAAAAGATTAATAACCAGAACTCCATGTGCAGACAGCTGTTTTTTTATATTTGCCATGAATGTTTCGCTGATCAACCAGGATGGCGTTATTTCCATATCAGCAATATCCATCACAATCAAATCATAACTACTTCCCCGCCAGTTTCTAATATCATCAATATGTATACGCCAGTTCAGCTCCGGAAATTGAAAATAACGTGTTGCCAGCTTAGCCACGGTTTCATTGATTTCAATGGCATCACCCTTAATATCCGGATTGATATGATAGATATAACGCGCAAGTGCGCCACCGCCCAACCCGGCCAGTAATACCTTCTCGGGCATATCAATAAAGAGCAGTGCGGCAAGAAATGCTGAATATAGATGAGTGGTCAAATGACCCGGGTGATCAACATCAATACTTGACTGTTCAATCGAATTAATTTTCAGGCTACGACATTGCTGCTGTTGCCAGACTTCTATCAAGTCGTCATTTACTGCTTCCTGAAAAAGTATTTTTTTATTGCTCACTCTATAACTCGCAGTACATTTACTTATTCATAGTGTACTTCATTCTGATACTGTAAATAATTTTTAAGGGAAAGTAATTTCTCTTTACTGTAAGTAAATACACTTGAAGCTTTAGCTGCGGCTAACATGTAGGAACGGGGTTTTTATCCAGATTGGCACTGCGTTCTGTCATTTCGATATTGCCAATAACAATGCCTGGAAAATTATTGAAATCGTGTGCGATACCACCTGCAAGAACACCAATAGATTCCGGTTTTTCTGAACGCAGAGATTCTTTTTCCCATTGCGTACTTTGCTGCAGATATTTGCTTTCTGGAATAGTATACCGGCGACTGATGCACAGATATTTAATAATTTACACTGGAAGTTTGAAGGTTGACGAACGTTAAAACTGGATAGCGCAAATGTACCTATAACTTCATTTAAATCATTATGCACAGGTACAGACCAGCACGCAGCGATGCTGAAAGTCTCGACAAAACTTCTGGTTTCGCATCATCGGTTATCGTCATAGGTATTGCATACGTACATGGCTTTATCATGATAAACCGCGTTTCCACATGAGCCTGTACCTACCCACAAGCCATTCAGTACATCTATTGCTTCCTGTGGAATACTGGGTACAGCGTGTACATACAAGCTGTCATCTACCCTGTTATACAGCTTAGCAAGTAACCTTTTGCGAATAGAGCACAAGCCAAACATTGGTCATTAATAATATACTAATGCTAATTCAATACTAACTGAGCAGAAACTATTCATTAGTCACTTAATTATTTACAACTATTAGATCGACTCTAATAAAACAGCGCCTCATTATTAGCAGCAGGAGCTGAAGCATCTATTTCAAAACCCATAGCCATCATTAAAAAGCAGCCTTGTGTAGCCTCTCGCAATAATGCAATATTGAGAAGCTCATCTACATTGAGTCTTACAAATAACAATAAGAGATAATTATTATGCGCATGATCAAACGTACCTTTTACATTTTAGCCGTTGCATCATTTGTTTTACCCATCAATGCTTACGCCGATTCATGGAGCTGCAGTAAAAATAATGATGTTCGCGAAATACATATAGAGCGAACAACATCAGAACCTGTTCCATGTAATGTGGTTTACAAGAAACAGACCGAAGGCGTTGAAGACCAGGTTTTATGGAATGCAGAAAACGATGATTCTTTTTGTGAAGAAAAAGCCAAAGGTTTTATTTCCAAACTGGAATCCTGGGGATGGGTTTGTACAGAAACTGTTCGTGAAGAGAGTGTAACTGAAGATACAGCTGTAGATAGTAATTCCATGGACGCCGAACAATAAGTCGGAATGAATTTTTTGATAACACCAAGGACGGCTCTGCACATTAACAACCAGACATAGAAACAGTTAATTTGAATCAATAAAAAGCCCGCGGATGCGGGCTTTTTATTTGTCATTAAATTTAAAAAAACAATCAGGCTTTACTGTATATCTCCGAGCCCGCTTTCTTAAACTCTTCCGATTTCGCTTTCATGCCTTCATCCAGTGCAATCTCAATTTTATCAAACCCGTTTTCGGCAGCGTAATCTCTCACGTCCTGAGATATTTTCATTGAGCAGAATTTCGGCCCGCACATAGAACAGAAGTGCGCTACTTTATGTGCATCTTTCGGCATGGTTTCATCGTGATATTCACGAGCTCGCTCCGGATCCAGTGCAAGCTTGAACTGATCCTGCCATCTAAATTCAAAACGCGCCTTGGACATAGCATTATCGCGTATCTGTGCACCGGGATGCCCTTTAGCAAGATCCGCAGCATGTGCGGCAATTTTATAGGTGATAATACCAACACGAACATCTTCTTTATTGGGTAAACCTAAATGTTCTTTCGGTGTGACGTAACATAACATGGCGCAACCATACCAGCCGATTTGTGCAGCACCGATACCGGAAGTGATATGATCATAGCCAGGAGCGATATCTGTTGTTAACGGCCCTAATGTATAGAATGGCGCTTCGTAACATTCTTCGAGCTCCTTATCCATGTTCTCCTTGATCATTTGCATCGGTACATGCCCGGGGCCTTCGATCATAACCTGCACATCATGTTGCCATGCAATTTTAGTCAGTTCACCCAGGGTTTCAAGCTCACCAAACTGCGCCTCGTCATTAGCATCTGCAATAGAGCCTGGACGTAAACCATCGCCTAAAGAAAATGATACGTCATAAGCTTTCATGATTTCACAAATTTCTTCAAAATGGGTGTAGAGGAAACTTTCTTCATGATGTGCAAGACACCACTTCGCCATTATTGAACCACCACGGGAAACAATACCGGTAACCCGTTTTGCTGTCATCGGAACGTATTTCAACCTTACGCCGGCATGTATGGTGAAGTAATCCACGCCCTGCTCGGCCTGCTCTATCAATGTGTCCTTGAATATTTCCCAGGTTAGATCTTCGGCGACACCGCCAACTTTTTCCAGCGCCTGGTAAATTGGTACGGTACCGATAGGAACCGGTGAATTTCGTAAAATCCATTCACGGGTTTCGTGTATATTTTTACCGGTAGATAAATCCATGATGGTATCGGAACCCCATCGGATTCCCCAGACCATTTTTTCGACTTCTTCGGTAATACTTGAAGTTACCGCGGAATTTCCCAGGTTACCGTTAATCTTCACCAGGAAGTTACGGCCGATAATCATCGGCTCCAGTTCAGGGTGATTAATATTTGCCGGAATGATGGCACGACCACTGGCAACTTCGTCACGAACAAACTCAGGAGTTATTTCATGGGGCAAATTCGCACCAAATGACATTCCCGGATGTTGCATCATTACTTTTTTGTATTCAGGATCCGCGCGCAGTTCCTGCAGGCGCATGCTCTCGCGAATGGCAATATATTCCATTTCCGGTGTAATAATGCCCTGTCTTGCATAATGCATTTGCGATACATTTTTACCCTTAATGGCACGCCTTGGCGTACGGATGTGCTCAAAACGTAAATTCGCCAGCTCCGGATCACTTTGTCGTTGCTGGCCAAAATCCGAACTTGGTCCCGTCAGGGCTTCGCTGTCTCCGCGCTCTTCAATCCACTGGCCCCTGACATCAGCAAGACCTTTCAGTAAATCAATCTGAACATCGGGATCGGTGTATGGGCCCGAGGTATCATAAACCGGTATCGGCGGATTGGGTTCTGCGCCAAAGCTGGAAGCAGTATCTTCCAGATGAATTTCCCGCATAGGCACCTGAATATCTGCACGCGAGCCTTCGACATATATCTTTTTAGACCCATCTAGCGGTTTAATGGAATCAGATGACAGCTCAGCTGCACGATCAAGAAATTCTTGCGGAATTGCACTCATAAAATTTGTCCGAATTGATACATTATTATTACAGACCACAATGATACCCGATTCTGACTGGCAATAAAGACACAACCAGAAAGTCATTTCACTTTTCAGCCAATAAAAATAACTTAACCGTGTAAAATTCAGGGGAATTAGACTATAAAACTGCGTCTGATACCTACCCTGTCACGCCATCACAGGTTAGAATGCGCTACATTTATTGATTAAACTAAACAAGTTAGGCGCTCTATGGACTTCGAAAAAGCTCGATTTAATATGGTTGAACAGCAGGTACGTCCGTGGGATGTGCTGAATGCCCGTGTACTGGACGTAATAAGTGACGTTCCTCGTGAAGTTTTTGCACCTGATGAGTACAAAAATCTGGCTTATGTCGATACCCGTATCCCGCTCGGCAGCTTCGAAGACCACCCCTGCAATATGGCTAACCCCAACATAGAAGGCCGTATTCTTCAGGAACTGGACATACAGAAAGACGAGCTGGTGCTGGAAATTGGCACTGGCAGCGGCTACCTGACCGCCTGCATGGCAAAACTGGGTAACCACGTTGATAGCGTTGATATCAACGAAGAGATGACCAAAATGGCGAAAAAAAATCTTCAGGCACTGAATATTAACAATGTGAACCTTTCTACCGGTGATGCATCGAAAGGCTGGAACCAGAAACGCAATTACGATGTTATTGCCATTACAGCGGCCATGAAAACCATTCCTGCCAGTTATAAAAATCTGCTGAAAATTGGCGGCAGACTATTCATCGTCACCGGCGAGGCACCTGCAATGACCGCCTACCGGGTTACACGTACTGATAATAACAAATGGACGGTGGATGAATTGTTTGAAACATCCATAGAACCCATCATAGAAACCGTTAAACAAAAATTTATATTCTAGCAATGCGTGAATTTAGTGCGCAGCAGTTAAAAGCACACCTCGACCAATGCGGACATGAAACAGGCCAGCTGCAGCCATTACTGCTTGATGTTCGCCAGCCCTGGGAATACGAGGTCTGTAAAATTGAAAACAGCGTCCTGGTTCCTATGTCGACTATCCCTGCTGCGATGGAAACACTTGATTCAGAGCGTGAGACAGTGGTTATATGCCACCATGGAATTCGCAGCCGCAGTGTGGGCCGTTACCTGGAGCAGGCTGGCTTTAGCAATATCATAAATTTATCCGGTGGCGTTGATCAGTGGGCAAAAACCGTCGATAACACAATGGCTACCTATTAACGACAACAAAATCTATCAGGCAGAAGATACAATGAAAAACCTTTCTCGAAACATTTTGAGCATAGCTATCTGTTCGGCAGCAGCTAACGTATCTGCACTCGATTTAAGCGAAGCACTGGAGCTGGCACAGCAGTACGATACTACTTACCAGGTTGCTTATGCCACCTACCAGTCAGCTGTCGAAGCATCCTCGCAAAGTACTGCGGCAATTCTTCCCCAGCTCGGATTTAATGCAAACATCGTCCGCGGCGAACGAGACACTGAAATATCAGGTACTACCACCAGCGCTGATACAGACAGCCAGGGTTACTCATTAAACTTAAACCAGGTAATCTATGACAAGTCTGTTTTTGACAACCTGGACCAGGGTGATGCCATCGCCGCTAAAGCACTGGCCGACCTCGAAGCAGCAAAGCAGGACACCATCATTCGTGTAACCCAGGCCTACTTTGATGTATTAACCGCAATCGACACCCTGGAAACAGCAAGCGCCGAGAAAAAAGCCATTGGCAAACAACTGGAACAAAGCAAGGAACGTTTTAATGTCGGACTCTCAGCAATAACCGATGTTAAGGAACAGCAGGCCAGTTATGATATTGCGGTTGCCGATGAGATCATTGCAAACAATAATCTTTCCAACGGCCGCGAAGCACTTCGCGTAATCATTAATACCTACCCCGAGAACCTGGAAATTGTACGTGATGATATTCCGCTGGCAGTACCGGAGCCAATGAATATCGATGCCTGGCAGGAAAAGTCGCTACAGAATAATTTTTTGCTGCTAGCCGCAAAATACTCCGTTGATGCCGCCCAAAGCGCTTACGATGGCAGCAAGGGCGGCCACTACCCGACACTTAGCCTGAATGCGAGTTACGGGGTAAATGACAGCGATCCGTCAAGCTTTTTAGGCACAGCGACCCCGGCACGTGAAGATACCGACACGCAAGTAATACTAAACCTGGATATTCCTATCTACAGTGGCGGAGCCACCAGTTCGACCGTTCGCCAGAAAGTGTCAGAATTATCGCGCGCAAAGTCGTTACTTGAGCAGGAAAGGCGCCGCACCATAGCACTATCACGAAGTTCCTACCTCAGCGTTGAAGCAGATATCTCGACGGTAAAAGCCAGGAAGCAGGCTGTTATTTCAACTCAAACATCCCTGGATGCGACACTGGCAGGTTATGATGCCGGCACCCGTACCAGTGTCGACGTACTGCTTTCGCAGCGCCTTTTATACAGCAGTCAGCGTGATTATTATGTCGCCCGATACACCTACATTATTAACAGCCTGGAACTAAAACGTGTTGCCGGCACACTGTCAATCAGCGATGTTGATGAAATCAACAAATGGCTGGTTACCAAACCGGAAGCTGGTAAAAAGTCAGGCGGTTAATAACGCCTTACTACTGGCACCATAATACGGTGAAGCCCGACACTGAACCATCACTTCTGCTGAGAAACTATCTGGCGCCTAAATACTGGCCGTTATGGTTTGCACTGGGTTTGTTACGCTTAATCGCTTACCTGCCCCTGTCCTTAAGCCAACCTGTCGGTGCAGCACTGGGCATGCTCATCTACCGCCTCGTACCTTCAAGACGCCGCGTGGCACGCATTAATCTCAAGCAGGCATACCCGAATTTAAGTGATGCCGGCATCAATGAACTGAACAAGAAAGCTTTCAAAAGCCTGGGTATATCTATTTTCGAAATGGGTGTCGCCTGGTTTAAAAAGACACAGACACTAAAATCACTTTGCCATGTAGAAGGCAAACAATACCTGGACCAGGCGATTGCCGAAAATAAAAGCATCATCCTGTTAACCGGCCATTTCACCACCCTTGAAATCGGTGCCCGGCTGATTGGCTTTTATACTGAAAAATACAATGGTGTATTTAAAAAAGCTCATAATAAAATGTTTAATGCTTTTATGGTGCGCTACCGCTCCCGCTTTGGTGACGATTTAATTGAGAATAAAAATGTCCGTAAAATTGTGCGAGGATTAAATAATCGCCATGCCACCTGGTTCGCTCCCGATCAGGACTTTGCAGATCAGGATATCGTTTTCGCTCCATTTCTCGGCGGCATAGCTTCAACTTTAACCGCGACATCAAAACTGGCAAAAATGACCGATGCGGTCGTCATTCCTTTCTACCCTGTTCGCCTTGCACACGGCAAAGGTTATAAACTGGTTATATTGCCCGCGCTGGAAAACTTTCCTACAGATGACGTTGAAGCTGATAGCGCACAGGTAAATAAGGCAATAGAAGATATGGTTCAGCATAATCCTGAGCAATATCTATGGTCACACAAGCGATTCAAAACACAGCCCGACCGTATAACTAATATTTACACCAGCAAAAATTAATGCCCTTCCACCTGTTAAGCTATCGCCTGTTAATTATTATCCTAAGTCCGGTAATATTTGCGTACATACTCTGGCTAGCCATTAAAAACAGGCAAAACCGTTATTTCTGGCAACGCCTCGGTTTTTCTTATACCGGCTTACCTGAAAACTGCATATGGTTCCATTGTGCATCGGTTGGTGAATTCATTACATTATTGCCCCTGCTAAAAAACTTACATAAGCGCAATCCTGAACTTAAAACAATAATAACAACAAACACCATCACTGGAAGTAAAGTTGTCAGCCAGCAAAATTTAAATTACCTGCACCACGCTTACCTGCCCATTGATTGCCCATTCGCAGTAAAACGCTTTATCTCAAAAATTAATCCGACAACACTTTTCGTTATGGAAACCGAGATATGGCCTAATCTATTCAGCCGGTGCCAGCAAAATAAAATACCGGTTTATATTATCAACGCCCGTCTCTCGAAAAAAACCACCTCAGCTAATCAATGGATAAAATCGTTGCTTGGCTATAGTTTGTCCAAAGTAACAAGAATATACAGCCGGTCAGAAGACAACACCCTGGCATACCAGGAACTTGGCGCCGCAAAAGAGAAAGTTATTACGGTTGGCAACCTGAAGTTCTCAACTGCAATACAAGGACGAACAGGATGTGGCGGCAATCACGCTCATAGCGAATAGACCGTATGCGCTTGCTGCCTCAACACATAATGATGAAGAGTTGCAAATTTATAGCCACTGGAAACAACTCAAGCGAGATGAACTGCTGGTAATAGCGCCCAGACACCCCGAACGCAGCGCATCCATATGCAAGCAGTTAAGCAATGTGAATATTGCGGTGAGAAGCAAAAACCAGCAAATAACCGAGCACACAGAAGTCTACCTGCTGGACACCGTTGGCGAACTGAAACAACTCTACCCGCAAGCTATCCTGGTGATAATGGGCGGTTCGTTTATTCCGCTGGGTGGTCACAATATTCTGGAGCCTGCTGCCAGTAACAGGGCAATAATAACCGGACCATACATGGCAAACTTTAGTGAGGAGCTGGAGTTAATGCTGGATAAACAGGCCATTGTTCAGGTCAAATCGTACCAGGACATGGCGCACGAAATATCAAAACTGTTATCAGATAAGGAGTATCGAGGCAGCCTGGAAAACAACACGAAAAAACTCACCGATAACGTCGAAAAGATACTAAGCGATTACGCTGAGCTGATTGTTTCGGCTTACAGGGTTTAAACTTACGGACGGTAACCTTCAAGCAGAGCTGACCAGTTATCTTCAAAAAATCTAAACCCTTCTACATTTTTTTTAAACTTCAGTAATGAGCGTTTTAACCTGGCCAGGTTTGCCATTTTCCAGGAATCAGAACCGGTTCTGATATAACTGTTATCAAAATCGACCAGGTAAATATCATCCGTATCGGTCAACAGGATATTCCTTGCATTCAAATCAGCGTGATAGATATTCAGCAGGTGGAAACGTTGAATACACTTACCGATTTTTTTCCAGTACTCGCTCTCCAGCCCTTTTTCACACAATACATCGGCCAGCGTGGAACAGTTTGCTATCTCTCGAGTTACAAGATCCGCCCGGTAAAATAATAATCCCCTCTGCACATGAGCGGCCACCGCCTCCGGTACAGGAAGCTGCATCGAACACATTTTTTTCAACAGTCGCCACTCTTTAAAAGCGCGGCTGTTTTCAATATCAATACCCAGGTAGCGATCCTTGTTAAAATGCGCTATCACGCCGCCACGGTAATAATGCTTGAGCACCATCGCAACATCCTGATGCTGAAAGTAGCTGACTTTTGCCCTGCCGATACCAGGAGAAGAGGATGATTTGTTTTGCTGAGCACCGGAATTAGTGTGATAATCAGCATCAAACAACTGTAATGTCGGTTCAGCAATAATGCTGGCATCATATAAAATATATGAACCACCTGTCTTTTTTATTTTAAACTGATCTTTTGATGACATTTTCCCAGCCACGCTCCACGGCCCATAACCACATATATTCTCTGGCGAACCCGCCGAAGACATTATGCATACTCCGACTGTCTGCACTGGGTGATATTACGCATGTTTTACCCACATTGCGAACATTACAAAAGCACTGGCCTAAAACAGAAATCAGCTGGATAATCGGCAAAACAGAATATCAGCTGGTAAAAGATATTGAAAATATCAACTTTATCATTTTCGATAAAGCTGCTGGAATATCAGCGTATTTTGAACTGAGCAAAAATATAAAAAAGCAGCTGGATAATAAACCGTTTGATGTTTTATTACATATGCAGTTGTCGTTGCGCGCTTCCCTGGCCAGTTTGTTTATACCTGCCACGATAAAACTGGGCTTTGATAAAAAACGAGCAAAAGACTTACAGTCCCTGTTTTGCAACCAGCAAATTATCCCGGACTCCACAAGGCAGCATGTACTCGACAGTTTCCTCGAGTTCCCACGACATTTCCAGCTTGAGCCGTTACTAAGCTGGCAGCTACCTGTTTCAGAAACCGCCATTGAGTCTATTAAAACCCGGCTCGGCTGCGACAGAAAACTGTTTGTTATTAATCCCTGCGCGGTCGCCAAAGCAAAGAACTGGCGTAACTGGAACGCACAGGGTTATGCAGCTATTGCCGATTATGTCGATGAAACTTATGATATGCAGGTTGTTCTCACAGGCGGCAGCAGTTCCATTGAAAAAACAATGGCCGACGAAATCTTACAGTTATGCAGTAAATCAGCACCGATAAACCTGGTGGCATCAACCAGTATAGATGAACTGGTCGCCTGCTTAAAACTGGCAGAAGTTGTACTGGCACCGGATACCGGCCCTGTTCATATAGCCAGCGCTTTAAAAACTAAAACCATTGGCCTGTATGCAGCAACCAATCCGGAACGTGCCGGACCATATAATTTTAAAGAATACGTAGTAAGCAAATACCCCGAAGCCCTGTTAAAGTACAATAACAAATCGGTTGATGATGCCGCCTGGGGTGAACGCATCAAAACCGATAAAAGCATGCAGCTAATTTCTGTAAATGACGTTTGCCATCAGATAGATAGAATTTTATAAAGCCATGAACACAAGCTATAAAACCATTGGATGTATACCGGCAAGATATGCCTCATCGCGTTTACCCGGCAAACCGCTAAGTGATATTGCCGGAAAAGCCATGATACTTCATGTTGCCGATAAGGCCCGGCAGTGCAAGATGCTTTCCGATGTGGTTGTATTAACAGACGACCAGAGAATATACGATGTCGTCCATAAAGCAGGTTACCCTGTGGTGATAACATCGGAAAACTGTGCTTCAGGCACCGACCGCATCGCTGAGTACATGCAGCAGTCGGATGCAGATATTTTTGTCAACATACAGGGAGATGAAGTCACCCTGGATCCTGACCACATTGACCAGCTGGTGACTAAATTCATCAAGCAGAAAAACCCGCAGATGGGTACGCTGTCACACTGGTGCAGCGACAGGGAAACCCTGGCCGCAGCGTCAAATGTAAAAGTGGTCACATCCAGAAGCGGCAATGCGCTTTATTTTTCCAGAAACATGATCCCGGTTACACAGCAGGGAGAGATCGCTGACCGGGGACAGATACATATTGGGGTTTATATTTATACCCGTGAAACCCTGACTCAGCTCATGCAGCTGGAACAAACCCCGCTGGAACAAACTGAAAAACTGGAACAGCTCAGGGCGCTGGAAAATGACATAACGATCAATGTCACCACGCTGGATAATTACCAGGGGCTGGCTGTTGATACACCGGAAGATTTAGCAAAAGCGCGAACCCTGCTTGGCGTGTAGAAGCCGCATTTATCCTGCCAGTAAACTCCCCTGCAGCCCGTCCCCTGCTTATTTATCACAACCGGTGTAAACATTTTTATAGTCGGCCTGCTTTGTCAGGCTGAATTCGTCCCTGATCTGCCCCTGCTGATTAATAAACCGTGCAAAAAGTTCATTTTCAGCAATATCGATAATAACCGAACCTGCTTCCTTCAATCCGACAGCGTGTGCAGGATGGTCCAGCCTGCCATCATCCACTTTCGATGAGGAGCCAGCGACAACATAAACCGTACCCTGGTTCTTCATATCATGCAGCGGCTTCAGGTACTTCCTGTGCCTGCCATCAACACCTTTGGAGACTATGTTTTTCTCCGAAAAGCTGGCCGAATCCTGGTAAGCACAATCAATCAAATAAGAACGCTCATACATATGGCTGTGACCGGACAGAACCAGGTCAACACCATAGTTTTCCAGTATTGGCAGTATATTTTCTCTCATCTCCTGCATTCTGCCGCGACTGTCTGAAGTATCATCGGAATCATGACTTCCTTTGGTATAGGGCGGGTGATGAAACGCGACAATTACCCAGGGCTGAACATTATTAGTCAGGTCACGTCTCAACCAGGCTGCCATATCACCCAGTTTAGAGCGATCGCTATCCTGTGAATCGAGCACTACAAAATGCGCATTGGCATAGTCCAGGGAATAGTAATTTTCAGTATGAGAGGCTATGCCGCCCGCCTCTGCATTTTGCGGTAGATCGAATATTCTGAAATAGGTCCAGCGGCGCTCATCATGATTACCATAAACCGGCCATAATGAAGTATTAGCAGTGATCACATCAAAGGTATCAAATAATGCTGCCTGAAACTGCTCATTGGTTCCGGAACGATAGGCAATATCGCCCAGTGCCAGCCAGACATCAATTTGCGGATTTTTTGCCGGAATATCTTTTCCATTATCCAGCGGATTTTCATGCATCCAGTTAAACGCCGCGTCCCTCACCTGGTTCAGTACTTTGCCGGGCTCACCGGAATCACCCATGACCCAGACCCTGGTAGCGACCGGTTTATCAGTATGCGTATAAAACCAGTGCTTCTCGGGATCAAATGGCAGCCTGCTGTTGATATCACCCAGCTGGTAATAATATTTTGTCGCCGGTTTCAGGTTTTTCAGGGTAGCGGTATGGATTTTGGTCGGCGCAGGCTCCAGCGCCACTCCCCCTAAATGATCTCTATCTCGGCCGTAACGAACGACCCCCAGCTGATTATCTTCAGTCATCCAGCGTATGACAACACCATCTGCTGACAGCATCTGAATATATGGCGCGCGCGCACCGGTCAGGCGGCTATCTGTAAACACAACAAACAGGCGCCCAACAGCATAGGCGAAAACGATAAGTACTAATAATTTAACAAGTTTTTTTAACAATGACACTCCGCAGACAAGGCTGGTAAACAATATATATGCTGTTGATTATGATACAATACGCAGCGCCTTGTAACATCCTAATAGATTGATTTCAGGCAAATAAACCACGAATAATGACGGACGGTCATTACAAAACGAACAATGCCTCGCCATGAAGTCCTATATCAGTAAGATTCCACGATTACACCTCTACGTCCTGACCGTATTATTCCTGTTTCTGCTGATACAAAGCGGCATACGCCTTATTTTCTGGCTGAAGTTTAATGACCCTGCCGACCCGGTCTCAAACAGTGATTTACTGTGGTCATTTTACCTGGGCATGAAATTTGACTTACAGGCCACACTTGGCATGCTGCTGCCTGTACTTTTACTCGGCTGGATAAAGCCATTACACCCGGTTTATAGCCGTATCGGTAAATATTTCTGGTCTTTTTACATAAGCATCGCTTTTTTTCTGATGTACCTGATTTACATTACCGATGCGGGTCACTACGCCTATTTACAGCAGAGGCTTAATGCAACCGCACTTCGATTTGCCGAAAACCCGATGATATCGGCCAACATGGTATGGCAAACCTACCCGGTCATCACCGGCGCTTTAATCTTCATCTTTATTTATATCATCAGCCTTATGATTTTCCGCAACCTGGTCGATCAGATCGATGATAGCGAAACGGTGCAATCATACTGGAAAGATAAACGCTGGCCCCATAAAACAGTCCTGGTTGTACTCACCGTGTTTATCGTATTTTTTAGCCTGATGGCGAAAATTTCCTGGTACCCGCTGCGCTGGAGCGATGCTTTTTTCAGTACGCACGCATTCAGCTCGCAACTGGCGTCAAACCCTATTATCTATTTTTCTAACACGCTGAAAAATGTCGCTGAAACCTATGACCTGGAAGCGGCAAAGAAAGCTTACCCCGCCATGGTCGACTACCTTGCAGTTGATCCGCAACTGGCAAATGCAGAACGGCTGAATTTCAACCGGCAGTATGATTTTGAGCCTGCAGCTGGCGAGACCAACGTTATTGTTGTTGTCCTCGAATCCTTTGCCTCGTATAAGACCAGCTTATCCGGCAATCCATTGAATCCAACACCCCATATTCAGGAAATTGCTGACCAGGGTTACTATTTTAAAAACTTTTTCACACCCAGCACCGGAACCGCACGTTCAATCTGGACCTTTGTCACCGGTCTGCCCGATATTGAAAAGAATAAAACATCCAGCCGAAACCCGCTTATTGTTGACCAGCACACTATTATCAATGCTTTTGATCAGCATAAAAAATTCTATTTCCTGGGCGGTAGTGCCAGCTGGGCCAACATCCGTGGACTGCTTTCATCTAATATGCCAGACCTAAAACTGTACGAGGAAGGCAGCTACGATTCTCCCGATATTGATGTCTGGGGCATTTCAGATTTAAGCCTGTTTCGTGAAGCCGATGCTGTACTTAAACAACAAAAGCAGCCATTTTTCGCCATTATTCAAACTTCTGGCAATCACCGCCCATACACCATACCTGAGGATAACGAAGGATTTGAAATATGGAGCAAAGATGATCTGCCGGGTAACGTGAAAAATCATGGCTTTGCCTCACTGGAAGAATTGAATTCATTTCGCTTCATGGACCACAGTATTGGCCATTTCATGAAAATTGCCAGGCAATCAGCCTATTTTGATGACACCCTTTTCGTTTTCTTCGGCGACCATGGCATTCATGCCCCAACCGGTAACCACGTTCCTGCCTATGAAGCCCAGCTCAAACTGCAGGGCCTGCGTGTACCCCTGGTGATGTACGGAAAAAGCGTTATCAAGCAGGCTAAAGTCTTTGATACAATAGCCAGTGAAGTTGATGTTTTGCCGACCATTGCTGCTATAACCGAAACCAGCTATTTAAATACAACGCTTGGCCGGGATTTAACAGACAGTTCGTTCGATGCTAATCGCTACGCGTTTACCATCGAACATGGCACCGACCGCACTATAGGCTTATTGTCTGATGAATATTACTTGCTGATGCAGGCCGATGGCAGTAAAAAAAGCCTGCATCACCTTAAAGGTAAAATGCCTCGCACAGATGTTTCGAGCCAACACGCAGAAGAAACCGAAACACTAAGCCGCAAGTTATTGGATATCTGGAATACGATAAAGTATATGCGGGAAAATAATAAACCAGGTATGAGACCTGAATAAACACTTAATGTAAGTGTCGAATTGATACTAAATTTCATAATAAATATAGGAATTGAACATGAACATCTCTGTCATAGGCACAGGTTACGTAGGCCTGGTAACCGGCACCTGCTTTGCTGAAATGGGTCACAATGTTACCTGTGTAGACATCGACGAAAAAAAAATCGCCAATCTTAAAAACGGCATTATGCCGATTTATGAACCCGGCCTTGAAGAAATGGTTGTCAAAAACGCCAGCGAACACCGCCTGCACTTCACAACCGATATTAAAGAAGCTGCTGAAAACGCAACAATCCACTTTATAGCCGTAGGCACACCTCCAGGTGCCGACGATGCTGCTGATTTACGTTTTGTGCAGGAAGTCGCCCGCCAGCTCGGCGAAACAATCAGCACCGATTACAACATTATCGTGGATAAATCCACGGTACCTGTTGGTACTGCAGACAAGGTACATGCCATCGTCACAGAAGAGCTAAAAAAGCGAAACCTTGATATCGAGTTTGACATTACCAGTAACCCTGAATTTTTAAAAGAAGGCACTGCAATCGATGACTTCATGAATCCGGACCGCGTAATTATTGGTGCGGACAGCGAGCGCTCACGAAAAATCATGCATAACCTTTATGCGCCTTTCACACCCAGCCACGAACGCATTCTGGTCATGGGCATACGCGGTGCTGAAATGACCAAGTATGCATCCAATGCCATGCTCGCAACAAAAATTTCATTCATGAATGAAATAGCAGAGTTGTGTGAAAAGCTTGATGTTGACGTTGAAGACGTACGACTTGGCATGGGCTCTGACACACGTATCGGTTATGAATTTATTTACCCCGGTTGCGGTTATGGTGGCTCATGCTTTCCAAAAGATGTAAAAGCCCTGGAAAGAATGGCCGTTGAAAACAACGTACCTTCCGACGTACTGAACGCGGTAGAAAGCCGAAACCAGCGCCAGAAAGAACGCATGTTTGCAAAAATCAATCACTTCTATGAAAACCAGGTATCCGGTAAAACATTCTGTCTATGGGGACTGGCATTTAAACCTGGCACTGACGACATGAGAGAAGCGCCATCACTGCAAATAATCAGCGACCTGGTTACTGCCGGTGCCAGAATACAGGCTTATGATCCTGTTGCCAAAGAAACAGCAAGTATCGACATACCCGGCGAATGGCTGGCAGACGGACGGGTAACAATACTGGATGACCAGTACCAGGCGCTGGAAAATACTGACGCACTTATTCTTGCCACTGAATGGAAGCAGTTTCGTAACCCGGACTTTAATTACATTAAAGAAAAATTATCTGCCCCTGTGATTTTCGATGGCCGCAACCAGTACGACCCTGAACTGATGACCACCTTTGGTTTCACCTATTCTGGCATTGGCCGTAAAAACTAATACAACAAGTGATAACGAATGAGTAAAAAACGTATATTGATAACTGGTGGCGCCGGCTTTCTGGGCACCAACCTGACTAAAAGATTACTTGATGAAGGCAATCACGTCATTAGCCTTGATAATTACTTGTCCGGCTTAAAGCAAAACGTCGAATTGTTTTTAGACCATGCCGAATATGAATTCATTGAGCATGACATCATCGAACCGATTGATCTCGAAGTCGACGAAATCTACAACCTGGCCTGCGCCGGCTCGCCACCGAAATACCAGGCTGACCCGATACATACGACGAAGACTAATGTTTACGGCATTATCAACATGCTGGAGCTGGCCAGAAAAAATAATGCAAAAATACTTCAGGCATCTACTTCGGAAGTCTACGGTGATCCGGAAGTACACCCGCAGGTTGAAAGCTACCAGGGAAATGTCAATACGCATGGCATCCGCTCCTGCTATGACGAAGGCAAGCGCTGCGCTGAATCACTGTGTTTTGATTACATGCGTCGTTTTGGTGTAAAAATAAAAGTCGCACGCATCTTTAACACTTACGGCCCCTACATGGATGCCGAAGATGGCCGCGTCGTATCCAACTTCATCGTACAGGCAATTAATGGCAAATCGCCAACAATATACGGTGACGGCTCACAGACGCGTTCCTTTTGTTACGTCGATAACCTTCTGGAAGCTTTCGTCAGGCTAATGGCGTCGCGGGATGATTTTTATGGCCCGGTCAACACAGGCAACCCGGGGGAGTTCACTGTAAAAGAACTGGCGGAAAAAGTAATAGACATGACTGGAGCCAATGTAGAAGTGACCTACCACCCGCTACCGCAGGACGACCCGACTGTAAGATGCCCGGATATAACACTGGCGCAAAAAGAACTGGGATGGACACCGGATATTCCGCTGCAGGAAGGGCTGGTAAAAACCATCGAATATTTCAAGAGTATTAATTAAACACTTGTTGGATTATCCGGCATAAATTACATGGCAAAAATCAGCGCTTGCATAATTTCATTCAATGAAGAAAAGAAAATAGAAGACTGCATCAAAAGCCTTCTTGCTGTTGCAGATGAAATCGTTATTGTTGATTCTCTGAGCACAGATAAAACCCTGGAAATTGCCGAAAGATACACCGATAAAATTACCCACCAGAAATTCCTTGGTCACATAGAACAGAAGAACCTGGCCGTATCAAAAGCCAGTTATGACTGGATAATCAGTCTTGATTGCGACGAAAGATTATCGAATGAATTACAGCAGTCAATACTGCAGATAAAAGAACAGTTAGATAATGCAGACGCCTACTGCATGCCGAGAAAAACGTTTTATGTCTACCGCTGGTTAAACCATTGCTGGTATCCAGACGTAAAAACCAGGCTGTTTAACAAAAACACTTCTTACTGGGGTGGCACCAATCCGCATGACCACATCATTACAAAAAACGGCAAGGCCACAGAAAATATAATTCGACTCGAAGGTGATATATACCATTACTCTTTCGACACTATTTCAGACCACATAAAAACCATCGACAGCTTCACTGAAATTGGTGCCCGTGAGATAGTCAAAAAGAATAAAAAAGTCACCGTGTTAAGCCCGCTTACGCATGCAAGCTGGACCTTCATTAAACTTTATATATTCAAACGCGGCTTTCTTGATGGTTTTGCCGGGTTAACCGTCTCTGTCTTGTCCTATATGCATGTATTCACCAAATACAGTAAAGCATACATACTTTATAAACAGGACAGGAAACAATGAATATACTTGAGTTATGCCTGTCACCCGGCCTTGGCGGACTGGAATTGTATGTCTATCGCTCAGCCGAAGCCCTGGTTAAAAGCCAGAACAATACAAACCAGGTCATCGCAGTTCTATCGAAAGACAGCAAGCTTGATCACTATTTTAATAAAAACTCATCGATAAACAGAATTCACATCAAATGTTTTTTTAATCCGCTGCCACTATTAAGTGCAAAAAATCTGGCAACGATAATTGATAAAGAAGAAATTGACGTTGTACACATGCACTGGGGAAAAGACCTGACACTTGCAGCTTTAGCAAAGCTGTATTCAAAAAGAAAACCAGCCATTGTATACACACGCCAGATGATGATCACACGGATGAAAAACGATCTCTATCATAACTTTCAATATCGCCAGGTTGACCGTTTGATTACTATCACAAAAGAACTTGAAAAATTGTGTAAGAAATTTATCCCCGCAGCTAAAGACAATATTCAGACACTTTATTACGGAGTCAAACAACCTGACAAACAGCTAGGTAAAGATGAAATCATCGAATCAAGACAGGAAAAAGGCTTTACCGCTGACGACTTTATCGTAGGATTAGTTGGCCGCCTGGAAGATGGCAAAGGACAACATCTGCTTATCAAAGCAATATCGATTGCAAAACAGAATAACAAACAAATTAAAGCCCTGATTGCAGGCCATGAAATGACAGCTGGCTACCGGAACATACTTGAGCAACTTGCCGCCAAACTTGATGTCAGTGATGATATTGTCTTTCTCGACTTCATTGATAACCCGCAGCAGTCGATGCAAATATGCGACTGTATTTGCCTGGCAAGTTATGAAGAAACTTTTGGCCTTGTTCTCCCCGAAGCCATGCGATCCGGCATTGCTGTTATTGGCAGCAACAAAGGTGGCGTGCCTGAAATTATAGACCATGAAAGCACGGGCCTGTTATTTCACTCTGGCGATGAACACAGCCTTTACCAGCAACTATCTACTCTATACGATAATCCGGATATAAAACGAAGACTCGCTAATAACGGAAAGACAAAAGCTGACACCGCATTTAATAATGACACACACTTTCACAACCTTGAATCAATCCTGGCAGAAGCGAGTCAAAGATGAGCATAAAAATACTTGCTATACGTGTCGGCCGTGTTGGCGATACTGTAATGATGACACCGGCACTACTGGCATTGTTACAATATTATCCTGATGCCGAAATCACATTATTAGTCAGCCCGGTTGGTAAGGCTTTATTAAAAGACTTTGACCCACGGATTAAAGATATATGGACCTGGAATCGAAGTGGCCTGCTTACTCCCATTATCGACAAAAACAATATCAAAAGAAAACTAAAAGCATCTAATTTCGATTCAATTATTTGTTTTGATACCAGCCCGCGTATCGCTAAACTCTTTGTAAATATAAAGACAGAGTTTCACCAGTACAAAGCAAGTAATGTACTTGTCCATTGTGCAAAAGCCTATCTTGAATTCGTTTCCCGAGCCTGTAACAAGCCGCTTGTTGATGCATACAATTTCCTGCCGGTTGATAAGGAAGCTCAGCAGCACGTCGACAGCGAACTGCTTGAGCACGGTATAACAACTGATGACAAAGTCCTGATGATTCACCCGACATTCAGCGGTTACTCCCGGTTTGGCATCAGGAAAAGGCAGGCCAAACTACGAAAGCTCTGGCCACCAGAAAACTACGGGGAATTAATAAGCAGACTGACCGGAGCGAGCAACTCCGAGCAGCAGTTAAAAGTCATCATGGTATTACTTCCAGATGAAATTTCGTTTGGTGAAAAAATCATTAAGCATAGCAATAAAAAGGCCCTGCTCTTAGAATCAAAATCTACGTTTGAACGCTATAAAGCCATGATACAACGCGCCAACGTATTATTAACGCCCGACTCTGGCCCTATGCATATGGCATCAGCACTCAATACAAAGATTGTTGCTTTCTTCTCGATGAAGGACCCTGGAGACTGCGGCCCGTACATGGACCCGAACCGGTTCACTATACTGCGCTCAGAAAATATGCCGCAGCCTGAACGTGGTATATCCGCCATCGATGTTAATACTGTTTTTGCGGCATGCAAAAAATTACTGGATCAATAATTTCAAACTATTATCCGTTAATTAAACATGAATCAAAAAAAGAAAATTCTGGTAATACGAAATGACAAGATTGGCGACTTTATGCTTGCCTGGCCTTCGTTCAAGCTTTTAAAAACTCAATACCCCGAAGCTGAAGTAACTGCACTAGTCCCGGCGTATACCGCCGACCTTGCCAGTGCTTGCGAATGGATAGATAAAGTATTGATCGACAACAAAAACTCTTCATTCATTAAAGATATTTATACCCTGTATAAAATAATTAAAGCGAACAATTACGACTGCTCAATTTCATTATTTTCAGAGGCAAGAACATCAATAGCGCTATTCCTTGCTTGCGTCAAACAGCGTATCGGCCCAGCAACGAAACTGGCTCAGCTGTTTTTAAACAGACGACTTAAACAAAAACGCTCACTGTCTGTCAAACCAGAATACCAGTACAATATTGATCTTGTTAGATACTGTATTGAGCTCAATAACGACAAACCTGTCGATCCACCGGAACAACCTTACATGAAGTTTGATGCTTCAGAGATAGAAAAAGTAAAAAACAAGCTGCTGGATAAACATCGAATATCTAATACCCGAAAACTAATATTTATTCATCCAGGCACAGGTGGATCAGCTATCAACCTGTCTACCGACCAGTACGCCGATGTTATTCAGCAAATATCAGACGCAACCGAAAGCTACTTTATTATTACCTCAGGGCCCGGTGAAACTGCTATTGCCAAACAACTATCTTTAAAATTGAAGAACGTGAAACATCACGTTCATAATTCAACGACTGGGATAATTGACTTTTGTAAACTTATTAGTTGTGCAGACCTTTTCATCAGCGGATCAACCGGCCCGTTGCATATTGCAGGCGCACTAAACATACCGACTGCCGCATTTTATCCGGCAAGAAAGTCAGCGACCTCCCTACGCTGGCAAACACTAAATTCAAACGACAGAAGGTCAGCTTTTTCCCCAGATAAATACACTGGAGAAAACGATATGAAACAAATCAATATAAAAAAATCTGCAGAGATGATTATTACCAAACACCTGGCGTAATAATACTTCATGAAAAATATAAATAATAATCTTAAATCAACCGTAATAATATCTGTTTATACTGATCAAGTAGCACTCAGACTTATACTGGATAATTTGCTATGCCAGAAAATCAATAATGTAAAAAGCTTCCCGTTTGAAATCATTATTTCTGAAGATGGTGCTTGCAACGACATAAAACGCTGCGTAAACGATTACAGTAATTCTTTCGATTGCTTACAGCACCTGACACAAACCGACTCTGGATTCAGAAAAAACATTGCTTTAAACCGAGCTATAAAAAACGCAAACACAAACCACCTGATATTTATCGATGGAGACTGTGTACCACATCCTCATTTTATTGCCGCCCATCAGGCTTATGCCGGCGATGGCCTGGCATGCTCCGGCAGAAGACTTGAATTAGGAAAAAAATATTCTAATAAATTACGTTCGAAAACTTATCGATTCCATAGACTTACTAATCGTATTCTCTATTTCCTGAACATGCTGCCACTGGTTCTGGATAAAGCTAAAAATATTGAGAGCGGGATATATAGCACAACTCTACAGCGCATAACCCAGGATAATGAGACACGACTTCTAGGATGCAATTTCTCCTGCAGCAAAAGAGATTTAATCAAGGTTAATGGATTTAACGAAGATTATCTTGCGGCTGGTACTGGAGAAGACAGTGACATTGACTGGAGATTAGTAAAGTCCGGTGTGAAAATAAAGAAGATCAAGTTTAGCGCCATCCAGTACCACCTGTACCATAAACGCAGCTACGGGATATCTGAAAAAAATATTGCTCTATTTAACGACACCAGGCTGTCTGACAGCTACCGCTGTAAAACCGGATTAGAGCATATCGATGAATAATCGCAAGCCAAATATTAATCAGGATATATTATGACAAACAAGCATAACGAACTTCTATATAAAAAAGTTATAGATAAAAATTTTAAACCGCGACATGTTGCAGAAGTCGGTGTCTGGCATCCTGAAACATCAAACGTCTACCTTTACATTAAAGACGGCATCAGAACCACTTTGGTAGAACCTGACCCAGAGTCGATAAAATTAATAAAAACCGCCTTTACTGATAACACTAACGTTAGTTTGCATGAAGTTGCATTATGTGACTTTAATGGGACAGTAGAATTATATAAAAGAGAAAGCTCTACTTTTGTCAGCCTGCTCCCCAGCAGTCCCGCCATAGTGAATGACAGTGCAGACCTTCAAGCCACAGATAAATTCACCGCCACTGCCGTATTATTTACAGAAATTGATGACGGCACAATCGACCTTATCTCAGTCGATACCGAAGGCAGCGAGTGGTTCGTCATCAAAAACATGAGAAGCAGACCTACGGTAATATCAATTGAAACGCATGGCGGCATCTACGTTAACCCGTATCAAAATGAGTTATTAGACTGGATGCACAACAACAACTACATCTTGTGGTACAAGGATAAAAGTGATTCAGTATTTGTACTCAAGGACACGTTAAATATCTCCCTTGCCGACAAAATAAACCTGTTTATGATGAATATCCTCATTACCCTGAAGGCTACAAAAAAAAGGTTTAGCATCGGCAGGAAAAAACTCTTTAAAAATAAATAACAAAAAAAGAGCGCTTATTTATAATGCCTGTTCCTGCACATTATTTGTACATGAGAAACGATTACGGTGATATAGACAAGGAAAACAGATGTAATAGAAAGGCGCAACGTCCAGGACTCAGAGATACCAAACGCAGCAAATGATATCACCGTAATAAAACCAGCCAGCCTGCCCTGCTTGTTATAACAGTTCTCATCAAAAAATATCTTTAACGGCATAACAAGGAATACAAAAAGCAGCGATAACAGCCCCACTAACCCTGAACCGACCAGAGCCTGCAAATATATGTTATGCACACTGTTATGAACAGGCATCCCCTCATACTGCCCCTGTTCCTGCAAGTTCATTATTTCGTTATCAAAATCACCGGGGCCTGTACCTAAAGCAGGTGTTTTAGCCCATACATCAACAGCTATTTCCCACATTGCCAGCCTGGTTCCCAGGGAGGATACATATTGCTGCTCTTGATAGAACCGCATTACTTCTGTTACAGCGGTATCACTCCTTTGCTTGATTAAGCTGCCTATTGGTGTAAACGCTGTCATTAAAATAATCAGCACCAGGAATACTATTATTTTATTGGCACTCAAGCGCCGTTCTTTTAACAGGTAATAAGCCGCAATCGTTAAATAAATCGGAAACACCAGCCAGACACCTCTTGCCTGGGACAAGGCTGCAGTTATCAGCCCGCAGAATATTGAAAAGACTATTAAATATTGCAGTTTACGGCTAAATGTTTTTGACAGCAGCATGCTTAGCATAATGCCAACGTTAAGCATTGCAAGCTGGCCAAATATAATGTGGTGATAATAGCCCTGTGCTGGCACATTCGGATTTACATAATAATGCTGCACAGCTATAGCCGCGAGGAAAGGACCTGAAATTACTGCACCTGTCAGCAGATAATTCAGCAATGATCTATTGTATTTAATAATCAATATATAAATAGGCACGACCAGTAAATACCTGAAATATCTTTCAAACAACTTAATATACTCATCAACATCTATAACATTATAAAAAGATAAAGCACCAGAAATGGTATAAATAACCAATGCAGAGAGAAACAGTTTTTCAAGTCGCGACAGTTTTGCATATAAATCAAACCAGTCTTTAATAGCGGTCAGACTTAATAAAAACAGGAGAGCAAATACAGTACTTGAAACATGGCGTACTGACGTACCCATAACGGCGAGCATAAAAATACACAAACCCAGGCCAAGAACAAAAGGTTCATTTTTTAATTTATTTTGAAATTCTTTCAAATACTTCATTATAGTTTATGTCATTTAGACAATTGGTATGCCCCAGTGGACAAACACGTTTAAAACACGGACTGCAATCCAGTCCAAGATAAAAGATATTCTTTTTGCTGTCTTCGATCAATGGCGGCGTATACTCTGGTGTTGATGAACCGTATATCACGTTCACTTCCACGTTAACCGCAGCAGCAACATGCATCAACCCGGAGTCATTACTGACTACTGACTGCGCGCAGGCAATCAGATCGATGGTATCAACAAGTTGCGTTTTTCCACACAGATTAATGATACTGCTGCTGCCTGCAGAGATTTCCTCGCCAGCAGCGAAGTCTTTATCCGAGCCAATTATCCAGACCTGTCTACCTGACTCTACCAGCATGGTTGCGAGCTTTGCATAATACGCTACCGGCCACTGCTTTGCTGGCCCGTATTCAGCGCCTGGCATCATGCACACTACCGGCCTTTCAAGCTCCAGAGCAAAACGTTCTAACAGTTCAGTCTGCTTGTCAGCGTCAACGCTTAGTGCCGGGTTCGGTACTTTCGGTGCAGCCATATAGTTTTTATCACCGGCATGCGCCACGTATCTCTGTACTGTTTGTTTTAAAATATTTTTGTTTAACGGCCGAATGTCATTGAGTAATCCATAACGCATTTCACCTGCATATCCTGTCCGCACTGGCACTGAGGCAAAATACGGCACCAGTGCAGACTTCCATGAGCGAGGAATAATAATTGCATGCGTATAACGCCTGTCTTTCAGACTTAGACCAAGCCTTCTGCGTTTAAATAAAGAGAACTCACCATGCGTAACATCTGCTGAAATACCCTCATTCACTTCCGGCATGCGCTTCAACACAGGAAGCGACCACTGCGGTGCGATCACATCAATCAAACAATCAGGATATTGCTGCTTTAAGGTAATGAACAGTGATTGTGCCATCACCATATCGCCAATCCAGGACGGACCAACAATTAAATAATGACGCGGCTGTTTAGTCATTGCAATCTAGTTATTGTTTATCGCGGCAGAATCTGAAAATGAATTCACCAGTAGCAACATTATCTTTTAAATGCTGGTTATTTATCGTACCAACAATCATGCTGCTAACACCGGGCAGACCTAAGAATATGCCTAAATGAGCTACGGACACCGTCACCGCCGGATGCAGTATCTGCATGTCCGCTTTGCAGACCTTTTTTTATTATTACGCCTTTATTTAATTTATCAGCCAGTTCCAGTACCGGGCGCTCGTCATCATAATCCAGGTTGGCGGTTGCCATCACAACATCGGTGTTCTCCACCACCCAGCATCCGCCTTCAACGGTCTTACTCGACATGCCATAGGCCTTAATCAGGCCTCTGGCTTTCAATGATGACAGGGCATCGAATACCGGCTCATTATTTATAATATCCATATCATTACCATCTGAGTGAACCAGCACCACATCAACAACGTCGCGTTTTAGTTTTTTTAAACTTTGCTCGACACTGTGAACAGTGTAATCAAATGAAAAATCAAAAGATGACTGTCCATTTTCAAATATCTCTCCCACCTTGGTTACAATAACCCAGTCATTTCTGTTGGGTAATAACTCGCCAAGACGCTGCTCACTACTGCCATAGGCAGGTGCAGTATCGATAAAATTAATACCTAAGGACTGCGCCAGCTCAAACAGCTCAATGACTGTTTTATCATCGGGCAGCTCAAAATCTTTCGGGTATTTAACCTGCTGATTACGGCCAATCTTCACTGTACCTAAACCCAGTACACTTACATCAATACCCGTTGAGCCCAGCGCGCGTTTTATCATGAAGCTTTTCTCAAAATAGCCATGCGCATCATTGCTTAATCCAGCAGGAATCTTCATCCCATGGAAACTCGGCATACTCCGGCTCCGGCCATGCAGGTAAGGCTGAATCCAAATCAGCGGGAATATTTTCCTGTTTAATAATATCCAGCAAAGCATCAGCTAGTGCTGGCGCTAACGCCATTTTAGTTGGCCATGCTGTCATTAAGCGGCCATCACTCGCAATAGAGAAACTATCTGGCCGTTTCTTGCCCTCACCACCTTTGCCGGCCAGGTTTATCTCGGCACGATTAATTTCCAGTACACCCCATTCAGCATTCTCTATTGCAAGCCATGGAATCAGTTCATTCAGTTCTTTTTTGGCCGACTCGATCAATTCGGCTTCTGTTTTAGTGACACCTTCTTCTGCCAGCTGGCCGCCCATATACCAGACAATGTTGCCATCAGCATCATAATGAGAGGTGATGGTGATTCTTGGATTAACCGATGCACCGAGACAGTGTGCATAAACCCGGTCTAACGGAAGACCACGCATCACTACCATCTTTAATGGTCGCAATTGCATTTCGGGCTTTTCAAGACCAAAACAGGACAACAAAGCTTCATTACCCTGCCCGGCCAGAAATATAATTTTTTTGTAATGTAAGCGGTAAGACTGCCCCTCTTTAGAAGACACATGTAAAACATCGTCCTGCTGTTTTAACGAGTTTTCATCAATCATGAGAATTGATCGCTTGCGTGGTTCAGCCAGTGCGCGAATGACACTTAAGGTATCAAACACCGGTTCATCGAGGCGGTAGAATTGTCCTTTAAAATTTTTATGCTGAAAAAGCGCTGGCAGATTTTTTTTGTCACCGGCACTTTCCATTGCGGTTGAACGGGCGCGCATAACCTTACTGGCAAAAAAACCGGAAATACGGGAAGTCAGGCTGGTAGTAGACCAGAGATAGTGAGCATCTGAGAGTAATGCTGCCCGGGAAAGATCAAGCTCACCGTTTGCCTCATAACAGGCGCGCCATCTTGCCGGCATATCAGCCACCGCTTCTGACGATGCAGTCAGTTTACCGGTTAAGGCATACTTGGTTCCGCCATGAATGATGCCCTGTGCATAACGCGTCTGACCGGCACCCAATGCTTCCGCTTCCAGTAAAACCGTTTTATAACCTGCCTGCTGCATACGAGCCAGCGCCCACAAACCGGCTATACCACCACCAACGATCACTATGTCCGCGTTAACGTCCATAGTAGCATCAGGATGATCACCGTCTTCGTTAGTCATCAGCAGTTACCGTATCAGTTACTCAGGCTTTATCTTTGATTGAATCAATAATTTTTGTTGTTGAGACACCATCAACATAAACCAGCACCATTACCTTGCCACCGGCTTCACGAACACAGTCACCGCCTGGAATTTTATCAACATCGTTATCACCACCCTTAACTAATATATCCGGTGACACTTCACAGATCAGTCGCGTTGGTTCATCTTCACTGAAGGCAACAACCCAGTCGACACAACGCAAGGCGGCGAGCATGCGCATGCGGTGCTCGACTTTATTCACAGGACGGTCTTCACCTTTCAGGCGGCGTACGGTTTCATCAATATTAACCGCGACTAAAAGTCGATCGCCTAGTGCACTCGCTTCTTCAAGGTAGGTAACATGTCCGGCATGCAAAATATCAAAACAGCCATTAGTCATAACAATGGTTTCGCCGCGAGCTCGGCAACGGTCAAGCACAGAATAAAGATGTGCTTCTTCTAAAATACCGTGCTCAGTAGTTGATGAGTTCTGTTCAATGGCATGCTCCAGCTCAAGCAGACTGACGCTAGCAGTACCAGACTTGCCGACAACCACGCCAGCCGCAAGGTTGGACAGCGCCATAGCACGTTCCAGTGATACGCCCGCACCTAATGATGCAGCCAATGTTGATATCACGGTGTCACCGGCACCGGTGACATCAAACACTTCTCTCGCCTGCGTCGGCATGTGCACCGGGTCGTAGCCCTGCTGCATTAAACTCATGCCGTGTTCACTGCGTGTTACCAGCAAAGCTTCTATATTATATTTTTCGGAAAGCGCGTTGGCCTTTTCAACCAGTTCATCCTCGGTTTCACAGTGGCCGACTACTTCTTCAAACTCGGAAAGATTAGGCGTAATCAAACTGGCGCCGCTGTATTTCTCAAAATCACTGCCTTTTGGATCAACCAGAACCGGTACATTCTTTTTATTACATATTTCAATGATCTGTTTTACACCGCGCAGACTGCCCTTGCCATAATCAGAACAGACGACGATATTATGATTTTCAATCTGTTCTTCAAATACTTTTTCCAGCACAGATAAATCCTGCCCGATAAAACCATCTTCGAAATCAAGACGCATTAATTGCTGCGATCGGCTCATCACCCGCAATTTGGTTACTGTCGCACTATCAGGCATGCGCACAAACTGCGGATTAACGCCAACAGCCGTCAAAATATTTTCCAGGGTACGGGCGGCTTCATCATCACCACATAAACCCATCACCGTACATTGTGCTCCCAGTGTCGCAATATTCAGGGCAACGTTACAGGCGCCGCCGGCACGCTCTTCATTCTGATTTACGTGCACTACCGGTACCGGCGCTTCCGGTGAAATTCTTGAAGTACCACCATGCCAGTAGCGGTCCAGCATCAGGTCGCCAACCACTAATACTTTAGCGCTTTCAAATGAAGGAAGATGCATAGTCATAAGGACAGGTACTCGTTACATATAATGATTAAGCGGTGAAAATACTGGCAGCGTATCAGTCAACCAGTCGGTACACGCAGCCACAATACGGACATTTTGCGGAACCCGTTTCTTCAACAGGAATGTATACGCGTGGATGCGAATTCCATAAACTGGACCCCGGCATCGGACAATGTATCGGCAGTATATCGCGTGACACTTCGTATAACATTGTATCGTTAGGCGTATCGAGATCTTGCTGTGTAGCAGTATTTGGATTAGGCATATTTCATTCCTGTTATTTAAGTCCGCGTACAACATTCACGAACTGTATCGCAATAGATATTTATTTGACTAGCGTTAACCAGTCCTGGTGTATATCCAGACGGCCGTGTACCAGATCAAAATACATGGTCTGTAACTTTTCTGTTATTGGCCCGCGTGAACCGTTGCCAATCGTATTGTCATCAATTTCACGAATCGGTGTTACCTCCGCTGCGGAACCGGTAAAAAACACTTCGTCGGCTTCGTATAACTCTTCAATCTTTATTGTTGTCTCGACAACTTCATAACCCTGTTCTTTCGCCAGCGTCATGATAGTGTTACGTGTAATACCGTTAAGCGATGCAACAAGTGTAGGCGTTGATATAACTCCATCGTTAATCATAAAGATGTTTTCACCGCTGCCTTCAGCGACATTGCCTTTACTATCCAGTAACAGGGCTTCATCATAACCCTTGCTCATGGCTTCATCCAGAGCCAGCATCGAGTTGATATAATTGCCGTTGGCTTTTGCCAGGTACATGCTCGGATGCGAATCATTTTTTATAAAAGTCGATTTACGTATACGAATACCATTATCCAGACTTTCCTGCCCCAGGTAGGCGCCCCATTCCCAGGCAGCAACCATAACATGCACTTTAAGGTTATCCGCACGCAGTCCCATACCCTCGGAACCATAAAAACACATTGGCCGGATATAGGCAGACTCCAGGTTATTTTCTGCGACAGCGGCAAGTTGTGCTGCATTCAGTGTTTCCTTATCAAAGGGCATATCCATATTCATAATCGCAGCTGATTCAAACAGGCGGTCGGTATGCGCCTGTAAACGAAAAATTGCTGTACCCTGCTCGGCTTTATAGGCACGCAAGCCTTCAAATACGCCCATGCCATAATGTAATGTATGCGTTAAAACGTGAATCTTGGCATCGCGCCAGTCAACCATTTTTCCGTCAAACCAGATAACGCCATCTCTATCGGCCATGGTTTGCATAAACTTCTCCCACAAAATTCTCTAATACAATATAAATAAAAACATTTTAACCGCAGAGACGCAGAGGCTCAGAGTGTTACTGATCTACTGCGCCGACTGCACAAAAAACATATCGTTTTCTCTGCGTCTCTGCGGTAATATTAATCTTTCTCAACAACTTCCGGCATCAATCGCTGCCAGACAGCCTTCACATTTTCTCTATGCTGCGCCACCTGGCTGTCATCAGCTTCACAGCGTAAATTCTGCCAGTTTTTCAGTTTACGAAAATAGCGATACGCATCCGCAACCTTTTCCGCTTCATGCTCGCTGTACCAGCCTATCCGGGCTAACTCATTAATCAACGCCAGGGTTGCAGTATGCCGCAGACATGCCTCGTGTTGACGCGCATAAATCAACACCCCTGCCTGGGTCATAAACTCGATATCCACCAGGCCACCGGCATCCTGCTTAATGTCAAATTCAGCTGATTTACCCGCCAGGTGTTTGCGCATTTTTTCGCGCATCACTACAACTTCGCTGGCCAGTTCAGGCGCATCGCGCTGTTGTTGCAGAATCGAACTGCGGATTCTATCAAATTCCTGCTCTAACAGTACATTTCCTGTGACAAATCGAGCTCGAATAAGGGCCTGATGCTCCCAGGTCCAGGCTTTTTCACGCTGATACTGTTCAAATGCTGCAATACTGCTGACCATCAGCCCGGCCTGGCCATCCGGACGTAATCGTGTATCGGCCTCATATAATATGCCGGAATAAGTCCGGGTATTGAGAAAATGAATAACCCGTTGCGCCACCCGGGCGAAAAAATGCTGATTTTCGATGGATTTTTCACCCGCCGTCAGTTGCCTTTTTCCCTGGCTATCATGGATAAAAATAATATCCAGATCGGAGCCATAACCCAGCTCATTGCCGCCCAGCTTGCCATAGCCAACAACTGCCATATGCGCGGTCTTTATTTGGCCATCCAGCTCATAACGCGGCTCACCGTACCTGGCTACCATTGCCTGCCATGAATAATCCAGAATTTTTTCCAGCAGCACATTGGCAAGATGGGTCAGATGATCGGAAACTGACTCAACCGGCTCATCATAGAACACATCGAGCATGGCAATGGTAAAAACGGTCTGCCGTTTAAACTGGCGCATACGCTCCATCAGCAACTCAAGGTCTGTTTCGCCAGCCTCACTTTCTATGCGCTTTAATTCCACTTCCAGCAGGTGGCGAGTATCATATGTGTGACGGAAGGATTCAGCATCACCCAGCAGACTATCCAGTAAAATCGGGTAACGCCTCAGGCGCTCGGTAAACCATTCGCTGGTCGAACACAACGTCAGCACCTGCAACTGTATTGCCGGAAACTCGTTGAGCAAGCTGATATAAACCTTGCGCCCGGCCAGCGCCTTTAATATTTTTCCGACACGATCCAGAAGCTCAAGTTGCGCTGGAAATGCCGCTATTTTTTCAAGCAGCGACTCCAGCAACTTCGCCATCAGTCGCACACTATCACCGCTAAGATGCCGCATAGTCGAACTGGCATGCAATTCAGCCAGGGCCTGCATAGCCAGCTCGGGCTGCGTATAACCCAGCGTACTCAAATAGTGCTGAACACCGCGACTGACCTCACCCTGTTTTTCAAGATGCCGGCCTGCGCCTGACCAGTAAAGCGCAAATACCGACGCCGTTGTTTCGCCGTCTTCAGCTTCAGCGGAAATCAGGTTCTGAAATACCGTATCAACTGCCTTCTGATGCTCCGCCAGCACTGCCAGCAGTTCATCCCAGCCCTTCATTCCCATGGACAGGCAAATGCGCTGTTTTGATTCCTCGTCATCGGGCAGCGTATGCGTCTGTTTATCACCAAGCATCTGCAGGCGGTTTTCCAGCTTACGCAGAAACCAGTATGCCGCGATCAACTGTTTTACATCGCTAACGGAAAGCTGGTTTTTCTCTGCCAGCAGCTTCAGCACTTTGATAATACTGCGCTCGCGCAGCTCAGGATCCCGCCCGGCTCGAATCAGCTGCAGTGTCTGGCCGATAAACTCTATTTCGCGAATACCACCCTGGCCAAGCTTGATATTATTTTCCATGCCTTTACGCTTCATCTGCGTATTGATCATTAGCTTCATTTCACGAATCTCGTCAATCATGCTGAAATCAAGATAACGGCGATATACAAAGGGCGTCAACATCGACTGCAGGTATTTTTTATCCGCTTCCCGTCCGCTAATCACGCTGGCCTTGATCATGGCGTAACGCTCCCAGTCACGGCCATGCAACTGGTAATACTGCTCCAGTCCAGAAAAACTCATTGCCATCGGACCGCTCTGACCAAAAGGCCGTAAACGAGTATCCACCCGGTATACAAAACCATCAAGCGTCGCTTCATCGAGCACTTTCACCAGTTTACGGATAACCGCCAGGTAAAATTCGTAATGAGATTTTTTACGCGGCCCGGGCGTTTCGCCGTCTTCTGCAAAACTGAATATAAGATCAATATCCGAAGAAAAGTTCAGCTCACCACCGCCCATTTTACCCATGGCTAATACCAGCAGGCTTTGTTCATTACCCTCGGCATCGAGAGGCATACCATAAATGTCGGCCTGCTGTTTTTCCAGTGCCTGCAAGGTAATCGATACCACGGCCACTGCAAAATCGGTTAGTTCCTGAAGTACGATTGCTACTGAAGCCAGCTGATTCAGATCGCGCCAGGCAATACGCACCATCTCCTGCTGACGGAGTTCGCGCAAGGCTGTCATCAGGCTTGCTTCATCTTTAGCGGCGGAGACCGCCTGCCCGACCAGCTGGCGATAATCCTCGGCAGTTCGTGAATTTTCAAAGCCTTCAGCCAGTAAGGCGAGAAACATCGGCGGATAGCGAATACAGTTGCGCGCGACAAAATCACTGCAGGCCATGGTTCTACCCAGCATGGCCAATGGCAGATCAATGGATATATCCATTGACTTTGCTGCACACGATTCACACCAGTCTTGCCAGAAATTTTCTACAATGCTATGCAGAGATGACAGGGACTTCTGATAAAAGTACTAGCTGGAATAGAAGACATCGGACTTAAATGTGTCGACAATTAAACGTATGTACATGGTACGTTATTGCCGTGTGGATGCAACTGAAGATATGTGCACAAATTGAATCCCTTTAAGCACATGGCATCAGGAAAAATCAGCGGCGATACAATGCGCCGCCTGACCTCAAAAATCAAAGTCAGACGGGATCACCAGGCGAGATCACTTTTATTTAACTAAAAATACCCTTGAGGGTAAAGAAGAACAGAATCGCCAGTAAACCACCCGCGGGTAAAGTTACTACCCATGACATGAAAATATTGCGCACGACGCGCAGATCTATTGCGCCAATACCACGGGCAAAACCCACACCGAGCACCGCACCAACCAGGGTATGCGTGGTAGAAATCGGGATACCGGTAAATGAAGCCAGCACGACCGTACCTGCGGCAGCAATTTCTGCTGCAAAACCGCGGCTCGGAGTCAGCTCGGTGATACTTTTACCCACCGTGGCAATCACTTTATAACCAAAAGTCGCCAGGCCGATAACAATACCGATACCGCCAACCAGCAGCACCCAACCCGGTAAAACAGATTCTGATGCAACCAGTCCTGTCTGTGCGGTACTGATTACCGCCGCCATCGGGCCGACTGCGTTTGCCACATCATTGGAACCGTGCGCAAAAGCCATTGCTGAGGCAGTAAAAATCATCAAGATGGCAAAGATGCGCTCTACATTTGCGTAATGAAAGTTTTTATTTGCTTTCGGGTCGGTTTTTACCTGTCTTATTAAATAGGAACCGAGTAAAGCGACTAGCACACCTAATCCGACCGCATACAACAATGCCTGGTCAGCATCGATATCCAGGCCAACATGTTTCAGGCCTTTTTTAATGGTCACTAATGCAATAAGAAAACCTACCATGAACAGGTAAATAGGACCGTATTTAATGGCGCTTGCTACAGGGTTTTCCTTATTTAAAATCAGCGTCTGGATACTTTTGAAAACCATAAACGCAAGTGTGCCAGCGAGTAAAGGCGATACCACCGGCGATTCATGACG